>CAYFPJ010000006.1:0-65804 GCA_964344965.1 uncultured Gammaproteobacteria bacterium | reverse complement strand
ATACTCCATTCTATGCTTAATTCCTCACCGAGGCAAGCCTCGGTGTATATAGAATCAACTTCGGTTGACTCCTTCCCGAGCGTTGAGTGCTCTGTCGGACTTTTGATGGGTGGGCTCGCCACAGTGTGAGCCCTCCCTCCCCAAACTTTACAAGAACTAACAAAACCCACTCTAAACTTTAGAGTGGGTTTTCATATTCGTGCTATCCCAAATCAATTGGTATGATTCTTATTTCAATATTATCTTACCTCTCTCCACACCCACCTTCACATTCTGTCCATCCTTAATCTTTCCTTCCAAAATTTGAAGAGCAAGTTTGTCTAGTAGTTCTGTCTGGATAAGACGTTTTAGTGGTCTGGCACCAAGCTGTGGATCATAGCCTTTGTCAGCTAGCCAGTCTTTGGCTTTGCTAGATATATCTAAATTAATTCTTTTCTCAGCTAGACGATCATGCACTCGCTGCAATTGGAGATCAACGATAGTACGAATTTCTTTTTTATCGAGTGGATGGAAAGTGATTATTTCATCGATACGATTTAGAAACTCTGGTTTGAAATGTTCCTTTAGACCTTCCATTATTTTTTCTTTCATCTTCTCTTCCTTATTCTTTTTAGCACTCTTGCCATTATCCTTCTCACCAAAGCCAAATTCACCACGAGTACCCATAGCCATGATGACATCACTGGCAATATTGGAAGTCATGATGATGACAGTATTCTTGAAGTTCACTTTGCGACCCTTAGCATCAGTGACATGGCCGTCATCTAGGATTTGAAGCATGATGTTGAAGACGTCCGGATGAGCTTTTTCAATTTCATCAAACAGAACTACTGAATATGGCCTTCTTCTGATTATCTCTGTCAGTTGACCACCTTCTTCATAGCCCACATATCCAGGAGGGGAGCCGACCAGCTTGCTGGTGGCATGACGCTCCATATATTCACTCATGTCCACTCGCACCAGTGCATCTTCATCATTGAACATGTATTCTGCCAAGGCTCTAGCCAACTCTGTTTTACCAACACCGGTCGGCCCCATGAAGATGAAAGATCCGATTGGGCGCTTTTCTTCTGCTACGCCAGCACTAGAGCGACGGATGGCGTTCGAAACAGAAGCAATGGCTTCTTTTTGTCCGACCACTCTTTTTTCCAGCTCATCTTCTAATCTGGCTAGTTTTTTCATATCATCTTCGAGCATCTTCTTTACAGGCACACCTGTCCAGCGGGCTACTACTCCAGCTATGTCTTGATCTGTTACTTCTTCTTTTAGAATAGCACGTCCTTCTTGGATACTGTCTAGCTTACTCTCCAATTTCTTGATAGCTTCTTCAATATTAGGAATTTTTCCATAGCGAATTTCAGCAACTTTTTGTAAGTCACCTTTACGTTCTTCTATTTCTGCCTCTTGTTTGGCCTTGTCAATTTCTTTTTTATAATCACGAATTTTGGTAATAACCTCCTTTTCATTTTTCCAGTGCATCTCTAGTTCAGCAATTTGTTCTTTCAGATTGGCCATTTCTTTTTTTAATTTACCACTTCTTTCTTTTGATTTGGCATCTTTTTCTTTTTTCAATGCTCTCAATTCAATTTCGAGCTTCATCATTTTACGTTTCATTTTATCTAGATCGTCAGGCATAGACTCTATCTCAAGGCGGAGAGCAGAAGCTGCTTCGTCAATAAGATCGATAGCCTTGTCTGGTAAAAATCTGTCTGTGATATAGCGACTAGAGAGCTTTACAGCAGAGACAATTGCTGGGTCGGTAATACGGACACCATGGTGCACTTCATATTTTTCTTTAATCCCACGAAGAACTGCGATAGCATCTTCCTCATCTGGCTCAAATACCATGACAGGCTGAAAACGTCTCTCGAAAGCAGCATCTTTTTCAATATATTTTTGGTATTCTTTCAAAGTTGTGGCCCCGATGGTACGCAGTTCTCCCCGGGCGAGAGCAGGTTTGAGCATATTAGAAGCATCTACTGCTCCGTCTGAGCTACCAGCACCAACGATAGTATGCAGTTCATCAATGAAAAGAATTATTTCCCCATTCGACTCAGTCACTTCTTTCAGAACTGCCTTGAAGCGCTGTTCAAATTCTCCTCGAAATTTGGTGCCAGCAATGAGGGCACCGATGTCAAGACCAATTAGTTCTTTTTCTTTCAAACTTTCTGGCACGTCACCATTCACTATTCTCTGAGCCAAGCCTTCGGCAATGGCAGTCTTACCAACTCCAGGCTCACCGATGAGTACTGGATTATTTTTTGTCCTTCTGGTCAAGACTTGCATCACGCGACGAATCTCATCATCACGACCAATCACTGGATCAAGTTTTTCTTTCCTGGCTAATTCAGTAAAGTTTTTACCATATTTTTCTAGAGCTTGGTATTTGCTTTCTGGAGTAGGGGAGTCAACGCGCTGAGTGCCGCGAACATCTGCTAGTACTTTCAAGACTTCTTTGTACTGGGCATCTTGACGAGAGAGAGCATCGCTGACAGGATTTTTATTAGTTAGAAATGCCAGAAGCAAATGCTCTACACTGATATATTCATCACCCATTTTTTTAGATTCATTTTGGGCATTTTGAAGAATGTACATCATGGCCTGACCCATCATGATTTGACCCATTCCTCCGCTCACAAAAGCTCCGCCTTGTTTAGGAAGTTTTTCAATCATTTTTTGCGTGTCTTCCTTCAATTCTTCAATGTTGGTATTTAATTTTTTCAAAACAGACAAAACTACTCCATCTACTTGTTCGAGCAGGGAGAGGAATAAATGAGGTGGCTCCACCTGGGGCTGGCCATTTTTATGAGCAATCTGGGCAGCCTGCTGGAGAGCTTCTTGAGATTTTTGGGTGAAATTTTGGGGGATCATAGGTGTAGGTCGTTTAGGTTCTAGGTATTTAGGTTACAGTTTGAAATTAAGGAGTATTATCACTCTCAATACTAGAGTGATAATACTATATCACACTAGTAAAATTAGTCAATATCTGCTAAGATTATAGCAAATTGTCATGAATCATGGAACATAGAGCATGTAACATTTTGTGGTACATGCTATGAATTTCATTGAAATTTTGGGTATAAAGATTAGCAATCTAAGTAAAAAAGAAGCTCTAGATAAAGTAGCTAATTTTTTGCAAGATAATGAACAACACAAAATTTATACCCCAAATCCAGAGATGCTTGTTGATGCCAACCTTGATGAAAATTTTAGAAAAGTGCTGAATAAAGGTGATTTGAATATTTGTGATGGCTTTGGGTTACAATTGGTGTCTTGGTTTAGATTAAAACGCATTCCCGGCACAGACTTCATGCTAGACATTTGTAAGCTAGCAGAAGAGCAGGGGAGAGGTGTCTACTTTCTTGGCAGTGGAAGTGAAGAGACTTTGCAAAAATTGGTGACAGAGATTAGGCAGAAATTTCCAGACTTAAAGATTGCAGGCAGTCACCCAGGAAACAAGTTACAAGTTATAAGTTATAAGTTACAATTAGATAGAGAGGAGAATGATCAGTTGATTGCAGACATCACTATGAGCAGTCCGGATATACTCTTCGTCGCCTTCGGACATGGCAAACAAGAAAAGTGGATTGATAAATATTTGCCAGAATTACCTGGTGTGAAAGTGGCGATGGGTGTAGGAGGAGCATTTGACTTTATTGCTGGTAAGGTCAAACGAGCACCTAGACTGATGAGGAAAATTGGTCTAGAATGGCTGTATCGTTTGATTAGGGAACCAAGAAGATTTAAGAGGATTTGGAAGGCGACTTTTGTATTTATATATTATGCAATTAGAAAGAAATAATATTTTTTTACTAGGCTTAGGCTTAGGCTCTTTACTATTCATTGCCTTTATTGGTGGTATATTTTTTACTAAATTTGTAATAGATATCAATTCAAACAACATTACAGCCTTTTCTACTTTTGTTTCAGCAATGGCAATAGTTATAACTGCATATTGGGCAAAAGAAAGTTTTTGGTTTACAAAAGATAAATTAAAGACAGAAAAGTCTCTCGAGTCTATAGAAAAATTGAGTACTATCGAGTTTTCTAAATCTTTTATCTTTATTTCAACAGAATTTAAAACTCTAGTAGAGGCAAGAATACGAGAAAATCGAGACAATGTTCTGTTTACTGACGAAGATATAAATAAAATTAATATGCATCTATTTCCAATTTTAACTCTCTTAGAAAAAATTGGAATGCTATTAAAATTTGATAAAATTAACGAAGAGATTTTTTTTGAATGGTATTGCCTCGACTTTCAAAAATTGTACCCCAACTTAAAAAAATACTTTATAGACGCACATCAGAAGTTCATACACCCAAAGAGTTGGGAAAATATTGAATATTTATGGAATCAATTTAAAAAAACAAAATATTATGATAAGACAAAAAGTCAAAAAACACATTAACAAACTCCAACAAAAAAAATTTCGTAAGGGATTCAAAGAATTTATTGTTGAAGGTGTAAAAGGGGTAAAAGAGGCACTCGACTCTGATTTTGATATCGCTCTTGTTGTTGTAGAAGGGAAAATACGGGACAAGACAGAAATGAAGGAAATAATAAAAAAAGCAGAAGAACTGGATATTCCAGTAGAGTATTGTGGTCACAAGGATGTCGGTGATATCAAGACTACTGATACTTTTCCAGGTGTGCTGGCCGTAGTTTCTCAAAATGAATTAGAATTGAGTGATGTGGTCGGGGAGAAGGTGATCTGTTTGGCTGGCATCAAAGACCCAGGAAACCTGGGGACGATCATCAGAACAGCAGATTGGTTTGGGATAAAAAATATTTTGCTTTCTGAAGACTGTGTAGATGTCTATAATCCTAAGGTGGTACGCAGCACTATGGGCTCAATTTTTCATACCAGTATTTTTCGCTCACCAAATCTATTGAGCGATCTAAAGTTTTTGATAGAAAAACATGAGTACAAATTGTACTCACTTGATTTGGGTGGAGAAAACATATCTGAAATTCCTACTGATAACAAATCTATCTATCTATTTGGCAGTGAATCTCACGGGGTTCCAGATAATCTTGAAAAATTAGTTGAAAAAAGCTACACTATACCAGGAAAAGGAAGTGCTGAGTCGCTCAATTTGGCTGTTTCGGTGGGTGTAGTCTTACACAGATTAAAGGATTTTTAAAAGATTACACAGAAAATAAATTTTGTGTGCTAAAGGAGGTAGATTTAACAAGAGAAATAATTGGGATAGCAATGAAAATACACGGAGAACTTGGTCCTGGATTTAAAGAAGTGATCTATCATCAAGCCATGTTGTCCGATTTGATTGAGGATGATTTAGATGTAGAAACAGAGGTAGAATTTGATGTAATTTACAAAAACAAAATAATAGGTTTATTTAGAATTGATTTATTGGTAAATAAGAAAGTATTAATAGAGTTGAAAGCAATAAGTGGTGAAATGCCTAAAATATTTAAATCACAAGTAGTCTCTTACTTAAAAGCAAGCAATCTGGAAGTCGGACTACTGTTAAATTTTGGAAACCCAAGTCTTGAAATAAAACGATTTGGAAATTATAAAGACTATAAAAGATCAGTGTAATCCAATAAAATCCTTGTAATCTGTGTTTTATGATTAAAACCCGCTTCGCACCATCACCAACAGGATTCCTCCATGTTGGAGGATTACGTACTGCCCTCTATGCCTATTTGTTGGCAAAAAAAGAAGGTGGTAATTTTGTGCTACGTATCGAAGACACAGACCAGAATAGACTTGTAGAGGGAGGAATTGAAAATATCATCTCTGCTCTTAACTGGGGAGGTATAAAAATTGATGAAGGTGTTGATATACAAGACGGAAAAGTACTCCAAAAAGGTGGCAAAGGTCCCTACGTCCAATCTGAACGATTAGAAATTTATCACTCACATGTCAACGAACTTATTGAAAAAAATCACGCGTATTACTGCTTTTGTACCAAAGATAGGCTCGTAGAATTACGCGAATATCAAGAAAAAAATAAACTCCCTACAGGATACGATGGACATTGTAGAGAATTGAATAATTCAGAATCTAAGAAAAGAATAGAGGCTGGTGAAGAATATGTAGTTCGAATGAAAATGCCAAAAGAAGGGACTACAGTAGTAGATGATTTAGTGCGCGGCAAGGTGGAATTTCAAAATAAATTGGTCGATGATCAAGTCATCCGAAAGGCTGATGGCTTTCCAACTTATCATCTCGCTGTCGTAGTTGACGATCATCTAATGGAATTGACTCATGTTATCAGAGGAGAGGAGTGGTTACCGTCTACCCCCAAACATATCCAACTCTACAATATGTTTGGTTGGGAGCTGCCTCAGTTTGCTCATCTACCGTTGATGGTCAATGAGAAAAAACAAAAGCTGAGCAAGCGTCACGGAGATGTCTCAGTAGAAGATTTCAAAGAAAAAGGTTATTTGCCAGAAGCGATGATCAACTTCATTGCATTTTTGGGTTGGAATCCTGGAGATGATCGAGAAATTTTTAGCCTAGCAGAATTGGAAGAAGAATTTGATTTTGGCAAAGTGGGGAAGGCGGCAGCATTTTTCAATAGAGAAAAACTGGATTGGTACAACAAGCAGTATATCGCTAATTTAGACTCTGAGGAACTAGCTAAACGTTGTGAATCTTTTTTTGTAAATCAAGGGATTGATATCGAACATGGAACCCTCCAATCCGGCGGGCAGGCATGGGACATGGAACAGATTGTTGCGTTGGAGCAGGGAAGAGCTAGCACTTTGCTCGAACTGGTAGATAATGTGAGTTTTATTTTTGCTGAGAATTTGCAGTATGATGTAGAGCTCCTGGTCTGGAGAAAATCTACTTGTGAGGATACTAAAGAGAAGTTGCAAGCTATTTCAGAATTTTTAAATAATATTGGAGAAGGGGAGTGGAATAAGGAAAATCTGGAGGAAAAAACTCTGGCTTGGATTAAAGAAAATGGCTGGGGGAATGGTGATGTCTTGTGGCCAACTCGTGTTGCTTTGTCCGGTCTGAAGAATAGCCCGGGACCTTTTGAGATTATGTGGGTTTTGGGGAAGGAGAAAACTCTACATAGATTGAATAATGCATTCAAGTTAATATGATTGAGGAATTTACCTTACATAACTATAAAAAATATGAGCGAAAATGAAAGACAACGTAGGCTTCTAGAAGCAGCAACCATGGCCGCTTCTCAATAAGTGCTGGCAGGTTTTACAGAAGAGCAAATAGAGATATTGAGAGAATGTCTTTCTGCTATCGTAAATGAGGTAGAAGCTGGCAGGAGAGAAAAAATATTTGAAGTGTTACTTAGCATCTCTTTCTCTGGTCAACATGACTGGAAAGATGTCGATGTGGTTTTGACAACTTGGAATAGATTGGTAAATGACCTTGGGGATAATATAGAATAGGGTTTATTTTTAAGATCTTTACTTGAGAGGTAAAATAAGAATAAGTAACAGGCACCAAGATTGAAATCCGGTCAAACCTTGTGATATAATACTTCCTATGAAGAAGTTTTTGTTTTTGGGGACAATTTTACTTATTTTTGGACTAGTAATTCAGCCCAATTTTGTCTTATCAGAAAATGCCGGAGGGAATAAAACTGAAATAGAAACGTTGAATCAAAAAATAGCTGAAAAGAAGAAAAAAGTACAAAATTTGGAAAAAAGCATTGACGCCTACAAGAAAAAAATTCAACAAAAAAGACTAGAAGGAGTATCCTTATCAAATCAAATAGGCATCATTGACAATCGCATTGCTCAAGTAGAATTGGATATAGAATATACAGAAGAGAAAATAGAAACACTAGAACTAGAACTCGAAGCTTTAGTATTATCTATTGACACCAAAGAAACTGTGATTAGTAAAAGAAAAGAAATTATTTCTGATTTTATTCGCTTGATTCATCAAGAAGGAAGTAAAAAATTCTTAGAAATACTAGCAACTCATGAAAATTTTTCTGATTTTTATAACCAACTGCAGTACATAGAAACAATTGAAAAAGACCTTGGAAAAAGTACTAGATCACTTAGACTTGCAAAAGAAGAATTGGATACAAAAAAAACACAGAAAGAAGAGAGAAAGATAGCTTATACAGAGTTAAAGGAAGAGCTAGATGAAAAGAAAAAAGATTTTGATGATCAGCTGAATGTCAAAGGTACTCTACTTGCCCAAACTCAATCGTCAGAACTACAGTTCCAGACCCTTCTTAGTGGGTTGAAAAAACAATACCAGCAAATTGAAGGAGAAATTACCAGCATAGAGCAAGAAGTTCGTAAAAAATTAGAAGTCCAGGATAAACTAAATGGTGGTGAGGTAAATTTTGACGGGAAGCTATCTTGGCCCACTCAAAGTCGCTATGTGACAGCCTATTTCCATGATCCAGATTATCCGTATCGCCACATTTTTGAACACAATGCCATTGACATTCGAGCAGGGCAGGGGACACCCATCAAGGCGGCAGCTTCTGGCTATGTCGCTAGAGCAAAGCATTGTGCGGTATGGACGTGCTATTCTTATATCATGCTGGTTCACTCTGGAGGATTATCAACAGTCTATGGGCATATGAGTAAGATCAATGTGGCTACGGATCAATTTGTCACTAGGGGAGATGTGATAGGATATTCTGGTGGTACTCCAGGTACTGTCGGTGCAGGCCCATTTGTTACAGGGCCACACCTGCACTTCGAAGTACGTAAGAATGGTATTCCTGTCGATCCACTGAGCTATCTAGTGAAGGATTACTGAGGAGCTGGAGATAGAATACTATGAAAAGGAAATAAATGTCTACAAATAAAAAAATAGTTAAACTTCCAAAGATAAAGAGAATTGCAGATGTACTGGTAACTTTTTTATTGTTGGTCTTAGCAATAATTCCACTCGGAGTATTGGCGCTGTGCATGTTTACAGAGTTTTTATTTTTTCCAAGTTCTCGAGGACCCATCTTTTACCATGAAAAAAGAATTTCGCAGGGAAAAATATTTGAATTATATAAATTTAGGATATTTAAATTAACATCTATTGAAAAAGCTTCCAGAAAGGGAAAGGTAGTCCATACGAAAGTTTTGGAAGGGGATAAAAACAATTTGACTTTTTATGGGAGGGTCTTGAGACAGATATATATGGATGAATTTCCACAGCTGTGGAATGTGTTGCGTGGAGACATGACATTGATAGGTCCAAGACCAACAAACATTGAAAATTCTAAAAAAGCCAGAGAGGAGGGGGACATGACAAGGGAAGTTATGAAATGTGGTCTTACAGGACCTTTTCAGAGCATGAAAGGCATAAGCAAAGGTCAAAGAGAAATTGATGAAGAATATATAAATTTTTTGAAAAATAGCTCTTCTTGGCAAATCATCAAAAGAGATACTTTAATAATTTGGAGAACAGTCAAAACTATTTTTCGTGCTGAAGGAATTTAGTTGTGATGTGTCGCACAATATATTTAGCAGGGGAGAGTGAATGGGGAAGGGGAGAAGTCTTTCAATTTGATATAGATAAATAGGTTAGACAAAAAATTGTCCAGTGATTTTTTAAAATTCTGGATTTTTTATTTATATTTTAATAATGTCATCCTGAGCGCAGCGAAGGATATTTCTTATGGAGAATATTTTCCTTTGGAGAATATTTTCCTTACTAAAGATCCTTCGCTGCGCTCAGGATGAGAGAGTCAAAAAGACGATACTCTATACCTCCTAATTTTGAAACGTTATTCTGTAGTGTCGTAAAATGAAAGAATAGGGGGGCGAAGCTAAGTATAAAGAAGATGTGGTCTTCAGCAGCAGGTACCAGTTAATGTGACTAAACACACACTAAACGAGTGAAAGAATTAAAAAACTTTCTAACTGTAGGAATAGGCTTAATAATAAAAAGTATTTGAAAGGTGGAAAGTGCTTAAGATAAACACACTAAGTATAATATGTCGTATAAGATACATTGTGCGACGCTTTATACTATATTAAGTAAGGTTCTTTTGTTATCTCCTTCCTCCACTCTACTGCCAATATACTTTACCCATAAATCTGAGATCTATATAGTTTAAAGAACCTCTATTTATTTTTTGTTTCAAAGCCAGCTGTAATTCTTCAAATTGAGCTTCGATATTCATATCCAATTTTACTTTCAAAATCCAACCTTCTCTGGTTTTTATCAGTCCGTCACCAAGCTCATTTTCAACTGTGATATACCCAAATGGTATGTCTGTCCTTTTGTCCAAAATATTGAACCATTTTATTATACCCTCAGCAATTCCAGCCCCAAGAACCACATCGTTTACACTCCCCTGCTTTTCTCTGAGGTCATATACAATTGGATAATCACCCATCTCAAGGATAATATTTTTTACAGAGGGTGTGTGAATCCTATCTATTTCTTTTTCTTCTGAAATTATTTCTCCTAGCTCATTGGTCGAAGTGACAATTTTTGTTTTGATAATCCACTCGTCCTCCCCTACTTGCCTGATGTTTTCTACAATTTTTCCGTCTACCCCAAGGTAGCTGTACATTTTTCCGTTGTCATAGATAAGTGTAGATATTTTTTCTTCCACAATCACTGACATTTTATTTGGAAATATTTTACTTACAATGACTGAGTGAAAAGGAAAACGAGATTCCAGTACTGCCTGAACTTCTTTTTCGTCAAACATTAGATAGCTATTTCCAGGTAATACTAAAAATTTTTTTCCAGATCCTACTGCGAGAACTGCTTGAGTAATTTCATCAGAAGATATGCGCTGGTTTCCGTGTATATCTATGTTTGAAATTGAAAAGAATGGATTGTACAAAAAAATACCTGCTATTGAAAATAGACAAAATGCAATTATATATAATTTTATTTTTGTGCTTTTACGGAGATATTCTTGCTTTTTTTTGTATGGATTTTTGAATCTGTTTTTTGCCAATGTTTCATTGTTGTTTCGAAATAATAAATATGGAGAAGTTTTTTTCATTCTCCTCTTCATTCTCCTCTTTATTTTGTGACGATTCATTATTTTTTTTCTCATTTTGATCTTACTTGCAAATGAATATTAGAACCCTCTCCTTTTTTTCCTGAAAGTCTCTATCATCCAGTTGAACCAGTACTTCCATGATAAGGGCAAATCTTGACAGTGCATCATGTGAGTTCCAAATCCTCCAAAACCTTTTTTAAAATGAGTTATGCCTTTAAACGGATGACTTTTTGGAGCGCCATCTGGAGCTATGCCCCAAAAATTATACCACCTCACTCCCCTTCTCTTGGCCTCCTTGATTGCTTCCCATTGCAATAGATAAGAGGTTGGTATCTTCTTATTTTTTCCGTAAGATGCTCCATGTCTGTATACCGCTGTATTACCAAAATAGACAATAATAGCACTGGCGTCTAAATCTCCGTTTGATAAGTATGAGGTTAAGATCAAAACTTCTTTGCTCTTGTTAAGAGCTTTAAATTCTTTTTCAATATATTCTTTAGAAAAACGAGTAAATTTATGACGTTTTGCAGTCTCATCGTGCATGTTATTGAATTTTTTTAGAGACTCGGGCTTTGTGTCAATTTCCACTCTTACACCTTCTTTTATGCATCTTCTTATCAGGTTGCGGTGATTTTTTTTCATTTCTCTCATGATTTCTTCCTCTGATTTTTCAAGATTCAATATCCAGGTATGTTCTGCCAAAATATGCATCGGAGCATCTCTAAAGCCAGAATGTTTGAAAATTTCTTTTGTTTCCTCGCTTTTTTTTATGAAAGGACTAACTCTCAAAAATAAAAATTTATTCTTCTTGGCATATTCACGCAAATAATTTGTAAACATCTTAAAAAGCTCTTTCTTTTCAGATTTTTCCACATCGTTGTTGAATATAGGGCCGTATGGAAGATAGAGAAAATTCCCCCTTCTAGCATGGACACAAATCACCAAAGAGCCTCCGATTAGTTTTTCATTTTTGTACATTCCCAGTATGAAATAGTCATCACCCATGCTTTTGTTGAATTCTCCATACTCTGGTGATTGAATGAAAAGATTGTGGTCTTGATTTAGGACAAAATTTTTCCATTTTTTTTCATCTGTGATTATTTCTATTTTGTTCATATGTTCAAAAATTTTCATTTACAATCTTTACAATTTTATCAGCCTTCCTTATGTCAATGTTCAAATTTGTAGGTAAATTTAGTACTTGAAAAGAAATTTTTTCGGCATTAGGACAAGTGCCTGGTTGGTAATTAGTTTTTGTAAGATCAATATCTTTTGGTACGATCACAGATCCACTCCAGTCTGTACCAGCAATCACTCCTTGTTTTTTTAGAGCGCTCGCCAGAGCATCATGGTCTTTTGTAAAAATGGTGTAATAAAGCCAGACTCTCCCCTCTTCACCTTCCTGGTATTCAATTTTTGATTTTAATTCTTCTCTATAATGCTTGGCAATTCTCTCTCTGTGTTTGATATTTTTTGCTAGATTTTGTAGTTGACTAAGTGTGATTCTTGCCAAAGAGTTTGAAAAAAGTGATGGATAGAAATTATCTATCACTCCCCTCTTTTCTTTTTTAGAAATAATATTTGGAAGTAATTTTATTTTTTTGGCACAGCCGAGGATTATTTTTCCACCAAAATTATACATTGGTTTACTTATAAAAAATAGTGGGAAATGCAATAGATGTCTCAGCAGTTCTGAGAGTTTTTGTTTTTTTAATTTTGCTATTTGCTCTTCCAAATTTTTGGCGATTTTGTCACTATTTGTGACTACTGCTCCACCGCGGACAGAGGATATTATTTTGTTGCTCCCAAAACTAAAAAATCCAATATCACCAAAAGTTCCTAATTTTCTTTCATGATACTCACCACCGAGTGAGTGAGCACAATCTTCTATTATTTTGATATTTTTTTCTCCAGCTATCTCGACAATAGCATCCAGATCAGCAGCCACGCCAAATGTGTGTTGAACAACCAAAGCTTTTGTTTTTGTAGTAATTTTTTGTTCTATTTCACTGACAATAACATTGAGATCATCTCCTACATCCACATATACAGGCACAGCTCCAAGATAACGAATCGCATTGGTCACTACTACACAAGTGTACCCTGGTAAAATTACTTCATCCCCCTCCTTGACACCGATAGATTTGAGGGAGAGAAGTAGAGCGCTGCGTCCACTATCAACCGAAAAGGCATGGTCTGCAGAGAGGAATTCTTGTAGCCACTCTTCTACCTCTTTTGTATATTTACCGACTCGTAAAAATGGCCAACGCCAAGGAAAAAACAAAAAACTACAAGCCAGCAAAAAATCTTGTATTCGTAAGTTGGGGGCAAATCCAGTAAATATTGTAGATTTAAATAACTTCATTATTTTTTATTTTTTTGGAGCTCTTCTGTTATCAGACTGGGCATTCTATTTTCTAATAAAATTACCACATTTTCATCCTTTAGGGATTTTAGATAAGTTAGTAGTGTGTTTGGTTGGTCTTTTACCAAAATATCCAGATTGTACTTCTCCACCACTCCATTTTTTAGTGGTTCTATGAAGTCTTTTGTTATCACCACTAGCTCGTCAGCTATAAATGATATTTCGCCTGCTATTTTTTCGTGCTCTGCGTCACTTCTTTCGCCTAGCTCTAGCATTCCTCTGGTGATCACAATCCTACGTTTTTCTTGAGGGTAGAGATTCAGGACATCCAGAGCTGCACAAAATCCTCTAGGATTTGAGTTGTAACTATCATCGATTATACTGGCTTTTCCATACTTATATAGCTTGATAGAGCCGTGAATATCTGTCGGTATGGTGAGACAGTGTTTTGCAATTTCTTCACCAGACATTCCCAAATAGTTTGCTACAAGAGTGGCTGCCCCTATGTTGTAGGCATGGTGCGCCCCAATTATAGGAGCATGTACTTCTCCATATTCTCCATGTAGGTATCCCTTACAAAAGAATCCATCTAGCTTTGATTTTATTTCGGTTGCATAGCAGTCTGGATTTTTTTCTGATTCTACTCCATACGTTTGAATATTTTGACAGTCTAGTTCATTTAGAAATTCTGTGCAGTAGTCATTGTCTGCATTGGTTACCACTAGACCGTCTTTTGGAATAGAGCGAATCAGTTCATACTTGGCTTTTTGAGTATTCCGTATTGACCCAAACAAAGAGACATGCTGGTTGGCAATTGCTGTCAGTACGCCTATCTGAGGATGAACCATTTCACACATTTTTTCTATCTCCCCTATCCTGTAGGCTCCCATCTCTACCACGAATACTTCATAGTCATCAAAATTATTTTTTAGGATAAAATTTGCAATACCTATTTCTGTATTAATATTTTTTGGAGTTTTTATTACTTTAAATTTTTTTGAGAGAATGTGGTATAGAAATTCCTTAACAGAGGTTTTTCCGTAGCTACCTGTAATTCCTATTATTTTCAAATTTTTATAACTCTTTAATTTTTTCTCTGCTTTGTGCATTTTCAGATTTCTAATCTTGTCTGTAAGTAAATTGGCAAGTAGGACAAAAATGGAGATAATAAAAAATCTAAATAGCATCAAAAATAAAAGTAAGAGATAATCTCTCATGTATAGAAGTGCACCAGCTTCAAATATTGTAGAAGTTAGGATTAGGAGTGTGGCCTTTATGGAAAAAATTGGTCTTCGTAATATTTTTTCGAAATATTTATAAATGGCATAGACAATGTCGAGGACAAGTATCAAAAAAATAATATATTCTACTATGTAATACTGATTTACTGGCCAGAATATTAGAAGTAAAAACCCAATACCTCTCCAAAGGATATTATATCGAGAGAATGCCTTCAATCCTTGGGCTTGGTACAACTCTTTGATGCGATCGAATCTGTACCATTTCAATTGCCACAGATATGCATAATCAAAATAGTCAATCAAGCTGACAAAAAGCCAGAGAATTGCTATTGTAATTTGGATTGAGGAGAAATCAAGCATATGCTATTGCTTAATTTTGTACAAAATTATTTATGATACTCAGTAGGTTGCTTGGTTGTTGTAGATGGAGACCGTGTTTGCCATTTTCTACAATTTCCATCTCTGCGTTTTCTATAATGCTTGCAACTTTTTTGCCGTCGATCAGAGGTACATATGTGTCCTTTGTCCCATGGATAACCAAAGTTTTGGTTTTTATTTTCGATAGCAAATGACTTTGATCTTGCCTTGTTATTTTTTTGAAAATTTCTCGTTTTATGCCACTAGTACCATTATAGTCCGAATGCGCTGTTTTGTATAATATTTTTTTCATTATTCTGTCAAATTTTTTCAATCCTGGTAGAGAGAAGATGAATTTCCCGACTTTGGCAATAATTCCAAATATTACTTTTTTGATAGTTTTTTTTCTTCTAAATATCGGAGCTCCACTGAGGATTAATTTGTTACAGATACTTGGGTTATTGGCTACTAGGTGGGTAGCGACTGCCCCACCAAAACTATGACCCAATAAGATGATTTTAGATTTATGATTTATGATTTTAGATTTGACGAAGTCAGCATATTCTTCTACTCCCCAGACTGCATCAGGGCAAGGTTCATTACCAAAACAAGGAAGTTCGATGACTTGGACATCAAAATTATCACTTGCCAGTTCTACAAATTTTTGCCAGGTTTGTTTGGTGCCGTTCCAGCCGGGTATGATTATTAGGTTCTTGGTTCTTGGTTCTTGGTCCATGGGATTTTTTATTTATACTTTATCTTTAGGTATAAAATAGAAAATGCTAGAAACAGTCCTGCTGAATTCATTAAAGCCACTGGACCATTTTTAATTATAACTGCGTACATAATCCACAATATTAATCCTATACAATATATTATATATCTCCAAAGTGAGAGGTCGCTTGTAGATTTTGTTTTCCAACTCTTTATTGTCTGTGGCAAAAGAGATATTACTACTAATATCCCAGCCAAGTACCCAAGTATATCTACCATGTAATCAAAGTTATGAACCCCAGGGCAAGCCCTGGAACCTTTTTTTCGAGGCGAGCCTCGGGGAATTAAACCAACCCCTCGTCCCGTACCGAGGAACGAGGTAGGGATTAAACTATTTTTTTAAAAATTTATGAACCTTGAACTATGGACTAAGAACTTCCTTTCCAACAAATTCCTGCAAAACCTCCGGTACTCTAACACCACCATCTTCCTGCTGAAACTGCTCTAAGATAGCTGGAATAAGTCTGCTAGTGGCTAATCCTGAGGCATTGAGAGTGTGGACAAATTCATTTTTATTTGTTTCTGGATTTTTGAAGCGGACATTGCCTCGCCTGGCTTGGTAATCAAGCGCATTAGAAGCGCTGCTGACTTCTTTGTAGACTTCCATGCTGGGGATCCAAACTTCGATATCACAAGTTTTAGCCATAGCGGCTGAGCTGTCCCCTGCTGCGAGCTGACTTGTCTGGTAGTGAAGTCCTAAGCCTTCCACCAGTGCTTCTGCATTTTTGAGAAGCTCATCAAAAGCAGTCCAAGAGTCTTCTGGTCTGGTAAATTGAAACATTTCTACTTTGTTGAACTGATGCCCGCGGATCATTCCTCTTTCTTCTTTGCGGTAGCTACCAGCTTCACGCCTGAAACATGCTGAGTAAGAAAAATATTTCATTGGTAATTTTTCTGTCTCAAGTATCTCATCTCGATGGTAGTTTCCCATCATCATTTCTGATGTGGCATTGAGGCAAGTATTGTCTTGGGTCCAGAAGAGATCGTCTCGAAATTTTGGTAGATGTCCGGAAGTGTAGGCAGATTGTTCAGTCAATAGGTATGGTGGGATGACAAATTTGTAATTATTTTTGCGATGGAATTCTATGAAGTAATTAAGGAGAGCCCACTCGAGTAGTGCCCCATCTCCAGTATAGGCCCAATAACCAGAGCCAGACATCTTCACCCCCCTTTCATAATCAATCAGGCCAAGTGATGTGGCCAACTCGACATGGTCTTTCAGCTCGAAATCAAACTTTGGCTGCTCACCAAAAGTTTTCAAGACTTTATTATTTTCTTTACCGCCGGCCACGACATCATCAGCGACAATATTTGGTAAGTCGGCCATTTTTTCATTTAATTCTCCGCCAATCTTTGTCAATTTAACTTCTAATTTTTTAATATTTTCTCCTATCTTTTTCATTTCCGTAATTAGCTCTGGAGTTGGTTTTGTTTTAGAATGTTTATTGCGCTCAGCTTTCAATTCTTCCACCTGTTTCAAAATTTCTCTTCGTTTTTCATCGAGCTTCAAGATAGCATCAAGATTTAGATCTTGAGGATCCATGCGTTTGAGGAGGTTTTGCTTTATTTCTTCTGTGTTGTTGCGGATTAGATTTATGTCTAGCATAATAAAATTATTAGATTTCTAAATTAGGAAATAGAACACAGGCCTTCGGCACACGGATTAAATGGATTTTGATAGATTTTATCCGTGTAAATCCATTAGATCTGTGTCATCTGTGTGCCATTTCCTAATTTGTGTGTTTTTTAAATACTCTCCTTTAGCTCTGATAAGAGTTTCTCAAACATCCTCCGATTCTCCCCAATCAAATCATGATTGACCACATCATCAAGCTCAAACCATCTCTGCTCCATCACTTCAGCGTCACTATACTCCCCTTCTCCACCAATAATCTTACAAAGAAATGGTACTAGATAGACTTGATATTGAAAAGTTGGCAATTCTTGATTTTCGACAGCTGTGTGATCTAACTTTTTTATTACTTCCACATCATATCCAGCTTCTTCTCTGGTTTCACGAATTATATTTTCTTCAAATGATTCTCCAAATTCCATCGTCCCACCGGGAAATTCCCACTTGCCGTGGTAGTCTGGTCGATGAGGATCGTTGCGTTTGTGCATCAGAATTTTTCCATCTTGGATAATGAGAGCAATTGGAACGACAATGTGCTTAGCACTGTACTGATTTTGGAGAAAGTATTTTGTTTTTACCAATGCTTTGCCGCGATGGCTAATTGCATTTTTTTCGACAGTTTCCAACTCGTCTGTTGTTTTGCCAAATTCTTTTAGGAAAAAAAGTGGATCATAACAAAATCCATTTTTTCTCTCACCAGGCATTTCAGTCAGAATTTCACCATGCAATTCTCCCAATGTAAAAAATGTTGATTTGGTGTTTGGGTCATAAATCGAAATTCCAGACCTGAATGATGCTGATCTGTCTTTTATTCCATTCATTTTTTCTAAGAGAGCTAGGCAGCGTTCGTCATCTGTCTTCGCTACCCTTGCGGCACGAACTCCAGGCCAGTTATCAAGACCGTGACAAAATAATCCAGTATCATCAGCTAGTGAAATTAGGCCTGTCTTTTCTCCATAGTACTTTGCTTTCAGCACAGAATTTCCCATCAAGGTCTCTTCTGTTTCTTCTGGTTCGTCATATTCTTTATCAAGATCAGACAGTCCAATAATTTCAAATGGTAAATCTGCTAAAAAATGTTTGATCTCTTTTAGCTTTCCTTGGTTGGTTGTGGCAATGAGGAGTCTATTCATACACAGATTACAAGGATTTTATTGGATTACACTGATCTTTTATAGTCTTTGTAGTTTCCAAATCGTTTTATTTCAAGACTTGGGTTTCCAAAATTAAGCAGTAGACCAACTTCCAAATTACTTGCTTTCAAATAAGAGACAACTTGTGATTTAAATATTTTAGGTATCTCACCGCTTATTGCCTTTAGCTCTATTAATACTTTTTTATTTACCAATAGATCAATTCTAAATATACCAATTATTTTATTTTTGTAAATTACATCAAATTCCACTTCTGTTTCTACATCAAAATCATTCTCAATCAAATCGGACAACATGGCTTGATGATAGATCACTTCTTTAAATCCAGGACCAAGTTCTCCGTGTACTTTCATTGCTATCCCAATTATTTCTCTTGTTAAATCTACCTCCTTTAGCATATTGTTTTTTTTCTGTGTAATCCAATAAAATCCCTGTAATCTGTGTTAGATATTACTTTCAATATAATCCTTAATCCTCCCGCTCTTTAACCTATCTTCTCGATGTGGTTTCAATCTGACAATCTCAGCATCAATATTTTTCTCTTTTAAAAAATTTTCTAACTTATCTACAAAGACATTTTGATCATAGCCGAGTGCTATCACGTCTGGCTGTAATTCTTCAATATATTTGTAAGGATTGTCTTCATCACCGAGGATAACTTTATCAACTAATTTGACATAAGATAATAGATCTAATCTTTCATCCTCTGTGTTTACGGGTTTGTGACCTTTTATTTTCTCAACATTACTATCTCTTGCTATTATGACGTGAAGATTATCACCATATTCTCTAGCTTGTTTGAAAAAGTATATATGACCAAGATGGAGAATATCGAAGGTGCCAGTAATGAGGACTGTTTTCATAAAAGTCTATTCAATCTCTGGCTTCATAAGCGGAAATAGTGTGCACTCCCGGATCGGCTTATCTACCATGAAAGCAAATAGGCGCTCACCAAATCCAAATCCGCATGTCGGTGGCATGCCATGTTCAAGCATCTCTACAAACTCCATGTCAGGCATCATTGCCTCGCTGTCGCCACTGTCAATAAGAGCTTGCTGTTGCTCAAATCTCTTTCTCTGCTCTATTGGATCATTGAGCTCTGAATAACCATTCCCAACCTCACTTCCAGCAATAATAATTTGGAAACGTTCGGTAAGGGATGGATTTTCTGAGTGAGCTTTGGCAAGAGGTGAAACAAGTTTAGGATGATTTACCAAAAAAGCAGGACCAGCAATATTGCGGCGGCAATATTTCCAAAGAGTGTCAGTCAACCTCTCTTTGTTTTCTCCATCATATTTTACTTTCAATTCTTCTAGCTTATCCTTCATCTCTTTTTCTGTGGCTTTCAGGACATCAATTCCTGTTTGTTTTTTTACTTCCTCCACATAATCAATCCTTTCCCAATCACCAGCCAAGTCATAGTCATAGCCACGTGTTGAAAATTTTGTGGTTCCAAAAACTTCTGTAGCAATGCGTTGATACAATTCTTGGGTGAGCTTCATGCCATCATTATAATTTGCATAAGCCCAATAAAATTCCATGTTAGTAAACTCTTGGAGATGATCTGCGCTCGATCCTTCGTTGCGAAATATTCGACCAATTTCAAAAGTCTTTTCAAATCCGGCTGCCATTAATCTCTTCTGCCACAGTTCTCCGACAGAAATACGGAGATAGACATCCAAATCAAAATCATTGTGGTGAGTGCTGAATGGAGTAGCCTCTGCTCCTCCGGTGGTTGTTTCGAGGTGTGGAGTTTCTACTTCAAAAAAACCTTTTTCTTTCATGAACATTCTGGTAACATCCCAAAATTTAGCTTTTTTTACAAACAACTCTCTTAGTTCAGGATTGGTCAGCATATCTAGGTATCTTTTGCGAAAACGCAGGTCCTCATCTTTCAACCCATGAAACTTATCTGGCAAAGGCAATACTGCTTTGGTAAGAATAGTCCATTTTTTGACCATCACAGATTGCTCACCCTTGTGAGTCACAAATCTTTCTCCTTCTACTGAAATGATATCTCCAATGTCGATTTTTTTGACAAAAAGTTTGTAAGTATCTTTCCCTAACTCATCCTGCTTGAAAGCAATCTGCATCCGACCAGACTGATCTTGGAGATGACAAAAAGTGAGCTTACCCATCTCACGTTTCATCATGATCCGACCAGCAATCTCCACGCTCTCCCCCTCTCCTGCATCTAGGGCTTGAGTAATGCTGTGATTTTTGACAGATCTAGCTGGAAAGACTTCAATGCCGGTCTCTTCAATATCTTTTATTTTTTTAAGACGAATTTCACGCTCATCGTTGATGTTTAGTTCTTGTTTGGTCATAAAAACTATCAATTATTTCCTACTATTATCAGGTAAGCAGATTACTTCAGGATTTTCAGAACCCTCCATTTCTCTAGGTTTAGTCAATGAATCCCCTTCTTCACCTTTGGGGTCCACCAAGTTTGTTAATTCTGGCCTTATTTTTCTAAAAATCTCTTCAAGTTCTACTATGGTTGTTTCCCCTTCTCCAGCATCCGCCACTTTAGCTGGTTCAGAAGGTTCACTACTTACCTCCTCTTCTTGCCCCTCACCAGGTTCAAACAATCTTAAATCTGACTTTATTTCAGCATACATTCTGTCCAATTCTTCTCTTGTTAAACTCTCTCCTTCCATTTTTTTTAAAACACGCTCTCTTGCTGTTCCTAAAAGATACTCTATAAATCCCTTAAAAAGGTCTAAATTGTCTTTATTTAATGCACTCAATTTTTCTAGATAGACATGACAGATATCATGGATAAAATTATCGACATCTTGTCTTGTTAAGCTTTCTTTTTTTTGATAAACTTTAGATCTTTTGTATAAAAAAGCTATGGCTTCTGCCATTGGAATTGCCATATCTTCTCTCTCTTTCCGCTCTTCTTCTGTCAAGTCTGTAAATTTCAAATAACCTTTATCTTCTGGTTTTCCTTCAGGTACTACGAATTCCACTTTATCTCCAAAGTGCTGTTTAGGTAAATGCACCGCAACAAATTTTATACTTTCCCGAACCAGTTGATTCAAAAAACCTATTTCCTTTTTAAACTCTACCAAAAATGCAGTCTCTTCTTCCGGACTAGCATCTCTGGGTAGTAAAATCTCAGTAAAGACAGATTTATCAGACATATTATGAAGATAAATATTACTAAAATAACACAATAATTTTACCAAAATAGTCTACAAAAGACAAGACAAGGTCAAATAAGAATAAATTATCTGAAGTATTATGTTGCCTAACCATAGAAAAAGAAATAGAACAAATACACAAACCTCAAAAAAACTTCCCCAGAAGGGAAGTTTTTAGGTTTTATTATTGTATGTCTATGAAGCAGTATATGGTTGTCAGCAGTAAAAAAAGTCAAATATATTTATTATTACTGCCATTGGATAGACATATTCCCCAAGCTGTAGTCTGAATTACTTTTTCCCTTAGCCTTGTACTCATACGCTCCTATATCACACTGTCCATCATCTCTAGCCTCACCACGCTGGTCAAACGCAGGACAAGCACTTATACTTTCATCTGCCGCATCTATGGCATTACTGTCAGCCAATAGTGCATAAGTCAAAGTATCTCCTCCATTATCCTGAAAGACGGAATCAAGACCGGTCAATTCCACTTCTGCACAAAAACCTGTACCCAGATTATTAACGCTATTATAGTATGAAAAATCATTAGTAACACTACAATCATCAAAAATAATACTGTTAGATATATGGACAGCAGGTCCTACGGGTGAAGCTTCATTAGGATTAACAAAAATATTGGAGTCCACAAAAATACCATTACCATCTTTTGCTTCATTGTTTGCTATAGTAACATAAGAAATTTCGACATTAGCATTATCATCGCTTAGAATTCCGCCACCTGAATTCCCAGCACTATTATGAGCCAAACTGGTATTTAATAGTGAGATATCAGAAAGATTAAAAATAGCACCACCTGACTTCTGGGCAGAATTTAGATAAAAATAACTACTATCAACCAGAATTTCACCTTTTTTACCATTCCAGGAGTGGCGATTCCAAATAGCTCCGCCAAACTCACTCTTATTTGCCAAAAATCCAGAGTTAACTATACTGACATGTCCCCAATTATCGATTGCTCCCCCATCAGAGGAGTTGTTGTTGCGAAAAATACTTTCGCTAATAATCAAACCATTATTATTTTGAATCGCTCCACCACTATTTTCTGCGCTATTAGCAACAAAGCTACTATTTTTTACAATCATTTTTTCAGAGTTGCTTAAGATAGCTCCACCGACGTTATTGGCACTATTGTTAGTGAAGTGACTATTAATAATTTTGGTATGGTTATTAAATCCACTATCAATCGCTCCACCACTACCATCAATACTCTTATTACCGGAAAAAGTACTATCAACCACCAGGAGTGAAGTGCTGTCTGTCAAACTATATATAGCCCCACCATTACTAACTGAACTATTATCTACAAAATCTGTATTACTAACAGTGATTCTAGAATTAAAGAGTAGAGCAATGGCTCCACCATCTGTGGTAGCACTATTTTTGACAAAGGAGCTATCCTGAATTGATACCCGAGAATCATCTACAAATATTGCTCCGCCATAGTATGAGTAATTATTCATGAAATCCACATTTTTCACTATGACTAAACTATTCTCAATAAACAATGCATTTCCAACTTTATTACCCAAACTAGGATCATAGTCACCTTTCTTAATTGCTAAATTTTTGAAAACCGCTTCAGTATCATGAACAGAAAAAATACCAAAAGGTTCAGCTTCTTGAGCCCGCTCTACAGCAAATCCATGTCCATCAATCACCAGCGGAGAAACAATCATCGGCACACCATTGCCATAAAGAAAATTAGCCACTTCAGTTAAAACCACATCTTCAGTTAAATCTTTAAGCGGTTTTATTCCTCGATGCTTGCATCGAAAAAGTGAAAACTAACATTGGTTGAAATAAGATTTTCTGCCAATACCCCGCAGCTTGCTGCGGGGATGGCCCGATGAAGTCTTACTTAAACCAAATTTACTTTTATTGAATAGTGTCCTCTCCAACTTCTCCAGCACTACATTCACCCACTGCCTGATCCTGGTTGGCCGCATAAACGGCATCCACCAGAGTACAATCACCACCAACCACAATATCAGCTGCCTGGGCGGCAGATGGCATGCAGACGGCTACAATAGCCAAACCAACTACCAAAAAATTTATCTTTATAGAGGCAAAATTTATTTTAGACATAAAAAAATTTGATATCAAAATTTAATTTGATATCAAATCATATTGACATATTTTTGTCAAGTGGATATCTAACTTAATAGACATTCAAAGATATTGAGAGAGAGGCTCTATTTTATTGTCAACAGAGTGTATTTCTGAACACCAGCCGGCACCTCAACATCCACTTCATCACCCTTCTTTTTCCCCAAAAAAGCCTCACCCAGTGGAGATTCGTTGGAGATTTTGCCTGATAGTGGGTCTGCCTCTTGAGCTCCCACAATGGTGAATTCTTTTTCTCTCCCCTTTACCTCTACAACTATAGTGGAGCCGATACCGACTATTCCTGCCTTGAGGTCATCATCAGAGATGATTTGAGCATGTTGCAAGATGTGTTCTATCTCTTTTACTCTACTTTGAGCCCAAGCCATTTGATCTCTAGCATCATGATATTCAGCATTTTCAGAAAGATCTCCCATCTGCTTGGCTTCATCAATACGCTTGGCAATTTCTGGTATTTTTTCATGTTTAATGGAAACCAGCTCTTGCTCTAGCTCTTTATGTTTTTCTTTACTTAGATATTGTGTGTCTGACATATTATACTTATTTATCTAATTTTTTGTCCATGTAATAAACAACGCCGCCTCAAGAAGACGGGTTATTTATTTGAGTATAGCAGAATCGTATGAATTTGCAAGAAAGGCTTGTCCACAATCATCGCATCAACTCAGTATCAGGATGAACTGCCACCCAAGCAAACCAAAAACTTGTGAAAGGGTTTACTTCAATTAACTTATCATCCAATTTTTCATATATCTTTACAACTTCTAGATTGGGATCAAATTTTGCTAAGATTTTTTTGTCAGCAAAAGTGGTCTCCATAGAACCTGCTTTTTTTACAGCCTCCACATGAACAGCCAGGGATTCTCCTCCCTCGACAAGACCAAGGATCAAATCTTTTTCACCAAGACGATTATCTTTGTTGGTAAGTGGAAAATAAACTCCCGGAGAGATGTAATAATCCCCATATGGATCTACGCCATAGGCTCTAAGCTTGCCAGTTTTTTTAGAGAGTACTTCTCCGCTGGGAAATTGTTTTTTCCAATTGCCAAATTTGACCTGGTCAGAAGAAAGTACTTCCAATTTCACGCCAGTTTCTTCACCCACTATCGCCTCTCCAAGTACTTGAGACCAATACGAATCAGTCTTACGATCATACATCACCAGATTGGAGTTCCACAGTTTGCCAGAAGTGCCAAACTCTACTCTCTCATTCTGTACAACTGGGTCAAAGACAATTCCTGAAAAACAGAGTGGACAATATGTCACCAAAATTCGTCGACCATCCGGTAAAGTATCATTGACTATTTCATGCCAGACTAGAATCTGAAAAGGATAAAATCTATCTACTCCATCAAATGAAATTGCTATCCCAGGCTCATCATCATTCAAAAAATTTTCAGCATCTTCTACAGAAATAAATTTGGGATTGTCAATCGGAGGTATACCATCTTTGACTGGACCCCCTGCCAAAATTTCTTCTAATGGTACACTGTGTTTAGTACCATCAGTAATCATAATATCTTGAGGCTGTTCTAATAAAATTATTTCTTCTTCAAAAACTCCAGAGGTTGTTCCGAGCTCTTCTGGAGTTAATTCTTTTAATTTTTCCAACTCCTTTTCAATCTCTTCTATAGTAGGATCATTGGGAGCTAGTTTGTCATGAATGAACTCTTGACTTAGATCTTCTGGTAAACTATCATTATCTTGTGTTCTGGTTGAAAAAAAGAAAAAAATTGCCACCAGAAGAAGTGCTATCGCCACAAAAACTCCCACAATTATCCCCATTTGTTTATTCATACAAAAATGGTATGATTTAATAAATTATTCACGTATGAATTAAGTATAGGAACAAAGTTTACTTAACACAAGTGTGGATAATAATTAAGCAAATGTCATCTCGACCGCAGTCCTGACGAAGGAGGGACGAAGTGGAGAGATCTCATGGTTTTTATTTAAAACAACTAGATCTCTCCACTCCAGTCTGTATTTCATCAGACTTTCGGTCGAGATGACGTTTATTAATAACAAAAAATACTATGGAAAACACAAGTCCAAACAATAGCCTCCCGCTAGTTGGAGAAAACATTGCAGATTTTGAAATAGAGATCTATCATCAAAATAAACTGGCAAAGACAAAGTTCTCTGATTATAAGGGGAAGTGGCTAATCCTCTTCTTCTATCCAGCAGACTTCACATTTGTTTGTCCAACAGAGCTAGAAGAAATGGCCGAACTTTATCCAAAATTCCAAGAAATGGATGCTGAGGTGATCAGTATGAGCACTGACACAGCATTCTCTCACAAAGCTTGGCATGACAATAGTCCTGCTATTGGCAAAGTGAACTTCCCAATGGGCGCTGATCCCACTGGCAAAGTGTGTAAAGCTCTTGGCACTTATATTCCAGACGAAGGATTGTCTCTTCGCGGCAGCTTTATCATAGATCCAGATGGAGTGATCAAAGCTCTGGAAATTCATGACAATAGTATAGGTCGTAGTGCTGAAGAGCTTCTCCGAAAACTTCAAGCTGCCCAGTATGTTCGTGAACATGGTGGAGAAGTATGTCCAGCCAAATGGAAACCTGGGAATGATACTCTTACTCCAGGTGTAGACTTGGTTGGTAAAATTTAAAATCATATAAAAAACTTAATTTTTAAATAAAAAAATATGGAAACAGCAGCAGATAGAGCACAAGTCGCAGAGAATGTAGAAAATGAACAGAGAAGAAGAGAAAATAACGAAGAGAGGATAATAAGGCCTCTCAAAGTATTGTTAAGTGAGCTGGAGGTATTTATTGAAAAAAATCCAGATACTTCCGACATTCAAATAATAAGAGCTCCGCATAATCGTGGAGGGTCGGACCTATTAAATACAATTCGTAAAATGGGGGAAGACAGTAATAATGATTTTAAAATTGATTTCAGACAATTCCAGTATTCTACATTTACAGAAGCAATCGCTAATATAAAAGCTATTATTAATGATTTAGAAACACCAAATAATTCTATTGACTAAGTTAGGTAGTCGACATTTTTATCTTGTGTCTAGCTGTCTATTCAAGCACACCTTAATATTTGAAACCATATGTTCACCCTCCCCGATCTTCCATTCCCAAACAACTCACTCCCAAACTTTTGTTCGGCCAACACCTTTGACTTTCATCATGGCAAGCATCATGCTGGCTATGTGAAGAAGCTTAATACTGCTATTGAGGGAACAGAGCTTGCAGACAAAACTCTCGAAGAAGTCATTTCTACTGCTCACCAGACTGGAAACGCTGGGCTCTTCAATAATTCTGCTCAACATTTCAATCATAGTTTTTTTTGGAATAGTCTTTCACCAGATGGTGGAAGTGACCCTAGTGGAAACTTGCGAGAGCTATTAGAGAGAGACTTTGGCTCAGTAGACAGTTTTCGTGAAGAATTCACCAAGTCTTCTACATCTCTGTTTGGATCTGGCTGGGTCTTCCTAGTTCAGGATAGTGAAGGAAAACTAGAAATCTTACCAATGCCAAATGCTGGCACTCCCCTGACAGAAGGCAAGACTCCCCTCCTTACTCTCGATGTCTGGGAACATGCTTACTATCTAGACTTCCAAAATGCTCGTGCTAAGTATGTAGATGAATATTGGAATGTAGTGAATTGGGAACATGCTGGAAGTTTACTAAAAAATTAGTTTTATTAATTAATAACATAAAAAATATATGGGAAATGAATCAATGAGTCCAGAAGAAGCTGCTGCTATCGAAGCCTCTAAAGCAGAGAATGCTGAAGTAGCTGGAGATAATGAGGCTTTAGAAAGGTCTATTGCCGACAATCAAGGAGCAGATGGAGGTCCAGTACCTACCGTGGATGATGCTGATGTCGCAATAGAGGAAGCAAAAAAATATAACAATACTTAGTTTGATTGACAAACTATCTAAAAACGGCTATACTCACAGCCGTTTTTAATCCCGACCTCGTACCTCGGTACGGGACGAGGTATTGATGTAATTTCGGAGACTTGTTTCTAAAAAAAGAATCAAGCACTCACCTTGTGGTTCATACCTCTGATTTTAACTTCATTATGACCAAAGAAAACGTCATCCTTCGTTTTGACAACCTGACATTTTATTACGATGAGTACAAGCCAGTATTGAAAGAGGCTAATTTTTCACTACGCAAAGATTCTAAAGTCACTATCATGGGCCCAAATGGAGCTGGCAAATCTACCATGTTTAAGCTTATCACTGGCGAACTTGAGCCAGTAGAAGGTAGGGCTATTGTTTCAGAAAATGCCAGTATTGCCATTGCCAGACAAGTGATGGCCGATGAATACAAAGAAATGACTGTCCGTGAATACTTTGCCACAGCTTTTGATGAAAAAAAGCACAACTTGGATAGACTAATCAAAGAGGCTCTGGAAATTGTTAATTATGAAATTCTACTCGACAGATTAATCAAGGACACTTCTGGAGGCCAGCAAGCTCGCCTTCTTCTGGCCTATGCACTGATACAAAAGCCAGACATCCTTCTTCTTGATGAGCCTACCAACAATTTGGATGATGATGGTATTGGTCACCTTACTACATTTTTGATCATGTATGAGAAGACTGTCATTGTCATTTCTCATGATACATATTTTTTAAATTCATTTACTGATGGTGTCTTGCACTTGAATGAACATACCCATGATATCAAGCAATATCAGGGAAACTATCTAGATGTACTAGAAGATATCAATGCTCAGATTAAGCGTGAAGAAAGAAAGAATGCCCAACTAAAAAAGAATATCCAAGATCGCAAAGATAAAATAAATTTCTTCTCTCACAAAGGTGGAAAGATGAGAAAACTTGCCTCCAAAATGCGTGAAGAAGTCGCAGAAGACGAAGAAAATATGGTCGAAGTGATGCGTGAAGACAAGACCATAGCCCCATTCAAGATTCCAGCCCAAGAATACAAAGACGAAATTCTCGGATTGTCAAAGATATCTATTCTCAAAGATCATAACGTTGTAGAAAAAGAAGTAGATATCAGACTGCGCAGAGGTAATAGATTATTCATCAAAGGACCAAACGGAATTGGTAAGAGTACTCTTCTGAAACGTATTGCCGAAGAAGAAACAGAAGGAATTACAATTGGTAAAGACGTGCGAGTGGCTTATTACAAGCAAGACTTCTCTGGCCTAGACTTTGGTCAGACTGCTTACAAGTCACTGGAGAGTATGATGGGCGTACCAGACAATGAGATGATCTATAAGACAGCAGCTAGATTTCTCTTGAAATCAAAAGATTTGCAAAGCAAAGTAGGTTCACTCTCTGAAGGGCAAAAAGGACTACTAGTCTATGCTAGATTTGTGCTCCAGGAGCCTGGACTACTCATCCTAGACGAACCCACCAACCATATCAACTTCCGCCATCTGCCAGTAATAGCAAAGGCTATCAATGAGTATGAAGGTACTATGATATTAGTTTCCCATGCTCCTGAGTTTGTGGATGAAATAAAAATCGACAGAGAACTTGATCTGGGTAAAATTTAATTTTATTTTTTAAAATATAAAAAACCACTTCGATAATTATGAAGTGGTTTTTTTGTTTTATGTTATATGATTCATGTTACATGATACTAGTAGTCTCTCAACTTACTAATTATATCGAATCCTTGAATTTTTTCTAGAGACTTGGCCTCAATCTGACGAATACGCTCACGAGTGACATCGAACTCCCGACCAACTTCTTCAAGCGTATGAGTCACTCCATCACTGAGTCCAAACCTCATCTCCAAAATCTTCTGTTCACGCGGAGATAGATCTTTGATGGCCTCTTGAATATAGTCTTTCAAAAGTTGTACTCCGGCTGAGTGTGATGGGCTGACATTTTTGACATCCTTAATAAAATCAGCGAGTGAAGAATCATCATCGTCATCATCCCCTACTGAAGTTTCTAGAGACACTGTGTCTTGAGAAATCTTGATAATATGTTTGACCTTTTCGATATCTTGCTGCATCTCGGCAGCCAATTCTTCTGGAGTGGCATCACGGCCCAAGTCTTGCAGTAATCGACGCTGGTGTTGTTTGAGACGATTGATCGTCTCCACCATGTGGACTGGAATACGAATGGTTCTAGATTGGTCTGCAAGAGCACGAGTAATTGCTTGGCGGATCCACCATGTGGCGTAGGTAGAAAATTTGTATCCACGACGATAGTCAAATTTCTTTACTGCTCGAAATAGTCCGATGTTTCCTTCTTGAATCAGGTCAAGTAGGGAAAGTGTCTTGCCTACAAATTTCTTAGCAATCGATACAACTAGACGTAAATTAGCTTCGATCATCTTTCTTTCTGCAGCATTGCCCCCCCTCTCTTTCAGCTTTGCCAAAGAGACTTCTTGATCAGCTGTGAGAAGTGGAATTTTTCCAATCTCTCGTAGGTACATCTGGATAGAGTCTTCAGATATCTTCGCTAAATCAAACACTCCTGCTTTTTGGTCCGGTTGATGACCTTGTAACTGACTCAAAAGGTCACTTTGTTTTGATCGGTTACCAAGTAAACTTCCACCTGTATTCTCCACAAGAGAGACACTATGCTTATCAAGCACATCCAAAAAAGCTTCGTAAATCGTAATGTAGTGCTCCACTCTAGGGAAGATAGAGTTTATCTCGATGTGAGTGATAAATCCCCTCCCTCTCCCTTTTTCAATTAGCGACCACATGGCTACAGAAGATGGCTCTTCCACTTTTTCGTCTGGTTTTTTTAGCTTCACTTTGTTCTTTTTTGAACCACGAAACACAAGGCTTGAGACCTTGGCTTTTTTCTTCTTAGTTTTTTTTGCTAGTAGAGATTTTCTAGCAGGTTTTTTCTTTTTGGTCGCCTTCTTCTTTTTGGTGATTTTTTTATTTACCACCTTTTTCTTTTTTACGACCTTCTTTTTCGGAGTTACTTTTTTTGCTCCTACTTTTTTTGAGCGAGTCTTTTTTGGTGAGACTTTTCGCTTCTTTTTTGGAGCTGCCTTTTTTTTAGGAGAAACAGATTTTTTCACTGCTTTTTTCTTTTTTGGTGGAGATTTTTTTCTCACACCTTTTTTGGTTGTGATTTTCTTTTTCCTAGGCATGAAGGAAAATTAGTTATGAAATAGATTTGAATTTTTCTAAAAGTGATTGGAGAGCATCGGTGTCTCCACTATTCTCTGCTTGATTGATCTGAACTTCCAGATCCTTACGAATACTTTTATTTATCTCATCTGCCGTCATTTTATCAATCTTTTCAATTTCTTTTTTGACCTCCTGGTCTGAGATAGCAGAAAAATCCAACTCACCCTTCATGAGCAGGATATCAACTATGTTTTCTTTTCCATCAATATTGAATTCTTGACGCAAAGCATCGACATCTATATTTCCCTTATTGTAGCCTTTTTTAATAGATTTGTAAAGATCTACCAACTTGGATGTGGATAAACTTGTTAAAGTTTCACTTTTCAATTTAGAATTTTCAATTTTTGACTGAGGATAGCGAAGTAGTAGAATCACCAAACGTTCGAGAAGTAGCTCTAATCTTGTTTTTTTATTATTAATGTTTTGGTCAACTACTCTTATGTCTTCCTTCTTATATCTTAAGTCTTCTTTTCTTATCTCTGCATTCTTCAAATCCTCACGCAGGACAGCGACGTCTACTGATAATTTCTGAGCCAAAAGTTGGAGCCAATGATCTCTCTCCACCGCATAAGGAATATTTTTTATTTCGGACAATAGAGTAGAAGATATTTCTTGTTTTTGCCTCGGGTCTCCCAAATCTTTGTTGGCAAAAGCTCGATTGAAATACCAGTCCATCACTGCTTTGGCATTTTTGACAGCATCAAACCAAACTTGCTTATTATTCTTCAAAACCTCATCTGGGTCTTTACCAGCTCCTTCGGGAATCTGAATCACTCGCACGTTCATACCAGCTTGAAGAGCCAGATCAATACCACGTTTGGCTGCTTTCACTCCAGCCTCATCAGCATCGAAGGCCATATTGATATTATTGCTGTAGCGTTTCAAAAGTTTGATCTGGTGCTCTGTAAGAGCTGTACCACTACTGGCAACAACATTTTTCATCCCAGCCTGGTGAGAAGTGATCACATCTGTCTGTCCTTCGACCATCACGATTAGATCTTGATTGCGAATTTCTTTTTTGGATTTATTCAATCCGTAGACTACTCTTGATTTGTCATAGACAATGGTTTGAGGAGTATTGACGTACTTTCCCCCACTACGTTCGGTTTCGACGAGTATCCTTCCGGTGAATCCAATAACATTGCCATGCACATCCCAAATTGGGAACATGATTCTACCTCGAAAACGATCATAAAATCCTCTTCCGCTTTTGACATCAGTCCCATCACGTTTGATGGTGAGTCCAGAAGCAATTAGGTGATCAATTGAAAATCCTTTTTTAAGTAAGTATTTTGTCAAGAGATCCCACTGCTCCGGGACAAATCCTATTTGCCAATTTTCAATTGTTTCCAAACCAAGCCCTCTATTTTTTAGATAATCAAGTGCTGGCTTTGATGCTGGCATTTTTAGAAGAAAATTGTGAAAAAATCTAGCAGCCTCGCTATTAATTTCCTTGATCTTACTTTTCTCACTACCACTGGTATCAGTAGAAAAATTACGTGTCAACTGAACCCCAGCTCTGTCTGCCAAATATTTCAATGCTTCTTTGAACTCCATCCCTTCTATCTCTTCGATAAAAGTAAAAATGTCTCCACCCTTGCTGCAACCAAAACAATGCCAGCTCTGTCGCTCACGATTGACCATAAATGAAGGAGATTTTTCTTGATGAAACGGACAAAGACCTTTGTGATTGATTCCAGCTGGCTTCAGTTGAACGTATTCATTTATCAAATCCACTACATCAATTTTGTCTTTGATTTCTCTAGTATCAGACATAATTTTTTTAGTCTTTATAATAAAGAACTGTATTAAGTCAAACTTATTTTTTATCTAAAATAGACCGAGAAATATCCTTATTTTTTAGCCAGCAATTGTGTGAGTGGAAGCGAGTTTTGATGGCTAAAAAATAAGGATATTCGAGGTGTTGGATAGAAAAGTTAATATGAGTTCATAGATAAGATAGCTTATCTACAGTCAAAAATCAAGAAAAGAGACTTATCTACTACTTTGTTGATTTTATGATCATTTTCTGCTATTATATTCCCGTTATGTCTATCTCTCCAGAACAGCTAGAATTGTTGAAAACAGCCATTGGATTTGGTCTTCTTTCTTCTGTCTTGGCTTTCTTTTTGGCCCCACTTTTGACCAAAATATTATATAAATACAAAATTACCAGACGAGCAGAATTTGACGCTAGCTTATCCATTGGTAAACGAGAAAGTAAGGCCGGAGTACCAATCATGGGTGGCCTCCTGGTTATCATTGTCGTGGCTGTGGTCACGATGCTCTTCAACTGGGAGAGAAGCTTCACTTGGATGCCGATTGCTGTGATGCTCCTAGCTGCCCTTCTAGGAGGAATAGATGATATTCTTCATATCTATGGACACAAGAGGAGGAATAGAAAAATTAAACAAATTCTGAGATTGATAAAAGTACACAAAGATTGGAAACAACGCGTCTGGCTGACCTTGACTTTGCCTTGGGCTATTTTCAAGAGATCATCTCTTTGGCTTGGTAGTCATCCTGGTAAAGGGGTCCATGTCCATGAGAAATTGATTCTACAATTCATTGCAGGAGCTCTTACCGCTTGGTGGATTTATTTTAAGCTTGGGGAGCACTGGCGAGAGATTTATATTCCGTTTGATGGGTTTGTCAATATTGGCTTCTGGATTATCCCTCTCATCATCTTCTTCGTGATGTTGACAGCGAATGCTGTTAATTTTGCAGACGGGATGGATGGTCTTGCGGGCGGTTCACTCATTATTACTTTTTCTGCTCTTACTCTTCTCAGTTGGCTTGGTGGATATTCTGAGATTACTATTTTGAACGCTACTACTGTCGGAGCTCTTATTACTTACACTTATTTCAATATCAAGCCGGCTCGCTTTCAGATGGGTGATGTGGGATCGCTAGGGTTAGGTGCGCTTTTAGCAATTAATGCCATAGTGATCAATAAGATGTTGCTATTGCCATTCTTAGCTTTTATTTTTTATGTAGAGATTGCTTCGGTTATTATTCAAGTTTTTGGTCGTCATATCCTTGGTAGACGTATTTTCAAAATGGCTCCCATTCATCATCACTTTGAGTTGCGTGGTTGGAGTGAGGAAAAAACTGTGATGAGATTTTGGATTATGCATGCGGCGGTGGTGTTGTTGGGGATTTGGGTGGCTTTATTCTAAAAAAATATGAAAAATTTGAATATTTTTCTGTACACATTAATTGCAACTATATTCGTAGGTATACTTGTTCTTTCACACACATTGCCACGAATACAAAAAAATTACGACTCAAAAGAACCATGTGCAAACAAAATTTTTCTAGAGCATATAAAATGCAAATGGTGGTTTCAGAATACATGTGGCGGAACTGATTATGACAGACCACCTTGTTAGAGAATTATGTCTTATCTATCTTGGCAAGAAAAAATAATAACTGATTTTTCTGATAAAAATATAAACGCGATGTATGATCGTGGTTTTGTTTTTGGACGTCCAGAAAATGGTTTTATGCAACAGACTAGAAGTTTGCGAATTGATTTAAATAAATTTGAACTATCTAGTGAAAATCGACGAATCTTGAGAAAGACTGAAGATATCAAAATGAAAATCTACCCTCTTCCTTGCACTAGCTATACCTGGAAAATAGGAAAAATGGGAAAAGATTTTTATGATACTAAGTTTGGTGAGGGAACTTTTAGTGCTAATAAAATCAAGGAACTTTTGACTGGTGATAGAGATGATTTTAATCGGGTGCTAAATTATCAACTAACAACTAACAAAAAACAGCAAACAGTTGGCCATGCAATTTGTGTTGAAACAAACAACATCCTCCACTACTCTTATCCATTCTACATTCTAAATTCTAAATTCCATATCCCAAATTTAGGCTTAGGGATGATGACCATGGCAATCCAATGGGCGCAAGAGGAAAAAAAGAAATATATCTACCTCGGCTCATTTCAGCGTCCTGGCGATATTTACAAGCTTCAGTTTAAGGGATTGGAGTGGTTTGATGGTGAGAGGTGGAGTGAAGATCTAGGAGAGTTAAAAAATATTTTTAAATGATCTAAAATATGACGACAGATCAATGCTCTACTAGGCATTGTTAGGTTAAATAACTGAATACATACAATTATGGGTATTAGAATTGCATCAGCCAAGGATTCATCAAAGCTTTGGGCAATTCATAGAAAAGCTTTGTTAGTTGGCTCCAAAAATTTTTATACAGATGAACAAATGAAGGTTTGGGTTGATGATCTCTCATCAGATACTTATGAAGAAGGGATGAAAAAAGAAGAAATATTTGTTTTTGAAGAGAATGATAATATCATGGGGTTTGGTCAGGCCAAGAAGGGAGAAATAGTCCGAATTTTTGTAGATCCAGAATTTCAAGAAAGAGGAATTGGGAAGGAATTATTTGACCAAGCCTTAAGAATTGCAAGCAAAGAGGTGAAGAAAGTTAAGGTTGAATCTACTCTCAATGCCCAAAGCTTTTATGAAAAATATGGCTTCGAAAAAATAATGGATAAATTTGTAGAAAGAAAAGGTGTAAAAATACCCATAATCGTATTGGAGTATTCAGTTACATAACCTAACAAAGTATATGAGGCTCGTTGCTGCGCACTCTCCCAAATTTTGGAAATCATTTGATTTCTAAGCAGTTTCCAAAACTTCTCATATACTTGAACGTTATATGGAAATTTAATCCTGACCTATTTATATGCAGGATAGAAAACCAAAATTATGAAACCAATATGAAAAAAATAAATAAAATCATACTGCAAATAATTTTTGTTCTTATCGCTGTTTTGATTATTGCAAAAATTTATGGATTGATATTTATAGAATTTAGCTTCAAGCAGTTGGTCTATCTGTTATTATTGATAATCATTGATACCAAAATTTTTTACATAATAAAAAAATGATTCTTCCACTGCCAGTGCTCTATGCTCAATAAAAAAAAGTCTATCCACTTCATCGGCATCTGCGGCGTCGCCATGTCAGCCCTTGCTTTGGCATTTCACAAAAAAGGTTATAAAGTAACAGGATCAGACAAAGGATTTTATCCTCCAGTTTCTACTTACCTCAAGGAAACAGGTGTTTCCTACTACCCAGGCTGGCACCCAGAGTTAATGACCAAAGATGGAAACCCGGATTTAGTCATTGTTGGCAATGTCGCTGGATCAAAAAATCCAGAATGGCTCTATATACAAGAAAATAATATTCCTTATAAATCATATCCAGAAGCTCTAGCTGAACATTTGATCCAAAAGAATTCCATAGTTTGCGCTGGAACATACGGCAAATCGACTAGTGCTTCCCTCCTCTCCTGGATCATGTTGGAAAATGGTTGGGATCCAAATTATATGTTTGGTGGGGTTGGCTTAAATGATATTCCTGCTGCAGTACTTTCTGAAAGTGATTGGAGTATTGTCGAGGGTGACGAATACAAGACAGCTCGCTGGGATAACAGGCCTAAATTTGCCCACTACTCCCCTACTCACCTTCTCCTGACAGCAGTGGTCTGGGACCATGCTGATGTCTACCCTACTCCAGAATCTTACAAAGAGGCTTTTGAAAAATTAGTTCAAGAAGTCTCAGAGGATGGTCTGCTAGTCTTATCTGCCAAAGTGACAACTCAGCATCCTGAAATGAAAAATTTGGCAAAGTGTAAAGTAATCACTTATGGACACAGCGAAGATAATGACTACTACTTTACTAACTATCAAGCCTCTACTGATGGCATGACCTTTGACATTGTCCATGGAGATCAATCTTGGTCAGCAAGTACAGATTCACTTGGAGATTACTTAGTTGACAAGATGGTCGGATGCTTTGCTATGTGTCACCAGATTGGTATGAAGCCAGAGGATATTATCAAATCAATAAAAACTTTCAAAAATATCAAACGTCGTCTAGAAAAAAGATCGGATGGTGAGATTACAGTGTTTGACGACATCGCCCACTCTCCCAAAAAAGCCGAAGGGGTTTTGCGAACTCTGCGTGAAGTTTATAAAAATAAAATCATTGCAATATATGAGCCAAACTCTGGCAATCGCTTACCAGAGGCTATCCCAGGATATGACGACAAATTTGTCAATGCTGATACAGTGGTAATACCAAGACTCTCAAGAATAAAACGTGCTCCAGACACTCCCACCCCTCTCAATGGGCAGGAATTAGCTGAAGTGATCAAAAAGACTCACAAAGATGTAAAGTTCATTCCAGATGATGAAGAATTGGTAGAATTTTTACAAAAAAAAACAGAAAAAGGCGATGTTGTCGCCTTCTTGGGAAGTCATGGATTCAGAGGAATGATAAAACAGTTCGTCCAGCTAGTAAGCAATAAGCAGAATAAGCTGTAAGCAATTTTATATGGGAGGAATTCAAACTTTTAAAGATTTACTTGTGTGGCAAAAGGCTCATAGAAATGTTTTACTAATATACAAACTGACTGAACAAAATCCTAAACATGAACTGTTTGGTCTAACTAGTCAGGCACGTAGAGCTGCCGCTTCAATACCGGCAAATATTGTGGAAGGTTTTAGGAGACAAAGTATAAAGGATAGTATTCGTTTTTATAATCAAGCAGATGCATCCTTAGAAGAATTAAAATATCATATTTTGCTCATGCGAGACCTAAATTATATTACACGAGAACAATACAAAAGTACTCTTTCGAGTACTGAAGAAGTAGGCAAATTATTAACAAGATGGATACAAAGCCAAAAAAAATTTACTTAATGCCTACAGCTTATTCTGCTTATTGCTTACTAGCTGTCTATTTCCCCTCATCTACAATTTCAGTTAGAACATCTCCGCTGTCAGATATTTCGGTAACAAGAAGAGTAATCCCACACATCCCACATTCGATGACTTGATCTTTTTTCAAATCAGGATATGGAGTAAGATCTACATCATTTTTACATTCTGGACAAGTTAGTTTCATAGTGTTAAGCTTACAAATAACTTTTCTAAGAATAACAAAATTTTGTAAAAATTACAAATTCTAAAAGCCAATAGTTCATAGTCAATAGTATTGAATTCCTATTGGCTATGAACTATTCACTATGAACTATAAACATGAAAACCCCCCAACAATCCTATCCCGATCTAGCTCAAGCTCTCGGGATAGACAATCTATATCTGAAACGCGAGGACTTGCACAAGTATGGTTCTCACAAGGGTAGGTCCATTCCCTACATGATCAAGACATATTTCAAGCGTGATGGTTTTCGCGATTTTGTGATTTCTTCTTCTGGAAATGCAGCGCTTGCTGCTATTCTAGCAACCAATAAACATAATAAAAATAATCCTGAAAATAAAATCAGATTGCGAGTTTTGGTTGGTAAAAAAATTAGTAATAAAAAATTAAGTAAATTAAATAGAGAAATAAAAGATAAAGATATATCAATTGAACAAGTCGAGAGGCCAAAACAGATAGCCTTTCAAATGGATAAAAATGCTGAAGCAAAACATCTTCGCCAGTCCACTGACCCTCTAGCTCTGGAAGGCTATATGGAGCTGGCAAAAGATCTGGAAAAAATACCAGATCTACGAGCTGTATTCATCCCTACTTCTAGTGGTACTACAGCTCAGGCCTTGGGAGAGCAATTTCTCAAGTTGGAAAATCCTATTCAAATCCATATTGTCCAGACTACCACTTGTCATCCTATAGCTGAAGAGTTTGACCAGATATCTAAGGAAGAGAGTTCGTTGGCTGGAGCAATAGTGGATAATGTTTCTCACAGAAAAGCAGAGGTAATAGAGGCTATCAAATCCACTAGTGGCTCGGGATGGATTGTAAATAATGATCAAATTACGGCAGCCATAGATATAGTAAAAAGAAATACAAATATTACCATTTCACCAAATAGTGCTCTTTCTATTGCTGGTCTAAAGAAGGCTATAAGCTCTGACTATAAAATAGAAGGGGCAGTAACTTGCCTAATAACTGGAGAATAAATTATTTTAGGAAATAGAACACAGATGACACGGATTAAATAGATTTGAATGGATCTGTTTTGATCCGTCCAATCCGTTAAATCCGCGTTCTATTTCCTAATTTTACACACAAAAAACCCCGAACTAGTCGGGGTTTTGAAATTTCAGATAAATTTATCTGCGATTCTTATTGCAATCAAAACAATAAATTGGACGGTCACCTGATGGTTCGAAAGGAAGCTGAGTGATCTTGATACCACATTCAGCACAATCTACATCTACGTCAAACATACGTCTTTCTCTTCTCTCACTTCTACGAGCGCGAAGACAGTTTGAACAAAATACAGGTCGGTCTCCAGATGGTTGGAAAGGAAGTTGGGTGATCTTAGTACCACATTCTCCACAATCTACGTCTACATCAAACATCTGGCGATCTGATTGATAATTCATAATTTTTCTACTTTTTACAACATTGATGCTCACATAGCATTAGCTGTATAACTTAACCGACCTTTAATTTATCTTGCGAAACTTAAGAATAAAGCAAGGTAAACAATTGATAATAATTGCGCCAAAAGTATAGCATTTTGGGATATTTTTGTCAATATTTTAGCTTCAAAAACCTACTTGCCAGACAATTTTTTCCAAGCTCTATTCCACCAGCTCTTTTTTTCTTCAGGTTGTACTGCAGATATTTCCTCTGTTGGAGCCTCTTGGGCATCTTTAAGCGTACCCAAAGCTTCTCTCACTTGTCTTCCTAATTCCCCAGCATCAGCATCATGGTAGGCAGGGGATCCTGACCCTGGAAGATATGCTTCTGTGGGCTGCACAACTTTTGAACCTGGCTTTTCTGGCACAGCTTTTACCCTACTGCGAGCATCAGCCACCATTTTCTTATAACTCTCCCTACTAGGCTGTGTCGGTGGTGGAGGTGCATTTCTCAAATCTTCAATTTGCTCTGGAGTAAGTTGGTATTCCGGTTCTTTCTGCACCAGGGAGAGATGGTGGCTCTTCAGGAATCGGAGTTGCAGTCTTTGGCTCATAACCAGCATTTTTACCAGCTGCATGAATTTCATCAGTAGTGAATTCTGTCGCTAACGCACGGTTTGGTTCTGTTGGGTCACCTGATGGTGGACCACCTGGCTTTCTACTTGACATATAAGTTGATTAAGATTAGATCCCTCGGAACAATGGAGTACCATTGCTTGGGCTGGTTGGGACATAGATGGTCCCTTCACGATTCTCAAGACTTTGAATATACAGATATTCTAGATAACGTGGAGTTAAGCTTTCATTGATGATCTTCTGAGCATCGCGTTGCCCTTCTGCTTCAAGTCTTTTTCTCTCCGCTTCTTTACTTTCTTTTTGGAGCAAAAAGTCATACCTCTCTGCATCCTGCTCTGCTTGTAATTTTTCCTGAATACTGTTGGCCAAATTTGGCGGCAACTCGACATGGCGAAGTAGCACGTCCTCTATCTCTATTCCACGGGGGTCAAGTTTTTGTTTCAGAATCTCAAAAATTTGAGCCGCTGCCTCCTGTCTTTTTTCGGAGTAGATGTCTTTTGCTTCATACTGAGCAATCACCTCTCTGATCACGCTTCTGATCTGAGGACGAATAACCACTTCATCATAACCAAGGCCAACATCTCGATAAACGTCAGAGGCCTTGTCCTCTAGCAGGTGATAAAGAACCGTGATATCAAGATCCACACTCAAACCTTCTTTGGTAAGAGCTGTGATGACATCTGAACCATACTTCTTACCCTCCCCTTGGGTAATACTCATTGTATAATCTTGGGTCCGGATACTCATCTTGGTGATCTTCACAAAAGGATTTTTGAGATGAAAACCAGAATGAAGCTCCTGATCACGAACCTTACCGAAGAGTGACTGCACGCCAGTCTCACCAGCTCCTACTACCACCCAGAAGCTACTTCCGAATAGGGCAAAAATTAAGATCAAGATTGTCACTCCAGCCCACCATCCTCCTTTACGAAATTTCTTCGGATTGATTGTTTCCATAGTCTTTTTATTTGGAACATTAAAATTAAAATCTTTAAAAATATTTTTTATATTACTACTATTTCCAAGTTTTTTTCTTTTATCAGCAAACAGTACCAACAAATATAACCCAATAAACACGAAAAATGGAGACTTGGCAACAAGTCCAAACAAGATAGCCAAAACTCCATAAGATGCAAATGGATACTTTTTAAATAATTCTGCCAAATCCATATTAACTTTTTTCAGATTTATTTACTTCTTGAGTACTTTCTGGGGCCTTTGTATAAGTAGCATCAAACTCATATCCAGCATAAGTAGTCAGCAGCACAAAGATTCCAAATCCAACCCACATCTTCCAATCTCCATAAAAATCGGCAAAAGGTTTGTCGCTTTGTTGGGAGATGAATAATGGTATGGTGATAATTAGGTCCAATACGACACCAGTCAGAAGACCAATAAGACCCAAGAAAAAACCTTTCTTGGTGGTTGGTGGATCTTCCCTAAAATACCACTTGGCAAGCAATAATACCAGAGGGATTTCCAAAATCCACCAAATCACCTGTACCCTCAAATCACTTTCTTTTACCCAAGGGGTGAAGATCAAAATGGAGATAATGACAAAAGTGAAAACCCAAGCCATTATTCCAAAAAGAAGGGCTCGTTTTTTGTTCATATTGTTTTAATTAAAGATTAAATTTTTTATCAAATATGAAAGAGAGAAAAAGGATTCCCGGCGAAAGCCGGGTGAGCACTAACCCGGCTTTCGCCGGGAATCCTTTTATGCCTCTAATCTCGGAAACAACATATCACCTTTTTTAATCTTTGTTCCCGGCTCCAGCCTCCCCCACTCTTTCTCCACTTCCAAATCTTCCAAATTATCTACATCAATTCCCAAGCTATACAAAATTTTCTCAGCTGTTTCTGGAATTATTGGCAATAAAGCTAAGCCAAGGTGACGCAACCCTTCGGCAAGCTGATATAGTAGTCCAGAAATATCTTCACCAGCTTTTGCCTTTTCCCATGGTTTTTGTTCTGAAATAACTCCATCCAATTGCCCAACTAATCCATTAACAAGACTGACCGACTCTTCAAAATTATACTTTGTCAATGCTTCAGTATACTGCCCCCAAAAATCTGCTGTCTGTTGCCTGTTGTCTGCTGTCTTGTTCATCTCTGACACCACACCATTACAATACTTCTCCAACATCGTCAGTATCCGACTTGTCAAATTCCCCACTCCATTGGCAAGATGGGCTGTATAAAATTCTTCAAATCTTTTCTTGGACCAATCTCCGTCATCATAACTAGGTAAAGCTCCCAGTAAATAAAACCTAACAGCATCAGTACCATACTTTTCTACCACTTCATAGGGTGCCACGACATTTCCAATACTTTTGCTCATTTTTTGCCCCTCAGAGCTGATGAAACCGTGGATGAAAATCTGCCTTGATGGATCAAGCCCAGCAGAAAGCAGCATAGCTTGCCACATGGCACTTTGTTGACGCAAATTATCTTTACCTGCCACCTGCACTCCAGGCCAATTTTTCTCAAATTCTTGTTTGTTGTCTGGCCAGCCAATAGTGGATATATAATTCACAAGAGCATCGAACCAAACGTACATCACATGCTCATCATCCCCTGGTACTGACACACCCCAAGGCATTTTTTCTTTCAGTCTCGAAATACTGAAATCCTGCAGACCATTTTTGACAAAATTGGCTATCTCTGTGGATCGATTTTTTGGAATAATGAAATCCTCTCTTTTGTAAAGCTCCAGGAGCTTATCTTGGTAAGCAGAAAATCTAAAGAAATAATTTTCTTCGTCAATTTGCTCCAATTCATATGTTGGATGAATTGGACATTTGTCGTCTACCAGTTCTGAATCAGTTTTTTCAAGTTCGCAGCCCACACAGTATTTTATTTTATAATTTTTCTTGTAAATATCCCCACTAGCATCACACAGTTTCCAAAATTCTTGAGCAGCCACGACATGATGCTTATCAGTAGTGCGGACAAACTTGGTATAGCTCAAATTTAGGGCATCCTTGAGAGCATCAAACTTAGCTGCATACTCGTCACAATATGCTTGTGGTGTGATCCCCCTCTCTTCTGCCTTACGATAAATTTTGAGGCCATGCTCATCTGTACCTGTATTGAACACAACCTCTTCACCGAGAAGGGTGTGATATCTGGCAATGGCATCAGCCTGGATAATTTCTAATGCAAAACCAATATGTGGATCTGCATTTACATATGGCAGTGTGGTTGTTATGTAGAATGTTTTTTTCATATTTACTTATCATCTAAAAAATATTTGATCACGATAACCTGTAAAAAATTTCCAAGGTAGATCAAATCCCAAAAGATCGTTAATTACGATACGCAATTGGGTTATTTTTTTGTCTCTCACCCCTCTTCCTCCCATCAAATCAGTAAGTTTCTTCTCTACCTGATATTTCTCTTCTTTGCTATTGGCTGTATAATATTCTAAAACAGCCAACAAATTATCTTTTTCTTCTTTTGAAATATACTGAAAACCACTATCAGCTACGCTGCCTTTTAATTGATTTAGAACTTCAATATAGTACTCAAATTTTTTTCTGTTATTTTCTTCAGAAGAAATATCACTATTTTCTTGTTCATATTCTTTCAATAAGTTTACTATGTCTGTCATACTGACAGGAAGATTGACTCCATGATCTGCAAACAAGTCTCTGTACTTGGCAAACAGTCTCTTAATCATAGAACAAATAGAGGTGGGGGTGACTTCGTAGGCTTTGGCTAAATCGCTGGCACTATGTCCTGCCATAAAAATGAACAAAAAAATATCTTTCAATTTTTCAGCGTCTTCCCTATCACTTATTCTGTCAGTAATTTTTTCCAAATCAGTGATCAGATCCCTTGTCTCTTGTCTGGAAATTAATGTTGGTGCTTCTATATCCAAAGTTGTGTCTAAACTTCTTGTCTTATTTCTTAAAATATTCTCCCATCTACTACTTCGCAAAAAATCCACAAAAACATTGGAGTAAACCTTTCCTCTATACCCTCTTGATGACAAAAATTTCTCCAAAATTTCTTCATTGTCCTTCTTGTGAATATCAGCCAACAGTCTAGCTACCACTTGCTGAACATAATCTTCTATATCACTATGATCAGTATCTACGAACTTAAAAGAAGTTTTATTTTTTACCACAACGAAAATATAACCGGAACTATAATCAGCTGCAACCTGTTCTATACAGCGCTGTCTTAGATGTTCAGTGCTTTCTTCTTTACTTGGTATTCTATTTGCATTTTTTTTTACTCTATTTTCAGGCATAATCTCTATTTTTAACCACTCTGCGGGAGGTCTTTAAACTAATATTTACTCCAAATTCTCTAAAAATTGTTTTATTTATTTTTTTTCTTCTTATCACTTTTTATCACCAAAACCAGAACCTAGAATCAATCTTTATTTCTATATTTTCTACTCCATCCTTTATTCTTAAACCTTGTTTTCCTAATAAACACCCACGACCTTATTTATTATTAATAAAAAAAATCATCCTTTCTTCTTTTTTAATATATTTATTTACAATTCTTTTTATTACACCAGCTTTGTAGTCTTCTATCATCACTTTAGACACACCTCTCCTCAAGTTTTCTAATTCTGAACTGTCAATGATATCAGACTTTGAAACTTGAGACGGTACTTCTTTTGACATAGTATTAAGTTATTCAATTGGTCTTAAAAAATAAAGGAACAAAACCTCGCCATGAATTATCACAATATAATTTACCTGGACACCAGAACCACAAACTCCCCCTTTTCTTTAATATCCATCTCCATAATTTCGCCAATAGTTCCTCTGTAAATCGTTTCAAACTTCTTCGTTAATTCTCTACAAATACAAACTTGCCTATCTTCACCCAAAACTTCTGCCAATTGCCTCAAACATTTCTTGATCCGATGACACGACTCATAAAAAGCAACTGTGTACTTCACACCTGCCATTTCTTGAAAAAACTTCTCTCTCCCCTTCTTGTGCGGGGGAAATCCCATGAAGACAAACTTGTCAGTAGGAAAACCAGAGACACTCAAAGCTGCGACCACTGCCGAAGGTCCAGGGATTGGAATAATTTTTACGTCATTCCGGGCGGAGCGCAGCGAAGTCGAGGAATCTCGTGATTTATCGAGATCTCTCCACTCTCCCGACTGACTGCCGGGATCGGTCGAGATGACGTGTTGGACAAGCCTATTCCCCGGATCACTAATCCCTGGCGTACCAGCATCTGTCACCAAAGCCAAATTTTTTCCATCTAGCAATAATTCCTCAATCTTATCGACTTTCCCCTCATCACTATGCTGATGATAGCTCATGGTTGGTGTGCTTATCTCGAAATGGCTAAGTAATTTCTTAGTGACTCTAGTGTCTTCACACAAGATAATATCTACAGACTTCAAAATTTCTAGAGCCCGCATTGTAATATCACCAAGATTGCCAATCGGTGTGGCTACTATGTAAAGTATTCCTTTTTCCATATCGCTTATATTTTAGCCAAAAATAAGAGAAAAAGCAAGTTGAATTCATATTTTTATTATATAGCAAAATATGTTATACTTGCTAGATAATCATAATACAAAAAAGGATTCCAGGCGAAAGCTGGGTGGGCACTTATTGGACTTTCGCCGAGAACTCTAATCCTTAAAAAAATATCTGTCAAAGATTCCAATATTTATGAAAAAAATAATAAGTACAATTACCATCCTATCAATGATTCTCTCCCCAACTCTCTCCATAGCAGCTGATCTTAGTAATTTCGATCCCAATTATCTAATCAGTGATGAAGAGATGCAAGCCTGGCAATCGATGAATCGCTCTGATATTCAAGCTTTCCTGGAAGAAAAAGGTGGTTATCTGCAATCCATGCGAGCAAATGATGTCCACGAAAAAAGAAGAAAAATATCAGATATCATCTATCGAGCTAGCAAAGAACATAAGATTAATCCCAAATATTTGTTAGTAAAACTGCAAAAAGAACAAAGTCTCGTGACCGAAAAAGACCCAACCCAAAAGCAACTAGACTGGGCTACAGGGTACGGAGCTAGTGATGGCGTACCTCTCGATGATCCCAGTATTGCCAAGCACAAAGGAATTGGTAAGCAAATCGACAGTGCTGCTGGTATCATCCGCTGGTATTATGAAAATGTCAATCAAAAATCATGGATCAAGACAGCTGGTAATACATATACAATTGATAATACAAAGGTTACTCCAGCTAATAACGCCACAGCATTTCTCTACACTTACACACCACACCTGCAAGGTAATGAAAATTTTTGGAAACTTTGGCAGATGTGGTTTGAACAAGTGTATCCGGACGGTTCGCTGATTCGAGCTAGCGGTGAATCTACTGTCTACTTGATTCAAGATGGTAAGAAGCGTCCATTTACAAGTATGACAGCCCTTATTACACGTTACGATCCAGACCTCATATTGACTGTCCCAAAATCTGAGCTAACTCGCTATAAAGATGCTAACAAGATTTCTCTACCAAATTACTCAGTTGTAAAAAATGGTAGTAAATACTACTTATTAGATTTTGATTCCAAAAGACCTTTTGCTGACTACGAAGTTGTCCAGAAGCTCGGTTACCATCCAGATGAAATTTTGGAGGTGAGTAGTGATGACCTAGAAAATTATTCTACAGGCAATGCTATCAATACCAATACTGGAGATGGTCCATTGGGAAGGTTGCTCAAGGTAGCAGAAAACAACACAATATATTATCTAAATGATAATCAGTACCAACCAATATACGATGAAACAATTGCAAAGATAAACTTCTCCCATCTTACCATAGAAAGTGGCCAGGCTTCTGATCTAAAAAATTATGAATCAGGACCTACTGTAATACTAAAAGATGGGACAATATTTGGGACAGAAGGAAGCAGTAAAATATATGTCATGGAAAAAGGTAAAAAAAGACACATAGCTTCTGAAGCTGTATTCAATGGATTAGGATTTGATTGGGGTAATATTATTTGGATCAACCAATTTAGTGGTACAACCATAGAGATTGGTGAGCCAATCTATCTTCGTTCAGAAAAAGAGGAAACTACTACAGATACCACTACCCCCACCTCTGATTATACTTCACCCAAAGAAGAACCAAGTGTTGTAGATCTAATGGTCAGAACTCCTGAAGATAAGAAAGAAGTCATAGGTACAGAATTTGATACAGATGTAGATACTTATTTGGTAGCAGACTATACTACAGGAGAAATATTGGCTGGTAAAAATATAGATACAGTAAGACCGACAGCCTCATTTGCCAAAGTTATGACTGCTTATAGATTATTCAAGGAAGGGCTGAATAAAAATGCCTCGGTCACCTATGTGGCTGCAGAACACAAGACTCCTCCTGACTTTCACTTTTATAACATTACAGAAGGTGAGAAGATACTAAACAGTAATTTGCTGGACGCCATGCTGGTCTCTTCACTAAACACCCAATCTAGAATGCTAGTCAAAGGAGCTACCAATGAAGATGATTTTATAGCTGGCATGAATAAGCAAGCCAAAGATTGGGGATTGGAAAACACCAAGTTTGTAGATGTTTATGGAGGTGGTGTACCAAATGAGACAACGGCAAGAGAATATCTTACTATTTTCCAAAAAGCCGTCAAAAATAATGATGTGAAAAACTACCTTGGCAAAAAATCTTATGAATACGAAGAATTAGTTGATAAAAATGATTCCCCTAAGCACCAGGATGACCACAGCAATGATCTCGTAAAAGAATTAGGACTACCTTTTTCCATAATTGCCAGCAAAACTGGATATATCTACGAAGCTGGAGACAATCTTGTCATGCTGATAGAAAGGAAGACAGACAAGAAGAAATTTGTTATTATAACTATGGGTAATCCAGACCATCCATATAGATTTGAAGAGCCTCGTGCCCTATCTATTTGGGCAACAAATCAATTCTAAATCATGTACGAAGATACGAACAGTACGAAATATACGAACTAAATTATTTATTTTCGTATATTTCGTACCTTTCGTAATTTCGCACATAACAATATGTCTCTTGTATACTCCGCTATTACTCCCCACCCACCTTTACTAATACCAAATATTGGCAAAGATAAGACTGAGGAGCTAGTAAAAACAAAAAAGGCATTGGAAGAGATAGAGCAAAACCTATATCTATCCAAGCCTCATCTAATCATCATCATCACTCCACATGAAGGAATATATGATGATACTTTTGTGGTAAATGCTCATACCACTCTACAATCTCATTTTCAAGAATTCGGAGACATGGAAACCAAAAAGTCGTGGTCTGGGGCTCCTTCTATTGCTGCCAAAATACAACACAAGACAAGAGAGGAGAACATAGCTACAAGACTAATAAGCAATGAAGAGCTGGGTCACGGCGCCAGTGTCCCACTGTTCTTTCTGACTTCTCATCTACCAAATGTGCAAGTCCTCCCCCTTGGATACAGCAAAACAGATGCCAAGTCTCACCTTCTTTTTGGTGAGATATTGAAAGAAGTAATCATGAATTCAGAAAAAAGAATAGCCCTCATAGCTTCTGGAGACCTCTCTCACAGGCTTACCACCAACTCTCCAGGAGGATTTCATAAAGATGGTCAAAAATTTGATGATAAAATTATCGAACTACTGGAGACACATAATACCACAGGGTTTGTGGGACTAGATCCTGACATGGTGGCCAATGCTGATGATTGTGCTTATAGATCTATCTTGATAGCTCTTGGGGTACTAAAAAACATGAATTATACCTTTAAAAACCTTTGCTACGAATCCCCTTTTGGTGTTGGTTATTTGACAGGAGAGTTTGGTTTTGATTAATATATGCGAATAGCACGAATTGACACGAATATTTCTTTCTAATTTTGTCTACTGTCAATATGGACGACATATCTGACATCTTGAAAAAAACTAAACCAAAGAAGCCGCAGAATAAAAATATTCATTCTGAGGTTCACTATTGGACAGATGTGATCTCTAGTGCTTTTGGTGAGCGAAAAAAATTTGGCATGTATCTTGGGATCATCAAGAGAATTGGTGTGACGAGAGCAAGACAAATATTCTCTGAAATCCAAGATAGTAATGTAGATAATCCAGGAAAATTGTTTGTCTGGAAAAGTAAGCATGCGAATGACATGAATAATAACACAAATAAAAAAGCATTTTAGGCCTTTCCAGCCTTTCCAGCCTTTTGTGCCTTTTAATCCTTTTCTAATGCTCAAAATAATAAAAATCCCAACCCCATCTCTCCGAGAACGATCTGTAGAAATAGATCGTGATTTTTTATTATCAGTAAATACCCAAGAATTAATAGATGAAATGATCCCAACAATGTATGATGACGACGGGATTGGACTGGCTGCTCCACAAGTCGACAACAATGTCAGAATCTTGGTGGTAGGAAAAGAAGCAATTAACAAAGATCATGACTTGGCTGGCCAAGATTTGGTACTTGTAAATCCAGTCTGGGAAAGAACGAGTCGTAAGACTGCCTGGGATACCGAAGGCTGTCTCTCTGTCCCTAAGACTTTTGGTAAGGTAAAGAGATACAAAAATATCTATGTAGAGGCTTGGGATCGAGATGGTCATGAGCTCAAATTCAAAGCCACAGACTTCTTTGCTCGTGTTATCCAGCATGAAGTAGATCATCTTGATGGGATTCTATTTGTCGATAAGGCGAAGGATATTTACGAGGTAGAATGATTAATTATTTATAATATGTCTGAGCAAGATAAAGAAAGGGCTGTTAGAGAGGTGATACAAACCAAGGATGCAAGTCTTGTATTGAGAATACCAAGAGATGGATTTGATGTAACTGCTCTTAAAATGACAGAAGAAAATAAAGTCAAAGGAAATCAAACATTATTGACAGAAAAATCAAAAGTACTACAAGAAGCACTACAAGCTGCCGATATTCAAGAATTACCATACCAGGAAAGTATTACTTACCTAGATTCCAGAAGAGCGTCAGGTTATTTCTCTGAAGAACTAAAGTATATTGGGGAAAGATTGGATATTGAAGTAGGAATTGCAATCACCCCACCAAAAAAAAGAGGGAAGAAAACCTTCTCAGACATATTAGTTTACTGTGAAATTGATGGTGTAAAATTTCGTATACTATCTATTGATGAAAGAAGCCCCTTGTATAAGTCCCCTGATGAACCACAAAAATTAACAGAATTAAAAAATGAGATAAACAAAATATTTGTTCCATCCAAGATGATCATGATTGGTAGAAGGATTTATCTCCTTATGCCCATCATTGAAAAAATGGAGCATCCAAAAAAAATAGCTCCTGAAGAACTTGATGATTTTGTGTCAAGATTGCAGTCATCACGAGTCACTCCTCAAGTTGATTTGGGAATGACAGAGGAAGAAGCTGCTGAAAGTAACTTAGCACTAGTGGATGGAAGAATATATATCAGTGATGCTGGAGATCTTTTGAATGGTGAATGGGATAGTGGATCACAGGACGAAGTAATTGAAGAATACAGAGATATATTGTCCAAAAGAATAAGTAATACTACTTAACTATGGAAATAATCCCCCTCATACTAACTTTCTTCATCGGCGTCGCGGCCAGCTTCATTGGTGCTATGGTTGGTAGCGGTGGGTTGATCAGTATCCCTTTTCTTATTTTCCTCGGACTACCACCTCATGTCGCCATTGCTACCAATAAGCTTGGAGCGACAGGTCTCCATATCGGAGCCACCAAAAAATTTCTCAAAGAAAAAACAATAGTCTGGAAATACGTTATACCGCTTATTATTGTTGACACTCTTGGACTGTTGGTAGGTACACAAATTTTAATCTCCATAGACGAAAAACTTCTGTCTATTATAGTTGGTATTATTTTGTTGGTTCTTTTACCTCTTATATTTATTCACAAAAGAACAGGAGTAGAAAGAACGGACAAATCAAAAATGATGATAACCATTGGATATGTTACTTTATTTTTCATTGGAATCTGGAGTGGATTTTTTGGCGGAGGCGCAGCAACATTCATGCAGTTTGCCATGATGTATTTTTTTGGCATGACGATAATCGACATATCTTCGACCATTAGACTCCCTGCCCTTGTCGCAGATATTATTGGTGTAGCTATATTTGCAGTTTATGGGATAATCAATTTCCAACTTGGCATAGCGCTTTTTCTTGGCATGTTGGTCGGAGGTTATCTAGGTGCTCACACAATGATCAAGAAAGGGAATGGATTTGTAAAAATATTGCTGGCAGTTGTGGTAGTTGCTTCTGCTATTAAATTACTGTTTAGCTAAAAATAAAAATTGTTTATAAAAAATATGAAAATAAGAGATAGAGGAAAAAAATTTTTGGATCCAGAAGACCCAGAATTTGGAGTGCTCAAAGTAAAAAAAATAGGAGCAAAAAAACATTTGGAAGATTCCACTTTAATGCAAACCAGACTTGAAGGAAAATTCAATGATTTGATAGAAATTAACAATGGTACCATAAACTCTTCTCATGGAGTTGAATTCATAGGAGATGTATTTCCAAAAAAAGTAGAGAAGTTGCGTGCCGCAGGAGAAAAAAGAAAATTAAAAGTATTGAATAATGGTGCTGGGCTGGGATTGTATAACGAGCAAGTGAGAGAAGCGCTAGGTGATGATGTGAAAATAATTGGAACAAGTTTGTCAAATCTTAAATTTACCAGAGAAGAAATTGTAGAAAAAACACGACAAGCTGTAACCAGGAGTCATGCAGCACTTCCAGACCATCATATAAAAAAGAAAGAAATACCCTACAGCAAAGATAGAGAAACTCTTATAAAAAAATTATTGGGAAAAGGAAAGCAAAAAAAAGTAGACAAAATCAGAGAGAGTATTCTTGAGTTAAGGGATTTTCAGGAATTTGATGTGATACTAGATACTTATGGCGAGCTGTATTATGCCAGCATGTACGATCAAATAAATGAAGATGATGAAAAAACAGAATTCAATCAAATATTTGATGCTTTGGTAAGAAAGTTACTAAGTAGTGGAGAATTATACATAGCATCATTGTACAAAAATACTGCTGTATATATGTGGCAAAATGCAGAAAAATTAGAAGAAAAATATGGAATCCAAATTTTTTTTGACAACATCTTTTCAAAGACAGAGTTATTGAAAAAATTACCCAAAGGAACACACATAGACTACAATAGTGTCAATAAAGCACTTCAAGCCATAGCTAATGGTAGAAAGAAATCTCAAATCACCCAAAAAGAAGCTCAACTACTCCTAGAGAGTATTCGTGATGGAGTTCGTTATAAAATTACAAAAAAATAAAAGTAAATTTGGTTTAAGTAAGACTTCATCGGGCCATCCCCGCAGCAAGCTGCGGGGTATTGGCAGAAAATCTTATTTCAACCAATGTTAGTTTTCACTTTTTCGATGCAAGCATCGAGGAATAAAACCGCTTAAAGATTAAAATGGATAAAAAAATTTCAACAGTATTCTTCGGCACGCATGACTTCGCCGCCACCATCCTCCAAGGACTGATAGACAGCCCCCTTTTTGATATTCAGCTAGTCATCACCCAGCCAGATCGTCCAGCAGGAAGAAAAAAAGAACTTATTTCTCCACCTACAAAAATCTTAGCAGAGCAGCATAATATACCAGTACAACAACCTGAAAGACTTAAGATTGAAGACTTAAGATTGAAGACTTATGACTTAGCCATCGTAGCACAATATGGTTTGCTTATACCCAAAAGCATATTGGACATTCCAAAATATGGAACCATAAATGTTCACACGTCACTTCTGCCAAAGTATCGTGGTGCCTCACCTATTCAGTCGGCTCTCATCAATGGAGAAGAGAAAACTGGAGTAAGCATCATGCTGATGGACAAAGGTATGGACTCTGGACCAATATTGCTCCAAAAAGAGATTTATATTGCTCCGGATGACACTTACCTCGATCTCGACAAAAAACTTGCTGACGTGGGACTACAAGCCCTTATGGAGACCATCCTTGGCTATATCGAAGGTAGTCTAAAGCCAATACCACAAGATGAATCTCAAGTTACCCTCTGTTCCAAACTTTCTCGAGAAGATGGCGAAGTAAACTGGCAGAATACTGCCCAAGAAATATACAATCAATATCGGGGCATGACACCTTGGCCAGGAGTCTGGACAACCTGGAATGACAAAAGATTAAAACTGCTCAAAATTTCTCCTGCTGAAAAAAGTTTTTCACCTGGCAAAGTGGTAGTAGATAGTGATAAACTATACGTAGGAACTAGTGACAATTCAATCGAAATTCATGAATTGCAATTGGAAGGAAAAAAAGCAATGGATAGTAAAACTTTTGTGAATGGATTTGGTAAAATGTTGTAAATCTATCAATACGTCATCTCGACCAGAGCCTCTACGAAGTAAGAGGTGGAGTGGAGAGATCTCGTCGCTATCATGAGATCCCTCGACTGCGCTCGGGATGACGTACTGATCATCAATAAATTTGTTCCATGCTCCATGTATAATTTCCTCACTACAAAATCAATCTTCCTAAACAAGCAAACTATCTGGCTCTTTGTTTGCTTTGTCGGTGCCAGGATCTTATCCTTTGCTCTTGCGGGACACAATATCATCCAGGCCATTCTACTTTTCATCTTGATGATGGTCTTTGCCATGCTTTATTTCAAAAAAATTGAGTATGCTTTTTTTATCTTACTTGCGGAATTGTTCTTAGGCGGAGCTGGACATTTCTTAGAATTTTTTGGGCTATCGATGCGTACAGTATTGGTCTTTACCTTTCTCTTTCTTTGGGTAGTACAGCATCTTAGTTTCGAAGAACTAAAACATCGCTTTCATATTAAGCACAAGATATTTTACATGTTTTTTCCTCTTGCCGGTTTTGTAATCTTTGCTGCTATTCTCGGTCTGGTATACGGAAATAATATTAATAATATTATTGGAGATCTCTTACCATTTTCATATTTTCTTCTACTACTCCCCTTTTATCATCATTTTCAAGAGCCAAAAACTCAAGAATACTTAGTACGTTTGATGATTGTTTTCTTACTTGGAGGAGCTTTCTTTTCTGTTTTTACCTTCCTTCTGTATTCTAGTGGCCTAGGAGAAATCCATGACAGCTTTTACCAATGGTTCAGAGACGTGGCCATGGGTAAGATTACTGACATGCAACAGGGATTTTTCCGCATTGTCACTCCCGAACATCTCTTGGTAATTCCTGCTATTCTATTTATCTCCTCTCTTCTCATGCGTGATGAGAGGCATCACAAAGCTTGGAGAATGCTGCTATTTTTGGGTGTTTTAATTTTAGTCCTCAATCTTTCGCGGACCTATTTCCTAGCTCTTGCCATTGGTTTTCTAGTGCTAAAATACAAACATTCTTGGAAACGTTGGATCAAAGTTACTGTCAATGCTTTTGCTATATTTTTTGTATTACTGATGAGCATCTCCTTTATTTCAAGTCTTGGAAAATCTTTAGGACTTGGGATGTTTGGTTTTCGTTTTTTAAGCATTGCCAGTCCTCAGATGGAAGTTAGCACCTACACACGTAGTGCCTTACTTGAACCAATTTTTATCATGATCCAAGATCGCCCTATTCTAGGTAGCGGACTTGGTAGTGAGATTGATTTTTTTAGTCCTATTACTTATGAGCAAATCAATACTACTCAATTTGAATGGGGCTATCTTGAGATGCTTGTCGAGCTAGGGTTCTTTGGTCTGACTATGTTCTTGACTGTAATATTTTTTATAATTTATGAATTAAATAAAAAAATACAGTCTTTATCAGACTATCATGATTTTTATGTTGGTTTACTAGCTGGACTTATCTCTCTTATGGTGATGACTTTCACTTCTCCAGCTCTCTATCACGTCCTAGGGATATTTTACCTAGTTTTAACATTTAGTATTATTTTGAAACCGATTGGGGTCTTTGAACATGTGCTTCCTGTTTTGTATAGAGTGTTTAATAGAACACTCTAAGTCCTTATAATCTATAAGATACTTCCTCTAATTTACCTCTGCATCTCCTCTTATTTTTTTTATGTACTCAAATAATTGAGTCCTTCTTTCGACTCTTTCTGGTCTAGCTATATCTATCATTCCATCTTTGTAAGTAATATAATCAATGCCATACAATTCTTTACAAAATCTGGCCAAAACCTCTGTGATATAATCAGAAGTACGAGAATAATCACTAACACTCAAATTATTTAACATAGATTCACTTATTATCCTACGCAAATACACTGCTTCTGCAGGAGTTGGGACAAAATTATGTTTATCAAAAAAATCTAAAATAAAACGATATTCTCTCATTAGATCATCATTATTAATCCCAACTTCTTTATGAGAATTTATTTCTTTCATAAATTATAACAAATTAGTATACCACTCAATTATACCACTTCCCCAATATACAGCAACAAAAGTCGCCACACAAAGATACGTACCAAAAGGAACCTTGCTCGCTAAGGTCTTTTTTTTCATCATTAGCAAAGGTATGCTAAATATTGCTCCGATCATGTAGGCCAGCATCACAGCAAAGAGAGTCAAAGGCCAACCCAAAATAACTCCCATAAAAACTCCCAGTCTAATATCCCCTCCCCCAATCCACCTACCCTTAGATATCACAAACTGGAGAAGAAAAAATCCTCCACCAATCAAAATACCAATCAACATACTTTGCCAAGTTTGCCATGAAAAAATTAAGGACAAAACAAAGAGAATACCAGCAGGGAAAATAGTCATCCGATCCCAAATTTCTTGATAACGAAGATCGTAGACAAAAACAGCAAGTAAAAAAAATAATATAAAAAAATCTCTACTCATCAGAAGATAGTCAAAGCTATAAAACCAAGCTGAAAAAACAAATAACAATCCCAGAGTGAATTCTATTGCTGGATACTGCCAAGAAATTTTTCTTTTGCAAAAGGCACACTTACCACCCAAAAAAATAAAACTTAATATTGGAAAATTGTGGAACCATCTTAACTGCTTACCGCATTCTGGACATATTGATCGCCCAGAGCCAAAAGAAATTTCTTTCCTAGTCCGCCACAAAAAAGCATTGAGAAAACTCCCAAAGATAATTCCTAAGATAAAAATAAATATATAACCCATAGACACATCATATCCTTTTATAATATAAAATTCAAATAATAACTAAAATAAATTATTAAATGTTACTCCAAAATTTTTAATTCTTGTAGAATCTACGAGGGGGTTTGGGGGTGGCATCGTTGTAAAACTAGATAACAATATTATTAGTTTAGTTGTAACGGAGAGCTTGTCCACCCCCAAAACTTTTTGTTACTTTTTGGTTACAAAAAGTAAGTTAGTAATGCAAAATGTTAGTAGTTTAACAAGTGCATAAGAAGTATAACAATATAAAATTTATAAACATTACTAAACAAAAACCCCAGCATGTTAAGCTGGGGTTAAATTTTTTCTAAAATTTACTAGAATACTACTGACCAGTAATTCCAGACGGAGTCGCTGTCGCAGCTCCAGCAGCAAATCCACCCATCGCACCTTCTAGAGTAAATGCAATCTCATAGGTAGAACCATCAGCAGATTCATACGTATAACTCTGTGATGACAAAGGATCTGCCGGGACTTGCCCCATGTATGCATCTGCACAACCAGTGGTAGTGAACCCATCAGCATCATTTAGACAAACATTGTTGGTGTCACCAAGTGTGACGGCAGAAGCTTCGGCAGGATAAGCGTTGTTGTCTGTATAATAAAGCTCAAGAGCTGTCTGCACTTGCTTGACATCAGATAGACGCTTGGAGTCACGAGCTTTTTCACGAGCTGATCCTAGTGCCACTACTGCTAAGGTAGAGAGTAACCCAATAATGGCTACTACTACCAAGAGCTCGATCAATGTAAAACCTTGTTTATTGTTTTTCATGTACTCACCCCCTCTCTATTTATGGACATAGTAAACTAAAAATTACATTTTTAGAACTTTCTTCACCTTGGAGACTGTCTCTGATGGCTTGAAATGAGCCTTGATCAGATAGTCTGAAGCCCCCATCTCCAACCCCTTCTCAACATCGTCTTTTTGTCCAAGATTGGTGAGAAGTATCACAGGAATATCCTTGGTGGCAGCATCTGCCTTCAATTTTGTAAGTACGGCGAATCCATCCATCTTAGGAAGTAAGATGTCTAGCAAAATCAAATCTGGTTTTTTCTTTTTGGCAGTGTCAAAACCTTCTTGCCCATTTTCCACATGAGTCACTTTGAAGCCTTCGATTTCAAATTTGGTCTTATAGATGTTGCCAAGAAAAGTATCATCTTCTACCAATAAAATATTTATTTCTTTTGCCATATCTTTCATTTAATCCCGACCCTGTCGGGACGAGAACTCTAACTCTCTAAAACTTAATCTACAAAATGTTTATTTTACATTTTGCAATACTTCTTTAGAGAAGTTAATTTATTATATAAAACAGTATAACAAATATATATGCTTATTACTGCAATCTAGTTGTGGATAGATTTCAAATTATATTTCTAAGAGCAAGCCCGATACTGACAGCCATACGCGGACCAATAGTATCAAGCAAGACTTTCAAATCTTGCTGGTACACCACCCTGGCCCAAGGATCTCCCACAAAAACTTTCATGTCAAAATGTTTTTCAATTTCTTGTTTTAGCAGTGGAAAGGCAGCAGAACCACCAGTCAATACTATTTTTTCAGGTTTCTTCTTTTGATTACCAAGCTGACCCAAAAACAAATCAAAACTATATTCAATTTCTTTTACAATTGGCTCGGTAATGGGACCAAACAGAGAATTATCTATCTTACTCCAATCCAACCTCGAGGCGTCTATCTTTATTTGTTCCACGATGTCTTCACCAATACCAAGATTATCTGACAAAATACTATTTATGTTATTTCCACCTATCTGCACACTCCGGTGAGTCATCGGCAAGCTCTGATCAATGATAAAAAAATTTGTTCGCTCAGCCCCGACATCGACGACCATCATGGTAGAAGGATCGCGACCTACGAGAGATCTCTCAATGGCAAACGCTTCTGTCTCCAGCTCTTTCAGTTCAAGACCTGCTTTGGCAAATATGGCACTATAAAATCCTACCAAAATTTTTGGGGCGGCAGTCACGAGGACTCTCATATATTTCTTCTCTTTTGCCACCTCATCTGGAATTTGCTGATGGACTATTTGCATCTCCTCCACAGGTCGATCCAATACTTTTTTCAATTCAGCCTCAATTATGCTGTCAATTCTATTTTCATCTACCAAGGGTAAGGTGACAATAGCGTGGAAAATATGCGACACAGGAAGACTGGCAGTGACATGTCGGGTAGTGGTTTTTGCTTTTTCCAAAACATTTTTGAGAAGTTTGGCATATTTTTCGACTCTCGGATCCTCTGCCCCAAAAGATTCGGAACTGATAGAACTTTTTCCTTTCTTTACTTTCTTTCCAACTATCTTACCTTCCTCTACCAACTCTTCTGGGGTCTTGTCTTTCTGGTCTGGCATGTGAATATCTATCTCATGCTCAGCAACGCCATAAGTCCATAGTTGTGGCCTTCCTTTGAATTTTCTAAGTTCCACTACCTTGATACCATGAGCACCAATGTCTATACCAAGATAGGAGTCATTTTTCTTAAACAAGCCCATATATCATAAATAAATATATATTGAATATTATAGCATACTAAAGAAAAGTTGTCTTACTTTCTATAAAATATTTTCGTGAATAGTTTGTAAAACAAATTCAATATTTTCAAGAATATCTTTATTTTGAAATCTAACCATTTCAAATCCCATTTGTTCTAGAGTATCATCTCTCATTTGATCACACTCTTTTTGTTTTTTATGAACACCACCATCAAGCTCAATAATCAATTTTTTGGCATGGCAATAAAAATCTGCTATGAAATAGTTTATTTTTTTGTCGTAAGTAAATTTTATGGGGTGTTGTCGGAGAAAACGCAATCCATAAAATTGACGTTTACGTAAATATTTCCAAAGTTCTTCTTCTGCTGGAGTCGGTTGTTTTCTAAGTCGTCTACTACGCTCAAGAATTGTTTTTATTGTTTCGTTCATACATGCTTTAATATATCATTTCTTGAAACATAGTCCGAGCAACCCCTCCGCCCTACGGGCACCTCCCCTTAAAAAGGGGAGAAATGTCCTGAGAAAGTTCCCTTCCCTTTTTAAGGGAAGGGTCAAGGATGGGTTGCTCGGACTATGCAAAACCACTGATCTTGCCCAATCAACTCAAAAACGCTACAATACCATCAATATTAAACCAAAATTATGACTCTATCACTCTACAACACTCGCACTCGAAAAAAGGAAGAATTCAAGCCATTGGTAGACAAAAAAGTAGGTCTCTACACCTGCGGCCCCACTGTCTACAACTACGCTCACATCGGTAATCTTCGTACTTATGTTTTCGAGGATATCCTGCGTCGTGTTTTGAAATACAATGGTTTTGAGGTCAACCATGTCATGAACATAACTGACGTTGGACACTTGACTGATGATGCTGACCAAGGTGAGGATAAAATGGAAAAAGGATCAAAGCGTGAAGGTAAGACGGCTTGGGAGATTGCAGAATTCTACACCCAAGCATTCAAAGATGATATGCAGGCGCTCAACCTACTAGAGCCTCACACTTGGTGCAAGGCCACCGATCATATTGAGGAACAAATCGCCCAAGTGCAAACCTTGATTGACAGAGGATTTACTTATGAGACTTCAGACGGGATATACTTCGACACCACCAAGCTAGATGACTACGGTAAGCTAGCCAATCTCCAAAATCAAGAATTGAAAGCTGGCGAAAGAGTGGATATGGGAGAAAAGAAAAATCCTCATGATTTTGCTTTGTGGAAGCGAAGCGTCCCGAAGGGTGCGAGTCCTGAGCAAAGCGAAGGATCTGTTCGTCAGATGGAATGGGAAGCCTTCGGATTCAAAGGATTTCCTGGTTGGCACATCGAGTGTTCGGCCATGAGTATGAAGTATCTTGGAGATCAATTCGATATTCACTGTGGCGGGATAGATCATATTCCAGTTCATCATACCAATGAAGTTGCTCAAGCTGAAAGCTCAAGTGGTGTTAAACCTTGGGTTAATTTTTGGCTGCATGGCGAGTTTTTGGTTATTGATGAAGCCAGAATGGGAAAATCAAAAGGAAATTTCATTACCATGAATACGCTCAAAGAAAAAAAGGTATCTCCCCTATCCTATCGTTATTTCCTCTTGCAAACCCACTATCGCAAACAGCTAAACTTCTCTTGGGAAGCTCTCGAGGCTGCGGCTAGTGGCTTGAAAAACTTGCGCAATTTGGTTGCCAATATCCCAGACCATGCTGCTCGTGATCCTTATGTCCGCGAGCAATTTGTCACAGCTATCAATGATGATCTCAATATGCCAGAAGCTCTAGCTACCCTCTGGAAGGGACTAAAAAATCACCAGCTTGATCTCGAGATGGTGATTGAGTTTGATAAGGTCTTGGGATTGAAACTTCATGATCCAAATCGAAAAAATGTGGAAATTCCAGAAGAAGTGCAAAAACTGCTTGATGCTCGACAGTTAGCTCGGGATGAGAAAAACTGGGAGGAAAGTGATAGATTGCGGGAGGAGATTAGTGGACTTGGTTTTGTTGTGAAGGATCGGGATGATGGGCAGGAAGTAAGTTCTGTCTAAAATATTCCGCATAATATCCGATTTGGGAATAAAATACAATCAGATTCTAGATAACTTCTAGTTAGGCGAAATATTTTTATAATCATTTTTCAAATAACGAGGAAAACTTTTTATTTTTGCTACCACTAAACAAAGATTTATGACTAATCCAGATGGACCGCGAGATGGCGCTCACATCGAGCAAGCTGAGGCTGGACTCGAGCAAATCCATTCACGCCTTAGAGAAATCACCGAAAGGATGATTGATAACCCTGTGTTAGAGGCTGTCGAGAGCGGAAATCTTACACAAGATGAATGGCGTGAATTCGCTAAACAGCGATATTTGGCGGCTCGTCATTTCGAGGAATTACTCAAGGCTGGTATTGAAAAGGCGCAGGAAATTTCCTGCTGAGTTCGTGACCAATCCGAGCGATGGTAGTGGACAACGCCGCCAAAAAGGATTTGCTCGACTCTATATTGACCACCACATTGCACACGATGCGAGATCACACTATCCCGATTTAGAGCGCGTCATCTCTAAGTACAGTGCTGACCCCGAAAGTTTGGCAAAAATAATGAAAGGCATGGAGATTATTAGTACGGCCAAGCAGAGGTTCTATGAAAGTCTGCAACAAATCCAAGGGCAAAAATAAAAAGTTTTCTTTGTTATTTGATATTGAAAAATGATTATAAAAATACATCGCCTAACAGCGTATAGCAGGTTCAGCCAACGTGACTTTTTTATTTTTTAATAGACTGTCATGTTGTCTTCTCCCAAATTTTGACCTTTTCTTTTGGGTGATAAAATGGTAGAATATACTAGTTATGCAAGTCTATAAAACAAAAACTAAACCACTATCAGGTACGAGCTATACCGAAATCAAGAAAAAGGCTTTCGGCCTATACAAAGAAGTAAGGAAGAAATCAAAAAGAAAGCCGTACGTAAAGTCGGCCTTTTTTAAGCGAGATAAAGTATTTCTCGAGATGTTTTGGGAGCATTTATTCCAAAAAAACTTTTGGGATCAAATGAGACGAATGAAATTTTTTGCCTGTGGACTTGAGTTGATTCAAAAATCAACGTTTATTCCAACTTCAAAGGAAAATCCGAACAAGAAAACAGAAATCCTGCATAGGTTTGCTGGCATTACACCGAATGGTAAAAAATTCTACGTCCAGATAAAGGAGGAAAAATCAACAGGCAAAAAATTTCTTATCTCAATATTCCCGCTTGAAAAACAAAAAAGGACTCTCCGCTAAATTGTAGTATATGAACTACGGGCCGAAAGCCTTTTTCTGAATATATTATCGCATAACACGAGATATCTGTCAATACCTACTTGTGGACGGTGGTGTCCCGCAGTATCCTCTGCGGGACGATTTATTTTATGAGGGAAAAAACATGGAGTCCTGCCGTATTCTCGGCAGGACAAATTTTCGTATTATAAAATCGCCATATAGACGACTATGCAAAACTCAAAGATATTATCATTCACCAGAAAAATTTCCTTGAACCAACAAAAGTACCAAAAAACGAAACGTTGTATACCCAAGTGAACACCATACCACATCGCCTTTTTGCAACATAATGATTTCTTTTTTTGGACTCACCAAGTCTACTTCAGCTGAATCGTCATGAAAATCTGCAAACACTTTTATTTTTTCTCCAAATTGCAATGCTTGAAGGCAACGCTGTGCAGTATCAATTGACAATTCGCACAAAACACGATCAGGAAGCGTGTTGTGAGCAGGTCGGAGGAATGAAAAAGACTTTTTTCCTTTGGACATGCTTCGTACAAGAAATTCCTGTCCATCAAACACTTTCTCAAGAAACACAGAAAACGGCTCCTTAACTTCTTTCAGCTTTCGGATATCTTTTGGATATTTTTCGCCCGGCCGCGTAAATGTTAGCCCGGCAATCGATGTGGCCGGTGTGGTAGGAAAAAACTTTAAAAATCTCTGCACAGCCTCTTGAAAACTCCCCGGCAGGGTTCGTTCTTCGCCTCGATCTTTTACCTCCCGACGCACATCAATCATCCATTCTCTATAGGCTGTTTGGGCAAAATGAGGATACACAAACGCTTCCAAATCAATCTTGTCTTTCCACAACCCCATTTCGTCAACTGCAGTATTTTGTAATGTTTCAAAATCCTGAAGACGAGGCAACAAATCCCAAAACAAAATATGCCCCTTATCGTGCGTCAGTCCTTCAATCAACGTCTTCTTTGACCACCCCAAAAACCCTTCTCCCATCTCTGCGGCTTGACGAGGGTACGCGTTGATAAACATTCCAGCTCTCACCAAGCTTTCAACCAATTCTTGGCACACACCCGGCTGTTTGTTGACCAATTCCTTCCTCAGTACCAAAACACAATCAATATGATGGCTTTGTACGTCATGCGACAGACTCAAGATGTGACCTGCCTTGGAGCGACGCGACTCTGTTCCAAAAGGCTCAGCAGCAATAAATGCCTGGATATCATTTCCAGCAAGCGCCCCAACAATGTCTTTGATATTTTTGTTGCCGACCTGCAACGTGACATCACGTGTGGTGAGTCCTTCTGTCTGCAGTAATTTGTGCAGCAAAATATGATGGGTAGAAAATATATGAGGCACAAAGACTTTTTTTCCTCTAAGATTTCTTATACCTTTAATATCTTTGTTGGCAGCCAACACCTGTCCTTCTCTATGTCCAAGGAGAACAAGTTGTATGTCCTTTGTTTTCCGAAATACATCAAGTGCAAGAGGAAACAGCAAAAACGCACCATCAATTTTTTTATTCGTGAGAGCATTTGCTATATCGTCCCAATTTGAAAACAATTCCGCGTCGAGTGAAAAATGCTTGAATGTATCTTTCTCTTTCGCTATCCCAAGAATAAGATGATCGAGAATCGGTAGGTGTCCAATTGTTATTTTGTTTCTCATAACATTCACATTTTATCACAAACAAAGTACCTCATCCAGAGGCACTTTGCATTTCTTTGCCTTGCTATTTTACACTCAGTCGTTCTATAACACGATAAAAATCTTCTTTTGTTTTCCATAACTCCCTTGGCGGTGTTTCTCCGACATATGTAACAAATTCAGGCACACCACCAATTTCTTTTTCAGTTATTTCTGACTCAACCCATGGGAGCTGAAAGGCATATACTTTGTAAACCGACCCAGGCACAGGTCCGTTCGTGTGGATGGTCCCTTTTGGAAACACGGCATATGTATCAGGATTCATTTGATATATATTTGGTTTCGCATAGGTATATCCATCGCCAGAATCAGGGAATGGTCGAATAATGCGGTCTGAATTTGGATGAATGTGCAAAGGAATTTTATCTATCGCAAATGTAAAAGTAAGGAGCCCAAGTCCACCGTCGTACGCTGGAGTAATAATTTCTTGTCCCAATGATTCATACTCATATACTTGATCAGGCTTGCTTCGTACATTGAGAACACATAACTCGTCCAAATTTTCTCCTGTAAACTTTTTACCCTTTGGCGCTGGCATCTGTACCGAATAAAAAGTCAAAGGCTCTGCTGGCTTAACGATTGGTTTCTGGCCTGGAAAAATCTTTATCGCAAATCCCTCAGCGACATCATATTCCTTTCCATTCCAAAAAATTGTACCGCTACCCGCCTCTACAACACTTATATTTTCAGCTTCTGTCATACTCCACTCCGAGTAAACGGTTTCTTTGCTAAAGGTAACAGTAAACGCATTAATGTTGCGATGGCCATAATTGCCAAACAACCGACCAATATACCCCCAAGATTTTTTCTCCTTTTGTGTTTTGGAGAGGTCTCCATAAAGCACCTCTGGTATTGTTTTTTCCATAGTACATTTTGATTAGGCAGTATTAAATACTGCTGAATAAGTAGTAAGTCCGCATGTTAAAAAAACGGACAAACGGAAACAACACAAAAATTGTGCTATCCCCGCTTGTCCGTTTGTTAGCCGACTCAAGCTGACAGGAAGATGGCGCTTAGTTAAAGAACAAAAAAACCCGCAGATAATCAGTGAAAATACGACTATTTTTCGCATATTTTCCCTGTTTACCTACGGGTTAGGCAGTATAAACTAGCGGTTTTTATTTCAATTGTATGACTTATATTAACACAGTTTCTTGACTTTGTCAAGTCTAATCTTATATAATCTTATATAGTTAAAGTATAAGATTATACTATGCAAAGAAGGCTAGACAAACGCCTCCAAAATATCCCTAGCGACATTTGGCTCAAAATCAATAAAATTGATGAGCTCAAAGGGCAATGGATTGCCGGAGCAAAACTAAGCCCTCAGGTTTTGGGTCGCCTGAAAAAATCTGTCTTGATTACTTCAACTGGTGCATCTACTCGTATTGAGGGCGCAAAACTCTCTGACGAAGATATTGAAAAAATGATGCGGGGGTTGTCTGTTCAAAAATTTGCCGATCGAGATATCCAAGAAGTCAAAGGTTATTATGAACTTTTGAACAATGTTTTTGATTCATGGAAAACGATCAAATTCAACGAAAACACAATCAAACATTTTCACAAAGAACTACTAAAATACGTTGACAAAGACAAAGGACATCGCGGTGAATACAAAAAGCAAGAGAATAAAGTCCACATGATTAATGAAGCTGGAGAATCCGTCGGTGTGCTTTTTGATACGACGCCAGCTTATTTGACGCCGAAAGAAATGCAAGAATTGATTGACTGGACAACAGATGCTCTGATTGAAGAAAAATATCATCCACTTTTGACCGTTGGCAATTTTTTGGTTGAATTTTTGAACATCCATCCATTTGTTGACGGAAATGGACGTATTTCTCGTGTACTTACGAATTTGCTTTTGCTTAAAGCTGGTTACGCATATACGCCTTATACTTCCCACGAGAAATTAGTAGAGACAAACAAGCCAGATTACTATATTGCCTTGCGTCGAAGTCAAAAGACGATTAAAGAGAAAAAAGGAGATGTTACGCCGTGGCTGAACTTCTTGCTTGATATTGTTTTAGAACAATCCAGCCAAGCCGTAGAGCTGTTGTCGCAAGAAAACATAGAAAAACTCCTCTCGCCTAAACAGTTGGCTGTTTGGGAGTATTTGAATACCGTTGATGAAGCATCGCCTGCTGAAATATCAAAACAAACGAAAGTAGCACGACCAACGATAAACCAAGCATTGGATAAATTATTGAGATTGAAGAAGATAGAACGTATTGGTTTGGGAAGGTCTACGAGATATCGAAAGGTTTGAGCGTTGAAGTGTTGGCGGGGGCGCAATTCACCCTTTTTGATTTTCCCTCTTGCGCCCCCGCC
>CAYFPJ010000005.1:29039-75391 GCA_964344965.1 uncultured Gammaproteobacteria bacterium | reverse complement strand
CTGCGGGGATGGCCCGATGAAGTCTTACTTAAACCAAATTTACTTTTATTGTTAAAATGTTTCAATTTTTAAAATTTGATCATTGTAAATTGTTTGAAAATTATAAATTGTAAATTAGAAATTCAAAACGTCCCTTTCGGGACGTAGCTTTTTCAAATGAACAAGACCACATCCCTACTGGGTGCCATTATTATTGTTATTATTGTTTGCAGTCTTACAATACATAATAAGAAAAATATAACAAAGTGCTAACAGAATGTCAAATACTCTCCCGATAATCGGTATATCCACCATCGAGCACCATAATATCTGTATAACCTTCGTTTTCAAGAAAGCTGGCAGCTTGTCTTGCTCTGACACCGTGCTCGCAGCAACAGAGTATTTTTTTATTCTTATCTCGCAAAAATTCTGAAAATCTGGCAAATAAAATAGGTAATGGAATAAGCAAGGCGTCATCATTCTTCCAGATATCCCACTCACTACGATTGCGGACATCTATTTCGACAAAACTTGTCCCATCTGACTTCAATCTCTTGTATTCCTCTGGACTGATAATTTGCATAGTTTACTATTATCGAATCCCTACCAACTTTCGCACATCTTCCATTGTCGCTTTGGCAACTTTACTTGCTTTCTTTGCTCCAGAAATCAATACTTCGGCAATCTCATCATGATTTTGTAATAACTCAGTACGTCTATCACGAAAATCTGCAAAATGTTTTCCAACTGCGCTGGCTACTTCTGTTTTCAAATCTCCATATCGAATACTCCCGTCTTTTTCTGCTTTGGCAAATCCTTGATAAACCTTTTCACCACCAAACTCTTTCAAAAGGAGAAGTAAATTCTCTACACCCGGCGCCTTGCCTCCACCTTCTGTAGCGGTTACTGCTTTTTTTAGTTTCTTGGTAATCACTGCTGGTTCATCGGCAAGTTCGATAACATGACCTTCGCCCAGACTCTTACTCATCTTTTTTGTTGGTTCGAGCAGACTCATTACTTTTGGAATTTCAGTAAGAAGAGCCTTGGCTTCTGGGAAATAATCTTTGTATCTTTTATTGAACCAACGAGCAATATCGCGAGTGAGCTCGACATGTTGAACTTGGTCCTTACCAACCGGAACAGTATTGGCATGATAGAGAAGAATGTCTGCTGCTTGGAGGACTGGATAAGTGAAAAGTCCAGCATTGATATTTTTGTTCTGACTAGCTGACTTGTCTTTGAACTGAGTCATACGCTCTAGCTCTGTAATTGGCGTAACCGTATTGAAAATCCATGCCAACTCTGTGTGTTCTGGGACGTGGGACTGGACATAGAGCACTGACTTTTCTGGGTCAATACCAGCTGCGAGAAGTTCGCCAGCAGTACGCACAATCTGATCATGACGTTCACTGGCATTCGTATTGCCAATCAAAGAATGATAATCGGCAATAAAAAAATAGCACTGGTAGTCACCACTGTTTTGTAATTTTACCCAATTTTTCACTGCACCAAGATAATTGCCAATATGGAGATTGCCTGTAGGCTGAATGCCGGAATATATTATTTTTTTTGTCATATACACTAATTTTACTTAGTACAATTGATTTAATCAATGCGTGTATTTTATCTGAAAGAATCCAAAATAACAAGCACTCACCATGTTACCAAATCAAAATATTATTTTTTTGCAAAAGCAACCTTAAGCCCTAAAACAATGAGGATACCACCAAATGTCTTATTGAATATGTGTTGATACCGCCCAAAGACAGAGCGTACTTTTTTATGAGTAAATAACCTAGCCACTATTGAAAACCAAATTACAGTGTTTACCACCATAATAAATGAGAGTAGTAAAAGAATAGACAATGGTGTCTGTGCCGGTATGACAAGAGAAAAAAGGCTCAAAAACATCAGAGTTACTTTAGGATTCAAAACATTACTAAGAAATCCCATTTTCATGGCAGAAAATTTTGACAAATCCTGTGTTTGTTTTTGGATATCTAAATTTTTGTTTGAAGATTTTGACACAAAAGATTTCCATCCTATGTATATTAGATATGCTGCTCCCAACAATTTTATAATATTAAATAGTATAATCGATCTTGAAATGACAAAAGCTAAACCAGCAAGGCAATACATGATATGTACTGCTATGCCAGCTCCAAGACCTACTGCAGTCCAGATTCCAGACTTACGTGAATAAGTCAATGAATTTTTCATTACCATAAAAAAATCAGGGCCAGGACTCATGGCGCCAAGTATATGAATCCCAGCGACAGTAGCAATCAATACAATATATTCCATATGATTATTATTTTAATTTTTGAATTCTTTTTGACTCATTGATTATCTGTGCAAATATATTTTTTACAAATTCAGGTTCAATCCCACAAATATCTGACCATTCGCCATAAAGTTTTTGTAATTTTTCTTCTCTAGTCTTATCAAAGACATTTTTTGCTGTTTTTTGCTTCACTGCTCCGACTTGCTTCACGATAGATAGTCTCGAACCAATCAGCTGAATAATCTTTTGGTCAATATCGACAATATCTTGACGTAGACGCTCGATGTCATCTTCATCCTCTTCAATCTTTTTTTCTAAAGATTGCAAGCTATGTAATAGTGTCAGACGAACGTCTTTAGCAAAAGGATTGTAACGCTGCATGTCATAAAAGAGTTGCCAAGTATCATTGACCACCAAATCATTGATCCTAAGAAGGGAATTATAATCTGGAGTTGATAATTCTTGATCTTCTAGTCTCAAATCTTCCAAACCACGTCCCAAAAAATGAACCAATGATTGTGAACGTGCCATCTGCTTATCATGCTCTTCTGGTGTAGCGTGAATAATCTCTAATTTTAATTTTGTAAGTAGATCTTCACATTGTCCAAACTGTCCACCTGTCCCTCGCACCTGACAAACCACAATTCTTTGTCCTTCTAATCCATCACGAGCGACTGAATCAGGTCCAAACAATGGATGCGTGGCCACAATTGGCTGCAACTCTTTCAATTCTCGCTTCATAGCTTCAACAGGGTGAGACTTTACAGAGCAAGCATCCACTACAACTGTTTTATCACCAAGCTTATCCGCGATCTCTCTACAAACGTTTTCTATTTCAGATATAGGAACCAATAAAAAAAGAATATCAACATTCATCAAGTCATTTAAATTTGAAAATATAACTTGTTCGTCGATCGTCGATCGTCGATCGTTGTCGTATACCAAAACATCAGCAAAAGGCTTACAGACCTCTGCCCAAAGTCTTCCAAATCTCCCATGTCCAATAATTCCTATACGCATATATTTATTTAAAAATTACTAGTTACCAGTTACTGTTTACTAGTTACTCTTCACTACAATAAACGTCGTCAAATTCGGATGACTGTCCTGAATTCCTCGATCCAGCAATTCTAGATTATAAATCTGAGCACTCCTGGTAGGAGCAATTACTGCTGTATCTTTTGATAAAACTCCTTCACTCAGATCTTTGGCTGCCTTGGCGGTATCTTCCCAATCACTAAGTTTGGCATTTGGAAATTCACGTTTCAAATACCTCTCACATTGAGCAATTGCTTGAGGATGAGTAGTAATATTTTTGATATCTTCTTTTTTTACACCGGGCATTACCATGAGACACTGGTAGACTTCAAACCATAGTTCGTCTACAAGTGTGAAATTATACTTTCCCATTGCTTGAAATGCAGTCTGCACCAGCCCCCCGCGTGAATTCACTACTGGGAAAATTCCATAATCAGCCTGTCCATCACTAGCAGATTTCAAAGCTCCTGCCATATCAATTGCAAAAATAATCTCTGGATTCTCCCATCCTTGACGTTGTGCATAGAGAAGTCCGGCTTCTTCGGAAAAAGAACCAGCGTCTCCTGAGACTGCGATCTTTTTACTCATAATTTATTTGTTTTCTTAAGTAAGTAGTGATCTACCAAAACCAAATTTACCATCGCCTCCACAATTGGCACTGCTCGGAGTGCAACGCAAGGATCATGCCGACCATGAACTTCTATTTCTACCTCTTTTCCACTTGAGTCGACTGTTTGCTGTTTTTTGACGATACTTGATGTTGGCTTGAACGCCACCCGAAGGACAATGTCTTCACCATTGGAAATACCTCCGACTATTCCACCAGCATGATTTGTTTTTGCTTTGACTTTCCCATCAACCATTTCCATCTCATCATTATTTTCTGATCCTCTCTTCTCGACAGATGCAAACCCATCTCCAATCTCAAATCCTTTCACTGCTGGAAGAGACATGAGACCATGAGCAAGACTGGCAGACAGCTTATCAAAGACTGGCTCACCTAGACCAACAGGGACATTTTTGGCAACCACTTCAATAATTCCTCCGACTGAATCACCTTCATTCCTAGCTTGTTCTATTTCTTTTTCAAAATCATTCTCATCTTTGACAGTTCCGACTTGCACAAGACGGGCAGTAACCTCAACACCAACTTTACTCAAAATTTTCTTGGCAATGGCAGCAGCGGCTACTCGAGCCAGTGTCTCTCGAGCAGAGGCTCGCCCTCCTCCACGATAATCTCTAAGACCATATTTCTCTTGATAGACATAGTCAGCGTGTCCAGGACGAAACTTGTCTTTGATATCTTCATAGCTCTTGGACTGGGCATCTTCGTTGCGAACAAGTAGAGATATTGGAGTACCGAGAGTAATATTATCAAAAATACCAGAAAGTATTTCTACCTGGTCTTTTTCCTTACGCTGAGTAGTCAATTTACTTTGTCCTGGACGACGCTTGTCTAGCTCTACTTGAATCTCTTCTCGTGTAATTTCGAGCCCTGCTGGACAGCCGTCAATCACAACACCGACTCCCACACCATGTGATTCGCCAAATGTAGTAATGTTAAATAATTTTCCAAATGTATTTCCCATAAAAAATATATTAGTAGCACATAAATTTAACGGATGAGACAGAACAAGACGGATCCGTTCAAATCTGTTCAATCAGTTAAATCCGTGTTCTATTCCCTAAAAAAATTTAAGGCTTGTAAAACTATATTTTCATCAATGTCGTGTGCAAATTGATTATCTCCTATATATACTTGACCAATACTTTGCAACAAAACATATTTAACATTCCCACCTTGGACTTTCTTATCCAGTCTTGTTTCTTGCAAAATTTGTTCTGAATCGAACTTGCTGATATCTCTTTTGTCTACCATTCTACAAAATAATTTTTCAATCACTGCATAATCTTTTCCGGAAAGTTTACCGGCTAATTCTGCCACCTTTGCTTCCACGAGAACCCCTAAACCAACAGCATAACCATGATTAATATTGTAATTGCTTAGCTTTTCAATCGCATGTCCGATAGTGTGACCAAAATTCAAAATTCTTCGCTCATTACTCTCTTTCTCATCACGCATCACTACTCCTGATTTTATTTCTACAGCACGAGCAATTATTTTCTGCAGTTTATCCAAATCAAAATTGATAATGTCTTCATAATTATCTTGCACATATTTGAAACCCTCTGTGTCATGCGTCAAAAACATTTTGACTGCTTCCACTAGACCGCTAACAAGATGTTCTTTTGGTAGAGTCTGTAAAACTTGCACATCTGCGAACACAACTTCTGGCTGATGAAAAGCACCAACAAGATTCTTACCAAATTCATTATCAATCCCCGTCTTCCCGCCTACTGAACTATCCACCATAGCGAGTGTTGTGGTTGGGACCTGAATATATGGAATGCCTCTCATATATGTCGCAGCTACAAATCCAGCCACATCTCCCACCACCCCTCCACCTAGTGCAACTACAAAAGTGTCTCGGCCACACTTGAGTCTGAACATTTCATTTTGTAATTCTGTAACAGTCTTTTGCGTTTTGTATTGTTCACCTTCTTGGAAAGATATAAGGTTTAAGGTGTAAGACTTAAGATTTTGTTTTAACTCAGTGAGCAAACTTTCGCCGTATAAATCTCTAACATTACTATCTGTGATTATGACAATATTAGATATGTTGTCCTGTTTTTGTAAAAATTCAATAATCTGGCCATCCAAATTCTCACCGATAACAACATCATATTGTTTCCCCACAATACTCGGTAAACCAATTTCAATTTTGTTCAATGTTTCATGTTCCATGTTTTATGATTAATGTTATCTGTCATCTGTGTAATCTGTCAAAAATCTGTATAATCTGTGTCTACAGTTTCCCAGCTAACTCTCTTACTAACTTCTCTGTCCGCTCCCAACCAATACACGGATCTGTGATCGACAGTCCGCCCATGTCAATATTATCAGGATTATTTGGATCTACTTTTTGATTACCATCTTTGATAAAGCTTTCAATCATAAAACCTTTGACCATCTTTTTCAACTCTGGAAAATCTCGTAAATTACTCACAACTTCGTGCACGACCTGAATTTGACGCTCCACTGTCTTAGCGCCATTTATTTTACAGTTATCATGACTAGCGTCAATGATGATAGCTGGATTTTTTACTTTTTTTTCTTCCATGATACGAGTGGCTGCCATAATGTGCTCGATATGATAATTTGGCCCACGCTCACCACCACGAAGTACTAGGTGGGCATAGTCATTACCCATCGTCTCTACCTGATTACCATCAAATACTGCCGTGTGAGGATACTGGACTGCTACTACACTATTAACACCAATAGTGATAGATCCGCTAGTCGAATTTTTTATGCCAGCAGGCGCCCCAATCGCTGAAGCAAAAATCCGATGCTCCTGATCCTCAGCACTTCTCGCTCCAATAGCTACCCAAGACAGAAGCTCCAAAAATCCTTTGGCATTGTGAGTGAAGAGAGCTTCATCAGCGATCGGCAAACCAAGATTGATCATCTCCACCATCAGCTTTCGGCAGTATTCAATTCCTTTTTCAATATCTGGGGGTTGTAAGGGGTCAGGCTGGTTGACTGGGCCGGTCCACCCTTTGGTGGTACGAGGCTTCTGAATGTAGAGACGCATGATTATCTTTATCTTGTCTTTCACTGATTCACTGAGCTCTTTCAATTTTTTGGCGTACTCTACCACTGGATCATAGGGCCAAGCTGAACAGGGACCGATGACTAGGAGCAATCTATCATCATCTCCAGCGAGGATATTTTTTACCTCTCTTCTGTCCTTGGCAATCTGTTCATGACCCTCGACAGACAGAGGAAACTTCTGGATGATCTCTTCTGCTGTTGGTAATTTTTTAATTATTTCGAAATTCATATTTTTTTAGGTTGTTAGGTCTTTAGGTTTTTAGGTTTTTAGTTCTCCCACTATAAGGGGGGGTTAGAGAGGGTCTTTAGCGAGGAAGACTATGTAGTGTCATCTAGTACTGCTTTTCAGTCTTACTTGCTAAAGACCCCCCCCCTTACCTCCCCTTATAGGGGAGGGATATTTATCGACTCTTTTTATTTTATATTTTCAATCAATACGTTCCTTAAATCACTATAATATTTGTCAACGTCTATTGGTGCATCTTGCCACAACTCAATTTGCTTTATTCCTTGGGCGATAAACATCTCTAGTCCTGATATAACTTTTACCCCCACCTCTTTGGCATCTTGCAAAAGTTTGGTCTCGACTGGATTATAGACTATATCAAATACAGTATGCTTGGGTTGTAAAAATTCTTTTGACAAAGGAGACTGATCGATGTGGGGATACATTCCAATTGATGTGGTGTTGATAATTACATCAATATCTTCAAATTTCATTTCCTCTAACGTACCAAACTTGCCACCAAATTCTTCGATCAGACTTTCTGCTTTTTCTTTTGTACGATTTGTACAAACAATATTTCCTTTCATTTTTCTAATAACAAACATTACTGTCCTGGCTACTCCACCTGCTCCGATTACTAACACATTTTTATTTTCCAAATCAATATCTCTAAGTGCATATTCAATTCCAAATATATCAGTATTGTATCCTTTCAATTTTCCCTCTTTATTTATGACTGTATTTACCGAACCAATTTCTTTTGCTTCAGTATCAATATCATCCAAAAAATCAATAATCGATTGCTTGTGAGGCATAGTCACTGCGACAAGCTCATATGGTTTATTTTTTATACGTTCGATTAAATTTTCAATACTTTCATCTTCGTCTTTGACAAACTCACAGCCAACACTCAAAATCTTATACATTTCATTATGTAATACTGGGCTCAGACTATGTTCAAGTGGATTTCCGATCACTGCGTTCATATTATCCAATTTATAATTTACAATTTGAAATTTTTAAACAATGCTTCAATTTTTTAATTAACTAATTTTAAAACTCATATATTCAAATATGCGAGAGGACTCATTTTTTTGAATGGGACACATATATTTTATTTTTGAAAATTCAAAATTGTATCATTGAAAATTGTTTAAAAATTATAAATTTCAAATTGTAAATTTTTAAATCTATACTCCATTCAATCTTTCAATAAGTAAATTTAACCCTTCAACATACCCTCTCTCTTTCTTCCCACTAACCTTCTCAACACAAGCTGGTTCGGTCACAGAAATTTTTCTCCATTCTTCACGATTTTCTACATCAGAAAGATGGACCTCCACACATGGTAATCCAGTATCCACTAGTGCATCATGCAAGGCGTAACTATAGTGGGTCAAAGCACCAGGATTGATAATCACTCCGTCAGCATCACTTGATTTCTCTTGCAAAAAATCAATTAACCTTCCTTCATGATTGGATTGAAAATTCTCCACTTCAATATCGTGTTTGGTAGCCTCTGCTGCGACTAGACCTTCCAAAGATTCCAAAGTCAAATCTCCATAATGATTTTTATCACGTTTCCCGAGTAGATTTAAATTTGGCCCGTGGACCAATAGTATCTTTTTCATACAGCTGGGACTAGTTGTAATGCGCGTACAATATCACTGACTGAATCATTGATCAAGGTGTTATTGGTCACTGTGTGATCGGCCAGCGCTTCATAAATTGGCATCCGCTCATCCCAAATTCTGACAAAGCTAGTGATTGGCTCTTCAGTCTTAGAAAAGAATGCCGGACGACCATTGATCATGATTCTTTCAAAAACCTTGTTCTTATCTGCCGTGACATGAATTATAGTATGGTCTCGCAAAAGAGTTTGATTTTCTTTCCTCATCGATATACCACCACCAGGAGCAATCACACATGGAGCAGGATTGTCCAAAACTAATGAGAGAGCCTCGGCTTCCAAATCTCGGAAGTAATCAAGGCCTCTTCCTTCAGCAATCTGACGACAACTGAGCATCTCGCCTTCTTTATCCAGATGAGTTTTTTCAATCACTCGATCAAGATCAACAAAAGGTTTGGTCAACTCCTCAGAAAGAGCCTGACCAATGACTGATTTCCCCACATGTTTGAATCCAATAAGTACAATGTGTTTCATATAATTTAGTTAAAAGTATAAAGTTAATTAACGAATTGTATGAATTATTCCCCCTAATTGACTTAACAAAAGTATTTTTGAAGCGAGGACTGTTTGATCCCGACTCAAGTCGGGAGAGTTCCGCAGCGAAAAAATATTTTTGTTAAGCCAATGAGAATAATTCATGTTCCTCATTAATCATGTATTTTCATTTTTGATCCCAAACTCTGCATCAACTCTACATAATTTGGAAAAGTCTTATTGATACCTTCTGCTGTATCCACCATTGTCTCACCATCAGCTATCATACCAGCCAGAGAGAGTGCCATGATTGTCCGATGATCTTCATAGCCATGAACCTCTGCACCGTACAATTTGCTTTTTTTGATAATAATCCCATCGACAAACTCTTCTACTTCTGCTCCCATTTTTTTCAATTCTGTAGACATTGATTTCAATCTATCTGTTTCTTTTATTCTAGCATGGCCCACATTTTCTATTCTCGTCTCACCTTCTGCATATGTACCTATTACTGCCAGTGTCGGGACCATATCTGGTATATCATTTGCGTCGATCTTCATTCCATATAGTGACTTACCTCCACGAATTAATAAAGTGTTGTTTTGAATTGTAATATCAGCTCCCATTTTTTTTAAAATATAGATCAATCTTTTGTCTCCCTGCGACTCTTCCATATCAATTCCTTGCAATGTCACTTCTCCTGGGATCATACATGCTGCAGCAATTGGGTATGAGGCAGAAGAAAAATCAACGGGAATTGTTTTTTCAAATGGTTGATAAATTTGTCCTGCTTTTACTATATATTTATCCAAATTATCTTTTTTCTCATGTTCATATTTGATCCCATGTTCATCTAACAGTGCCAAGGTCATATCGATATACGGACGCTCTTGTAAATCTGACACAACTATTTCAATGTCTTTCTTGGCATATGGAGCAGACAAAAGTAATGCCGAAAGATATTGTGAAGTAGTACCATCTATTTCAATACCCCCACCTTCCAAACTCCCTGAAACTTTAAGAGGTAATTTATTACCAGTCGATTCCACTTTCATCCCCACATTATTCAAAGCTTGGATAAGCGGCTTGATCGGACGTTGTCTCATCTGCTCAGCACAATCTAGAATAATTTCTTCTTCCAAATTCTCTCTTAGACCTAAAGCTGGTAGGATAAAGCGGGTGGTGATCCCAGAATTTCTACTATTTAATTTTTTTTCTATATTATGAAAAGGAACCCCTGTGCTTTCGATAATTAACGAACCACTATCCTTTGTAATCTCTACTCCCAAACCCCTGCAAATTTCAATGGCGGCACTAATATCATCTGATTCAAGGACATTATGCAGTACACTTCTACCCTTAGCCAAAGAAGTCAAAACAAGTGCCCGAACAGTCTGCGACTTCGAACTCGGCGGTGTAATTTCGCCTTGCAATTCTCTGGTTGTCTGAATTACTAATTTCATATCAATAACTTTTCAAGCCTTTTTGGCTTTTCAAGCATTTCAAGCCTTTATATAATTAAAAAAACCTCTCATCGAGGTATTTGTTTATATATGTATACAGCTTATATAATAACAAAGGCCTCGACTTAAGAGGAAGTCCAAAAGTAAAAGTAAAATGACTGTGCCTTTGTGCGTATATTCATATATTAATATACTACCACACCACACTCCTCCGTCAAGTGGATAAGATCACCCACTATAATGCATCCACCAAACTTTTCACTTTCTTCTTCACTTCCTTAATTCCATTTTCTTCTAAAGAACGAACAATTGCGCTGCCAACTATAGCAATATCAGCATGATTCTTGATGGCAGCTATATGCTCTGGTTCTGATATCCCAAAGCCTACTGCCAGAGGCGTACTTACAACTTTTGTAACTTTTTCCAAATAAGAAGATAGGTTTTCTTCTACATTTTCTCTCACTCCAGTCACTCCATGCCTGGCAAAGCAATACACAAAACCTTCAGCATCAGTTTCTATCCTCTTCAATCTTTCTACATCAGTATCTGGTGCTACAAAATTAATTAATACTAAATTATATTTTTTGGCAATTTCCAAAAAATGATCGTACTCCTCTGCGAAAAAATCATAATCCGGGACGATGAGTCCATCAATCCCCGCTTCTTCTGCTTTTTGACAAAATTTTTCAATCCCATAATGAAAGACCACATTATAATATGTCATGAAAAGAAGCGGAATCTGGATATCATTTTTTTGGTACAGATCCTGAACAAAAGAAAAAGCATCTTCCGTATGAAAGCCTTTTGCCAAAGACTTTGTATTGGCATTGTGAATTGTCGGACCATCACCAAACGGATCAGAAAATGGAATCTGGAGCTCTATGAAATCCACGCCCTCCTCAATCATCGCAAGAACAATATCGCTAGTGGTAGAGGGATCTGGATAACCCAAAACCACGTGGGTCATCAGACCCATCCTATTTTCTTTTTTGATTTTTTCGTATCTTTTATGTATGTCATTCATATAAAAAACATCCACAAATTTATTAGTACGTCCCTCCTCCCTTTTCAGGGAACACTGATCCTTTAGGATTAAGGGAGGAGGACAGGTGGTGGGTTGCCGGCAGTCAAACAGACGTATCATCACCACTAGCTTGTTCCTGCAAATATTCTCTCCACGATTCTCCTCCAAGTTTTTCTGCGGTAATAAATAAATCCTTATCACCACGGCCAGAAATATTTATCACCATTACTTCATCTTTTTTACATTTTGGAGCAAGTCGTATTGCTCCCGCTACAGCATGCGCTGATTCAAGAGCTGGGAAAATTCCTTCTGTTTTTGCTAATTTTTGGAATGCTTGTAGGACCTCTTCGTCACTTACAGATACATAATCAACTCTTCCTTTTTGGAAAAGATGGGCATGCTGCGGACCAATACCAGCATAATCAAGGCCAGCAGAAATACTGTGTGTTGGAGCGATGTTACCGTCACTGTCTTGTAAAAAATATGACTTATACCCTTCAGCTACTCCGACTTCTGGGCTATCTTGCAAGCGTGCTGCATTTTCACCAACACTACTACCTTTTCCGCCAGCTTCCACTCCGATCATCTTCACATTTTCATCGTCAAGAAAATTATGAAATAGCCCAATAGCATTGCTCCCACCACCTACGCAGGCAACTAGATAATCTGGCTTACCTCCTTCGAGAGTTTCTAATTGAGATTCTACCTCCACTCCGATAATACGCTGAAAATCTCTGACCATAGATGGATAAGGGTGTGGACCAAGAGCAGACCCGAGAAGATAGTAGCTATCTTCCACATCTCCCATCCAATCCTGGAGAGCAGCCATCACTGCGTCCTTCAATCTCTTGGTTCCGTATTCTACAGGTACTACTTTGGCCCCAAGCTGCTCCATCCAGAATACATTTGGACGTTGGCGGGCATAGTCGACTGCCCCCATATAAATAGTGCACTCATATCCAAACTTGGCAGCGACAGTAGCAGTAGCCAGACCATGCTGACCAGCACCAGTCTCTGCAATCAGGCGTTTCTTTCCCATCCTCTTGGCAAGCAAGGCCTGTCCGAGACAGTGATTTATCTTATGAGCCCCAGTGTGCAACAGTCCTTCCATTTTCAAATATATTTTGGCTCCGCCAAGTTCTTCTGTCAGACGAGAAGCAAAGTATAATGGCGTCGGACGACCAGCGTAATTTTTATATAAATCTTGCAAATCATCTGTAAATTTCTGGTCTTGCTTGGCTTCTTCATAGGCACTAGTCAGTTTAGCCAGCGTAGAAACCAAAAGCTCTGGCACATAGCTACCGCCAAATTCACCGAAGTAACCATTATCATCAGCATCAAATTGTGTCTTGGAAAATAAATTCATAATAATTATCTGCTTTAATCCGTTATAATCTGTTTAATCTGCTGTTTTTATTGGATATTGGACAGCAGATTAAACAAATTTAAACAGATTGCAACGAATTTGTTGATAATTTTGTAAATAAAAGTAAATTTGGTTTAAGTAAGACTTCATCGGGCCATCCCCGCAGCAAGCTGCGGGGTATTGGCAGAAAATCTTATTTCAACCAATGTTAGTTTTCACTTTTTCGATGCAAGCATCGAGGAATAAAACCGCTTAAAGATTCAAAATAACTTAGAAAATAACTCTGTAACCAGAGCCTCACTTTTCCTACATGGTTCCACCTCCACCCCACTGCTCACATCGACCATCTGTGGCTGAACATTTTCAACAATACTTACGACATTGTCAGGAGTAATACCACCAGCAAGAATATCTACTTCTATTCCTTTCAGTAAGTCAAAATTAATTTGTTTACCGCTTCCTCTGCCAGCATCGAGTAAAATTCTGTTCACAACACCATCATATTTTTTTATCAATTCTAGATCTTTTTCTGAGTTGATGATAATTGCTTTGTAAACTTTTACAAAATTCCTAAGCTTCTGGCAAAACTCCACACTTTCATCACCGTGCAGTTGAACCACATCCAATTTACATTTTCTGACAATGTCTACTACACCATCAAAAGATTTATCTACAAATACTCCTACGCAAATTATATCTGGATATTGATTTTTTACATGTTGCACAATTTTTGCAACAGTTTCTCGATTCATATTTCTTTTGCTGCTCTCTACATCGATGATAAATCCAAGATGCGTTGCACCAGCACCTGCAGCCAAAAGAGCATCTTCCTGAGATGTTATCCCGCAAATTTTAATCGACGTCTGCATAAAAAAAATAAAAGTAAATTTGGTTTAAGTAAGACTTCATCGGGCCATCCCCGCAGCAAGCTGCGGGGTATTGGCAGAAAATCTTATTTCAACCAATGTTAGTTTTCACTTTTTCGATGCAAGCATCGAGGAATAAAACCGCTTAAAGATTCAAAAAACTCTAGTTACTAGTTATCCCCGTAGAGGGATGCCCCAGAGGGTACTGATTACCAGTTACCACTTCATCAACAAAATCAACTTCCAACAGTTCGCTAATCTTTTTCTTCACGTTGTTTGTCTTCATCAGTGAAGTGCCGACTAAGATGGCATTTGCTCCAGCACTCTTTACAAATCTCACATTTTCAACATTATGAATTCCCGATTCTGCGACAATTGTTTTATCTTTAGGAATCATTGGAATTAATTTATTCAAAATACTCAAGTCAACTTCAAAAGTTTGCAAATCTCTGGTGTTGATTCCAATGACACGAGCGTCTGTTTGCAAGACTTTTTCCAATTCTTCCTTGCTCCTGATTTCTACCAAACAAAAAAGACCCAAATCATGAGTAAGCGTCACCAATGTCTGGAGTTGATTTTCATCAAGCATCCGAGCAATCAATAACACCGCATCAGCACCATGAACATAACTTTCGTAAATATGATACGGATCAAAAAGAAAATCTTTTCGCAAAATCGGAATACTGGTCTTGCCACGTACTAGGTTCAAAAATGACAGATCACCAGCAAAATATTTTTCGTCAGTCAAGACAGAGATTGCCGACGCTCCGGCAGATTCATAAGTGTGCGCTCTCTCTTCCACATCAATGATATTCAAAATTTTTCCTTCTGATGGAGAAGCATATTTGATCTCGGCGATTAAGCTAATACCTGTAGAAGACAAAGAATTTGGAAAATATCGAACTTCACGATTTAATTTTAAAGCTTTTTCTTTTATGGCACCAAGAGAAACGAGATTTTTCTTTTTTGCCAGCTCAACAATTTTATATTTATAAATGTCATCTAAGATCATAACCCTTTTGTGAACCCTACTAATTGTTCAAATTTTTCTAGAGCCTTTCCGCTTTTCAAAATTTCCATTGCTTTGTTTTTTCCTTCTGTAAAATTCTCAACAACTCCTGCAACCAAAAATGCCATGCCAGCATTGATGGTAATACATCCATTATGAGCATCTGTGCCATTTCCAGCTAGAATATCTTTCATAAGTCGTGAATTTTCCTCGACATCTCCACCCCTGATCTCTTCTAGTAAATATTTTTGTTCTGGCTCTATCTTGTATTCTTTCATTTTCTCACCTTGGACAAATTCGTAGACTTGCGTTGGGGCAGCAATGCTTACTTCATCGAGCCCATCATCACTATTCACCAAGATAACTTTTTTGGAGCCCAATCTCATCATAATCTCACCCAGCTTCTCTGCCATCTCGCGTGAAGATACACCAATCAGCTGGTGAGTGGCTTGGGCAGGATTGAGTAGGGGCCCCATAAAATTAAAGACGGTACGGATACCAAGTGCTCTACGTACTGGGACGACATATTTCATAGCCAGATGAAAATTTGGGGCAAAGATACAACCAATCCCGACAGCATCAAGACATTGTTTGACTTGATCAGAATTTAAATCAATACGTACTCCCAATTTTTCAAGGACATCAAAACTCCCACACTTGGAGCTGACAGATCTATTACCATGCTTGGCCACTTTTACGCCAGCAGCCGCACAAACAAAAGCAACTATGGTCGAAATATTGATCGTATGCGCTCCATCTCCTCCCGTGCCACAAGTATCAAGAGCATCATAATCAATATCAACAGATACCATATGTTCTCGCATTGCTCTCACCATTCCAGCCACTTCGTCTACAGTCTCACCTTTCATAGCAAGAGCTGTAAGAAAAGCAGCAGTCACCACATTGTCAGCCTCACCTTTGGCAATGGTATTCATAACCTGGTAAGATTCTTCTTCGGACAGGCCTTCTCTAGCTGTAAGTTTTTTGAGATATTGCTTCATATTTTTCCTAAAATTATCTATTTAATCCAAAATTGATTAGTGTAATCCCTGTTCTGTGTAATCCTTTAAAAAATCTGCGAAATCTGTGTTTAAAAAATTCTTCAACATGCTCTCTCCCGCTTCAGTCACAAATGACTCAGGATGAAACTGCACGCCCAGTATTGGATATTCTTTGTGTCGCAATCCCATTATTTCTTTTTGCTCATCTATGGCGTGAGCACTAATTTCTAGACAATCTGGGATAGTATCCGGGTCAACAATTAGAGAATGATAACGCATCACTTCTAGTTTTTGAGGCAGACTGCTGAAAATTCCTTTTCCATCATGCTCAATCTCACTAATTTTACCATGCATTTTATTCTGGGCCCGAATTATTTTCCCGCCAAACTCATTGGCAATGCCTTGCATTCCTAGACACACTCCGAAGATTGGAATTGAAGAGCCTAGCTCTCGGATCACTTCTCCACAAATTCCAAAGTAGGCCGGATCACTCGGGTCCCCAGGACCAGGAGAAATGATGATGCGATCATATTTTCTCTTTTTTATTTCGCCGATCGTAATTTTATCATTGCGCACGACATCAATAGTGGACTGTTCACCAACATGATCAAAAATATTCCCAATCATTTGATAAAGATTGAAAGTAAATGAATCGTAATTGTCTAAGATTAATACTTTCATATTATTTGGCACACGTCTCAAGCGTCATCTTCATGGCAGCCAGCTTTCTTTCTATTTCTTCAAATTCTTTTTCTGGTTTTGAATCAAGAACAATGCCACTGCATGTCTGAGCATAGCCATTTTCACCAGAAAGAAAAAGAGAGCGAATCGGAATAGCAAAAGTACAATCTCCATTGAATCCAAAATATCCAAGCGCACCACCATATGGCCCACGGGCTTCAGTTTCATTCTCATCAATAATTTTTATGGCTTCAATCTTTGGAGCCCCGGACAATACTCCGCCAGGGAGCAAACTAGCAAGAGCCGAAAACATATCTTCTCCTCTCTCTAAGATTCCCACGATACTGCTCTCAATATGCTGGACATGGCTGAATTTTCTGATTTCCATTGCATCTCTCACTTTCACCGTACCAAATTTAGCCACCCGACCGATATCATTGCGATGCATATCGACAAGCATCATGTGTTCTGCTTTTTCTTTTTTGTCATTGAGTAGCTCTCTGGCCAATGCCACGTCCTCTTCAGTATTTTTTCCACGACGGATTGTCCCTGCCAGCGGTCTGGTCGCCATCTCTTTGTCTACCACTTCTAGAAGCAGCTCTGGACTAGCCCCAATAATTCTTTTTTCTCCAAATTGGAGATAATACATATATGGAGAAGGGTTTACTTGTCGAAGGCGTTTGTAAATTGCCATAGTATCACCTCGAACTTTGTACTTACTTTTATAACCCACTTCGCATTGGAATACTCGTCCAGCTTCAATATGTTCTTTGGTTTTTCCAACTATCTTCTTATGTTCATATTTTGTCATTGTGTCACCAAGAAATTCAATCTGAATATCTCCTAACTCTACAGAAGGTGAAGAAAGTAATTCAGAAAATAATTCATGTCTGTTGTTTTCATAATAAAAATAAAAAATCTCACCTGTCATCTTGTCGAGCAAAAGTCCATCTGTATAAACTCCAAACATGAATTGATCAAAATTTGGGTGCTCACCCAAAGACAAACTACTTTCAATGTAATTGACTGCTTCATAATTCATATACCCCATAAGCCCGCCACTATATCTACGAGAAATTACATTTTGAGGTGTGATGGCTCGAAGTGTTTCATAAGGATTAACCACATTGTAAACAACATCATCAAAAATAAAATCATTACCTCTTGCTCGGATAATATGCTCGGGATCAAAACCAATAAGTGAATACCGTGAGCTCCCACTTTCACCACCAAGTGATTCAAAGAAAAAACAAGTATCAAATCTGCGTTGCACCTTTTTGAACAACTCAAAAAAATCTACATCCACTGCAAATCGAATATAATTTGCTTTTTGGGAAATTTTTATCTCTGGTAGTCTCATATCTACTTATGTGAATAATATTTCAACTGTCATCCTGAGTTTAATTTAATTATTCTTGAAAAGAAAATAGCACTGAGGTCATCTGTAATAAACAAAGAAAATAGACCTAATCTTCTATGACTTATTTGCCACCAATTTATATATAATATTTAAAAAATATACAAGAATCCAAAATTGTTCGAGCACGGGAGGGGCTATCAGCTCGAAATGGGTCATTAAAGACCCTGTCAAGCACTGCTGTGCCCCTCCGTGCATGAGACCTCTACGTCGGCATTGGATAGCCAAGACCCAACTTTTCCGCCTCAAGGCTGAACGGGTCGAGCATGACTATTACCACCTCCCCGCGGAGGCTAAGCACAACACGAACTCTGCTCATGCAAAGCTCGTGACTTACATACTCAAAGCGCCCCGTGGCTTGTCCCCACAGGGTGCCGTTAAAGGACATGACGTTGCCGTCAGAGCCTTTGCGGACTTCCCTGACCGTAAGCTTCGCCACTCTTCTCCCCACTGTGGTGTAGAGGCAGCCAGTCTTTCCAGCTGCCTAAAATTGAAAAACAGGGTTTGATGCCTCGATAATTATTTACTTATCAAAAATAAACAATCATCAAGGTAACAAAAAACACTCCTGTCTAGTACAAAAAGCGCTTTAATATCTACAAAATCACAACACAAACAATGAACTAAACAGTGAATCTCTGCTCTGCCAATAATTGATGATGTGATTGACTATAATTTTCATAAAAAAAATTTTAATTTCTTGGCATGCTCTCGTAGAGCCCTGGCTCCTCTAGTCACTTTGGCAATACTTATACCAAGCTTACTAGCCACCTCACGCTGGGTCATGCCAGTACTGAGCATCTTCAAAATCTGCCAACGCAAGGCTATGTCACTTTGCTCATTACTAGTGAGTATAAGACGAACAAAATTATCTACCACTTGTCTGTCGGTTGCTTTAGCTAGCACCTCTTCTAGCTCTATAATATATTTTTTATTTGTCATAATAATTTGTACTTATGTACCAGTACATGAGTACAATATCAAAATAAAAATCCACAGTCAATATATGGCTGTGGATAATAGAATATATATTAATTTCAAACTTTCTTTACGGTAGAGTTTTCTGTATTTACTTCCACCAAATCACCATCTTTGAAGACGGAAGTGGCACGTCTTGTACCGACCACGCAAGGTACCCCCAACTCTCTACTGACAATGGCAGCGTGAGATGTAAGTCCTCCCACGTCTGTCACTACTGCCGAAGATTTTTTCATAGCAAAGACATACTCTGGACTAGTCATAGGAGCAATCAATATCTCTCCTTCTTGAAAGGACCCAACGTCATGAGGATCTAACAAAATTCTCACTCTACCAGTGGTGATGACCGACTCTCCTTTGCTAACAACAGTTCCTTTCACTAGACCCTCTTCGTCTCCAGATTTACACAAATTAGCATAAAAATCCCAAAAATAACCGATCTCTTTCTCGCTTAAATTTTTGCAATAATCATGATATTCAATACCAAACCCGTTCTTTCTTTTTTTTAATTTTTCTTGAAGATCTAGACCTTTTATAATATCCGTTACTTCAAAATACCAACAATTGTATAGATCCTCAAGGTCATAACCAAATCTTCTGGATACTTCCTCCAAAAATAATGTCTGAGTATGTAGAGCAGTCAAGATATATTTTTTACGTTCATCTTGCCACTCAATACCAGTGCTCACAGCGCGAGCAATATCCATAATTTCTTTTGACAGTTTGAATTGACGTTGCATTTCAACTTTTTTTTGTAGGGCACCAAGCACTCTTTCTACACTTGTGTTGACCTTTTTTACATCCAATTCTCTTTTTCTGTTTTCAAAAAATGAAGTATCCAATACTTTGGTGCCATTATAACTATTTTTTAACCAAAAATATTTGTCCTTATGTTGTTCTATATTTTCTGCTTTTGATAGATCTACCTCTTCCTCTTGATAAAATGACAATTTTTCTGGTGCACTCAGAGCTTCCATAATTGATGTCTTGTCACTGCCTGCTCCAATCTCTTTACTTAGTTTTTTTTCTAAATATTGGATAGATCCATAGTTAGCAAGTTCTGGTACCATACCCACAATCCAAAATTCCATATAAATATTGTGAAATTTTTCCCATAATTCCAGTAGTTCAGTATCTTCGCAATTCTTCAAATTTTCTGTTTTTATTTCATCACTCATTTCGTTCATTTTCACCACGATATTGCTCCATTCTTCATGCAGCGCATCTCTTTTTTTAGGAAAAAGCATATGATGAACAAACATGCTCTCTCCAGCCAACTCCAGCTCTTCTAAATCACAAAAATATATCATCGTACTGTCACGAAACAAATAAAGTGACTTTGACCAAATCTCTCCAGGAAAACGCTTGGCAACTCCATCATAATTGGCAGCTGAAAAAACAGAAGTATAAAAAAATTTACCAGGCACAGGTCCCCATTGAAATATTTTTTTATTTGGATCAAAAGGAAGGGTGAAATTTTTCATACAACCTAATCTCTTTTTGCTATTTCAAAATTATCCCATTGTGGATCATATTTAAGCCCAAGCTCTTCTCGCACTTTTTTGACGCGAGCAAAATATGTCTGACAAATTTCTAAAGATTTTTCATAGACATAGGCATCATGAGCCCCCTCATACATAGAACAGTCTAGTACATCAGCATCCTTTACCAACTCTTCGTAAGGATCATCAGATACAACATGCTTATCACTATGATTTTTGATACAACGCAAAATTAGTTCTGTCTCTTTTTCATCAAACTTACCAATCTTGTCTAGTATTTCTTTCCCAACAGCTACCCCTTTATGAGCATGCTGCTCTGCTCTGCCGCTGTGATTGACATATATATCATGCATAGCACAAATTATTTCTGCTATTTCGATACTGAGACCTCTTTTTTCAGCCAATATCCTACCAATTTGAATTACAGAAGAGCTATGCTTCAGTTCAAAAACCTTACTCCAAGATCTTTCTTCATCTGGCAATTGACTAGCCAGAATTGTCTCGACCACTTCTCGCTGAACCTTTTCTGAACGAGTGATATCATCTCCCTTAAAATGTGAATATGGGTTGTGTGTATGTGACATATGATTAAATCTTTAAGCGGTTTTATTCCTCGATGCTTGCATCGAAAAAGTGAAAACTAACATTGGTTGAAATAAGATTTTCTGCCAATACCCCGCAGCTTGCTGCGGGGATGGCCCGATGAAGTCTTACTTAAACCAAATTTACTTTTATTTAATGTTTATAGTATAAATATTCCCACATAAACAAAAAAATGTTAACCACTGGTCTACATATTTATAATAAATGTGAGATATTTAACTATATTTAGCTAAATTTATAGTATACAAATGTTGTAAACTTCCGACAACATTACTTTATATCTGAAGGGTAATCTTTGTTTTGCATTTCACCTTTGGCGTGAAGCCAGCCAAATTCCCATATTTTCCTCTGGGCATCAGCAATTAGTTGATCCTCCACAGTCACAGCTCTCATCTCTTCTGGCAAGGCAATACTATATTTATTATTGAAAATTACCATAAATCCCGGTGTGTCAAACAAATCCTTGGAAATAAACCTTGCTTTTGCCGGAGAGGCCTTCTTATCATCTACATATCTGGTTTGAAAATACTCGCGGGCTTCTGATGTATCAAGAAAAATAAATCTAGTTGGGATTTGTCGTTTAAATTTCTCAGGATAATAATATGCACGAAGATATCTATCAAATCTCTCACTAAAACTCTCGATCTTAGTCCATTCCAATAGCTCGCCCTTAGTCTCCAGTGCATCACTAGCCCAATTTTTCAACCCCTCTTCCCCTTCATAATAAATAAGATTGGTGCTACTACTCCCAGTATTCATTTTCTTTTTCAATTCTGGCACCAGATTATCCAAAAGTCTCACTTGTCTTTTTATCTCATCATCACGCCTTGTCACCACATCGTACAATTTCATCGGCGGATAAGCAGCGATCTTTTTCTTATTCTTAACCATCTCTTCACGAAGAAACCCTTGCTTAATTAGTGAGTCGATAAGCCCATACACTGTCACCCTGTTTAGTTTTGCTTTATTAGCAATTTGCTGCACAGAACTTGGTCCAAGCTCAAGACAAGCCAGATATACTCGAGCTTCACTCTCTGACAAATCAAATTTTTGTAGATCACTTATCATGCTCATCCAAAATGTTACAAGTTATATGTTATATGTTACATGAAAACTACACTTCAATAACAACTGGCAAAACTACCCTCCTTCGCTTCCGCTGCGCTCCAGCTTCGAAGGACAAGTCGGCCTTTATACTTCGATGACGACTGGCAGGATCATTGGGCGTTTTTCTGTCTTACTAAACACAAACTGACCAATTTTATCCCGAATATCATTGCGAATCTGATTGGTGTCGGCCCAGGTGAGAGGATCTGATTCGATGACCATTTTCTTTACCTTGTGACGAACGTCTTCGATCAGTTTTTTATTATCTTTCAAAAAGACAAAACCACGAGAAATAATATCTGGATTTTGGATCAGCTTACCAGTCTTGGAGTGAATAGTCGCAATGACTACCACCATCCCATCTTCAGCCAACACTTGTCGATCGCGGATCACAACAAATTGTGAATCCGTCACTCCGAGCCCATCCACAAAGACGTATCCTGCCGGAGCTTTCTTGTCTTCAATTTTAAAGTTGTGTCCTTCAAAATCAATTATTGTTCCATTATCAGGAACAATAATTTTGTCTTCTGGAAAACCATTTTTTGCAGCCAGATTCTTGGCTTCCTTCAAAAAGAAATGGTTGGCATAGACTGGGATATAATAATCTGGCTTGACTTGGTCAATCATACTAAGGATATCTTGCTTAGTAGAGTGACCACTGATATGGACATCCATGATGTCACCGTGGATGACATTGTCACATTGACGATAAATATTATCTTTCAAGTTCTGGATAGTACGTTCGTTCCCAGGGATAATAGAAGAGGAAAAAATAACTGTATCTTTTTTTCTAAGCGTAACAGTTCTGTGTCTTTTGCTAGCAATCCGATTGAGGACAGCATTCTCTTCACCTTGTGCTCCAGTACAAACTACCACTACATTATTTTCTGGATAGTCATCGATCTTACGGATGTCAATCAGAGATCCTTTGGGAATCTTCACATACCCAAGTTCCTGAGCAATCTTGATATTCATCTTCATGCTATAACCATCGAGGGCGACTTTCTTACCAAGTTGCTTGGCAGCCTCAATCACCCATTTCACACGCTGGACCTGGGAAGAAAAAGTGGCAATCACTACGCGGCCCGGAGCATTTTGCAAAATATTGTAGAGATTTTGATACATCTCCTGATAAGTACCATGTCGATTGTCATGGAGTGAACCAAGACTCTCGAGCATCAAGATACGAGGAGATGGTACTTTTTGTAAATGAGTGTAATCGATATGAGTCTCTCCCTTTTCGTCACGTTCCATAGTCCAATCTCCAGGATGGATGATGGAACCAGCCGGTGTCTCCAGGACTATCCCCATCGAGTCCATGATAGAATGTTCCACTTGAAAAAATCCGACTTTAAATTTACCAAGAGAGACTTTATCCTTGACGCTCTTGATGGTTACTACTTTCAACTTATTGGATGTGCCTTTTTTATAATCCTCTTGCTTGTGCTTGATAAGAGCAAAAGTCAAAGGCATGGCAATGATTGGAGGATTACCAAGCTTTTCGAGCAAGATAGGAGCAGCACCAATATGATCTAGATGACCATGAGTGAAGATCACTCCTCGCACGTCTTTCTCTCTTCCTTCCAAATATTTTACATTAGGAATGATGAAGTCAATGCCTGGCATGTTTTCTTCTGGGAACTGCAACCCCATATCAATAATTACAATATCACCATCATATTCATAGATAGTCATATTACGACCGACCTCTTCACATCCTCCGATGGGTATGACACGCAACTTTCCTTTTGGCGCTTTGGCACTATACTTCTTGCGCGGTCCTCTGGCGCTGCGATGAGAGCCGGTGCGCCTAGACGAATAGCCTCGACGCCTGGCATTTTGTGAGGTGGTTCTTTTTTTGGTGCCAGCGCTTATCTTTTTTCCCGCTGTGTTTCTACCCACTTTTGGATGTTTGGGGGTAGATTTTTGTCGAGTAGAAGAACGTCTTGTTCTCCTACCTTGACTTTTTGATTGAGTAATCATAAATGATTATAGTTAATAAATTCTGGCAAATTTTGATGATGAAATTTGTTGCCAGTTGAATGTTGAATTTGGATGGTAGGTAGAATAAGCAAAAGGATGTAAGAATATTAATTCAATAATCAACACCCTGGTAGGTAAACTACCTGGGTATAAAAAAGCTTAATCTGCTTATTCTGCCTAATCTGCTTACTTTGCTTGTCTAAAATTCCACTTACTCTTGGTATCCATATACCAATGGATAACATTGTTGAATCTGTCAGCAGGATGAGAAATACGCCCAATGTCGAAACCTTGGACTTTCTCATTTAGAGCATAAGTATAGGTCGGCATGTAGAGGAATACTGCTGGTAAATCTTCAAACAATGTGTCTTGAAATTTTTTGTACAATTCTATTTGTTCTTCTTCGTCTGTAGTCTCACGTGCTGTCTCCAGTAGTTCATCTATATTTCTGTTCACATACTGAGCCAAGTTAAGACCTGGAAAATCAATCTGGCTAGAGTGCCAAAATGGATACTGGTCTGGATCATCTCCAACGATCATTCCATATAGAAGTACATCATATTGTCTTTTTTTCAAAACATCTTGAGAAAAATCTCTTGGGTGCACAATAGACAAATTGGTCTTAATACCGATCTCTTGCCACATGCCAGAAATCAATCTAGCACTACCAATATATTCTGTGGCTTCACTAGTAACAAGCGATAGTTGTAAAACTTCATCTTCTTCGTTGATGCGGTAAAAAGTTTGAGCAGGATCAAGCTCACTCTCGAGTTGCAAAGAAATCTGCTCCAAAATTTCTTCTGGCACTTCAATTTCTAATTCACTTTCGACCTCATCCTCATCCACCACTTCTGTAGTAGTACTGACAAAGTCTTCTTGCTCTGTTTTCCATTGTTCTATTAATTCTGTTTTCTTTTTTTCAAAATATTCTTCAGCTGAAATTCTCTTCCAGTCTGTCTCATCAAGAAGAGCATTAGCCTCATCGACAGAATATGCAGTTTTTTCTATTTCTGGATTATAACCTGGGAAGCCTGGCAAAACTGGACTGTAGATTACTTGCCCTTCGTTATTTAAGCTTTCTCGCAAAATTCTGTCCTTGTCCAGTGAGATAGCAAGAGCAGTCCTAACATTTTTGGAATGAAGAGCAAGTTTGTTTTTTTGATTAAATAAAAGAGTGGTATATTGTGGTAACTGCAGTGTGTGTAAATTGATATGCTTCCTAGCAACTTGCTCTCTTAGATCGTAAGGCACAAAATGTAGACCCTCGACTCGCTGTTCGCGGATGGCACTTATAGCCCCATCTGGACCTTCATAGTCAAGATAAAAATTGAATACAAATTCTTCCAAAAATGGTGACTGTCTATAATAATCCTCAAAACGAGAGAGTTCATAGGACAAAATATATCCAGCTTGGTCTTTCGACATCTTCTTGAATTGGAATGGGCCACTGCCTACTGGACGCAGATTCTTCTGAGTAAGACGCATCTGCTCAGCAGGCACATCTATCCAAACATGCTCTGGCAAAATACCCACTGTCAAGACAGAAAGAAATGAAGGGAAAGCTTCTTGCAATTGAAATTGTACTGTATGTTCATCTAGTGCTACGACATCGACTCCTTGGAAGCTGAGCAACAGAGGACTATTTACCAATTCATTTTGGATTGTCTCGATAGTAAATACAATATCTTCTGAAGTGACAGTCTCGCCATCATGCCAGACCATATTTTCTCGGATAGAAAAAATATAATTTTTACCATCTTCACTGATATCGTATTCTACTGCCATATCTGGCACCAGTCTTTGCTTATGGTCATATCTCATCAGTCCAGAAAATACCAATCTGACCAAATCTACATCAACATCATTGACTGAAGAAAAAAGTGGATTGACAAATTGAGGTCCACCCACTACAGACTCTGTATAAGTACCCCCTACATCAGGCACTTCTACTCTATAGTTGGCCAAAACAATGTTACTAGCCCAGACTATCCCAATCAATAAGACAACAAGACTAAGTCTAAAAATTTTTTTCTCTAAAGAAGAAAACAATGAATTGATATTCAAAATTTGCCCCATTTTGGGAAATTTACGCCCTCTAACTTGCTGTACAAGCCTGACATCATGACCTTTTGATACAATATTTTTTGGTCTAATGAAGTTTTTTTTAATTTGCGAAGCTATGCGTCGCAAAAAAGAAGAAATCACAAAAATTTAAAATAAAAATGAAGATACTGAGAAATAGGGCTCTAGCTTTAGTCGTTCATTATATAATGACCAAAGCAAGAGCAATCCCAAAAAATAGAAGAGATAAGACAATGGTAACTCGATACAAAAATAGATCACTACCGCGGCGAGTAGACTGTACTCCACCACCACCTCCACCACCAAAAGCAGCTCCCAAACCGGCGCCTTTTTGCTGTAGCAAAATAGCAACGATGAGTAAAACTCCCAAAATCATTTCAATTATTGTCAATATTTGGATCATATTTTTGTATAGTCAATAGTATATAAAAGTATAACAGAAGAATAAGGCAAGTGCAATCATAGCACAGATCAATCAAATAGTCAACCTGTTCACTCCAAGGGGATTGACAGCAGAAGGACATTCTGCTATAATCCCGTCTGCATACAAATGCACGTCCAATCTTTATATAGAAAAAGAAAAATAAAAGTAAATTTGGTTTAAGTAAGACTTCATCGGGCCATCCCCGCAGCAAGCTGCGGGGTATTGGCAGAAAATCTTATTTCAACCAATGTTAGTTTTCACTTTTTCGATGCAAGCATCGAGGAATAAAACCGCTTAAAGATTTAACTCTATGAAGCAAAATATTCATCCTACATATCATACTGATGCTGCTGTATCCTGTGCCTGTGGCAATAAATTCACCGTAGGATCTACCAAAGAAGAAATCCGCGTTGAGCTCTGCAACAAGTGCCACCCTTTTTATACTGGAAAACAAAAATTTGTTGATACTGCTCGTCGTGTAGAGAAATTCCAAGAAAAAGCAGAAAAAATCAAAGCTGCCGCAGCAACTCGCAAAGGAAAGAAAGCCAAGCGTGCTGCCAGAGCTGCCAAAAAACAAGATGATATAGATGCTACAGCAAAGCCAAAAAAGGTTGCCAAAAAAGCTGCTCCTGCTGAAGATAAAAAGAAAGAAGTAGAAACTCCTACTCCAGCCCCTGTTGAAGAAGCAAAGACTGAAGAAGCAAAAGCTGAGGAAGGAACAAAATAGCTATCCAAAATTAAAAGCAGACTTAAAATTTTTTAGTCTGTTTTTTATTTAAATCATCTAGATCATGCGGATAATTCAGATATACGGATTATACAAAACACGCTATACTACATGCGATATCCGTAAATCTGAATTATCCGAATTCATCCGTATTATTTTATGTTACAAAAATACCTTGAAATAAAATCTAAACACTCTCAGCTCGAGCAGGACCTCCAAGATCCTGCAGTTATTGGTGATCAAAAAAAATTAAAGCAAGTTTCTCAAGAATATAGTGAACTAAAAGAGACAGTAGAGAAAATTACAGAACTAGAAAGAATAGAAAAAAACATTGCAGACAATCAAGAGATAATCCAAAGCAAATCTGATGCCGAGCTGACTGAGTTGGCAGAATTAGAATTGCCAGATCTGGAAAGTCGTAAAAATAAATTGGATGAAGAGTTGGCAATACTCACCAGACCGACAGATCCGATGGACAAAAAAGACGTCATCGTAGAAATCCGGGCTGGAGCTGGAGGTGATGAAGCAGCACTTTTTGCCGGAGATCTGATGAGAATGTATATGAAATATGCTGACAGCCGAGGGTGGAAAACTTCTTTGCTTTCGGAAAACCAAATTGGAATCGGTGGATACAAAGAAGTTATTTTTTCAATAACAGGTTCGAATGTATATAAGGATATGAAATATGAAATGGGTGTCCACCGCGTCCAAAGAATTCCTGAGACAGAAAAGCAGGGTCGTATCCACACTTCAACAGCCAGTGTCGCAGTAATGCCAGAAGTGGAAGAAGAGGAAGTAGAAATAAAACCCAATGATGTCCGCGTCGATACCTACTGTGCTAGTGGTAATGGTGGCCAAAGTGTCAACACGACTTACTCTGCCGTCCGACTAACGCACATTCCGACAGGGATAGTAGCCCAATGCCAGGATGAAAAATCACAAATAAAAAATAAGGATAAAGCCTTCAAAGTGTTGCGAGCCAGAATCTATGAAGTACAAGAGGCTGAACGAAAAGCCAAAGAAGATGAAGCGAGAAAAAGCCAGATTGGGACTGGTGACAGAAGTGAAAAAATAAGAACTTACAACTACCCGCAAGATCGGATTACTGATCACCGAATTAAAGAAAGCTGGAATAATATCGGGACTATTCTTAATGGCGATCTGGAGAGTGTGATTGGTAAGCTGCGGGAGGCGGATTATGCTTCTATGGATCAATGACAGAGGTGCTAAAGCAACCCACCCTCTGTCTCCCTCCCTTAAAAAGGGAGGGAGAACGTGCTAAACAGTTTTACTTTTTGCAATTCTCTCCAAACTTTTGATTTTGAAAATAAATTTTTCAGCACGTCCCTCCTTCCCTTTTTAAGGATTCGTCATGAGCTTAGCCGAACGGGAAGGAGGACAGGTGAATGGGTTGCGGTCGACCACCACCTCCTTTCAAAAGAAAAATATCATGCTACAACCAAAAACAATCAAACAACTCCTAAAAAAAGCATCCAAAAAAATAAATATTTTAGACGCCCAACTCCTCCTCGCTCACGTGCTAAAAAAGTCACGTGAATTTTTGGTTGCACATCCAGAACAAACAATAGGCAAAATACACATAATAAAATACAAATATTTAGTAAAAAAAAGAATGGCTGGTGTGCCAGTAGCATATCTCACCGGACACAAAGAATTTTATGGGCTTGATTTTTTGGTCAACAAGCACGCCTTGACACCAAGACCGGATACTGAAATCATGGTAGATGCTGTTTTGGAAAAACTGCAATCGACGGACAACGAACAACAAACTACTCTGATTGACGTGGGCACTGGATCCAGCTGTATACCGATCGCAATTCTTAAAAACTTGAGCACTTGCAAACTTGAGCACTTGCAAACTTTTGCCACTGACATATCAAAAAGCGCGCTAAAAGTTGCCAAAAAAAATGCTAAGAAAAATAACGTAAATATAACATTTAAATACGGCAACCTCCTCGAACCAATTTTTAAAAACAGCTCACTGTTCACTGATTACTGTTCACTGACAATAACCGCCAACCTCCCATACCTCACCGAACAACAATTCGAAAACGAGTCAAGCATCCAACACGAACCAAAATCAGCTCTCGTTGCAGACAAACAGGGACTCGCCCTCTACGAAGAACTCCTCAAACAAATAAAATTACTAGTTACAAGTTACAAGTTACAAGTTACAACACTGCTCGAAATTGACCCTTCCCAATCCACTCCTATCAAGACCTTAATAAAAAAGTACCTACCCGCAGCAACGATTGAAATAAAAAAAGACCTAGCCGGTCACGATCGAATTGTAAAAGTAAAATTGTCTCCAAAAACAAAAAAGGCAACAAACTTATGCCTTGGATAAAATTTATGAAAAAAACTAAAATTCCTTCATCATAATCGCAATAACCAGCACTTGATACCGAATTAACAATTTATCACAACACAAAGACTGATGATGAATAGAAAATATAGAGGGTTTTAATAATTAATTGTACTGTAGTTCACCTCTCTGATTCATCACTTCCACCCAAATATTCCCAGCCTGAAGAACAATCTCATTCCCATCGACATCAAAAAATTTAGTCCTGTCCTCACGTGAGCTCTTACTCCATTCACCTTCTATTTTAGACCCATTACGGAATACGATCACATCTCCAGATCCAATCGTCTCCATTGATATCCTTCCGATATCATCAATAATTTCAGTCTCGACATACTGCACGATGATAGTGTCTGCTTCAATCAGGGTGCCATCCTTATCAGTATGCGGATAGCCCATCTGATGGCGAGCATATTTGCTGGTCGAAGAATTGTATTTCCAAACAGCTTCGTAAGTTGGTGGTAAAAATGACACCGTAATCTCATTCACACAACCCACCTCACACTCTTCCATCTCACCAAATTTCCAACCATCTAGATTCTCCTGTTCGTAGTTCGTTGATAGTTGATTGCTATCAAAAGCATCTTCCCATAGTTCACTATTCGTATACACATTATGCGGAGCATGCCGATCTTTGCTTCGCCAATAATACCAGCCATTGTAAAATTCATTGACATTAAAAATATCAAACTCTTTTATCTTATCAAGCGCTTCTGGAGAGCCTCCAACATGCATATACATCACCCCTCTATATTCACTTAACCAATCCAAATAGTAAGGACGAGCACTGCGCACCGGCCCAACCTTCAAAACCTCCTGTCCAAGAGGATAGACAAGCATAAAACGAGAATAGTTGGCTTCTACTGGTGCTTCATACACTATACTAGCCTCACTCAATCCAGACTGAGGACGAGCTTCAGGGTGATTTTCGACCATCACAGCGACCAAATCTGGTGCAACATCTGTAGAAGAATTTACACAGACACCATCAATAATTCTTTTGAAGCTGCAATCTTTTTTATCTTCTTTTTTTTCCACAAAAGAATCTTCTTTGGGTTCATAATTTTCAGATGTCTCACCCACAAAATGCTTTCCAATAAAACCAAGAATAATAATTGCAAATAAAAAAATAAAGGCCGCTGCCACATACATCATTTTCACATTGTCTTGTTTTAAACTTTCCAAAAAACTCACAATTTTATTTTTCATATGCCAACATAATACAACTAAAATCCAATACCATCAAGTGGATTATCCATGATACAAAAAAATCGCCCTTATTCATGTAGAGCGATTTTTGAAAACTTTTTATTTGAAAGGCTAATCTTCTTTCTTCTCTTCTTTCTTCTCACTACCTTCTTCAGGAGTGGCACTGTCCTCACCCTCTTTCTTCTCACCATCTACTTCTACTGCTGATACATCTGCTGTTTCAGTCTCTTCCATAGCTTTAAGCTGATCTTCTGTCAAAGGAGCAGCCACTTTTACGACTAGAGCATCTGGATTATCATTGACAGTGACACCAGATGGTAATTCCAAATCAGCAACACTGATAGATACTTCGAAAGTTTCCAGCTTAGTAAGATCTACATCAATATGTGAGACCAAATCTTTTGGCAAACATCTTACACTGACACTATCCATAGAGGTGCTAAGAGTACCACCAAGAGTCTTGACAGCAGGTGCTTCGCCGACAAAATTAAGACTGACAGTAGCTGTCATCTCTTCTCCCATCTTAATCTGACGAAAATCAATGTGAGTAAAAATTTGTCTAATAGGATCACGCTCCACATCTTGGATCAATACTTTTATCGGTTCTTTTTGGCCTTCTACAGAAAGATCGATTAGGGTAGACTCTCCAGCTTTGGTGTAGAGCTTGTCAAAAGTATTGTAATCAAGTGATAAAGAGACAGAATCAATCTCTGGACCATACAAGACTCCAGGAATAAGACCGGCAGATCGGACGCTAGCAGCATTACCTGGCTCACGTTTCTTGGCAGTAATAGATGTCATATCTAGTATAAATAATTAGGAAATAATATTTTTAGATAAAAAATTTTCAACTTGTGTATTTTTTAGCATGCTGTGAAAATCCAAAATGTCGTCATCTGTTATGGCATCTAATGTATAGACCTTCCTGGCATCTTCAGCCGATAGATCAGTGACCATTCCGACCGAGCTCATCCCAAACTGAGAGATAGTCACCAGGGCCAAGATAGAATTAGTACATTTTGGACAAACAATATGAACCAAATGGACACCATTATATTCATCCAAAACAGAAAAACGATCAAACTTGTATTCATTTTTACACATCGGACACTCTCTCATCAGCTTCAAACCTTCCAATAACTGACTATGATGCGCTTTGTTCTTATCACTAGGGTGCATAAAAGCATGTAAGCTGCATAAAATATAGAATCAAGCCCTTTTTTATGCAGGAGGAATATATCACAATTATACAGAATAGTCAAGGGATTGTCCATCCACAAGATAGCCAAATACAAACTAAGAATGGCCTGTAAAAGGTCTGCTTCTGGCTGCGCTTTGGACAATACCAAGCAATATAAAGTTGGCAATCACAGACGATCCTCCATAACTAAGAAACGGCAGAGTGACCCCTGTGACAGGAAGCATGCCGACAGCACCGCCAATATTAATCACAATTTGGATAAAAAGATAAATAGCAATCCCCAAAACCACATATGTACTAAAATCATCACTAGATTGTCTAGCAATTTTTACAAAACGCCACAAAACAAAAAAATAGATAGTAAAAATAGTAAAGACAACCACAAAACCAAGCTCCTCAGCTAAGACAGAAAAGATAAAGTCAGTCTGAGCCTCTGGCAAAAAATGAAGTTGACTCTGAGAACCAAACCCAAGCCCTCTACCCAAAAGATTACCAGACCCAACAGCGATGATTGATTGAGAAACATTATATCCAGCACCTAATGGATCACTTTCTAGAGACAAAAATGTGGTAAGTCTGTCTTTCTGGTAATCCGCAAAAAGAAAAGTCCAACTCAAAAGAAAAGTAACCAACCCAAGTAAGGCAATCAAAAACAAAAAACGTTTCTTGACTCCGGTCAAAAGAAGAAGTCCAAACCAGATACCAACCAAAATAAGCGAAGACCCTAGATCGGGTTGCAACATGATAAGACCAACAAGCAAAGCAGTAAACAATCCAGATGAAAAAACAAACTGCCAAGTATCAAAACGCTGTCCATGTCTTTGGATAAGCCAAGCAAGAAAAAGAACAAGAGCGATCTTCGCCACTTCTGCCGGCTGAAAAGAAAAGCCAGCCACCTGAAACCAGCCAGTGGTACCACGAACAGTGGTACCAAAAATCAAAACTCCCACCAACAGCACAAAAGACAGAGAATAAGCCAAGCGAGATAAAGACTGATAAGTGACAATATGAAAACCAGAGATAACAAAAGAAAGAACCAGACCTATAACAAGTGCAATAATCTGAGTGGGGAAAAAAACCAACTCATCTCCAAGAGATAAATCAACACTATATATAGAAGCCAAACCAATCGCCGATAAAACAAAAATAACTACAGTAAGTAGCCAGTCATAATTTCGAAATGATAAAGATGGACCAAAGAGACGCATACAGAATACTGATTCTAGTTTAACTTAGCACACAATCAAACTAATACCAAATACTCTCTGTTATCTATCAAGCAGAATAAGCAGATTAGGCATAGTAAGCAAAAGAGGCAAGAAAAATGATTTAACATCCAGCACATCGGTCGCAAATAAGTTGTGTTTCCCAACACTTAATCTGCATATTCTGCCTAATCTGCTTATTCTGCATCTACTATCCAAGTGAATCAGTCAGCTGATGTATTATATATTTGACTGAAAATGTAAAAATCGAATTACAACACAAATTCGCTCTGGTCAAATATGTCTATCAAAGGATGAAGATTGATCTCGCTGACATATATATCTTCTGCAAAAGACCTGAGATCTACAACTTGCGTCTCTCCTGCTCCAAACTGATCTAGAGTGAAAAATAAAGTACCAACACGCTGTCCACCATCTAAAAGATCCACATAAAATTTTGGATTCCAATAACCAAATAAAGTATCATTGGTGACTTTGAACTTGATCTGGTGAGTATCTATACCTCCTTCACCAGCATAGACGAATTCAAGGTCGCTGGTAGTAAACGTAAGTCTGTCTGCCAAATAACTATCAACATAAGGGACTTTGTGTGTATCAATATGCTCCCACGACACTTCCTCAATAAAAATCTTAGCAGAACTTGGGAAGCCCGAGACTTTTTCAGATAGCACAGGGAGAGGAAGTTTCACTCTTGGCATGATTTGAACCTCATGGACACCAGTCTCTCCGCCTGCAAATACAAACTTATACCGCACATTGGCTATCCAGCGCTCATTATTATTGAAAACTTCAGATACAAAATCATACCGATTATCATCGTTTGGAACAACAAGTGTAGGACCAAGTTTCAAATCATTGGCTCCATAGACATGATGGACAGACTGATAATCTGGAAACTCATCCAACTGCTGAACCAAAATATTATTATCCTGCTCATAGCCAAATAATAGGTACTCACCCCACTTCCAAAAACTGAAACCTATGGTAACAATGTTGAATATAATAAGAGACCCAACCAGAATATTGAACATGTGATTTCTATGCCGCACATACCATCCAGACATCTTGAGCTGCTTATTGGTGATCTCTCCGGTCGGATCAGTATAGCGATCTAAATTGTTTGATTTTTTTTTGAACATGTGAGCAAATCCTAAATCATAAATCCTGTCTATTATACCAATAAACAGTGGCAATTCAAAGCTCCGCCATCTCCCTTGTCACAGCTATTCCAACATGCTACAATATCTTCGCATTATTCCCAAATCTTGATCCTCATAGGAAAGATTTAGGATTTATGATCCCTCGAGCTCCTCGGGACAAGTTTTTAGAATTAGGATTAACAAAATATGCCCAAAAAACGCGTCACAAAAGGAAGAGTAACCGACAAAAAGAAAACCTCTAAACCCAAATCTGTAAAAAAACAAACTTCCAAAAAAACAGAAAAAACTGGATATTCCGCCAAAAACATCACCGTATTGGAAGGTCTCGAAGCTGTCCGCAAAAGACCAGGAATGTATATTGGCTCCACCGGTCCGCAAGGTCTACACCACATGATCTGGGAAGTGATCGACAATGCCTTTGACGAAGCCATGGCTGGGCACTGTAATGAAATAACTCTCCGTATCAAGCCAGACAACTGGATCTCAGTGACAGACAATGGTCGTGGTATCCCGGTAGATATTCATCCCAAGAAAAAAGTAAGTGCACTAGAACTGGTACTAACTCAGCTTCACGCCGGTGGTAAATTTGGTGATGGTGGATACAAGGTCTCTGGCGGACTCCACGGAGTCGGTGTCTCGGTAGTGAATGCCCTCTCGACTGAAGTGAAAGCGACAGTACATCGTGATGGTAAAATTTGGTTCCAAGAATACAAGAGAGGCAAAGCAGTAAAGAAAGTAAAAGCAATCGGTAAAACCAAAACCACTGGTACAACCATTGAATTCCACCCAGATCCAGATATTTTCGAGACTATTGACTACACCTGGAAAACTATCATCGATCATCTACGCCAACAGGCTTACCTGACCAAAGGTGTCCGTCTCATTATCATCGACGAAAGACCAGACGAAGAAAAAGAAAAGGACTCCAGCTCAATCAAATTTCCAAACGCTACTTTCCAATTTTATTTCGAAGGTGGAATTGCCAGCTATACAAAACACATCAACAAAAATCGCGAACCAAAACACGCCAATGTTTTTTATGTAGAAAAAAAAGTAGACGAGATGATGATAGAGATTGCTCTTCAGTACACTGCTGACTATTCTGAAAGTCTGCGAGCATTTGCCAACAACATCATAAACCCCGAAGGTGGAAGCCATGTTGCCGGTTTTCGCTCAGCTCTCACCAGGACTCTCAATACTTATGCTCGCAACAAAAATATTTTGAAAGAAAAAGACAAAAATCTAACTGGTGAAGATGTGCGCGAAGGGCTGACTGCTATAGTATCGGTCAAGCTTCCAGAACCACAGTTCGAAGGACAGACAAAAGGTAAGCTTGGAAATCCAGAAGTAAAGCCTGCAGTAGAGAGCGTCTTTGGCGAAGCTTTCATGATCTACCTTGAAGAACACCCCAAAGATGCAGAAGGAATACTGAGCAAGTGTCTCCTGGCAGCAAGAGCCAGACAAGCAGCCCGAGTTGCTCGTGAGTCAGTACTCCGAAAGGGTGCACTTGAAGGATTTACTTTACCAGGAAAACTGGCAGACTGCTCTAGTCGTGACGCCAGCGTCTCTGAACTCTACATTGTAGAGGGTGACTCAGCTGGTGGATCTGCCAAGCAAGGTCGTGACCGCAATACTCAAGCCATCCTACCACTCCGTGGTAAGGTGCTAAATGTAGAGCGCGCCAGACTTGATAAAATTATTGCCAACAATGAGCTGAAGTCACTCATCATTGCCATGGGTACCAATATTGGAGAAGGATTTGATATTTCCAAACTCCGCTATCACAACATCATCATCATGACAGATGCCGACGTCGATGGTGCTCACATTCGTACTCTATTACTAACTCTATTCTTCCGTTATTTTCCAGAACTTATAAATGAGGGGCATGTCTATATCGCTCAGCCACCACTATATAGTGTAAAAAAAGGCAAAGAAATGACATGGTTCTACAATGAAGATGCTCTCGCAGCATATAAGAAAAAACATGGCATCAAAGCAGAAGATCTAGAAGTGGCAGAAGAAGGTGAAGGTGAAGGTGAAAAAGAAAATGAAGAAGAGCAAACAAAGTCAAAAAAGAAAAAAAACTCAACTGGAAAAAAACTCAATGTCCAGCGCTACAAAGGTCTTGGTGAGATGAATCCAGAACAACTCTGGGACACGACTATGAATCCAGAAACCAGAGTCATGAAACAAGTAACTATTGCTGATGCCGAACAAGCCAGTGAAATCTTCGACATTCTCATGGGCAGTGAAGTAGCTCCCCGCAAGAAGTTTATCCAAACACATGCGAAATCAGTAAAAAACCTGGATATCTGAAATGAACTTGTCCGCCGTAGCCCCAACCAATGAAAAATAAAATTTATAAATAATAAAAGTAAATTTGGTTTAAGTAAGACTTCATCGGGCCATCCCCGCAGCAAGCTGCGGGGTATTGGCAGAAAATCTTATTTCAACCAATGTTAGTTTTCACTTTTTCGATGCAAGCATCGAGGAATAAAACCGCTTAAAGATTAAAAAAATTGAGTACCTCCAAGGGGTAAGTAATTTATATTATGACATTCACAAAAAATTTTGGACCTGATATATCAGAGACACAAGACTTTGCCACCAAGCAAAAAACAATTGCAAAAAGAATAGCAAGTCAGGCCGAAACCGAAGCAAGCAAAATCGTAGCACCTTCGTTCAGTTCTGACATTAGTGATATCATAAATGACGGCATGTATCCAGACTTGATGATCATCAATGAAATACTAGAAAGGGAAATTCTAGCATCAAATCTAAAAATAGAAGTTTCAAAACGCAATGGAAAGTATTATATGACTGTAGAGAATCTTTGAATCAATTATATGTCAGACAAAAGACCAAAACGAGACAGAGGAAAAGAAATGAGAGAACACCATTCTAAACACCAAAAAATTGCAGAAAAAATCAAAAACAGAATTGCAGGACAAAGACGCCGGGGAGGAAACTTCGAACTTGATGTTACTGATCTAGTAAGCGACGCTTACGTAGACAAAAATCTGATAAACGAAATGATTGCCAAGGCACGTTCACAACACAAAGTGATAATATATCAAGCAGACGGTGGCAAATGGAGGACAAGACTAGATAGTGATACAGCTTAATAAGTCTTCCATATAGTAAAATCAGATCTTATACCAAATATATTTTGATTTAGATTTGTAAAATATTGTATTGAGGGGGTATGAAAAATCGTATTCATAATGAAAAGAGATTAAAACAAATTAGAAAATCACTCAGAAACAATGCTACTAAAGCAGAACAGACTCTTTGGAAACACCTGAAAAATAGACAGGTCGGTGGATACAAATTTCGTCGGCAACATGGAATCGGCAACTTCGTTGTTGATTTTTATTGCCCAGAGTTAAAGTTTGTTATAGAATTGGATGGCTGGGTTCATGGAGAAAAATTACAAAAAGAAAAAGACTACGAGCGACAAAAATATCTCGAAACACAAGGTTTTTTGGTAATAAGATACACAAACGCTCAAATAAGATATTATCTGAAAGCAATACCACCCAATATTTTTTATCACTGTCAAAGACGCGCTAAAGAAATAAATCTAACCTAACAAAATTTCCTTTCTGAAAAATAGGTAAATAAATTCTCCCCCTTGGAAAGGGGGAGCTAGAGGGGGTTGATGATAGAAAGAAAGATATCTATAGACCGATCAACCACCCCTAACCCCTCCTTTCTAAGGAGGGGAATTCTTACAACCAAACTATAAATTACAAATCTCAATCACCCAGAATCCCGTGCAACAAGTCCTAGAACAATTGAAAAAATCTTTTGGCTTCAATGAATTTCGCCCAATGCAGGAGGAAATTGTTCGTGCTGTCCTAGATAAAAAAGACACACTTGTCCTCATGCCAACCGGCGGAGGCAAGTCTCTTTGCTATCAATTGCCAGCAACAGTCTTGCCGGGTGTGACGATCGTGGTCTCCCCCCTTATCGCTCTTATGAAAGACCAGGTAGAAGGTTTGGTAGCGAATGGAGTGCCGGCTGGATATATCAACAGCTCGATGGAAGAATACGAACAAATAGAAGTAAGGCAAGCTGTAAAAAATGGAGAGATAAAGCTACTCTATGTCTCTCCGGAAAAACTAATTTCTTCAGCTTTCCAAAATTTTTTAAAACAAATTGAAGTTAATCTTTTTGCAATTGATGAAGCACATTGTATCTCTAGCTGGGGCCATGACTTCCGGAAAGAGTACACTCAATTGAAAAAACTAAAACAAAATTTCCCAGACGTTCCGATCATCGCCCTTACAGCGACGGCAGACAAACTCACCCGCCGAGATATTCTAGCTCAGCTAAGACTCCAAAATCCTCAGGTATTTATTTCTTCTTTTGATAGACCGAATTTGCAACTAACTGTCCTGCCTGGTAGAAAAAGAATTCCGAGGATTATAGAATTTGTCAAAAAAAGAAGAGATCAGTCTGGCATCATCTACTGCTTATCAAGAAAACAAACCGAAAAAGTAGCAGGAGCACTGAATCAAGAAGGTCTGGCTGCCAACTACTATCATGCCGGCCTGCAGTCTTATGAAAGATCCAAAATTCAAGAAGACTTTGTCCACGGAAGAGTACCTATCATTGTAGCGACCATTGCTTTTGGCATGGGCATTGACAAGTCCAATGTCCGCTATGTCGTCCATCACAATTTACCAAAAAATATCGAGGGTTATTACCAAGAAATTGGTCGCGCTGGGAGAGATGGCTTACCAAGTGAGACATTGCTCTTTTATTCACTAGCAGATGTAATCCTATTAAAAAAATTCGCCGCCGACAGTGGCCAGCCACAGCTCCAAACTGCCAAACTGGAACGCATGCAGCAATATGCTGATGCTCTCATCTGTCGAAGGAGAATTCTGCTTTCATATTTTGGTGAGCAAGTAGAAAAAAATTGTGGCAACTGTGATGTCTGCCACAATCCACCAACTATTTTTGACGGTACCGAGATTGCCCAGAAGGCTCTCTCGGCAATCTATCGTACTGAACAAAGAGTAGCTGTGAATTTATTGATAGATATATTGCGCGGTTCGAGCAGACATGAGATTATTTCAGCCGGATTTGATAAAATAAAAACTCATGGCGCTGGCAAAGATATCTCTCCACCAGATTGGCAGCAATACATCTTGCAAATGCTCAACATGGGTCTGGTGGATGTAGCTTATGACCAACATCATGCTTTGAAAATTACTAAGCCGGGACTGAAAATATTGAAAGGTGAGAAAAAAATAAAATTTGTCTCACTGGAATCCATTGAGGAGCGAGCTGCAAAACAATTGGCAGAAACAAAAAGAAAATCAAAAAGAAAAACTGCTGAAGAAGAACTCTTTGCACGCTTACGAGAACTGCGCATGTCTCTTGCCAAGAAAAATGACATCCCGCCATATCTCGTCTTCACCGATGCTACGCTTGATGAGATGACTGTCGCCATGCCGACGACAAGAGAGCAAATGAAAAAAATCACAGGAGTAGGTGACAAAAAGTTTGATTCTTTTGGTAAAGAATTTATCAAAATAATTACAGATTTTATCAAAGAAAAAGACAAATCTGGTGAGAAAGTAAAAGGCAGTACGCAGGATGTGACATTTGCCTATTACAACCAAGGTCTGACTGTCAGACAAATTTCTGAAGAACGAAATCTTGCCATGCAAACAATATATGGACATCTGGCCGATCTGTATGAAAAAGGTTATGACATCGACATCATGAAATTCATGACCAAAGATGATCTAAAAAAAATCACAGCTTCGTTGGAGAATAAAGGCGTGCCGGCAAAATTGAAAACTCTCTACGATCGCCTACAAGGTAAGTTTGATTATCACAAATTGAAGCTAGCTATTGCTCATTATCGGGTGAAGAATAGAAAAGATTGGGTGGTGGAGGTATGATTGATCAGCTGTCAGAGTAAAAATTTCCTCTCTACAACGAACCCCTCCTAACCTCCCCTAAGAGCCAATTTGAAATCTCTCTTCCAGAGCCATTTTGTTCAATTTCGAGCGAAAATTGTCATGATTGAGGAATAATAATGGTATTATTTTGACGAAATCAAGACAATTTGCAGCCGAAATTGAGAAACATGGAGTCGGGAGAAGAGATTTTAAATAGGCTCTTAAAGGGGAGGAAATATTCTCCCCCTCTTAGGGGGAGTTAGAGGGGGTTCGTGCCATTCACCACAGTTATACAACGCATATGACCTACAGTCCATTACATTCCAACAAAAAAGAATACATTAGCCGAAGAACAAAACTACGCAGAAATCAAACAAAAGCCGAACAAGTCCTCTGGTACGAACTAAAAACAAAAAGACTAGGATTCAAATTCCGTAGACAGTTCCAAATCGGCAAGTATATTGTCGATTTTTATTGTCATGAACTTCGCTTGATCATCGAGCTAGACGGACCTATTCACGAGCATCAACAATTTTATGACAAACAAAGACAAGTATGGTTAGAAAATCAAGGTTACAAAGTAATTCGATACCTCAATGATGAGGTTCTTTTTGATAGAGATGCGGTGTTGGCGCATCTGTGTAGTGAGATGACAAAAAGAAAGTCAGAGGTGCTAAGATAACTCCTCCCAGCCTCTCATTATAGGGGAGAAACATAAAAAAAAACAGCCCAACTCGGACTGTTTTTTATTTATAATTTTCGCATTACTTAGGCAGCTTTTCTTTCCTCTTCATCAGCCACTTCTTGGTTAGCATTATCATTAGCCGGCTCAATCAAAACACCTTCCTCACCAGACTCTTCCATTCTATTATATTCAGCTTCGCTTGCCTGTTTTGCATATTCTACTTCACTTTTGAATTTAGCCACTCTAACTTCTAGGGGCACTTTACCTGTTTTGCCCACCTCACCAGACTCTTCCATTCTTTTGTATTCAGCAGCACTAGCTTCTCTTGCTTTTGCAATTTCCTATGGCTGGTCTTCGCCAGTTGGAATTTTGGCAATATGTTCATTCACTACCTTTTGCTGCTCTCCAGTACCCGTAAGCTTATCAGCAGCCCGAGAAAACCAACTTCTTACATCTCTCATATAATTATTATTAATAAATTAAGTATATTTAATTATCTACTAAATTATCCACCCTGTCAACCTTGACAAAGAGGAAAAATAGGTATATAATGCTAACAAGAAATGAATTACCGGCCCCAGGCCGTTTTTTAAAACCTCAAAAACCGCTAAGTATAGGTAAAAAATAGTTGGAGATTTAATATTTTAGTAAAATTTCAAGCCCCTGCCGGCAGGCAGGTTTCAAGCCTTTCTATATGAAAATCCTCAAAAAAATGACAGACTACATCAAAGCTTCCATCAGTGAGCTAAAAAAAGTCGTCTGGCCGACCAAAAAACAGACTATCAACTTCTCTATAGTAGTGGTAGCTATGAGTATCGGTGTAGCAGTATTCTTCGGAGTCCTAGACTACTTCTTTAGCAAAGGAATCGGATTTTTAGTTGGATAAAATAACAAACAATAAAAAACTATTGGCTATTGGCCAATAACTATGAACTAATATCTATGGCCAAACAAACCCTCGAACTTGGAAAACGCTGGTATGTTCTCCACACCTATAGTGGATATGAAGAAAACGTCAAGCGTAACCTCGAACAACGTACTGAGACTTTTGACATGGCAGACAAGATTTTCAATGTCCTCATTCCTAAAGAAAAAAAAATTAAGATCAAAAATGGCAAACGCCAAACAGTCGAAGAGAAAATATTTCCAGGATACGTCCTCGTCGAAATGACCGTGACCGATGATTCATGGTATGTAGTACGAAATACTCCGAATGTAACAGGATTTGTAGGATCTGGTACAACTCCTACTCCGATTGATGCCAAAGAAATGGAATCTCTCATGAAAAGAATGGAGGTAGAAGATCCAACCCATAAGATTGACCTATCTATTGATGAACCAGTGAAAATCATCGACGGACCATTCAAGAATTTCGAAGGAAAAGTCAGTGCTGTTGACGACGCCAGAGGGAAGATCAAAGTTTTGGTCAGTATGTTTGGTCGAGAGACTCCGGTGGAATTGGATGCCCTTCAAGTGAAAAAAATTTAGTTGGACTTCGGTCTATCGGACTTCAGACTTCTGTCTTGAATTATAAGACAAACATAAAATAGTAAGAGAACAATAAATAGTATGGAGGGGTATAGATTTGAAAATCTTGACGTATGGAAACTTTCACGAGCATTTGTAAAAGTCATATATGTTGTGACAAAAGATTTTCCTAATGACGAAAAATTCGGACTCACATCACAACTACGCCGCGCTGCATTATCAACGATGTTAAACATAGCAGAAGGATCAGACAGAAAATCTGACAAAGAATTTATTCGTTTTTTGCGTATAGCATATACATCTATGCAGGAAGTAATTGCTGGATGCTACGTGGCCCTAGATCAAGAATATCTAAGCCAAGAAAGATTCGAGTTCATATATACAAAAAGCCAAATTGTCGGAAAAAAAATAAATGCTCTCATAAAATATTTGAATAAGTAAATAAAATTAGAGTGTCCTATGCAAGGAGCTTCTCACTCTGATAAATATTTACGTATTATATAGACTGAAGTCTGATAGACCGAAGTCCGAAGTCCAAAAAATATGTCTAAAAAATTAATGACCCAAATCAAACTCCAAATCATGGGTGGAGCCGCCAACCCAGCTCCTCCAGTCGGTCCAGCTCTCGGACAACATGGTCTGAATATCCAAGATTTTTGTACGCAGTTCAACAATGCTACTGCCGACAAAAAAGGTGAAGTTGTCCCGGTGGTAATCAGTGTTTATGAAGATCGGACATTTGACTTCATCACCAAAGTTGCTCCAGCAAGTGCCCTTGTCATGAAAGCAGCAGGAATCAAAAAAGGTTCTGGCAATCCTCTAAAGGACAAAGTTGGTAAAATTACCAAAGCACAAGTTCGTGAAATAGCTGAAAAGAAAATGCCAGATCTAAACGCCAACGATGTGGAAGCAGCAATGAAAATCATCGAAGGTACTGCTAGACAGATGGGTGTACAAGTGGAATAACTCTGCATAGATCAATGGAACATACAACAAAAACCTCTCAAAAATTGAGAGGTTTTTGTACCCAACAACAAATAATACTCGCTTTTACCAATTCATTTTGCTATAATCTTATTAGTCAATTGTTAAATGTTAGTTGTTAATTGTCGACATTATGCCAAAAAAACAATACTGCTCCTTATACGGTCTCATGCCAGGAGTAGACAGTCATCTAAGAAAAAACCTAAAAGACCACACAGTCAAGACCACACACGAACTACTTACCATTGATAACGTAGACAAAAAAACAGAAATATTGGGTGTACGCTGTGCCTCCCCAGTTACCAAAGAAATAATGGACTCCTTGCCAAAATTGAAATTAATAGTAACTATGACTACAGGCTACGACCACATCGATCTAGAAGAAGCAAAAAAGAGGGGGGTGCCGGTCTGTAATGTGCCAGCATATGGCGAAAATACAGTTGCCCAACATGCCATGGCCCTTCTCCTTGGTTTGTCAAGAAATATTTATAAATCTGGCAAACGAGTAAAAGAAGGTAAATTCGAGTTTGACGGCTTGCGTGGTTTTGACCTCAAAGACAAAACTATAGGTGTAATCGGCACAGGACATATTGGTGCTCACTTTATTGAAATGTTGGAAGGTTTTTATACCAAAGTTATTGCTTATGACAAATTTCCAAATGAAAAATTAAACAAAAAGTTTAATTTTCAATATGTTACTTTAAACAAATTGTTTAAAGAATCAGATATTATTTCTCTCCATCTACCCCTTTTTCCAGATACTCACCACATGATAAATAAAGAAAATATTCAAAAAATGAAAAAAGGGGTGTATATAATAAATACAGCTCGTGGCGGACTAATAGAATCAGAGGCCCTTCTCTGGGGTCTAGAGACTGGTCTGGTGGCCGGAGCTGGATTAGATGTTTTAGAGGACGAAGATATGATCCTAAATCCAGAAAAATTGCTCTGGGAAGAAAGGCAAGGTGAAGTGATCCGCCACACTCTAATGAACAACCTCCTCATCGATCACCCTCGCACCATCATCACTCCGCACAATGCTTTCAATAGCCGTGAATCTGTTATTAGAATTATTGATACTACTGTTGAGAATATTAAAGGATTTTTGGGTGGTAAAACTGTAAATAAAGTCGGATAATAAATCCCTCCCCTATAAGGGGAGGTAAGGAGGGGTCTTTAGCAAGTAAGACTGAAAAGCAGTACTAGATGACACCACATCATCTTTCTCGCTAAAGACTCCCTCTAGCCTGCTTGCCGGCAGGCAGGCTCCCCCTTGTAGGGGGAGGAAATAAAAGAATATGAAAAACCTCCTCATCCCCACACTCCTCTTCACGCTCCTCCTAGTAGGAGCTGGTTGTGGTGGTGACAAAAATGTGGCAGAAAAAGATGAGCAAGGGATTACCAATACATCTATAATAAAACAAACTGTTGAAGATGACCCGATCGAAATAGCTATGGATTTTTGTGCTTCATATGGCTATGGTTTGGTGATGAGCTTCGATGAGCAACTGGGAACCAATAAGCAATACTGCCAATTCCCAAGCAACTATGCTTGTGAAGTCATTTCATTTATGAATGGCTTTTGTCACACCTCATCTACCAACAGAGTCTACCTGGACACAGCCAGTAACAATGTAGTCCAAAATGTACGTGAATGTAAATCAGTAGAAAAACCAGTCTGTAGTACAGACGGAATCACCTATGTCAATGCCTGTATTGCTACTTTGCAAAATGCCAATATTTCCCATGAAGGAGCTTGTACAGTGGCTGAACAAAAAATTGTTATTACAGAGACAATAGTAGATACAGATTCTAGTAGCAATAATTCGAGTAGCAAATCAAGTAGCAAGAGTAGTAGCAAACAGAAGGAAGAAAAAGAAACAGTCACTCTTCCGACCGGTCAAGCTGCCTGGACCCAAATTCTCTTGGACATGGGTAACAAAAATCTATCTGGCCCTGCTGCACCTCGTCTCGAAGAGTGTATTTATGGCTCTAGCAAAGTATATTTCTTTATGCAGAGTTGTCCTTATTGCTTTAGCACACTATACAATTTTGATGGAGAGATTATTTGTCATCCGCACAATGATATTGATGAGAGTTGTCCGAGTTATTTCAATTTGGATAAGAGGAGTCCTTATTGTAAAGTAATATAATCCCGACCTCGTACCTCGGTACGGGACGAGGGATTGGTTTAATTCCCCAAGGTTTGCCTCGGAAAGGTGGGGCCAGGACTTGTCTTGTGATTTATATCTTTGATTTTACAAATTGTTTAATTTTTGAGCAAAATAAACAAATAATTGACAAACAAAATACTGAAATATACACTGTTGGCATATGGAAAAAGATATAGAACAAAAATTTGATGAACTACTCATTACTATCAAGAAAGGCTTTGACGGTGTTTCTGATGAATTTATTGCCGTCAAAAAAGACATAAAGAATTTAAAAACGGACGTCAGAGATTTAAAAACGGACGTCAGAGATTTAAA
>CAYFPJ010000005.1:0-28939 GCA_964344965.1 uncultured Gammaproteobacteria bacterium | reverse complement strand
ATTTAAAAACGGACGTCAGAGATTTAAAAACGGACGTCAGAGATTTAAAGCAAGACATGAGAGCAGTCAAATCAACTATGGTCACCAAAGATTTTGTTACTGACAAAAATGCTGACTTGGCTGCGGAGATTGGTAGTAAAATCAACCGTCGTCATCAAGAACAACGTCTATTCAACAAAAAGCATGTAGAATTTTTGAAGCGCGACAAAGGTGTCATTACACCAGATCATGTGGCCGAGCTAGAAGAGATGCTCGCTTAAAGACTGTTTAAACAGTCTCTTAACTTGACACACCCACAATATTTTGCTAAATTATACTGTTCTTTGGACAGTTTTTTTGATACAGATTTTATAGACAAAAAAGAATTTTAGGTGGCAAAAATCCAAAAAATCCTTTGTAGCTTCTGTAGCCTCTGAGACCTTTCATACAAATTCCAATTAGGTCAACCAATATGGTATACTATCTTTATTATATCCTGTTTAAGAAGTATGCCAAAAACAAAAAAATCACAATCAAAAAAGAAATCTACTCAAGGCAAATCTATCTCTGACAAAAAAGAAACCGACCAGAAAAAGATCGAGAGATTGACCAAAGTCTATAATGAATTTTTACCAAAATTTCAAGAATTGGAAAAAAGGGGTAAAAAAATTATTGAAGAACTCCAAACATTAATTGACAAGAAAAAAATGAAAGAAATTTTAGAAAATATTGTCGATAAACAATAACCACAATCATATGGCCGAGCCTACTGGTGAACCAAAATCAATTGAACGACAAAGAGAAGAAGCAAAACAAGAAGCTCAGGAGCAACTACGAGAGCTTAGTGATTTGGTGTCCAGACTACCGAAGGGATGTGAAAGCATCGTTGAGAGAGTAAAAGATTTAGGAGCGTCGCTGAAAAACCATTTTGAAAATTTGGATGAAAAAAAATTGAAAGATGCTATAGAGAGTTTTAAGGCCGCTGTAAAAAATTTAAAAAAAGAACTCCAAGCGGCTCTAGATTCTTCTTCTGGAGAAAAAAGGGCATTCGAATGTCCTCACTGCAGAGAAAAAAACTCAAAAGGTGTTTCTGGTCAAGAATTAACTTGTGTAGATTGTTTCCACACTTTTAATGCTCCTGAAGAAGTAGAGTCTGAACTACTCCCTCCGACATTAGACCATCCACAAGACCCTCATCGGCAGACAATGAGATTCGGATCTGGATCCCTTGGTGGTCCAGTTCCTGGAACTGCCGATCCATCAGGTCAAGCTTTGGGAGGAGATGAGAGTGGAGAAGCAGATGGGGCTGTAATAGATCTAACTCCAGACCCATCTGGAGACTACTCTGCAGATGATGATCCTACCGCCAGAGCAGAAACTCCAAAACAAATCTTTGAGATTCTCGGAACATTTGATCCCAGAGAAGGACTGCTCAAAGTAGGAGAAACAGATATACACATGACTGCAAATAATGAAGTCACTCCTACAATGGTGTTGAGTGGTGATAATAAAAAATTAAAATTTTATTATACAGACGCGAATAGCCGTTCGAGCGGAATTGTGGCTTTATCAATAGATGAATCTGGAACATACTCTGTTCAAAATGAAATATTAGGCGGCACAGAGACTGCAGACTCTGTTGATGAATATGTCAGATTGATTAGAGAAGGGGTGGCAAAAATTACTAGAGAGCTAATAAGGATGGAGGATGAAAAAAGAAAAACAGACGCAGCTACAGAAGGAGAAACATTTTTACCTGATCAAATCCGTGAACAAGTGCTACCAGGCGCAAATGCTAGACTAGAAAAGATACGAAAATCATTGGATGACTTCGAAGGTACGCCTTTTAGAAATGAATTAAATTTCATGATTGGCGGCATACTTAAATGGCACACAAGGCTTGGAGAACAAAGCACAAACGAAAAACAAGAAGAAAATAAAGAAAAATTTATAAAAGCATGCGAAGAGGCAGAAGGAGAAATCACAAAACGCGCCAATTTTTTAAACACAGCTAATGAATCAATCGATGCACTAGAGAAAAGAATAAGTCAGTTAGAAAATACACGACAACACAGCTTCACCACTGACATAAATAATGTAAAAAGGGTACGAGATAGGGTATGGGGTGCTAGTGGCAACCGCGACTTTGAGCAACAAAGTCAAATTTTTGATACCGAAATAAGAGAATTAGAAGCTAGATTAAAACAAAAAGAAGAGGCGTCAGCAACTGCCATATTCGGATCTAATTCTTTGGGTGGCCCAACTCCGGAGGATGGAACTATGTCTTTTGAAAATGAACGCACAAAAGATGATGATAGACCTGCTACAGAAATAGATACTTCACATGCACCACCACCCGCAGCTGCCAGACCAGACACCACTCCTCCACCAGCTGCCGGTGACTCATCTCTAGGTTCTATCGACATAGAGACAGGAACATCAGGAACACCCCGACACCCTATCGATGTGATCGGTAGTGGCCCACCTTCACCTCCAGAAAATGGAGGAGATGGTAATGGAAATGGTGGAGGTGAGCGTGAAGGTGGTGTAGAAAGAGAGCCAAAAGGCCCCACACCCCTAGAAATACTCTTGCAAAAAAGAGGTCTGATAGCTCCGGACAGAAGGACTGCATTTTTTGAATTCAACCCCAAAAGCAGGGTGGCTCAAATCCCTGTCGAGACAAACATCAGCGCCATGCAAATCTACAATGACATTGTCGACATCTACAAAATGGCTGAACCCGGACCAAGTGATACTGCCGAGACAGCCATTGCCAAAAACCAAAAAGCCTACGAAGACATAGCCATCTACCTCAACAAATTTGACATCAAAATAGATGGTGAATTCAGAAGATTTTTGGAAAACGTAGAAGCAGAAAACCCAAAAATTGCTGGCCTTGGTGACTTGCTGACCAACAACAGACTATTCCGCTGGGAAGTGAAAAAACAAGCCAACCCACCAAAAGCAACTGCCTTTGTCGCCGGATCAGAAATTCTCATGCCCGAAGCAGAGCTCTTCGAGATCCGCAAATTACAAAAGAGAAAAAAAGAAAATGGCATAGATTATCTAATGTTTGTCCGTGATATGATGGCCGAGCTAGTCCTTGGCCAAGACAAAGAAAAAGAAAAAATACTGCGACGACTACGTCTAGCATTCAACTCTAGTATCTTCGAGGCTGGTTCCCAGACCCAAGCTGCAATGAAACTGATAGAAATAGAAAGAGGTAGAGACCTGGTAGAGAATGAAACCGAAACACAGCGCAGAGAAATCGTCGACAACATGCTCCGCCTCTTCATGGATCGCAACAATGAAGTGAATAAACAAAATGAAATACTAGAAGACCTGATCAAAGATCAATACGGAAAAGAACTTGGCGAAGCAGTATCTTCAATAGCGCTAGTAGTCCAGAAAAAAGGTCAGACTACATATATCAGGAAACGCAGCAGAAGAGGAAGAAGAGATCGCTACATACCTCAACACAGTGGACCTACAGCCAGAGATGAAAACAAAGACTTGTGGGATATGCGTACCATCAGTGCCGAAAAAATGGCTGGCTTGACTAGAATCTTCCAGACCGTCAAAGCTGAAGGTAAAATCCAAATCGCCAAACTCTCACTCGGTCCTCGTGACAGCAGTAAAGTGACAAATCTCTCACCAAACAGATGGGATGTCTATGTGAATATCAATGATGATCTCGAGACCATAGAGAGTATATTGCGAAGCTTGTATCCAAAAGAGGCTGCAACACCAGCTGAACCAGAACCAACCGCAACCCTCACTCCAGAACAAAGAAAAAAAGAAATCGGACGACTAAGTCAAGTACTAATAAATAACAAAGCACAGACAGTTGAAGACATCGTGGCATGGATCACATCAAAACCAGAATCAACAGATACGCGCAAAATTGGCATCGCCATTATGTTATTAGGAGATGATCTTGCTAGGAAAATTTTTAAATTAATTAGTGAACAAGACATCGAAAATATTTTAAAGCAGATAGAACAGCTTGACGGCGTATCAGACACAGAATGCCATGAAGTCTTGATCGAGCTCGTTGCCAAACCTTCCGCTCCAACAAATACAGAATGGTATGAGACCTATCTAGAGAGACCTGACGTTGAAAATGTCGATATCCCAGAGCAATATCTACTTGCCGAAGATGAATCTGACGAGGACTATTTTGAAAAGATAGTTGGAAAGGTAAAAGACAAAATGTGGAATGAGGATTATCGATGGTATGATCTAAACTTACTAAGAAGAGCAATGACAGAACAAGATGGAATGGGAGAAAAGCTGCTAGCTACCATCATGGATGAAAATAAAGGCGCTCTAACCAAAGCTATTGCTAATTTTGAGAATAGTCCTGACGATGATAAAAATATTGACCTAGAGCAAGTAAAGGCATTACTAGAGCTCGTTCCTAGTGACAAAGTAGACGATACTTTTGCCAGAGTTGCAGAAAAAATCACTGCCCTTGGTGCAGAAGATAGTAAAATCAAAAAAGAAATAAAAAGTCTCAAAAAAAACAAAGTGATTCGAGGTTTGGAAGAAAAAATTCCTTATCCCTTTTTCAAACTAGTTCACCATTCCGAAAAATTCTTGGGAGCCTTAGATGAACCAGAATTCCAAACCAAACTGTCTGATGTCATTGTAGGCAATGACACAAAAAAAATGGTGGATCAAGTTCTCTTGTACGATAAGGGAGATGAAATGAAATCTTACATCAGTCTCAATGATGAAAGACAATGCGTCCTCCACGTCAATGCCACATCAGACACCTGGGAAGCAGAAGTCAGATCTGAATTGGAAAAAATGAAACTAGTAGATCCAGAATATTGGAAAGATGATACCCAACAAGACACAGATCGATACGTCCTATTTTTGGCACAAGAAATGAAAGAGCAGACAGATCAGGACGATAGTGGTGATTTGAAAAAAATTAACAGTATAAAAAAAGCCATGTCAATAGAAGGTGGAGATGAAGCCTTGCAGGTTGTAGAAAGATATCTCACAGATCTATGCAATAAAATAGGAGGAGGAGATGAAGATAGAAAAAATTCATTAGATCTGATCAAAGCATTCCATGGTCTTGCTCCGTCGAATAACGTATTCCAAAAATGGGGTACTCTAATCTATCGAAAACTAACAGAAAAGGGAGCGCCAGAAGCTGAAAGCTATAAGATGTATGCAGTGGATAGCACGTCAGTAGCAAATGAAACAAACCAAGATGCCACAGAAACAGCCCCTCCTCCAGACCAGACAGAACCACCGGCAGAACCAATAGAACCACCGGCAGAAACTCCTCCCCAAAGACCAGACTACACTGGAATCAGAGCGCGTGTTCACTCCGAGCTGGAAGCAGCATATCGTCGGACAGCAGAAGAAGTAGCCGAAGAAGAAAGAAGAATGGCAGCTGAAAATGAAGGAAGAGATCCTAGAGAGAGACCTGTGTTGCAGACTGGTAATGATAATGTTGGAGCTACTGATCTCGAACCGGCCCAAGACCTTACCGATAGCCAAGATGGCCAATCACCTCCATCAGATACACGAACTTCTACAAAAAGAAAAGAAATATGGAGAAGGGTCAGAGATGTATTCAGCAACCCTGCCAAAAGATTAAGTGAAATTATTGTCAAAGACAGACGTCTCTCTAGTTCTCTAGAAGAACAGCAGTTGGACAGAGAAAAAATAAAAGAAATTATAGATAGAATAGAAAGATTGAAAGGTATTCTGGACAATAATAACTTTGAAGGTCTAATAGACTTAGTAGCAGGAGACACCACACACAAAAAAGAAGGAGACGCCATCACTCTCAATATTGAAGCAGACGATTGGGAAGAAACAATACTACAAATGTTGAAAGGTGATTATACTCCTGACGATTCTGAAAAAGATAAAGAAGGCAAAGCCGGCGACACAATAGAAATACCAACAGATCCAGCAGAACAGCTCCAAGCTATTGAATCTCTTGTTCGAGATGATGAAAGACTATTTATTTATAAAGGGGTCGTTTTTGCCGAAGATGAACGAAAAATAGTATTGGATCGTCTTCCTATAGTACAAGAAATGCTTAGGATATCTGGCTACCCTGAAAAAGTAGGCCTGGCAGGAAAAGATCATGATCACATGATACACCAAGGAGATATTCAACTCAATATCCAAAAAGACAATTGGGAAAAAGAACTAGAAAGGTTAATAGGAGTCCAAGAAATCAGATCTGCACTGAATTCTGGTGAGACTGATGCTAGGTTTTTCTCTTTTACAAATGGTAACTTTACTCTACCAAAGGATGTTATCATGGAGAGAGTACGCGAAGCTACAATCATTTTAGATGAGCTTAAGTTTCAGGGCGACGTCGGTGTAGATGGTCATGCTTCAAACAGACTTAATGAAGATGGCAGAATCCAACTAAATATTGAACAGGATGGCTGGCAGGACAAATTGAAAAAAATGATTTTTGAACAAAGAGACACTATAATTAAAGGCTGGAGTTCTCAGGATCCTAGACTAAGGACCTACTTATTTAAAGACGTGCCATTTAGCGATAAAACAATTAAAGAAGCGCCAGCAATAATATCGAGGATAATTCAAATTTTAGATGAAACTGGATATAATCAACAAGTCTGTATAGTCGGTATTGGACAACGAAGTAGAAAACAAAAAAGCACTGGTCTTATCCAAGTTAGCATAGAAGATAATGATTGGGAGACAAAATTACGTGGACTTATTGCCGAACAACAAACTACATAAAACAAAAACCGCTCCACCAAGCGGTTTTTTGATTCTTCATCCTTGACATTCTCATCAATAATGTGTACACTAATGATACACATTATTTTTTATCCAAAAATCTATGCAAACCAAACTAATCGGCATCAGACAATTCCGCCAAAATATGGCCAAACTCTACAAGCAAGCCAAAAAAAACAACTGGCGCTACATCGTCACCAACCGCAATCAGCCTATTTTTAAGGTTGAACCCCTAGGCAAGCAAGACTCAACCCTGGAAAAACTGATCGAAGATATTGCCGAAGCCAGAGAAGATGTAAAAAAAGGGCGAGTTTATAGTATAGAAGAAGTGCGCAAAGAGCTTGGATTATGACACATGTTATTGAACTTACAAAAAGTGCTATCCGTGACCTACGATCAATAGAAAGATCTACTCAAAATAGAATACTTGATAAACTTGAATACTATGCTACCCAAAATAATCCCCTCCAATACGCCACAAATCTAAAAAATCATCAAGTTGGATCCTACCGATTCAGAATTGGTAACTACCGAGCCATATTTGATATTGATCACCATGGCAACATTACTATTCTCCTTATTCTCCGAATCAAACACAGAAAAGATGCTTATTTATAAGTTACTTCTAAGAGTGTATCTACAATTCAAAAAGCTAGCTAGGATTGACAAAAAGGATTGACAAAAATCTCCAAATCTGATAATATCAGACCACTAATTTACCGTGGGAGCTAGTCACCCTAGCATTAATACCACTAAAAATAGGATTCAAAATACACATAATAAAATACAATTGTATCTTATTCCATGTATATTGTATCTTGTAAAAACTATGTCAAAAAGAATGACCGACCTCCAGGCCCAGGTCGATAAAGAAAAGGTCTATACTCTAGACGAAGCAATAGTGCTCGTCAAAAAAACTAGTAACGTAAAATTCGACGCTAGTGTCGAAGTCCACATCCGCACCGGAGTAGATCCCAAAAAAGGTGACCAACAAATCAGATCCACAGTAGTCCTACCTCATGGAACTGGTAAAACAAAGAGAGTTGCCGCTTTCGTCGGACCAAATGATGAAAAAACTGCCAAGGAAGCTGGTGCAGATCTAGTATGTGGTGAAGAAGAAATCAAAGCTATCAAAACTACCGGAAAAGTAGACTTCGACGTCGCTGTCGCCACACCAGAAATGATGCCTAAGCTAGCAATAGCTGCCAAAGTCCTCGGACCAAAAGGCCTCATGCCCAATCCAAAGACAGGCACAGTAGACAAAGATGTCAAGAAAATGGTCGCAGAACTGAAAGCCGGTAAAATCGCCTTCAAAAATGACGACACGGCCAATGTTCACCAAGTGATTGGTAAAGTAAGTTTCGATGATCAAAAATTAAAAGACAACTTCGAAATCTTCATGGAAGCCATCAAAAAAGCCAAGCCAGCAACCATGAAAGGCACCTACATCAAATCACTCTACTTGACCAGCTCAATGGGACCGAGTGTGAAGGTGGCTCTCGATTAAATATAAAGTTTGAGCCATCCTGAGCGCAGCGAAGCCTGACTGCCGGCAGGCAGGGATCTATCTCTACGAAATAAATCACAAAATAAACAAAAACTTTAATACCGGCAATGTCCGGTATTTTGGTTGACAAACTAGGATGAAACAAATATACTCAATACATTATGGACCAAGATGATGAAACAATCAAAGATATTCTCCAGATCGTGACTTTCTTGAAGGATAATATGGCGAGTAAAGATGACCTAGTTGATTTAGCAACTAAGGATAATTTGTCGACTACAGAAGAAAGATTAAAAAGATATGTAGATGAGCGTCTTGAAGAACGTTTGACAGAAACCAAAAGTGAAATTATAGGTCATATTGACTATTTTATCGGTTTGCATCAAAAACTAGATACAGAGCTCACTGAATCAAGATCAAAATACGACCGTCTGGAGGAACATCTCCACAAACTCGCTGCTCATGTTCAGTTTGAATTGCAATAAATATAATAACACAACCTCCAAAGATCGCTCTAAGACGATCTTTTTTGATACTTGCCCGGCCTACCAATTTTTGCTACACTGCAATAAGCACGATATTCGTGTTATCCAAATTTATTCGTGTAATTAGTATCAAATGACCACAAAACCCCGCGAAAACTACATCTCCTGGGACGAATGCCTAATGCGCATGGCCCATACTATATCTGAAAGATCCAAAGACCCTTCTACCCAAGCCGGAGCAGTGATTGCTACTTCAAATCACGTTATTGTCGGTATTGGCTACAATGGTTTTCCACGCGGAGTAGACAACGAGACCTTCCCGTGGGAAAGAGAAGGTAGTCTCGAGGACACCAAGTACGCCTACGTCTGCCATGCCGAAGAAAATGCTATCTACAATTCCAATAGTAAAACGGCAGATTGCAAAATATATTGCACCCTCTTCCCCTGCAATGAATGTGCTAAGACAATCATCCAAAACGGTATTACAGAAGTAATCTACGACAGTGACAAATACAGCGACCAGCCAGCTTTCATCGCATCCAAAAGAATGCTCACTGCCGCTGGAGTAAAACTAAGACAATTTTCTTGTAACAAAAAGCTTGGAGAATAAAAAACCTTTTCGGCATTTTTAGCCCCTGCCTGCCGGCAGGCAGGTTTTCAGCCTTTCTAAATTATGAAACTAATCCTCGGGTTTGTCGGCCAAATGGCCAGTGGCAAAGGGACAGCAGTACAATACTTGAAAGAAAAGCACGGTGCGAGTACGTACCGTTTTTCAGCCATGTTGAAAGATGTACTGGAGAGGCTATATCTCGATTTGAATAGAAAAAATTATCAGACCATTTCCCAAATTTTGCGAGAAAACTTTGGCGAAGATACCCTGGCCAAAGTAATGGCCAGAGACGCCGAAAATGATCCAGCAGAGCTAATAGCAATAGATGGAGTCCGCCGCCCAGGTGATGTGGTCCATTTGAAAAACATTCCTGGCTTTGTCCTCGTACACCTCACAGCAGATATTGAAAAAAGATTCGAACGGATGACCAAAAGAGGAGAAAAGGCTGACGACAGCACCAAAACCCTAGAGCAATTCAAGCAAGAACACCACAACGAAGCTGAATTGAAGATTGAAGAGATTGCGAAAGAAGCACAGGAGACAATAGATAACAACGGCACCCTAAAAAAACTGTATGAACAACTAGATAAAGTAGTCGAAAAGTTCAAAGCCAATAGTATATTGTAAAAAAGCCTATTGGCTATGAACTATTGGCTAAAAAACTACTAAAATTATGGAAATAAAAATAAAAAAACTCCAACCAGACGCGATCATTCCATCATACGCACACCCAGGTGATGTGGGGATGGATCTTTATTCTCGCGAAGACTACGTACTTGAGCCCAACTCTAGCCATCTCTTCGACATTGGTATTGCTATGGAATTTGCAGAAGGGTATGGGGCGATTGTTATGGATAAGGGCAGTGTTGCAAAACAAGGTGTACACACTATGGGTGGAGTTTTTGATGCTGGGTATCGTGGCACATATATGATTCACCTTTTCAATCATGGGAAAAAACCGTTCGAAGTAAAAAAGGGACAAAAAATTGCTCAGATATTGATATTACCAGTCCAAATCCCAAAACTAACAGAAGTTGACGAACTATCAGATAGTGCTCGCGGAGATGGTAGATTTGGCAGTACGGGAAAATTTTGATATTTAGACATAAGAAATAAGACTTAAGATATAAGATTATCAAATCCTTAAGTCTTATCCCTTAAATCTTATATCTATAGTTAGTAAAGAAATTTATGAAAAGTTACCTAGATATTGTCCAAAACATTCTAAACAACGGTAAAGAGAAAACCGATCGCACCGGCACCGGCACTCTTTCTGTCGCCGGAGTGATGTTTGAGCACGACATGAGTGATGGTTTCCCACTCCTCACGACCAAAAAAATGCCCTTCAAAGTAATTGCCACAGAACTAGAATTCTTTATCAAAGGAATCACAGACAAAGAATGGCTCAAAGAGCGCAAATGTCGTATCTGGGACGAATGGTGCAATCCAAAAAAGGTTCCCTATGCTCATGATGAAGCAACCAAACAAAAAATGGCTGCAGAACGAGACCTGGGAGCAGTCTATGGATTCCAATGGCGCCATTACAATGCACCATACCACAACTGGGATACAGACTACAGCGGACAGGGTGTAGACCAACTCCAAAATCTAGTAGATCTATTGAAAAAAGACCCCAACAGTAGACGAATGATCGTCAATGCTTGGAACCCTCAACAGCTAGATACTATGGCCCTGCCCCCTTGCCACTATTGTTTTCAAGTGACAGTCACTGGTGGTAAACTTAACCTAATGTGGAATCAAAGATCAATCGATGTCATGCTTGGACTACCTTTCAATATCGCCAGTTATGCTCTCCTACTTCACTTGCTGGCAAAAGAGTCAGGACTAGAAGAAGGAAGGTTGGTTGGATTCCTTGGTGACACACATATTTATTCCAATCATCTGGAAGGGGCAAAAGAGCAACTAACTCGAGACCCCGGCAAATATCCACTTTGTAAAATAGAAACAGAAAACTTCACTTCTATCTTTGACTGGACAGCTGGAGATACCAAGAAAGTTGGATATGAAAGCTATGATCGAATCAAATTTCCGATTGCTGTTTAGTCTCTTTGCATAAAATTTATACAAATATGACAAACCCAGACTCATCCAGAGAAATAAAACCAGTAGACCGTAAAGGCAACAGAAGGCTAGAAGTAAAGACAGGACCCAAAAGAACAGAAGATTTGCGCAGACACGATGATAACAAAGGAGATCTAATAACTTTTGATCTACCTATGCCTCCAGATGAAAAGGCAATACATCTACCGTCAGAAGAAGACAACAATAATGAAAATCATCGAGCTGGATCAGCACACTTATCAGAAAAGCCTTTTGAATTTGTGAGTAAAGAGACTTATTTCTCTGTTTTAAAACAAACAATCACAGAGCTAGCAAAGAGATACGTTACAAACAACAAATTAACAGAGAGTGAAATATGTGTAGAAGTTTTTATAAATTCCAAAAAAGACGCACTCAAAAAAATAATGGCTAAGCTCGAAAAAGAAGAAGATGAAATTGAAATGCTAGCAGAAGAAAAAGAGAAGCTAGAACTTGCAATCTCAGCAGATCTACACATGTCTCAAGTGAGAGAGATAGTCCGTGAAGAAATGAAAAATCTAGAAAACACAGAACCATTACCCGATAACGTGATAACTTTGACCAACAGAAGAAAAAAAGCTTCAAATGGAGAAGTGCCAGAACAAAAAGCAGGATAACCAGTCCATAGCTCTAAGTTCATGACCTCATGAACTATGAACTATGAACTATGAACTATTATGATCACCCTAGTAGCCGCCATCTCAAAAAACAATTGTATTGGCAAAGACAATGATCTGCCTTGGGATATCCCAGAAGATTTCAAACACATGAGAAAACTCACTCTTGGAAAAGTTTTGATCATGGGCCGAAAAACTTGGGAGTCAATTCCAGAAAAACATCGTCCTCTGCCGAAGAGGACCAATGTTGTCATCACTAGAAATAAAGAATATGTTCTTCCAGAAGGCGTAGAGAGATATAACTCTGTCCCAGAAGCAGTGGCAGCCCACGATGGTGAAGAAATTATTGGTTTTGGAGGTCAGCGTATTTTTGAAGAGATGATTCTCACTGCTGATGTTTTAGAGATTACCCATGTCGACCAAACTGTCGAAGCTTGCGATGCCTTTTTCCCGACTATTGATATGAATATTTGGAAAGAAGTCTGGCGCGAAGACCATGAAGGATTCTCATTTGTAAGATACGTTAAAGTTCAGAGTTCTTAGTTCATAGTTCGGAGGATACTATGCAAACATATAAAGATCTAAATGTATGGAAAAAATCAATAGATTTGACTATTGAAATATATCGTATCACAAAATTATTTCCTGTAGACGAAAGATTTGGCTTAATAAGTCAAATGAGGAGATGCTGTGTTTCTATACCTTCAAACATCACTGAGGGGTATGCAAGGAGAGGTAGAAAAGAAAATGCCCATTTTGTAAATATAGCATATGGGTCTGCCAGTGAATTGGAAACTCAGATCATTATCTCAAAAAAACTTAAATTTATTCCTGAAAGAGAGTGGGTAAAAACGGAAAAACTTCTTTTGGAAACATTAAAATTACTTTATAATTACAGAGGTCATCTTCAAAAATAAATATATGAATAAGAAACTCCGAACTCCGAACTCCGAACTCCGAACTGGATTGTTCATAATGCTCGAAGGGACGGACGGATCTGGCAAGACTACTCAGACCGATCTTTTGGTACACAAATTAGAAGAAAATAATAACCGAGTAAAAAGGATCGACTTCCCTCAATACGGAAAACCTAGTGCAGCACTGGTAGAAGACTATCTTAATGGTAAATTTGGTAGTGCTAGTGAGGTTGGACCTTACCGTGCTTCTATCTTCTACGCTGTGGACCGCTTTGCAGCATCTTCTGAAATAAGTGACTGGCTCGCAGAAGGAAATATAGTCATAGCCAACAGATACGTAGCATCAAATATGGGTCATCAGGGAGGTAAGATAAAAGATGAGACAGAAAGAAAAAAATATTTTCAATGGAACTACAATCTAGAATACAATATAATGGGTATCCCAAAACCAGATGTCAATATCATCCTCCATGTCACTCCAAAAATTTCTCAACAGCTTGTAGACAAAAAAGAGAGTCGTGAATATATAAAAGATGGTAAGAAAAGAGATATCCATGAGGATGATTTGAATCATCTCCACGACGCAGAACAGGCATATCTAGACATAGCAAACTCCTATCCCGAATTTTCCCTCATAGAATGTGTCAAAGATGACAAAATGATGGCAGCAGAAGAAATTCACACGAAAATATGGCAAGAAGTATCAAAGCACTTGTAATTATTCTCTCTCTTATATAAAAATGGTATAATATAAAAAATACCTAAACACTCCGCCCAAAGCAAACCCGCCTTGGACGGATTAATCTTTCAACCTATATGCTCATATCAATAACAGATATTATCAAAAAAAGTGTCGAATTGTATCGTGACAACCTCAAATTATTCCTAAAATATATCGGCCTGGCATTCATACCATCTTCACTGTTGGCAATCGCTCCTATCATGGTGCCTGTATTCATATCATCAGACCTCCACGTATTTGGTCCGCTTGGAGTATCTTTCTTAATTTACGCGATTATTGCCATCGGTCTCACTGTTATAAACTTTTGGATTTCCCTGGCTTTCATAAGAGCTATTGCAAATCTGTATGAGAATAAACCACAGGAAGGTATGCAAGTAGACTTAAATATGTCCAAAGCAGCCATCTTACCAGCAATAGGAGCTTTTATTGTTGCCGGTCTGGCAGTGCTTGGCGGTTTCATACTATTCATTATTCCTGGTATCATTTTTACACTATGGTTTGCCTTTGTCATCTACGCTATTGCAATTGACAAATACAAAACAATGGAATCTCTAAAAGTCAGTAAAAATTTAGTAGTAGGTAGATGGTGGGAAGTATTTGTTCGCCTTATTGTGCCTGGCATAGTATTTGGAATATTGATCATAGCTGTTGATAGGATAGTTGGGTATCCAATAGAATCAATTTTAGAACATACTGATCCAGACTCTCTACTGTTTGTCACATTTGTTATTATATCCTCACTTATCTTTACAGCACTTGGACTCCTTCTGGCCCCACTCACTACCAATGCTTCAACTATTCTTTATATAGAATTGAAAAATAACCCAGTCCTTCAAGAACCTCAACCTTCTTTGCCTACAAACAACACTTCTCCTGAAAATACTAAGTAGTGAGCCCCTCCCTGGGCCAGAGAGCTAGAGAGCGTCAGGGTCAAAAGAAATGGAACTGTGGCAGATCCACAAAGTGTTTATTTCACTATAGATATTTTATTCTAGTATCTGTGTAATCTATTTTAATCAGTGTACTTGTCCGCCTTGGGTGGAATCGATGTCACAAAAATTGAAAAGACCTCTACTAAGGAGGTCTTTTCAATTAGGCAAAACGGTGTTACAATCAAAATATTATTACATCAAACATTTAGATATGTTTAGAAAAAACAGGAAAAGAAAACCGAGACGCAGAAGGCCAGAAACACGTGAAAGAACATTAGAAAAAAAAGAGTTGGATGCACTGTTAAGACAAGAATAAATTAATAAAAATATGGCAAAAAATCTAGTCCCAATCATTGGCATGGAAGTACATGTCGAACTGAAGAGCAACTCCAAAATGTTTTGTAGTTGTAAAAATGACCCTGATGAACCGCAGCCAAATATCAACATCTGCCCAACCTGCACAGCCCAGCCAGGCACTCTTCCAATACCAAACAAAAAAGCTGTCGAATGGACAGTAAAAATTGGCAAAGCTCTCGGATGTCAGATTCGTGAACTTTCCAAATTTGATCGCAAGCACTACTTTTATCCTGATCTACCAAAGGCCTATCAAATATCACAGTACGACGAACCCATTGCTGAGCATGGGGAGATCACTCTTGAATTCACAACCGAAGAAAATATAAGAGGTGAAGCCAAAATTGGAATCACCAGAGTCCACCTCGAAGAAGACACTTGCAAGCTTACTCACGCCAATGACGGTAGCACATTGGTTGATTTCAACCGTGCTGGCACCCCTCTGGTCGAGATTGTCACAGACCCAGATTTCAAGACTTCTCTCGAAGCCAAGACTTATTGCCAGGAACTCCGCACCATTATGCGCTATCTTGATGTCAGTGATGCCGATATGGAGAAGGGACATATGCGCTGTGAAGCCAATATCTCTCTTCAGGAAGCTGGCAAGTTTGAAATTGTTGACGGTGTCGTCAAGCCACTTGGTGATTACAAGTTGAATAACAAAGTGGAGTTGAAAAACTTAAATTCTTTTAAAGCAGTAGAGCGTGGCATAGAATATGAAATCAAAAGACAGACTGAAATGATAGAGAAAGGTGAGACCTGGGTCCAGCAGACCAGGGGGTGGAACGAAGACAAGGGCGAGACAGTGATGCAAAGGAAAAAAGAAAACTCCGATGATTATCGCTATTTCCCCGAGCCAGATATTCCCCCTTTCCATCCACTTAAAATTGCTGGTAATATTTCTCTCGGAGAATTACCACAAGCTAAGAGGAAAAGATTTCATGCTGAATATGGATTCTCATATAGTGATGCCAAACTCCTTAGTCAAGACAAAAACTGGGCTAATTTTGCCGAACAAGTGATTAGCGAGCTCACTGAATGGCTTGATTCCCTCCCAGAGACCAAAAACAAAGCAGAAAACGTCCCGCAAAAAATTATTAGACTAGCCGGAGGGTGGATCACTAGCAAGCTAATGGGTGTCTTGAAAGAAAAAAATAAAAATATTACAGATGTCGCCTTCACTGCCGAAAATTTTGCCGAGCTGATTGCTCTTATCTACACCAAAAGAGTCAACTCCACTAATGCCCAAAAAATTCTCCTCATCATGGCTGGCAGTAAGAAAGATAAAGACCCAACGCACATCATGGAAGAAAAAGGTTGGGGACAGGTATCTGATGAGGGGAAAGTAGGTGAACTGGTGGAAGAAGCTATCAAAAGCTACCCCAAACAAGTGGAGCAGTTCAAAGCTGGTAAAGATCCAATTATCAAATTCTTGATTGGGATGGTGATGAAAGCAAGTGAAGGCAGTGCTGATCCGGAAGTGGTGGAGAGGATTTTGAGGGAGAGGTTAAAATAAAAATATTACGCATAACATACCAATCTGGAATAAAACGCAAGAAATAGTATGGATAATCTTTATTAGCTGAAATATCCCTTTTCTTTTATGGGCTAACCGCCCATTTGGTTTAAAAATCTTCAAATTTCAAATTTCTTTTTCCTGTGTTGTTGAGGGGAAATATGGTTTCCCGCCGTATTCTCGGGCGGGATTGTTTTTTATAGGAGAATAATCAAATAAAAAACAGCATTTTTTTGTTATGCTGTAACGAGGTACAATTATGGTATTTTAATATTCAGTAAAAGGTATACTTGCGTTGACACGTTGTCTTTTTGTTGACACGTTGTCTTTTTGTTGACACGTTGTCTTTTTGTTGAAAGCAACGCAAGTATACCTTTTACTGAAGGATTTGTCAACAAAAATATTGAAATCATTAGAATTTCTGAGACCACCATTCCCGTAAGAAGTAACGATATTTTTTTCATGCTAAGGATAAATCTTAATGATTTACTTGAATTACTAAAGGAACTTATTATCTTTATTTTAGCAAAAAATAAGCCAAAAGTAAAGAGAGAAAAAGTTATTTTTCCTCATCCTCCTGTCCATAGGTACTGTCAAAATTATGTACATACACTGTCGTAATATTGACAAGTATGGTATACTGTGCTATATAAGAATACCCTTAACTAATCACACATATGAGCCAAGCATACGCACAATTCATCAAAGAGTTACGTGAAAAGCGAGGCTTTTCACAACAAGAGGTTGCAGACCGACTCGGGATCGCTCGTACTTCCTATCTTGCTGTCGAACAAGGCAGGCGTGAACTTACACTCTCCGAAGCACACAAGCTAGCGGACACGTTTGGTATTGAAATAGAGGATCTCGAATCTGGCATGGTTCCAAATTACGAGAAGTATAAAGAAATGATCCTTGCCTATCTTCGCGCTGCTGGAAATAAGGTTGATGGAAAAATCCCAAAAACAAAACTAGCAAAGCTCGTATATCTTGCAGACTTCGCATGGTTCTACAACCATCTCGAAAGTATGAGTGGTATGAAGTACCGAAAAATTGAATACGGTCCTGTACCAGACATGTACTTCCGTGCACTTGCCGAGTTAGAAGATGAAGGAGCTATCTCTATCAAACGCAAAGGTGATGCAATTCTTGTAGGAGAATCAGAAGCAGTGCGACGTGCAAAATTGTCTTCACTTTCTAAAGAAGAAAAAGATCTCATCAAGAGTATTGCAAAGAAGTGGAAGGACAAAAGAACAAACGAAATTGTAAAATTCACACACCAGCAGCTTCCTTATTCAATTTGTGAGGATAACGAGATTATTCCGTATTCTCTTATTACCCAAGAAGATCCGGAATATGTCTACTAAGTATACTGTTACATTTGCCGCCTTTGCTGAGCGGCATTTTGTAAAAAAATTTCAAAAGAAATATAAGCGTGCTTGGGATATTACAAGAGAGGCTCTTGTGAGACAGTATCAAAGTATTGATGTGCTATTTGATCGAAGTATTGCAGAAGTGATAGTACATGCTGAGTCTGTTAAAATTTGTAAGACAGAATTTACTGTTGCTGGTACGAATCAATCGAGAAAAGCATCTGGAAATAGGTGTATTGTGGCAATAAATGCAGACTCCTCTCAGGTGTCAGTACTCCTCGTATATCATAAAAATGATCTTGGTGGCGGAAACGAAACAACCAACTGGAAAAGATTGATCAAAAAAAACTACCCTGAATACAGCAACTTACTGTAAAGTAAACAATGGGCCAATACTAACGTGATGTATTCGAGGAAGGAACAATTCACCCCTTTAATTCCCCTTCCCCCTCCCTCGAATTGAGAAAAAGAAATTTGAAAATTTTTTAAAACAATCCAGACTAAAATAATATGCTTTACTACGCCAAAATAGTTAAAAAAGAGGGAAATCACTTAGTTTCTTTCCCTGACCTACCAAACATCAACACCTACGGAGAAACACTACTCAAAGCCAAACAAAATGCCAAAGAAGCCTTAAGTGGTACTCTAGAATCCGACTTTGAAAGAGGCTTTCCTCTTCCAAAAGCAAAAAAATATATTGGTAAAAATTTTTATCCTATAATTTTATAACCACATATATCCACTTGCTCCCCACCCCCAACCATGCTAAAATAACACCACTATGATCGCAATCCAGTTACCTCTGACCTGAAAAATAAACTGCCTGTCTCCAACGGTAGTTTTTTTATGCCAAAAATAAGTTCAATCAGTTTTCATCATCTCTTATCAGTCTTCATAAATGTCCTATGAACCAAATCACCGTAATAGTCGGCGCCCAATGGGGCGACGAAGGAAAAGGAAAACTGACAGACTATCTAGCCCGAGAAGTCGACTATGTCGTCCGTTTCCAGGGCGGGAATAATGCTGGCCACACCGTCGTCGTCGGTAACGAGACTTACAAACTTAGTCTTGTACCGTCTGGAGTAATCTCTCCTGGCACCACTTCTGTCATTGGCAATGGCGTGGTCGTCGATCCCAATGTCCTCCTGAAAGAAATCACTGATTTGCAAACCAAAAATATAGAGCCCAAACTCCTCATTTCTGAGCGAGCCCATGTCATCATGCCCTACCACATAGCAATGGACGAAGCTCTCAGCGGGCATCAAGGCAATCTGGCTGCTGGCAGCACCAAACGCGGTATTGCTCCAGTATTTGCCGACAAGATGTACCGCCATGGCATCCGCATGGGGGACTTACTAGATAGAGATATATTCAGAGAAAAACTAAGCAAAGCCTATAATTTCAATGTTTCGATCATTAGAAATGTCTTCCACGCCAATTTTGCTAGAGATCTAGAATCAGTCTACCAAGAATATCTAGAACTTGGAGAAAAACTCCGTCAATATATCCATGATACAGAAGTAGAACTTTACCAAGCTTACAAATTTGGTCAAAAAATCTTGTTCGAAGGGGCGCAAGGGATGTCTCTTGATCCAGACCACGGCGTCTACCCTCATACCACTAGCTCAAATAATGTTGCTGGTTATTGTGAGGTTGGCTCAGGTGTGGGATTAAACTGCGAAAAGAGAGTTATTGGGATTGTCAAAGCTTATGTAAGTCGCGTGGGCAATAGCCCTTTTGTCAGCGAGCTAGAAGGTGAAGCAGCCAAGACTCTCCGTGACAAAGGTCATGAGTATGGCACTGTCACCGGTCGTCCTAGAAGAGTGGGCTGGCTTGATTTGGTCCAAGTGAGGCAAGCTGTCAGAGTCAGTGGAATCAATGAAATTGCCATCACCAAGCTCGACGTACTAGCTGGCATGAAGGAAATAAAAATTTGTGTAGCTTACAAAGTGAACGGCAAAATTGTCAGAGAAACTCCCGGCAACCTGAGCGATATGAGAGCTGCAGAGCCAGTATATCAGACTTTCCCCGGCTGGATGGAGATGACAGAGAGTGGTAAAGACCGCATCAAAGAAAGAGGATTTGCAGAACTCTCCAAGACAATGCAAGAATATATTAAGTTTGTAGAAAAAGAAGTGGACTGTCCGATCAGGATAGTTTCATTTGGGCCGAAGAGAAACGAAACTATCATAAGAGAAATGTAGGCTTGTATCTCAAAAGGCAATATGCTAAAATATTTGAAAATATGGACCTCCAGTACCAAATGAAAATCAACGAAGGAGAAGCAAAAGGCTGCACCCCACTGTCCCCCATCATTATTCAATTTTTCAACCATCCCAATAATCAGGGATGGTTTTTTATAAAAAAATAATCCACATAAATATAACACTATGCAGAATCTAACGCCAGACGATATAAAAATCCTCGAAAACCTGTCCAAAGAAGAAATTTTGGCCAGGCTAAAAAACGAAACTGACAATGACCACAAAAGTCGCAAATCTTTTGCTGGACGAGATATCATATCTATCACTGATCTCTCGCGAGCTGGCATCACTCATGTCCTAGATCATGCCGACAAATTGAAAAACAACCCCAACCCAGAATTACTAAAAGGGTATGTCATGGGCAGTTGTTTCTTCGAGCCATCTACCCGGACAAGACTCTCATTCGAAACAGCTATGAGCAAGCTGGGAGGAAAAGTCATTGGATTTGCTGAAGCCGGAGTGACATCTGTCAAAAAGAAAGAGACATTATACGACAGTATGAAAGTAATCGGCCAATATGTAGACGTAATAGCTATGCGTCACCCAATGGAAGGAGCCGCAACTCGCGCTGCTGAGGCCACAGACAAGCCCGTTCTCAATGGTGTAGATGGATCCAACCAACACCCCACACAAACTTTGCTAGATCTATTCACAATCAGAGAATGTCAAGGAAAATTGGATAATCTAAATATTGCCATGGTGGGAGATCTCAAATACGGTCGGACAGTACATTCACTAGCTCAGGCACTGACAAATTTCAATGCCACATTGTCATTCGTGGCCCCAGAGAGCTTGCAAATGCCAGCCTATATTTGCGAAGATCTGGATAGACATGGTGTGAAGTACCAAATGTACGAAAAAATCGAAGGTGTCATGGATCAGGTAGATATATTGTATATGACTAGAATCCAAGGCGAACGCTTTCCTGACAAGATGGAGTACGAGCGGGTCAAAGATGTCTATGTCCTAAATGGCAAGATGCTTTCTCAAGCCAAACCAAATATGAGAATCATGCATCCTCTACCAAGAGTCAATGAGATTACTACTGATGTAGACAAGACACCACATGCTTACTACTTTGAACAAGCTGAAAATGGTCTCTATGTGAGACAAGCTTTGCTTGGCTTGGTGCTAGGTAAACTAACCTAAAAAATATGTCATCCTGACAAAATAAAACATTCACTAAACTAAACAGACATTCTATGATAAGCCAACCAAAAACCCCCGAAGATCTTCGTGCTTTCAAAGTCTATGCTATTGAAGCAGGGACAGTGATCGATCACATCAGGGCAGGCAGAGCCATGAAAATTATCAATATTTTAAAATTAGCTAGTCACAAAAACATAGTTACAGTAGGATTGAACTTTCCTAGTGATGATCTGAATAGGAAAGACATTATTAAAGTAGAAAACAGAGAACTAACAAAAGAAGAAGCCAACCGTGTAGCAATTTTTGCCCCCAAAGCCACGATCAATATTATTAGAAATTTCAAAGTAGCAGAAAAATTCAAAATAGAAATGCCAGATATTATCCATAAAATAATTGTCTGTCCAAATCCGACTTGCATCACCAATAATGAAATGATGGAAACTGTTTTCCATATCACTCACAACGGAGAACAAAATATCGTCAAACTACAATGCAAATACTGTGAAAAAATATTTAAGCACGATGACATCAGAGAATACAAAAGTTAAGATATGACCAACAACTTCAAAAGACTTAAGAGAAAGCGGCACCCTATGCCAGACTTTGTTTTGGTTGCTCTTGAAAAAAATAAGTTATTGGAAATCTACCACGAAAGACCTCCCTACCAACAAAATGATTATATAGGCTGGATAAATAGTGCCAAACGAGAAGAAACAAAAACAAAACGCCTAAATCAAATGATTGAAGAGCTAAAAGGAGGTAAAATATATATGAAAATGAAATGGAAAAAATAATTATCTTATAAAATGAAAATAAAAACCTACAACAATCAAACAACTAAAGTTGACCTCGAATATACTGGTGGAAATTTAGTAGCTTTGCCAGCACTAATAGATCCGCATGTCCATTTTCGTGTCCCAGGTGCAGAGCATAAGGAAGATTGGATTACTGGTAGCAAGGCTGCCATTGCTGGCGGAGTGACCACAGTCTTTGACATGCCCAATAATCAACCATCAACCATCGACGAACAGAAATTACATAATAAAAAAAGATTAATTGAAGAACAACTAAAAGAATCTGGCATTGACCTTAATTATCATTTATATTTTGGGGCTAGTCCTGATAATTTGGAGGAGATCAGGAAAGTAAAAGATGAAATCGCTGGGATCAAAATGTTCATGGGGGCCAGTACTGGCAGTCTACTGGTAGACAAAAGAGAAGATCAAGAAAAAATATTCAAACTAGCGGGAGAACTGGGATTAGTGGTGGCTGTACATGCCGAAAACAATACTGAAATGGAAAAAAGAGCCAAAGAAATCGGAGAAACAACCCTAGTCCACGATCACTCCAAAATCAGAGACAGGGAAGCAGCCATCAAATCTACAAAAGAAGCAATCGAAATGGCTGAAAACTACAATACGACTCTCTATATTCTACATGGTAGCACCAAAGAGGAAGTAGAATTGGTAAGAGAAGCCAAAGATCGTAAACTCCCAGTCTATTTGGAAGTTACTCCTCACCACCTGTTTCTCACTGAAGACGACTATGACCAACTAGGTACCAAAGTACAGATGAACCCTCCAATGAGAGAACTAGATGATCTTGATGCTCTCTGGGATGGAATCTTAGACGGAGTTGTAGATACCATTGGGACAGACCATGCTCCCCACACTTTAGAAGAAAAAAGTAAGCCTTATGGCCAAGCTCCTTCTGGCGTGCCAGGAATTGAAACTTATCTACCATTACTCCTCGATGCTCATAATAAAGGTAGGATTAGTTTGGAAAAAATTGTTGAACTGACTAGGACAAATATCGAACATATTTTTAACATTCCGAGCAACAATGATTGGACAATTGTTGATCTAAATCTGGTACGAGAAGTTAAAAATGAAAATCTCAAAACCAAATGCGGTTGGTCCCCTTTTGCCGGTAGGAACTTGAAGGGATGGCCAGTGGCGACAGTGCTTAACAGTAAGATTTACAAATTATAACCTTATCTCTATCTATCTCTTTATCTCCTATTTTAAAATAAAAATATAGAGATAAAAGATAAAGATATAAATAACTAACCCCAAAATATGCGCCACATCATCTCCCTCAAAGAACAATGCCGCGGTGACCTCCTCACTATGCTGGAGCTCGCTCAAAAAATAAAAGCCAAACGTAATGCCGGTGAACTGACTAATTACTTACCAAACCAAACCATGGTGATGTTTTTTGAAAAGGGGTCGACCAGAACTAGGCTGTCCTTTGAGGCTGGCATGACAGAACTTGGTGGCCATGCTATATTCTTGGATAAAAAGACAAGCCAATTTGCTCTCACAGATTTTGGTGATGAAATTCAAGCTGTAATGAGATTTGGATCCATTCTCATGTACCGAGCCATGAAAGCCGCCAGCGTAGAAAAGGCAGCATCTTTCAAGAAAATACCAGTAATTGATGCTTGCAGTGAAAAATACCATCCCGCTCAAGCTCTTAGTGATCTACTGACCATGTCTGAATACTCTGGTGGGCTGGAAAATGTAAAAAAAATTGCTTGGCTTGGCGTAGAAAATAACGTCTCCAACACACTGATGCTTGCTTGTGCAAAATTGGGAATAAAAGTGGCAATTGCAGCACCAGAAATTGACCGCGACAGTGTCGATGAAGAGCTAAACTTCCAAGCTAGTCAAACCGGTCTAATAACCCGCACTCTCAATATAGCTGAGGCTCTAGATGGCGCAGACTATGTCCATACCGATACTTGGATGAATATGGAATTTTTTGAAAATGGACAAGTCAAACCAGAAAAATATGAGGAATATATTAGAGTAAAAGAAAAATTAATGCCTTATCAACTCAATGCCAGGATAATAGATCAATACGCTCCGCAAGCTAAAATAATGCATTGTATGCCATGTCACGTGGGATATGAAATTTCCCGTGACGCTATAGATCACCCCAACTCAGTAATCTATGATCAGGCCGAAAATCGCATGCATATGCAAAAAGCGATGATCATGTGGATGCTTGGAAAAGAACATTTGATAAAATAATTCTATTTCTATCTTTTTGCCAGAAATGATAAAATGAGAGAAAGAATCAGTCCAAATTCTTTTCATTAGTTAAATCCGTGTCCTATTTTCTATGCCTCAACTTGCAGCCTGGTCTTCAGACCAAAAACCAATCTACAACATCACCAAAAGCTACGAATACAACTCTGTTCATGGTCCATTTTTTGATGAGCAACTTCCAGAAAGAGAATTTTTACCTCGTGACCAATGGATTGATTTTCTTGGGGTAAAAGTGGCTTCCCCTCTCGGAGTTCCAGCCGGACCACTCTTAAACAGCAAGTGGACTACTCTTGCCGCTCGTCTTGGATTCGACATTGTAACTTACAAGACCATCCGTAGCAGAGAAAAACAAGCCCACCCTGTACCAAACATCATTTATCTCGATGCTCATGAAAAATTGGATGATCCAACTGAAAAAATAGTTGAGAAAATAACCCAACCGAAACTAAAAGAAGATATCGCTATTACCAATTCTTTTGGTATGGGTTGTCCAGGGCCAGATTACTTGCTAGAAGATATAGCAAGGGCCAAAAGTGAATTAGCTGATGGACGAGTATTAATAGTGTCAGTTGTTGGTACCCCGCGTGAAGGTGAAAACTTTGTCGACGACTTTGCTCGTGCTGCAGCTATTGCAAAAGAGGCCGGAGCAGAGATCATTGAAGCCAATTTCTCTTGTCCCAATGTGGGGAAAAGCACTGAGGGCAGTATCTATCATGATCCAAGCTCTGTCGAAGAAATAGCTAGTAGAGTTGTGAAAGAAATTGGTGATCTACCATTGATTGTCAAGGTAGGTTGGTATGAAGATGAAGCCAAAATGAAAGAAGTGCTCACTGCCGCTGCTCGCGCTGGAGCACGAGCAGTCTGTGGGATCAATACTGTCGGTAGAAAAGTAGTGAAAGCAGATGGCTCCTCGGCTCTCGGTCCGACACGTGAAACTAGCGGCGTCTGTGGTGGGCCGATCCGCAAATTTGCTCTTGATTTTCTAGGTAAAGCGAGAAAAATTATAGATGAAGAAAAACTTGATCTCACTCTCATGGGTGTTGGCGGAGCGATAGAAGCAGAACATTTTGATCAATTCCTAGATGCTGGCGCCGAAGTTGCCATGAGTGCCACTGGCATGATGTGGGATCCTTATTTGGCGATGAGATGGCATGGAAAAAATAATAAATAAAGTGAATAAAAAAATATTACCTCACATTTTACTTCTCATTGGCGTATTCTGCTGGGGACTACTCTATATTTTTGCAAAACAAATTTCTGACGATGTCCACCCAATCAATATTGCTCTTGGCAGATATCTATTTGCCACCCTTTTTTTCCTTCCCTTTGTAATAAAAGTAAATTTGGTTTAAGTAAGACTTCATCGGGCCATCCCCGCAGCAAGCTGCGGGGTATTGGCAGAAAATCTTATTTCAACCAATGTTAGTTTTCACTTTTTCGATGCAAGCATCGAGGAATAAAACCGCTTAAAGATTTAAAAAAATTACAAAATTGAAAAAAAAAGATGTCTTACCAGTAATATCTGCTTCTGTCATAGCGACTGGAATCGCAACAATACTAATTATGTGGTCTATCAAACTTTCCACAGCTAGTAACGTCGCTATAATCATAAACGCCAATGCTATAATGATAGCTGCTCTTGCCCCTTTTTTAATAAAAGAAACAATTTCAAAAAAAATAATAATGGGAATGCTTATTGGATTTTTTGGTCTCTATCTAACAATATTTCAAGGTGCAGGACTTACTTCTCTGACTGAATCACAAAATATATTGGGAAACTTAATAGCTCTAACAGCAGTAGTCTGTATAGCTCTTGGTACTATTTTCCAAAAAAAATATAATAAAAGTAAATTTGGTTTAAGTAAGACTTCATCGGGCCATCCCCGCAGCAAGCTGCGGGGTATTGGCAGAAAATCTTATTTCAACCAATGTTAGTTTTCACTTTTTCGATGCAAGCATCGAGGAATAAAACCGCTTAAAGATTAAAAAATATGGCGTAATTACAATGGTGAGTGTGACAATTTTATCTTCTGTAGTATTACTTTTATTGATATCATTGTTGACTGGAGAAATCAAAGAATTTCCTCTACATGGACAATCACTGACAAATCTTATTCTTCTTGGCACATTATCAACTATTATCCCATTTGTTGCTTTTTTCAATGGAATAAAGCGTATTGGAGTTAGTCGAGCAGCCTCTTACAAAATGTTAATTCCCGTTATGACGGCTATCTTTGCTATAATGATATTGAAAGAATCTCTGACAGCCTATACAATTACTGGATTTATTACGACTATGTCTGGTGTTTATTTAGTTAATTCATAATATTATGGATCAAGCAGAACAAGTCACCGAAATTTTACTCAATATCAAGGCAGTCCGAATCAGTGTCAATCCTCCATTTACTTGGAACACTGGTCTGAACACTCCGATCTACTGCGACAATCGACTGATCGCATCATATCCAAAAGAAAGAAAGGTCGTAGTAGAAAGTTTTATAAAATTAATAAAGGAAAAAGGATTGGAATTCGATATCATCGCCGGTACAGCTACAGCTGGCATACCCTGGGCTTCTTTTGTAGCTTATGAACTTGATAAACCCATGGTTTATGTTCGCTCACACCCCAAAGACTATGGATTGGTAAAGAAAGTGGAAGGTCGCATGGAAAAAGGGGCGCGGGTACTAATTATTGAAGACTTGATATCCACTGGACGTAGTTCTGTGGCATCACTGACATCTTGTCGCGAAGAATATGATGCTAATGTAGTCGCTATCTTAAGTATATTTGATTATGAAATGAAAAAATCTAGAAAAAAATTTCAAGAAGCAAATATAACTATGCACTCTCTCAGTAATTTTTCTACCCTAATTCAAATTGCAGAAGAAAAAAAATACATAAACGCAGAAGAAAAAAGTATTGCCATATCCTGGAGTGACAATCCAGAAGATTGGAGTAAAGAGCATGGAGGAATATAATTAATTTTTAATAAATAAACTTGTGAATCTTACCTACATAGATAGAATCCAACATACTCAAAACCCCACCGCCCAAGCACTATTCAAATTAATGGATGAAAAAAAGACAAATCTATCTCTCGCCGCCGATGTCACGACAAAATCAGAACTACTCCTACTCGCTGACACAATAGGTCCTGAAATATGCGTTCTAAAAACTCACATCGACATAGTAGAAGATTTTGACCAAGACCTTATCATTCGATTACAGAGACTAGCAGAGAAACACAACTTTCTATTATTCGAAGATCGTAAATTTGCTGACATTGGCAATACAGTCAAACATCAGTATCAGGACGGTATCTATCACATCGCTGACTGGTCACACATCACCAATGCCCATACTGTTCCCGGCCCAGGCATTATTCAAGGATTAAAAGAAATCGGTCTCCACAAAGGTCGAGGGTTGCTTCTCCTGGCTGAAATGAGCTCCTCTGGTACACTTGCAAAAGATGAATATACAGAAGCTACACTAAAAATGGCAGAAGAAAACAAAGACTTTGTAATCGGCTTCATCACTATGAGAAAATTGCTTGATGATCCAGGGTATATCAACATGACTCCTGGAGTAAAATTGCAAAAAGGCACAGACGACCTCGGTCAACAGTTCAAAACTCCCGATCTAGTAATCAAACAAAATGAAAGTGATATTATCATCGTCGGCCGCGGAATCTATCAAGCCGACGACCCTGTGACTGAAGCCAAAAAGTACAAAGAAGCCGGGTGGCTAGCCTACCAAGACAGACTACAATGAATATAATAAGATTGAAAAAACAACCTCAACATCTATCGGGGTTGTTTTAAAATCCAACAAAACAAAAATCACCCAAAAATCTTCCCACTCTTTGGCAACTGATCTACCATTCTCTTCATGTCCTTGGCGTCAGCACGACTGACCTTGCCAGCTCTTCTATCTCGCTCAATTTTATACTTCATCTTTTTCCTAGCCTGCCTGCCATAGCCTTTCCCAGCACTGGTAGCCCTAGCATGAGGCTCTACCACATCCATGAAGTAATCCTGATCTTTTTTACTAATATTTTTGTAAGTCGATGGATTTTTCTTCCTAAGCTTACTAAGGTGGTGTCCATATCCAGTCACTCCTTTTCTCTTAAATCCAGGAGAAGTATTGATACTAGTATCATATGCAGATTTGGCACTGACTTTGGCAGCATCTTCGGCTGCTTTTCGCTCCTTGATCAACTCACGAATATGCTGATAACGCAATCTCTCTCTAGCTTCATCGACATAACTTTCATCATGGATAGAGCGCTTGGCTGTCGTACTGCGATTGATAGAAGTACGGGCCTGAGACGAACCTTGCCCAGAATGAGCTGCTGAGGTAGTCGGCCCACTAGATCTGTTTTTACTAATTGCTCTTCCTACAGAGGTTGTGGCAGCCTCTCTATCTTTGTATTGATTAATTCTCATGGTCGACAAATTCTGAGCATGAGAAGAGACAGAAGGGCTCGATCTCCTAGGCATAGAAGTGGGTAGAATTGACGGGAGATTGGAGGGTGGCATATTAATTTAATTACCACCGACTACGTCGGTGGATTAACGGGATGATACGGACTTCG
>CAYFPJ010000004.1:0-76169 GCA_964344965.1 uncultured Gammaproteobacteria bacterium | reverse complement strand
CGAAGTCCGTATCATCCCGTTAATCCACCGACGTAGTCGGTGGTAATTAAATTAAAAGTTGGTAATGACTTTCATAGTAGTTATACGAAACAGGTGTTAAATTATTTGCATTCTACAAATAAAAAATTGGGAATAATATTCCTTTTTACACCGGAAGGTCTAAAGTTTAAGAGATTAGTTTTATAGATGAAATGCTTGTCTATCTATAAAAATTAGTGTTAATTTGTGTCTAAATTAGTGTTTCTGTGTTTATCGGTGAATACTCCCACAATCTAGACGACAAAGGTCGTCTTGCTGTCCCCAAGAAATTTCGCAATGATCTTTCCAAAGGTGCGGTCGTGACTAGAGGACTCGACAATTGCTTGTTTTTGTATACCAAAGATGAGTGGAGGAAACTGGCTGATAAGCTGGCCAACTTACCATTCTCACAAGCCAAGAGCAGAGCTTTTGCTCGCTTGATGCTCGCAGGTGCTATGGATGTCTCTGTAGACAAACAAGGAAGAGTGATCATCCCAGAATATTTGCGTACTTTTGCCGGTCTCAAAAAAGAGATAATCGTGGCAGGTCTATACAACCGCCTCGAGCTGTGGGACCAGAAGAAGTGGAGCGAATATACCAAGAAGACAGAGAAAGATAGTAATAAGATTGCTGAAGAGATGTTTGATCTTGGTATTTAGTCCCGACCTCGTTCCTCGGTACGGGACGAGGGGTTGGTTTGATTACCCGAGGATTGCCTCGGAAAAAAAGGTCCAGGGTTTGCCCTGGGGTTCATACCTTTGATTCCGGCTTCCCTAACCTGCCTGCCGGCAGGCAGGAGCTACGCCGGATAAGTAATATGGTCGAAGATCTCAGGCGTTGGTATTTATGTATGGCGCCGACGTCTGAGGTCATTTATGCCTACACAGATTACGTGGATTTTAAGGATTACACAGAATTTAAAATATATGTTACGTCATGTGCCGGTACTTTTGGAAGAGGTACTTGAATTTCTAAAACTGAAGCCAGGGATTAATGTCGTCGATTGCACCATTGGTGATGCCGGTCATTCTGAAAAAATATTAGAAGCAACTAGTCCAGACGGGAGACTGCTCGGTATAGATGCTGACCCTGAGTCACTCCTAAGATCCAAAAAATTTTTACATCAGTTTTCTGACAGAGTAATTTTTGAAAGAGATAATTTTGAAAATTTATCAGAGATAATAAAAACACATGATTTTGCGCCAGTTAATTCAATACTCATTGACTTGGGTTGGTCTAGTCCACAGTTTCAAGAGCGCGGAAGAGGATTCTCATTCCAAAACAAAGAAGAACCTCTAGACATGCGCTATGACATGCGTCTGAAGTGTATCCACCTCGCAGATAATCCACCTTTGTCATATGATGGTAAGCCGCTATATGGTAAGTGTACCGCGGCAGAACATTTGAACAAAAAAAGTGAAGAAGAGCTAGAAAAAATATTTCGAGAATGTGGTGAAGAAAAACTAAGTAAGGAGATGGCTAGACTAGTAGTAGAAAAAAGAGAGAAGTTTGTTTTAGAGACTGTCGGTGATTTGGTGGATATTGTCCTCGAGGTTTATAGAAAAAAATTAAAAATAAAAGATGAAAATAAAATTCCTTGGGTAGGTGGGACTCACCCGGCTACCAAAACTTTTCAAGCTCTTAGAATCATTGTAAATGATGAAATCGGTGTGATAGAGCGTACATTGCCCCAGGCAATAGATTTGTTGGCAAGTGGGGGTAGGCTGGCTGTGATATCATTTCATTCTCTGGAAGATAGGATTGTGAAGCACTATTTCAAATCACAGAAAGGAAAAAGTATCAATATTGTCACAAAAAAACCTATTGTCTGTAGTGACAGGGAGCGTGAACATAATCCTAGGTCCAGATCTGCAAAGTTACGAGTGGTAGAAAAATTGTAGTCAGTAATTGGTCACCGTTATCGTCATCTCATGTCAGTACAGATTATTTTCAACTATAATATTTAACTTTCTTACTATAACTTATATACAAAATCGCGATACTTATGAATGCTTATTTAAAACAAAAACCAACATTAAGACAAAAAAAACAAGCTCTCCAGAAGTTGATAGTCAGCAGTTCTTTTCGGGTTGGATTGATTGTGATGATGATTTTGTTTGGAGTTCTCTATGTTTTCCAGACGAATTCTGTATCTACCAAAGGTTTTGAGATTAGTGATTTGGAAAGACAGATCGTAGAACTCGAAAGAGAAAATAGAAAGATCAATGTCGAGATAGCTGAGTATCGTTCTATGGAGTCAATTCAGAATAGAATTACAGAATTGAATCTAGTGACTGTCGATAGTCCAGAATATCTCACACCAGTTGGCACGGCTGTTGCTCTTAGATAGCATTGTGACTAGTAATCAATAACTAGCAACTAGATAAATTGTTTCTTCAGTTTTTTTCTTGATAGACACTTGGTTGCTTGGCTCTAGCTGGGTGCCAAAGATTCTCATTTGTGTGGGAGTTTTTTTGTTTTTGTGGTACAATTTAAACATTGATTACACTGATTTTTGATTGATTACACTGATAATTTATTTGTATGTTTTTTATTGTTTTCCAGAGGCTCATTATTAAGTTGGTGTTGGATTTTTTTTATTTTCCAGTATGGTGGTATTCTGGTGGTTTGTTGTGGGTGGGGGCTGGTCTGTGGAATGTTTTTCAAGGTGGCAATAGTCGTCTTGCTCCGATGCTGTGGTTGAAAAATATTTTTGTCCCTATGTTTGGGCAGAGAGATATCCAGGGTCGCCTGATGAGTGTGTTTATTAGATTTTTTAATATTATATTCAGATCAATAGCTTTACTTTTTTGGTTTTTATTGCTCTTGTCTGTCTTCTTTTTGTGGCTGGTTTTTCCTATTTTTGTAGTTTATATGCTTTCTCTGTCAGTCATAATAAGTTAACAAGTTATGCTAATTAATTCAGTCAATTGTAAAAATTAATTCATATCACTCGTAAATTAGTTTTTTCATTATGCAATTTGATGCTCAAGAAAAAATTCCCTTGCTTGTCTGTAGTCAGTGTGATGCCAAAGGTTACAGTGGTCCGCGTCCTTGCTATGTTTGTCGTAAACATGGTGTGGCTTATGCAGTGCGCGAAAAGTTGTTATATTGGGGACGCCCTCTGACCAGGTATCATATTCTTTTGAGAAAAGCTACTCATTTTTTGCAAAAGTTTGAAATTTTCGGTTCTATTATTTTTTTTGTTGGTTTTCTTGGGTTATTTTTTTGGCGAGTTGATAGCCAGAAGTTGTGGTTGGATATTTTTTCTGCAAGCTTTTGGCAAGAGGGTCCTGGCATGACCCAAGCTTTTTTTTGGTTGGCTATTGCCTCTTTTTCTTTTTTTATCTATCGAATAATAGCTGGACACAAAAAAATTGAGGCAGTAGAAAATTATTCGTATAATACTGCTGAAAATAGTAATGTGGAGATTCTTTCGGACTGGTCTCAAGTGAAGAAATTTTCTAGAAAAAACAAAAAAGACATCTCTAAAGTATTCACAGAAGAAGCTCTGCAAGTAATTGAAAAATCATACAGTGCTCCAGGGTCTGGTAAAAAAGTCAATATAAACTCTTTTCACGTTTTTTATACTTTGCTTTCTGTGCCAGGAATTGAGGGGGTTTTTGCTAGACTTAGTATTCCAGCTAAGCAGCTCCGAGCCCTTGTCGCCAAAAGATTTTTAGGTAATAGTTTAGAAAGAAGTGATGATGCAGAGCAAATTTTATTTCATGCGTATGAATATGCTTACCGCGCCAAGCAAGATTATGTCCACGTGACAGAGCTACTTCATGCTACAGTGATGCAATCTCAAGCTCTCCAGGAATTATTGTATGACCTGAAGGTGGATCAACAAAAACTTGTCAATGTCATTGAGTGGCTTAGAATTGGAGAAAATCTTCGTCGGCAGCATCAAAAGTTCAAAAAAGCTGCGGCTCGTAGAAGTAAGCATGGTATGGATCGTGCTATGACTGCCATAGCTACTCCTTTTTTAAATCGATTTAGTCAAGATTTGACTCTGTCTGCCAAGTTTGGTCAACTTTTTCCTTGTGTAGCAAGAGAGAAGGAGATAGACCAACTTTTCCGTATCATTGAAGGCGGTGCTCAGAGTGCCCTTTTGGTTGGTAATCGTGGAGTAGGTAAGATGAGTATCATCGAAGGTATTGCTCAGAGGATGGTAGAAGAAAATGTTCCAAATTTGCTAAAAGACAAGAGGTTGGTTCAAATCTCTACTTCCTCTCTTTTGGCCGGTACTACAGTCAGTGGCGCTCAGCAGAGGTTGATTCAGATCATGCACGAGGTGGCTAGAGCCAAAAATATTATTTTATTTATAAATAATATTCATGACCTGGTCGGAGCAGGAGCCAAAGGTGACGGAGGAGAAGGGCTTGATGTCTCAGAGACCTTAGCTGAGTTCATTGGCACAGATCGTTTCTTTTCTTTTGCTACCACCACTCTCGATGGGTTCAATAAATATATTTTGGACTCAGAGATTTCTCAGGCCTTGGTGAGAGTAGATATCAATGAAATGAATCAAAACCAAGCTATCCAAGTACTAGAGTCAAAAGTTGGTTTGTCAGAATACAAGCATAGAGTATTTTTTTCTTATGATGCTCTGGCACAATCTGTCCAGCTGGCTACGAAGTTTCTTCATGACAAGAATTTGCCAGAAAGTGCAATAGAATTGATGACAGAAGCAGCCGCTTACACTAGAAGAAAAAGAGGTAAAAATCAGATTGTGACAGGAGATGATGTGGCAGCTATTGTCGGCAGTAAGACTGGCATACCGGTGACTAGCATCTCAGAAGATGAGTCTAGCAAATTATTGCGCCTGGAGGATGAAATGCACAAGCGGGTCATTGGTCAAGATGAAGCCGTGGTCCTCGTGGCTAGTGCTCTTCGTAGAGCTAGAGCCCAGATGAGATCAGAGAATAGGCCGATTGCCAATTTCCTATTCCTCGGACCGACTGGTGTGGGTAAGACTGAGCTTGCCAAGACTATTGCCAATGTCTACTTTGGTGGAGAAGAGAGGATGATCAGAGTCGATATGAGTGAGTATCAGGACAAGAGTGGAGTCTATCGCCTAATTGGCCAACCTGGTCAGCAAGGGACAGGACTTCTGACAGAAGCAGTGCGACAAAATCCTTTTTCCTTGGTACTTCTAGATGAGATGGAAAAGGCTGATCCTGATATTCTCAATCTGTTTTTGCAAGTGTTTGATGATGGGCGACTGACTGACAGTGTCGGTCGGGTGATCGATTTCACCAATACGATAATCATTGCAACCAGTAATGCTGGTACTGCCTATGTCCAGGACAAGATCAGAGAAGGAGTCGATCTAGAGAGTATTCGTCAAGATATTGTTCGTGGAGAATTGAAAAAATATTACAAACCAGAATTCCTCAATCGTTTTGATGGCATCGTACTTTTCAAAGCATTGAACAGGGAAGAAATCAAGAAGATTGCTGGCTTGATGCTGAAGCGGGTAGAGAAGGATCTGGCGATCAAGGGGATCGGAATGCGCGTGGAAGAGGCTGCTCTCGAATCTCTCGCTGAAGTAGGGTTTGATCCAGAATTTGGGGCTCGTCCGATGCGTAGAGCAATACAGAATAAAGTAGAAAATCAACTTGCTGACTTGCTGCTTTCAAATAAATTGCAACGGAGAGATGTGGTGGTATTGGGAGCAGGTTGTGAAATTAGGGTGGAGAGGGGTTAAAATTTCTCCCCCTTTTAGGGGGAGCTAGAGGGGGTTACTTAGCAAGAAAGATTTTGGTAGTCCGTAACCCCTCCTAACCTCCCCTAAAAGGGGAGGGATAATATAATAATTGACAAACCACTATTTCTGTGGTTTATTTTTTACATGTTTTACATTCTTTCTCTTCTTAATTTTTGACAAAAAAAGTAAGAAGAGAGGGAATGAACCCTCATATCGCCGCGGAGGCGGAAATGGTTATTGTGGGGTGGATCGTTAGCACCTACCTGGCCCTCGGCGCGCTGTTTTGCTGGCGTGTTGAGAAGAGCCCGGGATTTGGTGCTGTGGCGGCCGTCTGTTTCAGTCCTTTTGTGGGACTGTGGGCGGCAGCTTCAGAGCCTTTTTCTTTGGCCCTGTTTGTGCCACTGGCGCTTGTCTTTGTGGTCTGCTTCGTCGCTTGGCTCCGTACGGAGCTTCGGCGCTCCTAGAGGAAAGGGCTAGAGTCACGCATTTGGAGAGGACCTTGGCCTCGCGCGACTTGCTGATATTTTCATCCTGCTTCGCTGAAGCTTCGCAGGACAGGTTTATTGGAAATATTGGCAAGGAGTGAGCGAGGTTGGGGTCTTTTTTTGTTTTGTAAAAGAATATAGATTGAGGTACAATATTAGTTGACATTGTCATATACAAATTATGCAATATTTTGGTTATTTTATTATTACTTTTTTTGCCTCTCTTTTTGCCACTGCTCTGGTTCGGATCTTGATGCAGAAGTATCACATTGTAGACGCTCCTCGGACAGAGAAACGTAAGATTCACAAGAAGAAAATTCCACTCGGAGGAGGAATGGCAATTTTTTTTAGCTTTTTTTTGATTACTTTTCTTTTGCTTTCCAGTCATTTTGGAAATGATGTATTACCACGCCATATTTGGGGTTTGTTTTGGGGAGGTCTGGTCTTGATGATTGGAGGTCTACTGGATGATAAGTACAATCTGAGGGCAAAAAAACAAATTATTTTTCCAATTTTGGCTGCTACTATCATTATTGCTTTTGGCATTGGGCCTCATGAAATTACTAATCCTTGGGGCGGGGTAGTTTCTCTAGACCAGTGGACTCTGTCGCTTGCTGGTTTGGGTAATTGGGTAATTTTGGCAGATTTGGTAGTTTTCTTTTGGTTGATGGGAATGATGTTTACCACCAAGTTTCTTGATGGGTTAGACGGATTGGTTACTGGTGTGGTCACTATTGGGGCGATGATGATCTTCGCTCTTAGTCTCCAGGAGCCATGGTATCAACCAGAAGTAGCACTCTTGTCAATTATTTTTGCTGGTAGCTGTCTTGGATTTTTGGCCTGGAATTGGCATCCAGCCAAGATATTCTTGGGCGAAGGTGGTAGTCTATTTACTGGCTTTATGATCGGGGCCTTAGCTATTATTTCTGGCGGTAAGATTGCTACCACACTTCTAGTAATGGGTATCCCCGCACTAGACGTAATTCGTGTTATAATAAGAAGGATCCAAAAGAAAAAACCAATCCATGTTGGGGACAGTGAGCACTTGCATTTCAAACTGATTGAATCTGGCCTGACCCAAAAGCAAGCAGTGCTTCTCATGTATGCTATTTCATTTTTGTTTGGGGTAACGACGTTATTTTTGCAGAGTAGTGAGAAGATGATTGCTTTGGTGCTACTGTTTATTTTGATGTTACTTTTGGGAGTTTGGTTTAGTAAGAAGAAAGGCTTATAACGTGTAACTTATAACTTGTAACCTGTATGTGTTAGTTACATATAGGCTATAGGTTATACGTTATAGGATATAGGAAAATATGCCTAACCAAATTAAAGTAAGCAAAATCGGAATCTTTTTTCTAACAATTTTTTTCATTGCTTTTGTGGCACTACAATTTTGGCAATACAGGATCCCAGTGAAAAAAGTCTTCCTAAACGGTGAGATTCTGAATGTTTGGCTACCCAAAACTATCCAACAGAGATACAAAGGTTTGGGAGGAAGGAATAAGTTGGAACAAAATCAAGGAATGTTGTTTTTGTTTGAATTTCCAGGGCAACATGGCATAGTGATGAGGGACATGAATTTTCCAATTGATATTATCTGGCTAGATAAGGGTGAGGTGGTGGACATTGCACCTAGTGTGGAGCCAGAAGATGTCCCAGAGGAGCAATTGCGGGTATATACACCTAGAATTGACTCTACTATGGTCTTAGAGCTTCAATCTGGCTGGGCAGTAGCACATGACCTCAAAATAGGGGACAAAATGTCCCTTGTGGAGGACTAGACTTGACTTATTGGTTGAAAACAGGTAAACTATTCACGCTCACCTACGCTAAAGCTCCGGTGGGTAAATTTCCTAAACACCTATAACCTAAATACCTAATACCTAAAAAATATGTTCGCAGTAATTCAGACCGGCGGTAAGCAATACCTGATCAAGTCAGGACAAACTCTAAAAATTGAAAAATTAGACGTCGAACCTGGTAAGGAAGTAGTTTTTGAAAAAGTTCTTCTTTTGGCTAAGGAAGACGGCTCTGATGTACAGATCGGTACTCCTTATCTCGAAGGGGTAAGTGTTGCCGCCACTGTTGAGTCCCAGACTCGCGACAAGAAGATTCGCGTCGTGAAGTTCAAGCGTAAAGTTCGCTACAAGAGGGTGATTGGTCATAGACAGAAGAAGACAAAGGTGAAGATTGGTACTGTCAAATAACACGAATTTTAGCGAATAACACGAATGAAGACAGACAGCACGAATATTGAGCCCGCCTGGTTAGGTGGGTTTTTTAATCGAAATGTTTATTTTGGGGTTATTTCGTTCTTGAGATTGACGGGAGTCTTTGGGGTGGCTATACTACTGTCACTATGAAAAATAATACACAAGAACAAAGACCAGAAGCGCATGAAGAGCAGATTGATTTTATTGCTCATAAAGTCACAGAGCACGACAAGCAGCTTGATTTTATTTCTCGCAAAGTAACAGAACATGATGGGAAACTTGACAATATCGTGCTGGCTGTCGTTGATCACTCTGATAGACTTGATAGAATCGAAGAAAATATGGCTACAAAAGATGACTTGCGGGGTATTTCGAATACGCTTGATAAGATTGTTGGCCTGGTAGAAAAGAGAGATCAGGAGGTGACGTTTATGGGGGAGCGGTTGAGGCGAGTGGAAGATGATGTGAGGGAGATTAAGCCGCTTGTTGGTTTGGTTTAAATTTTTGGATATAAAAACCCACCTGACTAGGTAGGTTTTTTAATTACGATTTTTTAGCGCACTCCCAAGTGTCACCTCATCCGCATACTGCACATCACTGCCCATCGGTAGACCTCTGGCCAAGCGAGTAATTTTAGTTTCAGGATTCTGAGCTTTGATTTGCTTCTCAATATACATCATGGTCGTCTCACCAGGTAGATCTGGATTGAGGGCGAGGATTACTTCTTTTATAGCTGGTTTTCTGATTCTATCTAACAATTCTTTTATTTTCAAAAATTTTATATTTCTTTCATCTCCAGGTTTCAAGATCCCACGAAGAATGTGGTAGAGTCCTTGGTAAGCGCCAGTCTTTTCCATAACTTGCAAGTCTTGGGGCTGGGTGACGACACAGATTTGGGACTGGTCTCGCCTGGAATCAGCACAGATCTCACAGGGAGACTGCTCAGCAAAGTCCCAGCATTGTTCACAGCTCTTGATATTATCAATCAAATTTTTCAAAGCGAGAGTAAGTTCTCCGACATCCTTCTTTCCCGAGCGTAGAAGATGAAAAACAAAACGTTCGGCCGTGCGTGGGCCGACTGTTGGGAGCTTGGAGAAGGATTTGATTAGGTTTTCTATAGACCTAGTGTACATATGAAGTTTATGGATCTAAGTTGGTTTTATCAATACCTAACTAAATATTATATTCTTTTTCTGTTTCAGGATTTAATTGAAAATATGAAGGCCTGCCTCGATAAAAAAACACATCTGCCAGTCCCATTGCCAATAGATTTTTCGCTAGTTCGTCGGTAAGATATTGGCGAGGAATTTGTTTTACACGGATAAGTATTTGCATTGCTGCACTGGGACCTTGTGAGATCATATGGTTCAGGCATTCACCATAGTCCATGTCTATGAATATTGACCAATTGTCTATAACTTTATGTGATAAGTCCCTATCTATCAATAGTTTTGCTATCTCCATGTCGAGTCCATGGAATCTATCGAAATAGTCGTCAAATCTCATGACATCTTTTTGGGTTCCCCATTTGAGTATTGCCAGTGCTACTGTTTTCCCCAATTCTTTTTTTTCAAATAAAATTAATTTACCACAAAGGTATTTTATTCTTTCTGGATGTGCTTCTCCTTCAGCAATTATTATCTCGGCTATACGCCTACGATTGAGCTCAGTAGTGTGAAAGAAGTGTGCTTTGTTTGAGAAGATAAATTTATATAGGTTTTCTTCAACAAGAAGGGTGATTATCTGGTAAGGATCTGGAAAGACATCAATATTGGATATAATAAGTCTTCCTGCCATTTCTCTTCCTCGTTTATTGGTAGCCGAGTGAAGCTTGCCTATTAGCATAACTCCAGCCCCATTTTCATCAATAAATTTTGTTGGTGAGTCAATTATTTCTTCATCTTCTTCTGTTTTTGGATCGCCAAAGATGAGATTATAGTCTTGTAGCCTTTTTTTATCTTCCTCATCAATTCTTAGCTCTTTGGATATACTAGAACTAAGTCCCGTGAAACAATCTAAATTGTCTATTAAGACATCTCTTTCTCCGATAAAAATCAATATTTTGGCAGTTTCATTTCCTAATAATCCAATCGTGGGTATCTGAGACAAAATATATTCTAAATTTCTTTCATTTGTAACCGATTCTATGGATTCGGCAATAAATTTATCTCTTTCCTCAAATGCTTCTAGGCTTTTGATGGTATTTAAAAAATCTAAAATAAAAGCATGAAACTCTTGCTCTTCTTGAAACTCTCTGTTGGTGGGTTTTCTGCCACCCATAAATAAATTTTGCTAAATAGATCTAGCTTAGACCAGGAATATCTGGAAATCCACCCATCTCTTTCATTTTCATCGCCATTACACGCTGCATCTTCTTCATGGCACTTTCGTGACCATCTTTAATCGCTTTTATTAGTTTATCTTTTTTACCAGGAGACATCAGTTCGTCGTCAATGGCTAGGCCAGTCAATTTCATGTTGCCATCCATAGTGAGGAGAACTTTATCACCGGCTTCTTTGACAGTGACTGATTCTTCAGACAAAGCACTTTGGATAGTCTTAGCTTGACTACGCATGTCTTTGAATTGCTTTAGTTTGTTGAACATAGGGTTTTGATTACAACATGTAGGATATTTACATGGTGAATTATTAAATGTCGGTTTTTGCTGCTATTTGTGAGCAAAGTAAGCAAAATAAGCAGATTAGGCAGAATAAGCTTTTTGTTCTTCTTCGTACTTTGCGTATTCTTTTAAAATGACGGGACTGGTTTGGGTTGGGGTACTGGAGAGGTTGCTTGAGGCACTGGAGGGGGTGGGGGGCCGAAGGTGGAGTCTAGATTTTTGAAACTAGCTCTTTCTTGGTCAAAGAATGTTTTGACTACTCCTGTAGGTCCATTTCTGTGCTTGGCAATATGAATCTCAGCTAGAGCCATCTCGTCTGGAGGGATATCTTCGATGCGATAATTCCTGTCAGCAGCTTTACGGTAAATGAACATTACAACATCAGCATCCTGCTCAATACTACCAGAATCTCGCAAATGTGACAACTTCGGGATGGCTGGCTTGGTTTGTTCGACAGCACGAGAAAGCTGAGAAAGGCAGAGGACCGGGACATTGATCTCACGAGCGAGAAGCTTGAGCCCTCGACTCATCTCTGCCACCTCTTGGACACGATTGTCACTGCCACGGTTGCGAGTAGAGTTCATCAGCTGCAAATAATCAATAATGATCAAATCTAGTCCGTGCTCAGCTTGGAGTCTACGAGCCTTAGTGCGGATCTGCATGACATTTTGACCAGCTGTGTCATCGATAAATATCTTTGCCTCAGATAGCTTACCCATAGCATTACCGATCCGTGGGAAATCACTACTATCTGGACGGTCTGATAGATTTCCTGTTCTCATCTTCCATAAGTCGACATTAGCTTCTGCACAAAGCAGTCTGTCCACAAGCTGTTCTTTGCTCATCTCAAGAGAAAACATTCCGACCTTAGCTTTACCACGAATTGCAGTGTGGCGAGCAAAATCTAGAGCAAGAGAAGTCTTACCGACAGAAGGACGAGCCGCCAGAATGATCAGATCAGATTTTTGGAATCCAGCTAGCAGATTATCTAATTTTTTAAATCCTGTTGGTATGCCACGCAATTTTCCTTTTTCGCGATGTAACTCATCTATTCTCTCGAAAGTATTACTAAGGACGTCACTGATTGGGGTGAAGGTTTGCTTGAGATGCTTCTGAGTAATACCGTGCAGGTGTTGTTGGGCTTTATCAAGAATATTGTCTACATCGTCAGTATTGTCTTGATAGCCAAGACCAGAGATTTCATGGGCAGCACGTAATAATTTTCTAAGTGTAGATTTTTTACGGACTATATTGGCGTATTCTTTGATATGCGTTGTCGTGGGAACAACATTGGAAAGTTCCACCAAATAGCTTCTACCACCAATCTCTGCTATTTTATTTTTTTCTTCTAGTTTATTACCAAGGGTCAAAACATCGATTGGTTCGTTTTTATTATATAGCTCGAGGATGGATTGATAAATGTCACTATGAGCTCTCTTGTAAAAATCATCTACTTCTACATCATCAGCAATCTTCAACATGGCATCTTTGTCAAGCAAAATAGCCCCGAGGAGAGATTTCTCTGCTTCGAGGTTTTGGGGTGGGATTTTTTCTACGTCTTTTATGTTCATAATGAATAGTTCATAGCCAATAGTTCTTAGTTTATAGGTGTTGTTGGTTTTTTTATATTATCCCAAATATAGGAGTTCGACAAGTATTCCAAGCACTCCTCTGTGGGATAAATGTGGGAAAGGTGTTGACAAGAGAGAGAGTTTTTGGTTTTATAATTCTTAACGCCCAGTTAACCGGGGCGATGGAGGGTTCCAATGAAAGTCAAGCACCACGTCCTTAAGGGTTACGCCTGCCGCACTAAAGGATGCGGCAAGTATCACGCAACTAAGCGTGATGCGAAGAAGTGTCGCCCGCCCAGGCCCAAGAAGGGTAAGAGGCGGTAGTGGCACTTTCCCGCTTCGTGCGGGGCGGTGCAGTGGAACCTCCGTTCGCACTGCCCGTTTTGTTTCTAAGTATATTTGGGGACAAGACGGGAGGTTATTTGCGAACGGGGGTTTTGTGTTATACTTAAACAATCCGGATATCCAGATAATCCAGATTTTCCGGATAGTCATCTGTAGATCTGGATTATCTGGATATCCGGATTGTTTTCTATGAAAATTTGCATTATCAACAATTTATATCCTCCTTATGCTCGTGGTGGGGCAGAGCAGGTAGTGAGGAAGACTGTGGAGGGGCTTATGGCGGCTGGGAATAGTGTTGTTTTGATTACCAGCACACCGGATGATCCAGGGGTAGAAGAAAGTGATGATTTGAAGATTTACCGCATCAAGCCGAAGAATACTTTTTTTTATACTGAAGCACACAAACATGATTTTTTGTCACGTTTTTTGTGGCATATTGTTGATACTTTTAATTTTTCTGTAAGTAGTGAAGTAAAGAAAATTTTGACTTGGGAAAAACCAGATATTGTTCACACTCATAATTTAATGGGACTTAGCTTTCTCATCCCACGCACCATTCGTTCCCTGGACATTCGTCACATCCACACTGTTCATGATGTTCAGCTAGTGGAACCCAGCGGAATTATTTTGAAAAAAGAAGAAAATAGCTGGCGTTACACAGGATGGCCAACAAGAGTCTATACTTGGATTATGAAGAAGCTCTTTGCTTCTCCTGAGGTTGTGATTTCTCCTTCACAATTTTTACTTGATTTTTATAAGGAGCGAGGATTTTTTGCTAGCTCGAAGTTTGTGGTGGTGAGGAATCCGATGACGTTTAGTGAGGGGAAAGGGGAAAGGGGAAAGGGGAAAGGGGAAAATGATTTGTTTAGTTTTTTGTATTTGGGGCAGATTGAAGAGCACAAGGGCATTTTGTTTTTGCTTCGGATTTTTAAGCAGTTTGTCAAAACTAACGCAAATTGCGAACTGCATGTGGTGGGGGACGGGTCGGCTTTGGGGGATGTAAAAGATTTGGCTGAAGGTGGTGAAAATATTGTGGTGCATGGTCGGGTGGGTCGTGATGAATTGCCAGGGTTGTTTTCTAAGACTGATATTACTATTGTGCCGTCTCTCTGCTATGAGAATTCGCCAACAGTTATTTTTGAGAGTCTTTCTTTTGGTGTGCCAGTACTTGCCAGCAGAATTGAAGGGATTGCAGAATTAATTGAAGAAGGGGAGAATGGGTTTACTTTTGAGGCAGGGGATAATGAGTCTTTGGGAGAAAAGTTGCAATGGTGCGTGAAGAATAGAGAAGAGGTTGAAAAAATGAGTAAAAAAATTCCGACCACGGGGAGGTCGGAAGGGGGGTATGTAGGGAAACTAGAGAAGTTATACAACGAGTAAATTACCAGTCATCGTAACCATCATCATAATAACCATCATCCTCTCCAGGAGCATCTTCTAGCTTATCTTCTAGTTCGTCAACTAGTTCTTTTGCTCGATCATAATATTGTTGTATTTGCTCTTCGGACCATCCGGCGTACAGTCTTCTTAGATGACCGCTAGGTTCTCCTTCTGTGGTTATTTTTTCAAGTACAGATACCAATGCTTTTAGTTTTGGTAAAAAATTTTCGATTCCTTCTTTGTATATGTTTCCATAAGACCACTCTTCCAATTCTCTAGTTCTTTCTTCATAGCTTTCTTCTCTTAATTTTAGAGCTGTGTTTTCCAGGATTATCTGTGCTTTGATTTCTTCCATGGTTGCTAGCAAGATCTTACAGTCTTCTACTTCCCACACCTCCCAGAGAGTTCCTTGAAGAACAGCTGTGTTCTCATCTTCTACTGCTTGTTGAAATCTTTCTATAACATTTTTGCTTGTTTCTTGTCTTTGACGAGCAACAGTAGCAGCTGCATCCATTCCATATATAGGTTCATCAGCTTTCGTTGCCTCTACTGCTAGTTTTGTTGCTTCTCCTGTTATCTGATCTGGTGTTGGTCGTTCTTGATATCTTATTAATTCTACACCTCTTCTTACTAGATCTTCATATGTCATAGGTTTGTGGTTAAAATAGGTTTACGAGATTCTCTATAAAGTTATTTTACATAAAAATTCAGAAAATACAATACAATCGAGATTATTTTTATTTTTCATAAATAAAAATCCAGACTTGATTATTAATCACTTCCCAACCATCAGCACTTTCTTTCGCTCCTTCAATAATTTTATCAGCATTGGCCCAGTAAGAGTTTACGACAAAGTAAGCTTTGTCCACTCCAGCAATCTGCATGGCATCTTCCATATACTCTCGCTTTTGTCCTTCATAGAGCATCTTGCCGTATTGTTGGTATAGTTTTCCACCAGTAGGGATTGAATAGTAAAATATTTCTCCTGACTCAGTTTGGAAATATTTGGCAAAGCTGTATTTTGTGAGCGCGCTAGCAGAGACAAGTTGATTTGATAGTACAATGTAATCGATTTCTGCGACTTGTGTCGATAAAAATAAAGAGGGTCCATCAATCCTTCCTATGCTTCGGAAAGTTTTTTTCTCTCTTTCATGAATCCATTCGACAGCCTGGAAATCAGCAGCGGTGATATTGAAGCCGGGGAAGCGGGATTTGATGTTTCTTTGAGGATAGGAGAAGTAGAAGGAGAGCATGAGCGATGCTGAGATGATTGTCACTAACGTGATAGTCATTGCTGTTTTTCTGGTTTTGCTTAAGTTTGTAAGTTTGTAAGTTTGCAAGTTTGCAAGTATTTTATAAATCATGAACGTTCCGAAGGGGAGGATGAAGATGAGGCTGGTTTTGAGGAGGCGGAGGGGATAGTCGCCTTGTTCGTAGGAGACGACGTCGGGGAAGACGATCCAACTGCGTAGGAGCCAGGCACTGAGGAAGAATGATATTGTTGCTATTGGAAATAGATACTCAGCTTTGAGCTTTTTTTTGGATATGAAAAATCCAGCGAAGCAGAGGGAAATCGCAATTGGAATTATCAAAAGTTGCCAAGTGTAGAGGAGTTCATAAATTATCGGAGCATTTTCAAGATACCAGTAGGGGCGGGCAAAGAGTTCTAGGAAGTAAGGTAGACTTGACAGAGGATTGGTGAATGTTGGTAGGGGAGCATTGGCGAGGAAATTGTTGAGGATGAAGAGAATTGGGACTGTGAGGGTGATTAGTAAAAAAGATAGGAGATAGGAGATAGGAGATAGTTTTTCCAGCCAGAGGCTGGTCCGTCCTCTGGCGGATGTTTTTTTAATGATCATTGTTGCAATAAGAAAAACAAAAGTAGGAGCAGCGACTAGGGGGTGGGTGGCGAGAGAAGCGAGGGAGAGGGAGAAGGGAATAATTAGGGGTGTTTTATTTTTCAAATAGCCAAGAGTGGTGAAGACAATAAGAATTGTAAATAAGATTACCAGGTTGTGAGGAGTGGTGAGATGAAGAGAAAGAAAGGGGATGAAAGGAATGAAAAGTGTGAGAAGGATTCCAACTTTGTACGGTATGTTCCAGATTTTTTTTAGCACATTGGAAACTACGATTGGCAAGGAAATAGACGCTAAGATCGGGACAAGATAGACATCAAGATAGAAAATTGGCAGGGAAGTAATATGAGCCAGCCAAGCAACTAGACTGTACTGGCCAATATAGTAAGGAGTTTTTGGCAAGATACTACCATTCAGTAAGATCCATTCTTCAGTTGCGCGGTGGATGAAGGCATCGAAGCCATAGCCCAGTGGATAGAGGATGGCTGCCACACCAAACATCACAAACAGGTGCACTGCCATTGCGAAGATGCTAGTCTGATAATTTTTATTTTTAGAGACGAACAGGATTAGAAATGCAGTGGAAATAGCGAAGGTGATGAAAAACCAGTGGTTTACCGCTTGCCAGGGGGAGGGCATTAGGGATGTTGTTTGGTTTAGGAAGAGAGTTGTGAGGAGAGCGATGTTTAGGAGGATGTTGGCTATGCCAAGAAATGGGGCTCTGCCACGCAACCCCCTCTGGCCTGCGGCCATCTCCCCCTTATAAAGGGGGAGAGATTTTGATGATAGAAATAGTAGGAACGGTAGAAGTAGGGCGATGGCAACGGTGACTGGTGTGATGCCGTGGAGATAGTAGAGGGCAGTGTTGGTTAGTATCTCTCCAGTCAGGAGTAGTAAAAAGCCATAAAATAGTCTGCCTTGGTTTTCTTCTGACAAAAAAATATCAGCGATAAATCTGCTGAAAACGTAGCCATAGAGGATGATGGCTGTGATGCCAATCAAGATACTGTTCAAAAAGAAAATGTTCAATAACAAAAGTAATGTAGCGCCGCTTGCAGCTATCAGGTATTGTTTTTTGGAAACGTTCTTCATATTGCCTTTTTTGCTATATTTAGCTATAGTTTCTAGAGAACAGTATATAGAATTTGATGTTAATAATCAATTTTCGGCCACAGGTTAGTTCGTCATTGCGAGGAGTCTGAAAGAACGACGTGGCAATCTCAAAGTTTTACCTACACACAATGAGATTGCCGCGTCGCTCCTTCGTCGCTCCTCGCAATGACGAATCGTTTTTTTAGATCGAAAATATTGTGAAATTTTTGTATAGGATAAAATTGATAGAAGTTGGTAAGTTGGCAGTTCTGCTATTTTTGTTATATCTCCAACTGACTGTTTGGCATAGCAAATTTGCTGGAATTTTGCTATTTGTCGTCTATCTATGGTTTGTAGGAGAATATTGGCGTTGTGTTTTGCATCGTATTTTTGGGATGAAGTATAAGGATTGGATGACGGTGGTATTTTCATTTTTTACAGTTTTCACTTTGCTAGGTTTGTTCAGCTCTGTCTTGGTCGTCTGGTACAAGCTGACTCCCATGCTTTTGTGGTCAGTATATTTAACTTTAGCAATATTTAGCTATCTGCTTTTTTTGATTGTTAAGAAAAAAAGAAAAAGAGGACTTTCTGAAAATGGAAAAAAGAAATTTGGCTTTGTAATGTTTAAGAAAAATAATATTTTGTTGGGAATTTTTTTACTACTTGCTTCATTGATATTTTTCTTACTTCTCAAATCAAATGGCACAGAAGTTTTGAATTCTCCTTGGCAAAGTATTGATAAACTTGTTTTACCTCTTACTTTTTTGTCTATTTTCGTGCTAGGGATATTAGTTTGTTCAAAGCACAAGATCAAGACTTTGTTATTTTTGATTATTGTTCAGTCTCTAGTCATGCATCTTTATTTACCATTGTCTCATGAGATGCCTTGGGGCGGGGATGTATGGAGACATGTGGCTGTCGAGAATCAATTGTTGGGTGGTCAGTCTGTTTTGCCAGTTTTGTTTGGGGATGAAGCTAGCTGGCGTGAAGTAGCAGGCATAGATGTGCCAGAAGCTTTGGTCGTGCCACACAAGTATCTTTATGGTCATCTCTGGGGATCTGGCGTGCTTTTATCTGCCACCCTAGATATTGATTTGTTGGCAGTCAACAAGTGGATGATGGTTTTCTTATGGTCTATAGTTTTGCCGATAGTTTTATTACGAATTGGTCGAATCATGTTTGGTTCGTGGCGGGCTGGTTTGTTTTTTTCATTCTTATCACTAATCCCATTTACCCTACAAGCTCTTGGGAGCCTTGCTCTGCCTGTTAGTTTGGGATTATTATTCTTCTTATTCACGTTGATGCTGTGGTTGCAATATTTGGATAGTGGGGGTAAGAGGGGAAGGAATTTGGCATTATTTTTTGCAGTCTCCATGCTGTTTGGGTACACACTGTATTTCATTTTGATTTGGTTTGTGATTTTAATTTCTTTATTTTTCAAGAATATAGATTTTCGTGGCAATAAAATTTTTAGAAAAATAACTATCTCATTCTCAACAATTTTTGCCATCTTATTTTTTCCAATTATAGAAATAGTCAGTAGAGCTAGCCACCTTCCTCAATCTTGGGACTTTGTGAACCAGATTAAGCAGATGCTCGGCCAGTTTAGTGGCTGGTACTATGCTAGTGCTATTCGCCCTCATGATATGCTTAGTGGCAATATTCTTATCAATCATACTCCAGATTATGCTTTTGTATCGAGCTTCTTCACTGACTGGCGTTGGCCAATGATGCTTGGTGTTTCAATTATTTTTGGCTTAGCAATATTTGGACTCTGGAGATCATTATATAAGAAAAAAATAGTTTGGTTGATTTTTAATCTTTTTGCTACGAGTATTGTGGCTGGATATTTGATAGGTTGGTTTTTCCTCGAGGGAGACAGATCATTTGTCCGCCGTCTTGATCCAATTTTTTCTATAGTCATATTTGTTTATTTTGTTTTTGGTTTGAGTAAGATTAATTTTGAGAAAATGAGAGCAAGGTATAGGAATGTGGTTATTTTGTCATTGGTAGTATTATTTTCTTGGGTGGGCACGACATCATTTGCGACTGGTCCTGATATGAGAGTTGTCAGTCTAGATGAATATAATGCGGCCAATTATGTTTGGAAGCATAAAAATGAAGATAGTCAGTGTGTTTTAGCAAATACTTGGATTCTTCTTGCTCTTGAGTCGAGGTCATCTCAAAAAATTGTCGGTGGCGGATTTCCTATTGATTACCAATTTGCCCAAGAGAAGAGAGTTTCATTATTATCTGAAATGATAGAAAATCCAGAACAAAGTGTCTTATCTGAGATATCTAATATCACTGGACATGAGAGGTGTTGGGTTGTGTTGCCAATAAAAGATGTAGATGAGGAAAAGGAAGCAAAAATGTCAGAATTTTCCAGCTCCACACCTGAGCAGCTGGGTGACTTTCTGATTTGGAATATTGACTTGAAAAAATAGCTAAATATTGATAATATTGCAGAGTAAGTATAAGTTAATTTGTACTATAAATATCTAAAATTCGTCATTGCGAGGAGCGACGAAGGAGCGACGTGGCAATCTACACGTCCAAAGTGTAGATTGCTTCGTCATTCCACTGCGTTTCATTCCTCGCAATGACGAAAATGATAGTTTTATGTTTTAAAGAATTTATTATAACCTATGAAAGACTGTATTTTTTGTAAAATTGTAGGAGGAGAAATACCAAATCATACTGTGTATGAGGATGCACACTTTCTCGCCTTTTTGGATATAAACCCTCGTGCCAAAGGTCATACAGTACTGGTGCCAAAAGTACATGCAGAAAATTTGTTTGACCTGAATAAAGAACTTTCCAAAGATCTTTTTTTATCTATTGAGAAAGTGATGGAAAAACTAGAATCCACTCTTCATCCAGATGGATTCAACGTTGGTTGGAATCATGGAGAGGCAGGTGGACAAGAGGTGTCACATCTACATGTTCATATCTTACCTCGTTGGAAGGGTGATGGGGGAGGAAATATCCATTCTATTATTAATAATGCTGGTGATACTTCTGTAGAAGAGGTTGCCAAATTGTTTTAGCATTAATTCAGACTGATTTATATAGATTTTACTGATATTATAATGACTTATGAAACACCTCAAAAAATTATCAGAAGAAACACTGCACGAGAATCCTTGGTATACTTACAAGCATGACACTTATGAATTACCAAACGGTGATATAGGTGACTATTATTATTCAGAGCTTAGTGGGATGTCTATCGTGGTTCCAGTATTACCAGATGGTCGTTTGGTTTTGATTTTGCAATCTAGATACCTGACTAATAAGGAGAGTATTGAATTTCCAGGAGGAGGATTGAAAGATGGTCAGACAGCTTTAGAGGCTGCCAAAGAGGAGCTAGCAGAAGAAACAGGATATTTGGCTGATGAATTTATCAAGGTTGGAGAATTTCAACCTGCCAATGGATATACCAAGGACACTACCCATGTCTTCATAGCTCACTTGAGTGAACAACAGGAAATGGACCTTGATGACACAGAAGATATAGAAGTAATGTATCGCAGGCCAGATGAAGTAGATGAAATGATTCGTCGTAATGATATCTGGGACGGACAGACTATGGCGGCTTGGGCTCTTGTTCATCATCATTTTTTACATAAATAATTATTTTGAATTACTAAATTACGAGTAGTGTGAATTAGACTCGTTTGGCTTAATTTAGCTAAATATTTTTAGAAAATAGATATGCGGAAAATTCATATTTTGCTAAAATAAGGAAAATATCAATTTTAATCTTTAAGCGGTTTTATTCCTCGATGCTTGCATCGAAAAAGTGAAAACTAACATTGGTTGAAATAAGATTTTCTGCCAATACCCCGCAGCTTGCTGCGGGGATGGCCCGATGAAGTCTTACTTAAACCAAATTTACTTTTATTTCACACTACTCGTTAAATTGCATTTTCGTCATTGCGAGGAATCCCGACGAAGTACGGGATGACGAAGCAATCTACACTTCCAAAGTCTAGATTGCCACGTCGTGCTTGCTTCGCGCACTCCTCGCAATGACGAGATTAGAGTTTTTCGTAATTCAAAATAAATCAATGGTATGAACTCCAGGGCAAGTCCTTGACCAATTTTTCCGGGGCAAGCCCCGGGGAACCTGCCTGCTATTCAGTCTGAGCTTCATAGTCGAAGACCGGCAGGCAGGTTAAACCGATCTCTCGTCCCGTACCGAGGAACGAGGTCGGGATTAAACAATGTGGCTTTATGAACAGAAAAGAAGAATTTATCACTCATTTCAAGATGAAAGATGATGCTAGTAAGCCTGGTAGAGTTTTGTCTAGTGTAAAAGTGGGAGACATCTATATGTCTCGTTTGGTTATTGATCCTGGAGTTACTACCGGCAATCATTATCACAAAGAAAATAGGATAATGATTTATGCAGAAAAGGGTGATGTCTCTCTAAAAATGGAGCACGTCGTTTCCAAAAAAAGAAAAGACATGAAGTTGGTACCGGGAAGAGATGTCATTCATATCCCCAACCTAGTAGCTCATTCAACTACCAATGTCGGAGAGGAGTCAGCAATAGTGGTGGTTTTTAGTAATTTTCCTTTGCGTACAGATGACAGCTACGAGTATATTGTAAAATAATATGAAATTGTTGGTAACTGGCGGTGCTGGGACCTACCCGTCACCAGTACCACGAACTTTATTTAGTAAATAATATAGTGATTTAATTTAATTTGTCGTTTATGCGTCTATTGGTAACTGGCGGTGCTGGGTTTATTGGATCAAATTTTATTCGTTATTGGATGGAGAGCAATTCAGAAGATGAGATTGTTAATTTTGATTTACTCACTTATGCCGGTAATCTTGAAAATTTAAAAGATTTAAAAGACAATCAAAATTATTCTTTTGTAAAGGGTGATATCTGTGATCGTGATTTGGTCTTTGCGACAGTGAAAGATGTCGATGTTGTTGTACATTTTGCAGCAGAATCCCATGTCGATCGTTCTATCCTAGATCCTAGTGCATTCGTTCGTACCAATGTTCTCGGTACACAAGTTCTTTTAGATGCTGCTAGAGAATATCAGAAGCGTTTTCATCATGTTTCGACAGATGAAGTTTTTGGAGCTTTGAAGCCAGAGGATCCTGCCTTTGATGAATCTACATCTTATGATCCTCGTAGTCCTTACTCTGCATCCAAGGCAGCATCTGATCATCTGGTAAGATCCTATTTTCATACTTATGGATTGCAGGTTACTATATCAAACTGTTCCAACAACTATGGTCCGTACATGTTTCCAGAGAAGTTGATACCACTTTTTATTTCCAACCTAATGGAAGGAAAGAAAGTTCCAGTGTATGGTGACGGTCTCCAGGTTCGTGACTGGATCCATGTAGATGATCACGCTCGTGGGATTGAGGTAATTATTAAGAATGGAAAAATAGGGGAGACATATTGTCTTGGTGGAGATAGTGAAATGACAAACCTTGATTTGACCAAGACTCTTTTGATGTTGATGGATAAAGATGAAAGCAGTATTGATTTTGTCAAAGATCGTCCAGGTCATGATCGTCGTTATGCTATTAATTTTTCTAAAGCAAAAAATGAACTTGGTTGGAAACCTCAGGTAAAGTTTGAATACGCTCTAAGAGAGATGATCGAATGGTATCAAAATAATCAAGAATGGGTAGAGAGGTGTAAGAGTGGAGCGTATCAGGATTATTATGAGGAGTGGTACGGACGTGAATAATTTTTAATTTGAAATTTTTAATTTACAAACTTGTTTATGAAGATATTAATTATCGGAGCTGGATATGTAGGTAAGCGTTGTCACAAGGATTGGTCAGATTCAGTTTTGTCTGCTGAAAGAATTAACTCCAAAGAAGATGTACTAAAACTTATTGACGAGCATCAGCCAGATGCAGTTTTGAACGCCGCAGGAGTACGTGGCAAGCCAAATGTAGACTGGTGTGAGGATCATCCTCTGGAAACCATGCTTGGCAATACCAAGCTACCAATCACTATTGCCGAGGCTTGTCAGGAGCGAAATATTTACCTTCTTCATATTGGATCTGGTTGTATCTTCTACGGTGACTCACCACATGAGGATAAGAGGTGGCGAGAAGGAGACATGGGTAATCCAACTGAAGTGACCTACTCTCGTGCCAAGTGGGCGGCTGATCTTGTCTTGTCTACTTTGCCAAAAGTGGGGATTGCTCGCATTCGCATGCCTATTGATCACATCCCATCACCAAATAACATGATCGACAAGCTAGCTAGCTTTCCAAAGGTGATTGATGTGGAAAATAGTGTGACGATTGTCGATGACATGGTAGATGTGTTTTATCAGCTGCTAGAAAAAAAAGCAGAAGGTATTTTTCACGTCACCAATCCTGGCATTCTCAAGCATCGTGAGATTATTGATCTCTATGAAGAACTTGTGGATCCTACTCATACCAATGAATGGATCACCAATGATGACTTGGTAAAACAAGGTCTTGCCACAAAAGGTAGATCTAATAATTTTCTTGCTTCAGAAAATTTGGCTAGTATTGGGATTGAAATGCGGGAAGTGCATGTAGGGATGCGGGACACAATGGAGAAATATGCAGAAAATAAAAATCTAAATATCTGAAAATAAATAAAATATGGGAATACTGCAAGGTAAGTGGCCAAGTGCAGAGGCTGGAAGGCAAATTACACAACAATTAGAAAGACTCATCAAAGAAAAAAGAAAGTTAGAGACTTACAGAGACACTCTGGGTAGGGATGATGCTTTGGCTACAAAAAAAGATGCCAAAAAATATCCCCTCAGTCTTTTTCCTGATGATTTGGAACATGGAGATTGTGATTTAGATAGAGAGTGGTATCAGTATGAACTCACTATAGCATTTTCAAAAATAATATTTGAAGAATTCAAAAAGAGGTATCCAAATTTGACTGACGAAGAAAAAAGAGCGTTGAATAATTATTTACAATTGCATGAAATAAATTATTCTGTATATCGAGAGGGAGAATCTTGGACACCTTCTATCTATGATGTTGATGATAAGTTGGTGGAATTGAACAAGCAATCTTACGAGGTTCGACAAGAAATTGCAGCAGGGAAAATGGAAATTTTGGCTGAAATATTGGGGGAAGAAATAACAAAAAGTATAACAGATTTAAATCTTTAAGCGGTTTTATTCCTCGATGCTTGCATCGAAAAAGTGAAAACTAACATTGGTTGAAATAAGATTTTCTGCCAATACCCCGCAGCTTGCTGCGGGGATGGCCCGATGAAGTCTTACTTAAACCAAATTTACTTTTATTGATTTTTTGCGGGAGAATTGGCCGTTGTGGGAAGAGGGTGAGCTTGGTCTTTTATTGAAAGAAGTGTCTACTAGTCATATAAATGACTTTGATCCACATGGTTTTTTGTCAGGATCTAGGAATTCTGATAACTTGGAAGAGGTTTATCCAGATGACGGCTCAAATGTCATTTTTCTAAACAGTAAAAGAAAATATATCCATGCCAATGGTGCAGACCCCTTGATTCCGGAAGAAGGGCGTGGTAGAGCTCAAGACGAGGATCCTGGTGAAGATTTTATTGATCTCAGGGAATTAGTTATGGATAAAGAGGATGAAATTGACACAAAAAAAGCTCGCACAACTATTAGTTTTCTACAAGAAAAAGTTAGAAAGAAAATAATGTTGTCAGTTGTCTCTTAGATCAAGTAAATAAGTTTTTTAAAGTCATTACTATAGTTTGATAAATATGTCTGATACTAAAAAACCAGGAGGAGGTAACAATGTGATTGATTTTGTGGCATATAGAAAGAATATAGAAGAGAGACAAAAACTAGAAATTGATCCAGATACTATGAGAGCTAGAATAAGATTAATCAGTGGGTCCATTGGTAGAGCACGTACTGTAATTGCTAGGTTAGTTAGAAGGGGAAATTTTGATAGAGACGTACGTCCAATAAGAGGAGAAAAGATGAGTCCTGAAGAAGTGAACGAGACGTTGGATGATATACGCTCTCGATTTGCTAAGTTGGTCAATGATAGTGGTTCAGATATTATTTTTATTGATGCCTTTGATCATCACTTATCAGAGATAAAGATCATGATACACAATATTGGTGAAAAAGGTGAGAGACCTTCAGAAGAGAATGTGGAGTTGAATTTCGGTCTACTTGTTAGTGTCCTAGATGGTTTGGAGTCATCATTCGATTGACATATGGAATCTCTAAAAGAATATAACAGGAAAAAAGATCACAAACAGACTTTTATGGACCTATCAATCATTACAGTCACTTGGAATTCCAAAGAACGGATCGAAGAACAGATTCGTTCTGTTTTTGATGGGTGTGAAAAGATTAGTTGTGAAGAAATTGTGGTGGACAATGGATCAACAGATGGGACTGTAGAGTTTTTGAGGTCAAAAGATTTTTCATCAGTACATGTAATATCAAATGAAAAGAATTTGGGGTTTGGTGCTGCCAACAATCAAGGACTAAAAAAAACAACAGGAGAATATATATTATTTCTCAATCCTGACATGCGCGTCGAGCCAGGGAGCCTTGACAAAATTCTTGATTGGATGAAGTCTCACAAGGAAGTGGGCATTGTCAGCGTCAAGTTAGTGGACCGCGAAGGAAATTTTGTTTGGAATGCTTCACCACGGAGATTGCCAAAACTATGGGAGCAGATAGCTTTGATTTTGAAGATCCCTCACGTTTTTCCAAGCATCTTAAATAAATACCACATGCGGGATATGGATCCAGATCAGGAGCAAGAAGTAGATTCTATCCGTGGCTCATTCATGCTCATGCGACGAGAGTTTCTTGATAAGACTGGCTGGGCCTTTGATCCACGCTATTTTATCTGGTACGAAGATGTCGATATTTGTCGGGAAGCGAAGCGTCATGGCTACAAAGTAATATATACACCAATTATCACTTGCGTCGACTATGTCGGACAAAGTTTTAAAAAAAGGACGACACTCTGGAAGCAGAAGCAATTTACCAAGTCAATGCTCAGTTATTTTCAAAAATGGGAACCGTGGTACAAATGGGTGTGGATTGCTTTGTTGAGACCAGTGGGGATTGGGATGGCGTGGGTGAATGATCGCCTTGCTAAGTTGTCTAAGTAGCTAAGTTTGCTAAGTTTTTAAATATATGACAGACCCAAAACCAGGTCGTAGACCAGATGTCACTCAAACAGATGCACGAGACACAGGTAAACCTGAACGTTATTTTTTGACACCAGAAGATTTTGATCCGGAGAATGCTCCGCAGAGTAAGGATGATATTGTTTTGTATCGGGAAGGGGATCGGATTACCAGACAATCGTTTATTTCTTTTATTACAGAAAGTTTTAGGGTTTCTAGAGGAAGCCCGACTGATCAACACCTGTTTTTTTTATGGGTAGAATTGCATTACGGATTTGATTGTGTTAGAGCCTTTTCTAATTTTTTGAATCAGGGCGGTTGGAATAATTCTTTATCTGAAGAGGAGAGAAAATTTTTTTTAAGAAACATGATGGCTGTCAATACGTCTGCCCATGGAGATATCGTAACTAACGTCACAAACAGAAAAACCAAGAGAATGCCAAAATCAAAAGAGATTTTTTATGGAAGAATTGGCAAAGAAATAGAATTGGAACTTAAATCTTTAAGCGGTTTTATTCCTCGATGCTTGCATCGAAAAAGTGAAAACTAACATTGGTTGAAATAAGATTTTCTGCCAATACCCCGCAGCTTGCTGCGGGGATGGCCCGATGAAGTCTTACTTAAACCAAATTTACTTTTATTTTATGTCTAGATTAAAGAATATTTTGTTGGAATATAATCAAGACATAGACACACTAGAAGAACTAGAGCAAATATTATATTCTTTACGTAATCTTGGATGGGAAAATTTTTTGGATGAAATAGATAAAAAATTAGGCGCTTCACATGTAGTTTAAAGACTTTCAACCAAATTTTATATTTTAGGAAAAGCGTATTGATATATGTCAAAACTAACAGTACAGTTAGTCATTTGGAATCTGTCTTCTATAAAGTTTCAGCCGACAGGCTACACAAAATTATTTAATACACATGTCTAAATTAGTAGTACAACTGGTTACTTGGAATGGAGCCAAATATGTTCCATATCTTTTTGACTCTCTACGCAAACAAGAGTTTACAAATTGGCGACTCGTGGTACTTGATAATGGATCTAGTGATGACACTGCTGCTAGTATCAAAGCTGAGATAGCAGATTTTCCAGTTGAGGTGAGGCTGATCGAAAACAGAGAAAATCTTGGCTTTGCAGGAGGTCATAATTTGCTATACCAGAGATCAGTGAGCGGTGATCAGCAATCAGAATATTTTTTGCTTCTTAATCAGGATATGTATCTTTTGAAAAACTGTTTTGAAAGGATGGTGAAGTTTATGGATATTCGAAAAGATGTGGCTGCGGTGAGTCCTAGACTAATGCGGTGGGATTTTGGTGTGCTTGGTGATAACCCCCCCCAGCCCCCCCTACAAGGGGGGGCGGATTTTTCCTTGCTTCAGTGCTCATTTACAAATAAAATTGACTCACTTGGTTTGAAAGTATTTCGGAATCGGCGGGTGATAGAGAAATATACTGGTAAGGAGTGGGAAAAGATTAAGCCAAAAGTAATGACTAGCTATCGCACCCAGGGGGACGCTATGGAAGTGTTCGGAGTGTCTGGAGCTTTCCCCATGCTTCGTCGTCAGGCTGCTGAGGCAGTTCAGTTTTCTGATGGAACTTTTTTGGACCAGAGCTACGGTTCTTATAAAGAAGACGTAGATTTGGCTTTTCGTCTTAGACAAGCTGGGTATAAGGCTTGTGTACTTCTAGATACAGTCGCTTATCATGATCGCTCTGCTGAGGGATTGGAGAACACAGGAGACTTCTTTGCCTCCAAAAACAAAAAAAAGCAATCCAACTGGGTGAAATATCATAGTTACAAAAATCAATTAATGACTATTTACAAAAACGAGTATTGGCAAAACTGGCTACTTGATTTTTTGTGGATAAAATGGTATGAATTGAAGAAGTTTGGCTGGTTTCTTTTGTTTGACAGAAGTGTATTGAAGGGACTTAAGGAGGTGTGGAAGAATAGGAAGGATTTGAGAAATAAGAGATATGAAATAAGAGGTAGGCGAAAAATAAGTTGGAGGGAGATAAGGAAGTGGTGGAAACACTAATCTTAACACGAATATGCACAAATTTTGTTAATAATTTTTGTTAAAAATATTCGTGTTGATTCGTGTTAAAATTCGTGTTCCATGAAAGACATCAACATAACCTTACTCAACTACAAATGTAAAGACGACATCCTGCGAGCTGTTGAATCTTTGGTTGCGGATATTGTTGATTGTCAGTACGATGTCCAGATAACTGTTGCTGACAATTCTGGTAATGTAGACGGTATTCGTGGAGACTTGGCGCGTCAGTTTCCAGATGTTCTTTATGTAGATTCTGGTGGTAATGTAGGATTTGGTAAAGGGAATGTCCATGGCTTCAAAGCCTGTGAAGCGCGCTATTATTTTGCTCTCAATAGAGATACTATCATCCTCGAAAATTCTCAGACTATTGAGCGGATTGTTAAATACATGGATGCCCATCCAAAGATAGGTTGTATTGGTCCGAAGTTGCAAAATATGGATGGTAGTTTGCAGTATTCGTGCTATAGATTTGATTTGTCATCAATCCTTATCAAACCCTTCAAACAAATAAATTTTGATAAGAAATACAAATGGGTAAGACGCCATGCCGACAAGCTAATTATGAAAGATTTTGATCATGATGAGACCCGTCCTGTGGACTGGGTACTGGGGGCTGCAATGGTGGTTCGAAAGGAAGTGGTCGATGAGATTGGCTGGTTTGACGATCGCTATTTCATGTATCTAGAGGACGCTGACTGGTGTCACAGGATGTGGGAGACTGGCTGGCCTGTATACTATGTTCATGATATAGTTATCAAGCATGCTCATGCTAGAGAATCGGCCAAAGTACCTGGAATTTTCAAAGCTTTATTTAAAAATAAATTGGCCAGAATCCATGCCAAGAGTTGGATAAAATACTTGTGGAAATGGCGGGGGAATCATAAGTATTATAAATCTAAAATCTAAAATCCTAAATCATAAATGTTATTTTTATTTAGGATTTTAGATTTATGATTTAGGATTAAAATTTATGGATTCACATCCAAAGATCGCTATCATTTACCTTTCCTTCCACTGCGAGCCTTATATCGAGGACGTGGTTTCTTCACTGAAAAAAATAACTTATCCCAAAGACAAGTTGGAATTTGTAATTGTTGACAATCCTCATCCAAAACATGGTCCGTCAGTTCGCTATATTGAGGATAATGTCATGCCTTTGTCTGGCAATGAATTACCTCACACTACACTTCTCGCCCAGAAAGAAAATCTAGGGTTTGCTGGTGGGAATAATGCTGGTGTAGATTGGGCGATTGAACATGATTTTGATTATGTCTTTTTTCACAACAATGATGGCTTTCTGGCCGCCAATGCCTTTGAACCTCTAGTAGAAGCAATGGAAGGTGATAAAAATATCGGCCTGGCTCAGTCTCTCATGCTTCTTCATCCAGAGACAGACCTTATTAATAGTGATGGCAATATGTTTCACTATCTTGGTTTTGGGTATTGTAATAACTATCGGATGAAATATCGAGATATCACTTATCCGAAAGTAAAAGAAGTCCCTTATGCTAGTGGAGCGGCTCTCATGGTTAGTACCGAAATGATCAAAAAATTTGGTACCTGGGATAATGATTTCTTTCTTTACCACGAAGATTTGGAATGGGCTTTTCGACTTCGTGCTGCTGGGTATAAAATTGCCCTCGTCAGTGATTCCATTTTTTATCATAAATATCAATTTAGCCGTAGCATAACCAAATTTTATTGGATGGAGCGCAATCGCTATGGAGTGATGCTGATGTTTTTCCGTTGGCCAACATTATTATTACTACTACCAATGGCCCTTGCCCTTGAGATTGGTCTATGGATTTTTGCATTCAAGGGAGGGTGGGCTGACAAGAAGAAAGAAGTCTATCAATATTGGCTCAAGTCGAGTAGCTGGAAACTATGGCTGAAGAAGAGAAAGTATATTCAGAAAATTAGAAAAGTAAGTGATCGCTATCTACTTAGCTACTCAGTCCCAGGAATTTATTTTCAAGAAAAAGCAATGGACAATCCACTTTTGAAATATATTGGCAATCCAGTGATGAAGGTTTATTATTGGGTGGTGGTTAAGAGGCTGGTTTGGTGGTAATTTTCATGGAGCATGTAACATATAGCATGGAACAAAAATTTTATCTTAAAACATAAAATTAATTAACAAATCTATTATGGAAATTATTTTAAAAAGTTTAGCATCGGCTGTGGTTACAGCTATTATTTTAATTATTGCTAAATTTGCCGGACCTAAGTTGGCTGGGGCAATTGGAGGTATTCCAATTGTGTTTGCAATTTCTTATGTACTGATAACTATGGAAACAAAGGTGGCGGCTAAGGATTTTCTTGTGGGGGGGGGTGTACGGTGCCATTGCAGCGATATTTTTTAGTTTGATTCTTATTTTTTTCAATGATAAATTTACAAACACACACTGGATAAATTTTGTAGTAGCTTACATACTTTGTTTTCTTTTTGCCTTTGGAATGGTTCACTTTACTACAAAATAGTGATCTGTATAATCCGTAAAAATTTGTGTAATCTGTGTTATGAAAATTCGTAAAGCAATTCTCACCGGTGGAGGTAGAGCAACTCGCTTGCATCCGGTTACAACAACAATCAACAAGCATCTCCTGCCACTTGCCAACAAACCAATGATTTTTCATGCTATTGAAAAAGCAGTGAACGCTGGAGTGGAAGAAATTTTCATCAATACCAATCCAGGGGATACTAGTTTGCAAGATTTTATTGGTGATGGTGGGCACTGGGGAATAAGCATTAAGTTTTTTGAGCAGACTGGTGGTCCGCAGGGAATTGCCCATGTCGTAAATGAAGCAAAAGAATTTATCGGCAGTGACCCTTTTATGTTTTATTTGTCTGATAATATCCTCTTTGGAGACATCAGCGGTCTATTTGCTGAATTTGAAAATGGTAACTATGACAGTATGTTGGCTTTGTCTGAAGTAAAGGATCCACAGAGATTTGGAGTGCCGATATTTGATGAGAATAAAAATTTGGTAGACGTGATAGAGAAACCCAGTAACCCACCAAATAATTTTGCTGTTACTGGTATTTATCTCTATGGTCCTGATATATTTTTTGATGCTTTTCAAAATATTGAAAAAAGCGCCAGAGGGGAATATGAAATATCAAGCATTCATTCCTACTTATTGAAACAGGGGAGTAAGGTCGGTTACAAGGAGATTACTGGTTGGTGGAAGGATACTGGCAAAGTTGAAGATCTTATTACAGCAAATAATCTTTTGCTGGAAAAGATGGATAATCGTCATTTTGATAATGATGGAGATAATAATACAAAAAATGATTCTCCAGACATATCTGGCAATGTCAAAATAGGAATTGGTTCACAGGTTGGTGATAATGTTAAAATAAATGGACCTGTCATGATTGGTGAAAATTGTATCCTAGAGAATTGTCAGATTGGACCAAACGTTACTATAGGGCAAGGTACAGAAGTGTATAATACGACTTTAGAAGATAGTATTATTCTTGACAATGCTTATATAGACTGTGAAATAAAGATTCATGATAGTTTGATTGGTAAAGGGGTAAAATTGAAAAAGAAAAAAGATGATGAGAAGTCTGGTCATAGAATGGTGGTGGGGGACAAGACTATTATTGAGATGTAGATTTGTCGATATAAATAAAATTCTCCCCCTTTTAGGTGGAGTTAGAGGGGGTTCGTTGTCGTAAATCAATATCCTCTATGTTGGTACGAACCTTTCCCGACCTCCTCCAAAAGGGGAAGTTTTTTAATACTCTAATTCGTACATTCCTTCCTCGCCACTGTGTGAACCAATAAAATACAGAGTTCTATTCTCTATGTCAGTCCACATTTTTTTTACTTCTGCATCTTCTACTAGAGTATGAGTGACATGGTAATTTGGATCAAATGCTAATATTTTGTTTTTTGAAAGTAAAATCAAATTGCCAAATTTGTCTAGTATAGAGATATTATCTATGGAGCGATCGAGCCTACTTAGCAGCTTTGAGCTACCGTCTTGGTAGATATGCCATATTTCCCACTGATCCCAGGCAATCCACTCTTTTAGATCATCGTTGTATACAAAAAAAGTTGAGGGAATATTTTTTACATTCTCTACCTCTTTTCCATTGTGCTTTATTATTGAAATTTTTTTGTTATCATTTTGCACAATGGTAGTATTTTCTGTTGCATTAATTATTTTATTTATATTTTTTAGTGGAAAGTGAATTGATTTCTCTTGCCCATCTATGGTAGTTTTCAGATTATTTGAAGAAAGATCAATATACCAAAAATCATTTTTGTTGTCTGCAAACCAGATAGTAGATGAGCTTGTTGCAATTGTTTCAATATTGTTTTCTTCAATTATTTTTATTTTTGTACCATCTTGGACAAATAATTTTCCATCAGACCATTGGATTTTGGAAAGACCATTTTTTGAAGTTATAGCATAACTATTTATAATACTATTTTTGTTTGCAGAGAAAAGAGTTATTTTTTCATTATTTTCTTCTCTTGTTTTTATAGAAATTTCATTACCATTTTTTGACCATTCTATTTCTGGGATACTGTCTAATTTTTCTCTCAATACTAGGATTTCCTTGGCTTCCTTTGGGTCTAGTATTTTTATTTCAAAAATATTTTTTATTTTATAAATATTTGCAATGTATCTACTGTGGAGACTGGGTTGGACAGACACTAGTGTGTCATCAAGATCTAGTATTTTTGAAGGTAGATTTTCTTTATATAGGATAATATCCTTAATATAACTACTTTTTTTACTCTCAACAGTAATATTTTTTTGCCAATCTTGGTGGCCTTCTTTGGTGATTTTTATACTATAGTTTCCAGGTAAACGATTGGTCAGGCGGACGGGGATTTTATCCTGTAGTTTGACACCATTTAGGTATACAGTTGCATCTTTTGGTTTGATGTCAATACTAATTACTCCTGTTTCTTTGATTTTATGATTTTTGAAATCATATCTATAGCCTGCAGTGTACAGAAGCACTATGGGAGAGATAATAAAAAATGCCACAATTAGTGAAACCATGATTGCTATTCTAATTTTTCTAGTCAGTATTATAACTGGGTAAGGCATAAAGCGAGGGTTGCTTTTTCGTATTTTTTCAAGTATAATACTACCGTAATTAAGCCAAAAAATCAATATTTATGGCCAAATTTATTATAAAAGGTGGTAAGTCCCTAAAGGGGGAAATCAAGACAAGTACTGCAAAAAATTCCACTGTCGCCATCCTTTGTGCTTCCCTCATGGTGCGAGGTAGGGTCACTTTGAAAGATGTCCCTAATATTGTAGAAGTGGATAGGTTTTTGGAAATATTAGACAGCGTTGGGGTGACAGTAGAAAGAATTGGTAAGACCACCCTGGTAATTGATAGTAGTAAAAAATTGAAAATGGAAAATATTCACAAGTATGCTTGTGAAAAAACTAGAGCATCTCTACTCCTAATCGGCGCTCTAGCATCTAGAGAAAAATCATACAAAATTTACAAATCTGGAGGTTGCAAGCTTGGGGCTCGCACTATCAAACCTCATCTTTTTGCTCTGGAGAAATTTGGGATTTCTGTGACCTCTAAGGCAAAGTACTACGATGTCAAAAATAAGCCAATTCGATCAGCCGATATAGTGATGTATGAATCTGGGGATACACCAACTGAAAATGCCATAATGGCAGCTGTTTTGGCTCCCGGTAAGACTACTATTAAGTTTGCTTCTTCAAACTACATGGTCCAAGATCTTTGTCATTTTTTGAATACTGCTGGAGCCAAGATAGAAGGTGTTGGCACCACCACTCTGGTCATTACAGGAGTCAAAAAGTTAAAATCAGTGACTGCTTACCATATTATGCCAGACCCGATTGTCGCCATGACTTGGATTTCTTTGGCTATTACCACCAAGTCGAATTTGACTATCAAAAATTGCCCACTAGACTTTCTCGAATTAGAACTTGAAAAATTAAAAGTAATGGGTCAGAAATATAAGATTACAGGAAAGCGTAAGTCAAAAAATGGTCATTTCAATATCGTGGATTTAGTGATTAAGCCTTCGAATTTACTTGCCCTGTCAGACAAACTTTACGGCCGCCCCTTTCCTGGTTTGAATATCGATAATCTACCTCTTTTTGCTCCAGTACTTACCCAAGTAAAAGGTAAGACACTTGTCCATGATTGGGTGTATGAAAATAGAGCTCAGTACATCCTAGAACTTGGCAAATTGGGTGGGAATGTACTGATGTTGGATACGCACAGAGTGATGGTGGAGGGGCCCACAAGCCTAAAAGGAAATGATTTGATCTGCCCTCCTGCCATTCGTCCTGGTATGGCAATATTGATTGCCATGATCGCTGCCAGTGGTAAATCAGTACTAAGAAATGTTTATCCTCTCGAGAGAGGTTATGCTGACTTGATCAAGAATTTACGTGGTATAGGTGTGGAAATTGAACGCTTGGAAGACCAATGATTTTTAGATTTGTCAGAGATGTTAGATATCATTAAATCTTTAAGTGGTTTTATTCCTCGATGCTTGCATCGAAAAAGTGAAGACTCACATTGGTTGAAATAGAATTTTATGCCAATACCCCGCAGCTTGCTGCGGGGATGGCACGATGAAGTCTTACTTAAACCAAATTTACTTTTATTTATTAAACTTGGATAGTCAAAGCAGAATAAGCAGAGTATGCAGATTAAGGATACGAAATTAATGCCACTACATCTTTTGCTTATTTGGCCTATTCTGCGTACTCTGCCTAATTTGCTTTAGTTTATGGAAGAATCAACAAAAAATTCATCCAAAATAAATACTTGGAAAATACTAATTGGACTAGCTTTATTTTTTGCTTTTGGTTTTTATATTGGCCAAGGGTATGCACTTAAAAGTGAAATTTTTGATAGCAATGGTGAGGTTGAATTGGGCAAAGTTATTGATCTCTATTCTGAGACAAGGTCTCCAGAAGTTAGTTTTGAGCAATTTTGGGAAATATGGGACAAGATCAAGAAAAAGCATGTCGATCATCAGTCAATTAGCGATGTAGATCTTTTTTATGGGGCAATCTCTGGACTCGTGGAGGGTATAGACGACCCCTATTCTACATATTTTCCTCCTGTAAAAGCCAAAGAATTTACCGAGGGGCTTTCTGGAGAATTTGAAGGAATTGGAGCGGAGATTGGTATTCGTAATGAGCAACTAATCATTGTGGCGCCTTTGCCAGAATCTCCAGCCGAGAAAGCAGGTTTGGTGGCAGGAGATAAGATATATGCTATTGATGGAGAAGAGACATTTGGTATGTCTCTCGAAGATGCTGTGTCCAAAATTCGAGGGGGGGGTGGTACGGTGGTGACACTTACTGTCACTCACAATGGATTTGATACTGCCGAAGACATAGAAATTATTCGTGATACTATAAACGTGCCAACTGTTTTGTTTGAAATGAGAGAAGATAATATTGCCTATATCAGGGTAAGTTATTTCAATGAAACAACCTGGCCTGAATTTGATAAAGTAGTCCGAGGGATGGCTTTGTCTCCTCCAGAAGGTATTGTGCTTGATCTTCGTCTCAATCCTGGTGGTTTTTTGGAGACTTCTATTGATATAGCTAGTGAATGGGTCACCAGTGGAGTGATAGTGAAAGAGCAATTTGCCAATATAAAAAGTAACGAGCACAAGACAAGAGGTAAACATAGATTAGCAGATATCCCTACTGTAGTACTTGTTGACGGAGGCACAGCCTCAGGGTCAGAGATAGTGGCTGGAGCTCTTCAAGATCACGGATTGGCTACCATTGTAGGAGTTCAGACCTTTGGGAAAGGCTCTGTTCAGGATTTTGAAGTACTCCCAGATGGGTCTGCCATAAAACTTACTATTGCCAAATGGTTGACTCCAGATGACAGGATGATAGATGGAGAGGGGATTGTGCCGGATATAATTGTAGAAGAAATGTTTGTGTCACCAGAAGGGGAGGAGGATCTAGAAAGTGTTGATTATATTGATAAAGGACTTGAAAAAGCAGTCGAAATTTTACTTAATTAGTTGATCGCTATTTGTATGGGCAAGGGTATAGAATTTGGTAAGATGAGTGGTGCAAAATTGAAAGTAGGTATTGTGACAAGTCGTTGGAATAGTCATATTACAGACGCCTTGCTTGAGAGGTGTAAATTGGCTCTGCTAGAATCAGAAGTTTTGGAGAAAAATATCATAATACGCAATGTTCCCGGAGCTTTTGAAATACCATTTGCCACTAGCAGAATAATCAAAGAAAATAATCTTGATGTAGTTGTTTGTCTAGGGTCTCTCATCAAGGGTGAAACTATGCATTTTGAGTATATTGCTGAGACAGTCACTAATGCTATCATGAAATTAAGTATATACAACGATATTCCTATAATTTACGGAGTTCTAACTTGTCTGACAGAGGATCAGGCCATAGAGCGTTCTAGTGGCTCAAAAAATAGTGGCTATGAGTGGGGTAAGGCAGCAGTGGAGATGGCTCTTTTATGACATTGATTACACAGATTAAAATAGATTACACAGATACTAGAATAAAATATCTATAGTGAAATAAACACTTTGTGGCCCTGCCACAGTTCCATTTCTTTTGACCCTGACGCCCTCGGGCTCTCTGGCCCAGGAAGGGGTTCACAAGTTTTAAATTTATATTATGTTTGGTGGAATAGTGATAGGTGGAGACAAAATGGGTAAGGTCTATGGATTTCCTACGGCCAATTTGGATTGTACAAAAAAAGAAGTAAAGTTTGGCTCAGGTGTATATGCTGCTTGGTGTCATTTTAAAAAAAAGAAATATCCTTGCTCAATGGTGGTGAGAGAAGATCCTGTTTGGAAGGTTGAAATTTACTTGATTGATTATAAAGGGCCTGATTTTTATGGTGACTATCTGGAGATAGATCCTGTCCAGCAGGTTGCTTCGATTGAGAAGTTTGAATCTGACAGAGAATTAATAAAAAAAATAAAAGCAGATATAAATTCTGTAAAAGAATTATTATCATCTGTTTCTGCTTCTTGAGATAGTTACCAGGTAGATTTTGTGATATACTTCTAAAACTATGAACTCATATCAAGTTTTTCAAACCCACCAAAATACTAACTTATTTTTTAGCCCCGAAACTCGTCTTTGGACTTACACAATTGTGTCTAAAAAATAAGTTAATATTTTGGCTCTCTTTTGGTCAAAAATAGGTAAAACTTAATATCAGTCCTATATTCATTAGTTAAATATTTATTATGTCTGAAGAATTTATTAGACATTTTATCTCTTTCATTGCTGCTTTTGTCTGTCTGCTTGCATTCTTTGCTGGATACAAGTCTGGCCAGCTTGGTTGGTGGTGGTCCGGCTTTTTTGTGATTGTTGTATACTTGGGAGTTTACAAAATACTTGAAGTATAATTTTGTCAGCTATGGATATCATCATTGACTACATAACAAGCGAGTCAACTTTTGAAATAATTTATAGATTTATAGCAGCAGGAGGTTGGTCTGTGTTGGTGTATCTTTTGTTGTACGCCGGTTTTTATGAGCTCTATTCCTACAAGAGGAAAATTTTAAAAAAAGATTTTAAACACGTGCTTTTGGCTATAGATATTCCTCCGATGAATGTACAGACCCCCAAAGCTGTGGAGCAGCTATTTACTCACATATTCAGTGTGATGGAGGTACCAAGTATTGGTACGAAGTATTGGCATGGATTTTATCAAAACCAATTTAGTTTTGAGATTGTGAGTATTGAGGGTTATATCCAGTTTTTGATTCGCACACTTGATAAATACCAGGATGTGATCGAAGCAGCTGTCTATGCTCAATATCCAGAAGCAGAAATTACTGAGGTAGAGGATTATACAGAAGGAATTCCAGACAAGTATCCAAGTGACACTCACAAGATGTGGGCAGCTGATTTTGTCTTGACACAGCATGAGGCCTATCCAATTCGTATGTACCAAGAGTTTGAACACAACATCTCAAAAGATACTGTCTTGAAAGATCCTATGGGTACTTTTTTGGAGAGTTTCAGTAGGATTGGACCAGGAGAGCAGATGTGGTATCAAATTATTATCGAGCCTCTACAGGAATTTCGTTGGAAAAAGGGATGCATAAAGAAGATCAAAGAACTTATTGGTGAAAAAGAAAAGAGTAAGCCAGGCATGCTTGGTTGGGTCTTTGATAACCCTCTCACAAATGAGTTTGCCAGAAGTTTTGAAGAGGTCAGTGCCCAGTTGGCTGGAGGAATTCGTACAGAGGGTGGATCCACTTCTTCTTCTAAGGATGATGGACCTCCCAATCAAATTTTGTACTTAACACCTGGGAAGAAGAAGTTGCTTGAAGCTATGGAAAATAAGATCAGCAAGCTCGGATTTAAGACCAAGATTAGGACAGTCTATGTTGCCAAAAAAGAAGTATACAATCCATCTAGAGGAATAAATTCTTTGGTGGGGGCAGTGAATCAGTTCAACAATCCCTACTCCAATGCTCTTTTGCCAAAATATATTACATCGACAGAATATTTCATGAAAGAAAGAAGGGATAACTTTAGAAAAAATATAATGATGAAAGCCTATAAAAAACGTAATCCTTGGATAGGTAAGAAGCGCTATGTCTTGAATATTGAAGAATTGGCTACAATTTGGCATTTTCCAATGTCTCATGTTGCTACTCCACAGATTCAGACAGCCAGTCTCAAGACTTCCGAGCCGCCTGTTGGTCTACCTATTGAACTATTGTCTGCACCAGAAGATAAGGTGGCAGAATTTGAAAAAACTGCCCCAAAATACATGACTGATTCTGGTGATATTACCTATGATGATGGGGATCAGATCTTTGGGTGATCTGAGTGCACAGTTCTTGGTTCATAGTTCATAGAATTTTAAGTCTTAGATCAATGTTAAAAATAGTATTATAATTAATAAAAAATATATGGTGTCATATGGAAGTGGTAAGGAGGGTGAGGTAAAGTGTTGTACAACTTGTGGCAAGCCCTTGAAAGAAGGTTGTGATTGCATAGGGGCTGAAGCACAAAGAGAAAGAAGTGATCCTAATGCAGATGTTTTTCCTCCTGCAACTCCTGAAGAAGGTGATCTGCCAGAAGGTTCTTCTCCAGAAGAAAAATAAGAATATTTCAACAATTGCTGACAAAAAAACTCTCTTAATTTAAGAGAGTTTTTTATAATATTATTTGTATGATTTAAGAATTCAAGATTTCTTTTTTTGTATTCTGAATCCTATAATAATATTGCAATCCTTCAAAAGCACCTACTAGTACAGCAGTATAAAATAAATCACCGGCAAGGCTGTTCCTAAAGAACGGAATAGCCATGTAATAACTCTGCATTAGTCCAGATAGATCAAGAGTATACATGGTCCCAAAAGCCCAAACAGCAGCATTGGTTAATAAGAAAAATAGGAAAGATCCTAGTAAGGTCCCGCCGAGAATAGTACTAAATTTTTTATTTTTCCTGACTTGAAGACCAATCATCCCCATGATTACAAACCCAAAATACACTGCCACCATCATCTGCCAACTATAAAATCCAATGAAGATGTCACTAGCAAACATAGCTAGTAGGGGAGCAACAAGAGCAATTTTTCGCGGCAGGTACAGTGCTCCGAATATTGCTATCGCTCCGATTGGAGCGAAGTTGGCAGGGTGTGGGAATAATCTGGCTGAGGCTCCAATTAGAATTAATAAAAGGACTATCAACACTTTATTTTTATCTTTCATAATATTTTTTATTCGTAGCGCCATTCAATCTGGTCTGAAGCTTGGACCGTCACGTCGGCAAGATTAATGAATTCTGGACTAGTACTATTTATATATATTTTCCATTCTTTGCTGAGAGTAGAGATTACTCCTTCTAGCTTTGTCACTGTTTCTTGTCCGTTTATAGACTGTGTTTGTGCTTCTGGATCAATTTTTTTTGTTAGAACTGCTAGATTTGTGTTATCTTTTTCCATTTCTATCTTATGAGTATCAGAATACATGTCTGACTTGAAGATTTCTACGTTATAAATATAGGTGATTTTTTTGACACTATTGCATCCAACACCAATGATTAGTACAGTGGTAATTACCATTCCAATTTTACCTAATTTTGTATACATATTGACTTTTTTTGGAGTGTAATTCATTATATCAGATTACTTAAAAATTTTAAACCAGAAGAAAATATGTTGTAAATGAAGTTCATGATTATATTTATGAATGATTTATTTTCATTTTTTACTGGCACTATTTTTTGTTTTTCATTTTTTTCATCAGTTATTATTTCTTTTTCGATACTATTACCTTGGTCATTAATTTTTTTACCTAGTATTGCCCTCACTGGTGTCACTTCAGGAACTATTTCGACAGAAACTGTGTCTTTGGTAGACTTATTATTCACATTTTCATTACCTTTTTTTTCTTCATCATTGCTTTCTTCCGATTGTTCTGCTTTGGTAGTTGAAGATGGAGTGCTGTTTGGGGTCTCAATAATAAAATCAAGAGTAGAAGTAGGATTCTCGTCAATCATTATTTCTGTAGTAGTGGTAGTATTTATGACAATATTTGATCCACTACTTTGATTTGTAGAATTATTTTCTTTGGTAGTTTCATCTTCGTTGACAAGATTATTTTCTGTGCCAGGCTCTAGTGACCAGTCATGCGATAGAGCTATGAGACCATAGGCTGTAGACCATACTTTGTTGGTTTCTCCAAAACTACCATCGTCATTTTGAACTTCAGATAGGTAATCCAAAGGTGTTTTACCATTATTTGTCCATCCGTCAAAGCTAGTATCGCCAATCTTACCAATGGCATCCATTACCCAGCTAGTGGAATCTACTCTTCCGTCCTCACTATTGAATCCACCATCTAATTCTTGGTTTTTCTGGAGATGTACTTTGGCATTTGCAATAGCTTCATCTGTGCTTGGATATATAAATAATAAAGCTCGAATGGCCGCAGCAGTCAGATCAATACCATAAAAATTATCAGCTACAAAATCATTCCGGATATTTTCAGCCGCAGTTTCTATCTCATTTATGCAGTATCCAATTTCACACAAAGAAATAATAGCAAATATATCATCATTGATCAAAGCGGGACTACCAAATTGCTGACCATCAAATTTATCTAAAATATTTTGTTGGTAAATATACCCGTCAAGATCAAGTGCTGATCGGGCAAGGATGTGCCGTTCATAATCAGTTAAAAGTGTTAATTCATTTTCAGATACATCTTGCAGAAATGTTTTTAAATTATTTTTTGCTGTTGTAAAGAGATCATCAGAAAAATCATACTTACCAAAGGCAATCGCCACCCAGTCTGTAAATGGAGTTATCTCAAAGCTGCCATCTTCCAGCTGTTCATTATACAAGTATTCAAAAGCTTTGTTAATCATTATTTCTAGAGATGTTTCTGTATTTGGTTTTGAAGTGCCTCCTCCGCTCCCGCCATTGCCAGGAGGATCATCTTCTATTTCTTCTTCTGTCTGATCTCCTGTCGTTGTTATTGGTGATAGAGTCAACTCCCCAGTCCCCACAAATCCATCTTTCACAGCATGGACCAGATATTCACTAGTAGTGGTAACATCAAGCGGATAAACTCCACTGTCACTGTCTACGGTTTCTCCATTGACAAGTATTGTACTGCTCACAGACAAAAACCAACCAGCATTCCAATTCTCATCATAACCTGCCTCATAGACAGATATGGTCGTAGTAGTACCTATTTCTGGCGTAGTCGTGGATACATCTAGTTTTAGGGGGTATGTCTCTCCGACAAGTAAAATATGATCATATTCTTGTAAATGATAGTTGCTAAGACCGGGTCCCCATTCATTATTTACAAAGAAACTTGGATAATTGTGTGTACCAAAATCTGATGTGATTGATACCAAAAATATACCAAGATCACCACCATAATCTGTATAATCCAGCCCCAAACCTTCTTCTTCAGCTACTTGCTGGATTGCGCACCAAGCAGTAAGGACATACTGATCAGCATACTCACAACTTTCCACCACATAATCTTCTTTATCAAATATGGTACCGTCGATAGTTTCTAGTTGGAGGTGGATGGTGGTGGTGGGGTAGTTTATGACCTCTGCAGCTGCTTCCTCTATTTTATAAGGACTAATAGTCAACTCCCCAGTCCCCACAAATCCATCTTTCACAGCATGGACCAGATATTCACTAGTAGTGGTAACATCAAGCGGATAAACTCCACTGTCACTGTCTACGGTTTCTCCATTGACAAGTATTGTACTGCTCACAGACAAAAACCAACCAGCATTCCAATTCTCATCATAACCTGCCTCATAGACAGATATGGTCGTAGTAGTACCTATTTCTGGCGTAGTCGTGGATACATCTAGTTTTAGGGGGTATGTCTCTCCGACAAGTAAAATATGATCATATTCTTGTAAATGATAGTTGCTAAGACCGGGTCCCCATTCATTATTTACAAAGAAACTTGGATAATTGTGTGTACCAAAATCTGATGTGATTGATACCAAAAATATACCAAGATCACCACCATAATCTGTATAATCCAGCCCCAAACCTTCTTCTTCAGCTACTTGCTGGATTGCGCACCAAGCAGTAAGGACATACTGATCAGCATACTCACAACTTTCCACCACATAATCTTCTTTATCAAATATGGTACCGTCGATAGTTTCTAGTTGGAGGTGGATGGTGGTGGTTTCTATGTTTGATTCTATATTTTTTTCATCTTGAATATCTGTACCTGTGTTATCTTCTTCAGCATTTTTTTCTTCGAGTTCTACAGAATCTATCGCAACTGCATCTGAAAGGTTTTCTATACTGAATGTAGTTGTTTTATTCCCACTACTGACATCAGCAATTATTTCGAAATTATTACCATCTATTGTTTCTTCGAAGATAAATTTAGTTTCATTTTCAGAAACATCATTCTGCATTTCAGTGATATTTTCATTTGTAATGAAAATATCATCTGGGATGATCTCTTCTTCAGATATTATTGCAATTGATTCCACCACAATTTCTTCACTATTTGCAGTCATCTCTATATTGACCTCTTCTGCACTAGTGGGTTGAGCGATTAGTATTGCAATTATAAATATTCCTGTCAGGAGTGGTTTAAAATTTTTCATTTTCATACTTCCATTCAATTATGTCTCCATTAGTTAATAAATAATTCGATATACCTACTTTTGCTTTTTCGCCGTTGATATAATAAATCCAGTAGATTCCTTTCATATGATCATTTTTTTGACCATTGATTTCTTCAATGAAATAACCAAGACCAGGAAAATTTTTGGCAGAGAAAGTGAAATTTGATTGGGTACTAGCACTCTGCATTAGATCGTAGCCTGTACTACCTTCGGGAATTTCTATATTATACTCTTCGTCTTGTACTAGAAATGAGGTTATCAGCACATCTCTTTTTTCTTTATCTGTGTTATTCTTGTATTTACTTTCATAATTCCTTGACTGCTTCTGCGGGACTACATCTATTGGCGCCGTGGACCCATCTTCTATTTCCAGTTTTTCTTCTACTTTTTTTTCTACTATAGTTGGTGGGGGAGTGTCATCAGGCGGGAGCTCTTCTTCTACTTTTGGTACTTGTTCTATCTCCAAATCTGAATCTATTGTTATTTCAATCTTTTCTGATTTATCAGATTCATATGGAGATTCTGGTATTGTTATTTGGTTGCAAGCAGCTCCAGCAAGTAGGAGTAATAGCGCAAAGATAAGGATTTTTGAATTTGTGTTTTGCATAAATTTATTGACTGATTTTGGTAAATATTTTCGTCATTGCGAGGGGTGGGCGAAGCCACACGACGTGGTAATCTCGCGTTTTTACTTACAGACACTGAGATTGCCACGTCGTTCTTTCAGACTCCTCGCAATGACGTTTTTAGTATAAAAAAATCTTCCAGAGAGTCAGGAAGATGGCAAAAAGTAAAGACAATTTACTTGTTTTCCTGCTCGGGAATTGCACATATACACAGACCGGACTCCGGCTTCGCTAAAGCTTCGCCGGACAAGTCCCTTTTTACAAGGTGCTTATCCGTGAAGACTAGGAAGACCAATTACCGTTGCGGCACAGTGGAGGAATCTCACCTCACTTCCGTAATATATGTGGTTTGGTTGTAAGTTTTTGTATTTTAGATCAATGTGGGATTGTTGTCAAGTTTGTTGTCAAGTTTTTATATATCTTATTCTTGATTGTCTATAATGAGAAAATGTGTGCGACCATTAAAACCCTCACCTTCTTTTTTTGTGTCACAAAATAGTACTTTTCCAGGCAATTCTTCTTCCTTTAATTTAGGGTAAGGGGATTCAAATTGGGCACAAATATGAGCTTGAAGCAATGCCAGATCTTTCGAAGCCTCTAATGTTTCATTGAAAAAATCAGGTGCCATTCTGTTTGTGAAAACAGATTGGGTTACTAGCAAGTCTGCTTTTTTCTCTAGGCTTAGGTCTTTTAGATTACCTTCTAAGACAGTAATGCCTGGTATTGGTAAAAAATCTTTTTTGTCGATATATAAATCAACAACAATCACTTTCGCTCCATGCAATGCGAGTATTTCTGCTGGTGATAAATTTTTTGCTCTACTATTTTTATCCTTTATTCTAAAGTTTTTTGCCCCACCAAGAAGTATGATAGTTTTCCCTCTCAGATTTTCAGGGCCACCGAATAGTCTACTGACTAGCCCAACCTCTAATTGATATAAAATGTTATAACCCATATTTCTATAAGTTTCATAATCTTCGTGCTCTGCCAAAAGCCTCCATCCTTCAATAGACAGTTTGTGATTCCTATTATCTTTTTCTTTCAGTATTTCTGTAGTTTCTCTGAGATGCTTTTCACGCTCTTCTTTAGCTAGTTGTTCTGGATTTGGTCCTCCTGGTTCTGTTCTATCCATATTTTATCAATCAAATTTTTTAACATAACTATGACAATACGGCGTAGAGTCTTTCTTATCATAGTAATCTTGGTGATAGTCCTCGGCTGGCCAGAATTTTTCGGCCTTGATCAGCTTTGTAACCACATCGTACCCTTTTTCTTTCAAAATAGCAATTAGTTCTTCTGATTTACTTTTTTGTTCATCATCAGTATAAAAAATAGCAGACTTGTACTGCTCACCAATGTCTGGCCCTTGGCCATTCACTTGAGTCGGATCATGAATTTCAAAAAATAGCTTTGCCAAATCTTCAAAACTTGTCTTGTCTTCATCAAACACCACCTCCATGGCTTCGATATGACCAGTGGTTTTATTGCAGACTTCTTTGTAAGTTGGATTTTCTTTGTGACCACCGATGTAGCCGACAGTGGTTTCCATTACTCCTGGTTGCTTGGCAAAGAAGTATTCTACGCCCCAGAAGCAGCCGCCGGCAAAATATGCTTTTTCCATATGCGAATAATAATGCTAATATGCGAATTTATGCCAATAATACTAATGGATACTAATTTTTTTGAGGAATAAATTTGAGAGAGATAGAGTTGACGCAGTGTCTAGTATTTTTGGCAGTCATTTTTTCTCCTTCAAAGACATGTCCAAGATGGCCGCTGCAATTATTGCAGATTATTTCTGTTCTTCTTCCGTCAGCATCTTGGAGGTGATTTACTGCCCCAGGTATTTCATCATCAAAGCTGGGCCAGCCGCAGTGAGAATCAAATTTGTCTTCAGATCTATAAAGAGGGGAGTTGCATTGTCGACAAACGTATGTGCCTACTTCATGATGATTTACAAACTCACCACTGAAGGGTTTTTCAGTTCCTTTGTTTATAATTACTTCTTGCTCCTCGGGAGTGAGATAGTTGTATTGATTAGGCATAAAAAATGACTTATGATCACTCTTGAACATAATGAGAGAGGACCTCCAGTGGATATTTCTTTCCTTCAAAATAATTCTTCACCATTGTCTTTATGTCAGCGTCTCTTAGTGTGCTTTGATCCATGTCGTATATTTCTTGTGGTGTAAACCATCTTACTTCTGACACGTCTTCTGAAAGAGGCGACTGGTTGTTTGTATCTATTTCTCCGACAAAGATCATTTTTATTGGATGTGGAGTACCACCGCAGTCTTTTTCAACATCGTTACGCACTAGTGAGTAGATCCCCAAAAGAGATGTGGGTGTAAATTTGTAGCCAGTTTCTTCTTCCGCCTCTCTCTTGGCCCCAACAATAGGATCTTCTCCTACGTCAAGCCAGCCAGCTGGGTGATTCCACTTGCCATTATCTGGGTGTTTTTTTGTTCCTGATTCTTTTACCAAAGCAATCTTACCATCTTTTTCCAATATGGCTCCTACGACACCAAAAGTTTGAGAGTAATGACGAGGCATAAACATTTTAAATAATTATTCTTGTGTCTGTACTGAACAGTTCGGACAAAATTTTCCTATGTCTCTGCCCATGTATTTTTTACAGTTTGGACATTTGGAAAATTTTATTACTTTGATTGCAGAAATTATTGAGAGAATTGCAGATAAGACCAAATAGTGAGAGAGTAGTGCTTTGTCAATACCAACAGTAATAGATAAAATTGGCAGTACTAAAACGACAGAAATGGCAATTGCAAGCAATAATATTGCCCAGGGACGAAGTTTTTTCTTTTGGATAGAGAATTCTTTTGTGAAGTCTTTTTTTGTTCCATAGTGCAAGTATTAAAAAAATTTATTTACTAGATATTCTGCATACTGTGAAGTCAAACCAACAGTACTAAAGTTCATCAGCTCTCCAGCATAATAAGTATTGTTTTGGCCTTGTAAGCTTTCTAATTTATCATAGTATCCTTCTCTGATTCTTTCTTCTGAAACGTGTGGAAAGTATTTCCAACGAATTACTCTTTCTACCCTCTTTACCTTGCCGCCCATTTTGGTGACGAATTCGCTGGTTTTATTTGTGACTTGATCATCTGACATTTCAAAGTCAGCCAGTGCATAGAATATAGTGATGTCTGTATCTTTGTGTCTGTGGTACCAAAATACTGGACACCCTGCTCGTGATGAGAAAAAATTGTAAGAAGCATATCCAGTTTTGCGTGGGAATCCTTCCAGTTCGCACACTAAGACACGATAATCAATATATTGGATTTGAGAGAATAAATTTTTTTCTTGATTATTCACATCCAAGAATTCTGCAAGTTCGTCTAGTGGTGAAGTAATAATAATTTTATCACAAACTAGAGGGTCTTTTTTTCCTTCTATTTCAATAGATATTTGAGAATTTTTTCTCACTATTTTTGTGATGTTTGTATCGTACATGATGCTAAAGTCTTCTGCTACCCTGGTCCACAGTCGTTGGATGCCGTTTGGAAAAACATACATACGTCGTGTCACAGAAGATAGCATGATTCCTAATGAGAAATATTTTAGAACATAGGCTGCTGGCACATCTGCGAAGTATCCATACCCAAATCCAGTATGTGATAATTCAAAATTGCGTGCCAGATCTTCAATTTTGTATTTCTTGGCAAACTTAGCAAAGGACATGGAAAGCTCTTGGTGGTCGATATTGAAGAAACCAGGTTTTTTTAGTTTATACTTTTTTTGTAATCTACGATAAGTCCACAGTGCCTGATGGATGATCTTTAGACTATGGGGGAGTGTTAATTTTTTTTCCGTTTCTCTTGGTGCCTCTTTTGTTATGACTGTTGCCCCAAAAGGTACTTGGGCTAGTGGAATTTTATATTTTTTTACAAAGTTTAAAACAGTAGTGTTGCTCTTGGCTATCATGCCAGCTCCCAGTTCATAATTTTTGCCATCTATGTCTACCGTAGAACATTTCCCCCCAGCATGGTCACTGCGCTCGAGGATTGTGATATTCTGATATCCTTTGTCACGAAGTGCGGAGGCAGCTGTCAGTCCTGCCGCTCCAGCACCAATAATCACGATACGCATTTCTTTATCATGATTTGTTATTTCATTTTTCGAGTTATTTTCCATATGATATTCTTTTTCAATATTGCTGTTGCTGCTAGTACTCCTCCCATCACTCCGCCAGAGATACTAGCGACCATAGCGTCTTGTCCGGTCATGAAGAAATTTTTGACTGGAGTAATTGGTTTCAAGAATTTTTGTCTGAAGCGATCCGGATCTAGTGCTGCGCCATATATCTCACCACGACGGTGTCCTGAGAAATGAATAGTTGATAGGGGAGAGGACACTTCATAATAGTCTACTTTTCCTTTCAGCTGTGGTGCAATTCTGTACAATTGTTCAAACATTTGTTCTGCAACTTTTTCTTTTAGAGCCTCATACTCTTCATCGCGCTTTTTCCAAGCTGTACCTTTCCACTTCTCAAACCAAGTGTCAGGCAATAGAATAATCACTTCAGCAGTGGTTCTGCCTGGATGGTTTTTTTCAGACATTGGATCCTTGGCAGAGGGGAATGAAGCAAAAGCAATAGGTAGGGGAGAATTGATGTCTTTGTAATTTGCTTGGTTTTTTTCATGATCGTACTCGTCTGGGAAGAGCCAGTAATTACATTTTGGCAGGTTTAAATTCTCGGTTGGCTCTTTTATTCCTACATAAAGCCCCATATGAGCTAGTGAAGGTGAAAGTTTTTCCAGTTGTTCTTTTATACCATGCTTTTCTGCTATTTCTTTTGGAAGTAGGTGCTCATAGGTGTTCACTGCTCCGGCACCACTGACTACAGTACTAGCATATATTTTTTCACCATCAGCCATTTCTACTCCGATTGCTGTATTATTTTCTACAATTACTTGTTTTACAGAAGCTTGCATCAGGACTTCACCGCCAGCTTCTTCAATGATTGGTACTATTGTCTTAGCAAAGCTTGGTCCCCCGCCCAGAGGATAGCCGGCACCTTCCATATAGTGATTGGCGAGAGTGGCATGCATGTAGAAGCTGCTCTTACTAGGATGTAGACCATAGTCACCATACTGTGCTGTCAGCACTCCAATTAGTTTTTCGTTGTCTGTGATTGATTTTAGGACTGGTAGCGTGTATTGGTCTGAAAATTTTAGGACCTTCTTGCGCAACATGGGGCCAAGTATTTTGGCGAGAAATTCTGGTAATACTTTTTCGGCAAAAAATCCTCCACTTATTTTACTTACTTGATCTAACAGTTCGAAATATGCGTCAATAGAATTGCGATCTTTTTCATCAGGAAAATATTCTTTTAGTTTTGCTTTAAAATTGGCTCTTCCTCTAGGAAATTCATATTCTGTATCTCCAAAAACTACGCGGTCATAGATGTCGTCAAGTGGTTCCCATTCTAGTTTTTCTTTACTAATGTAACGAAATACTTTATTCAGTAGGGTATTTTTGATATGGACATTGCCGACATAGTGCAATCCTATATCCCAGATATAACCTTTGCGTTCAAAAGCATGAGTGTAGCCTCCGATGACGTAGTGTTGCTCTAGTACCAAAACTTTTTTTCCTTCTTGAGCCAGTATAGAAGCGACGCTCAGTCCGCCAGTACCAGAGCCAACAACAATGACATCAAATTCTTTTTTTTGTTGAGCCTGTTCTTTTTTGAATAGGAGATACGGCTTACCTACTTGTTTTGGTTGTTGCTCTTTTTCCATAATTTAATTAAGTTATTTTTTATCACTTCAAACTATGATACAGCTTTATAAACAAAAAATCAACTTCTTGATAGTGGACAGGAAAGTTGATTTTTTAGCTGGCTTGAGATTTAGTTTACAAATTTGAAGGTTGAAAGAAGTTGATCGCAGTAAGAATAAAAATTATCTCTTTCGTTGCTACAGGTCATAGTGTAAGTATCAAATGTCTCATCTATATTTTCTTTTTGAATAGTTGCACTCCAAGAAGATTTTTTATGATTACTACATTTTCTTGTGGGTATTCCTCCGATTTCAATTTCTCCGATATCTTCTTGGTCATCTTTACACTCTGAAGAAATTTTATTTTCTTCTTTTTCAAATTTTCCATATAAGGCTTCCACTCCATCTTTTTGGACAGAAAATATTAGTCCGGTTGGTCTACCTTCGTATGAGATGGATGAATTGCCATTTTTTATATATTGAAATTCAAAATTATGCTGCTCGTCACTATAATTTTGCCAATTATCAGAAACCTCTTCATTTGTTGGATTTTGACTGTCTGACTCATATTCTGTTTTGGTGCATCCCGTTAGAAATATGGCAATAAATAATATAGGAATTAGGATAAAATATTTTTTCATAGCTTAATTCTAAAATAAATTTGTAAAATAATTTCAGTTTGCTACTGGAGACACTCTCTGGCAATCGATATATCTCTTTGTATTTTTTGTGCCAGCTCTTCTTCATCGTTGAAATCTTCCATTTGGGATATTTGCTGATATAGGTCTATCTCTATTTCTTTTTCATAGAAGTCATCTCCAGTATAGTCTATGAGGTGAACTTGTATCTTTCTTTTTTCTATTTGGGCAGAAAATGCTGACTTATAAGTCTTTCCGTCTAGTTTTGTCCAGGCTGCGTATACTCCCTCTCTTAAGAAATTATAATGTCTCTCTTCGATAATAATATTTGCTGTTGGAACACCTCTTCTCCTGCCTTTACCTGTTCCTTTTTTCACCACTCCTTTTAACAACATAAATTTTATTATTTATTTTCTATATTTTTCTTTCTGCCATAATACCATGCTGCCAGCCCTGTGGTAAGTGGCACAGCCAGAATTAGGGCCATACTTCCTATCAGCATTCGCACTATCTCTTCAATTACTATTTCACTATTCAAGATAATCCATGTCGGACGTTCGTAGATATCGAATAGCAAGAGTAGTGGTAAAGATGCTCCTGTGTAGGCTAGGACTAGAGTGTTGACTAGTGAGATGATGTGCTCTCGTCCTACTGAAGATCCTCTGGTGAATAATTCTCGAATGCTAAGAGAAGGATTTGCCTTGTGTAATTCTTCTACTACTGCAGCTTGGGCTGTGGTGATATCGTCAAGCACTCCCAGGGTTCCGATAATGATACCAGCTAGCAAAATACCACGTAAATTAAATATTTTTTCTGGAGTGGCTTGTAAATAAAATGCCTCTTCACTACCTAGCCCAAACAAATGCATGAGGTTGGTAAAAAGTATGGCCAGCAGTATTGTCAGAAGTATGGTGGTGACAGTACTTACAAAAGCAATGGTGGTACGTGATCGGAAGCCATGGGCAATAAAAATAGATGCTGTGGCAATGATGAGTGTCCCGACAAATCCAATAATTAGGGAGTTATGACCATCTATGATTTTTGGGACAATAAACCATATGATGACGGCAAAACTGATAAGAAGTCCAAAAAGGGCTCGCAGACCAGACCATTTGGCAAAAATTAGTGCTAAGAGCAAGAATAGTCCGCACAGAAGCCATAGGGAATTGAGTCTGTATACATCGCTGATATAATAGGTCACATCCTCACCAAATACACTTTTGGCCACTATTACTTTGTCTGATTTGGAAAGTCTGGTACTACCTGGACTACCGGCTGAGATACTGAAGTCTAGTTCTAGTTTTTTTCCTTTTTCTGGCCCGTTTTCAATTTCAAGTGGTATTTTTTGGATGAGTAGGGTCTGCCCAAATTCTGTAATCATGGTCTCTTCTGGTTCGTCTGTCACTATCGCGCGATAAAATTTGTCTTTTTGCACTGGGGGGCTTTCTAGGTTTATATCATCTATCTGCTGTGCGCTTGTGGCATGAGTGGGGAAGACAAGTAGGAGCAGTGTGATGATGGTGCCGACAATAGAGAATATTTTGTTATTAGAGGCTTTCATTTTTTTGTAATATTATATTATTTACGCAAAATTTTATCCATGGTTTTTCCTTTTGCCAATTCGTCAACAAGTTTGTCGAGGTATCTCACTTTTTGTGTGAGTGGATTTTCGATTTCTTCTATCCGATAGCCACATATCACTCCTGTGATGAGGTGGGCATTTGGATTGAGCTTTGCTTTTTCAAAGAATGTTTGGAATGTCACTTTTTCTGTGATCATTTTTTGGATCTTTTTTTCATCGAATCCAGTCAACCACGTTATTACTTCGTGTAGTTCTTTTTTTGTTCTGTCTTTCTTTTTTATCTTTGTTAGGTAGTGTGGGTATACTGATGCAAATGTCATGTTTGCCATTCTTTCGTTGTGGCTTGGTGTTGTTTTCATACTATGTTAATTTCTCCTAAAATTTTTTGCAAGTATTTTGGATAACGTTCGCGTATAGCAGAAGTTTGACTTATTTTTTCACGTTTCTAAAATCATCCTCTTTCAATCCAGATTGAAGCAAAATAGACTGAAAAGTGCCATGTGGAATCTCTTTGCTCCCAACTTTCACTGTTACTTTGAACGTTTTACCTTTTGTTTTCTTTTCAAAACGGGCGTGAGACCCCTTTTGTCTCACAAAAAAGAAGCCCTTTTCTTGTAGGACTCTTAATACTATCTTTAGTGAAATTGGTCTAGGCATGTTTTAGTATCATGGATTCTAGAACAGGTCTTTCAATTTTTTGTACTTTAGAAGCAGGTACATCCTCTAGGTGAAGTTCTAGCGCTTCTTGGAGCATTGCAAGAGCTTCTTTTTTTGTATTACCAAAACTGGAAACTCCAGTATTGAGATTCCAAGATACATAGTGCTTACCCTCTTTCCACACGACATTTTTCATGCTAATTTTGCGCATATTCTAGAGATTACTTTACTTACAATATACCGACAAAGAAAAGATAAGTCAAATTTGGAAGAGTGAGGATACACGAGTCTGCTATATGTTATTGTGCTTATTTTTTACTCCGCAAATTCGAATGAGTCTAACAAGGTCTTGAATTGTGAAGCATAAGGTTCTTCATTGGTGCGCAAAACCAACCCAATTGTGTTATTCTCATTTGGTAAAATTACGACTGTCAAATACCCGCCAAACTCATGTCGGCCAATTCTTTTGACTGCTTCTCTACCGGCGACAGTGATTTTTTCTTCACTTTCTTTGCTGACATTCCTACCCACGTATTGATATTCTTCTTCAAAAATTCTTTCGGTGACAGAAATTGAAAGTATATAATCTGCTCCTGGCAAGGTTTTTTCCTTAAATCCTGGAACAGTTAAATAAAGACGGATAGGATCGCCACCAATGTTTTGTTCTTCTTTTTGAAATACCCAGCTTGAGGGAATAGTGAAACTGAAATTGTAGGTATTGTTTGCATACTTGTCTCCAAACACGTCACCTGTGGTTTGTGCGATGTTTTCTGTTTCGCCGGTTTCACTATCTTGCGCTTGTTTTTTTAATTGTTCGATTTCTTTGAGTAGTGACAATTCATTTGTTTCTTTGCTTTGCAATTCAGTTTTTATACTTTCAATTTTTGTCTCGTATTTTTGGAATTGTTGATTTTGCCACCAATAAATTAGACCGCCGACAATCAGAGTAGTTGCGATTATAGGGACAATAATTGCCCAAATGTTCTTTTTGTTTTGGGTAGGTTTATTTGTTCGTTGTTCCATATTTTTTATTTTAGCGGTTGGAAAAATGAAGAAAAATTTGCACAATTTTAGCTAACGTTCGCGTATATCTGATGTCCTAACGTAGTCGGGATATGGGTGAGCATTTGGGCGATAGCCCAAGCGCGAACCAGATATACGCTGTTGGCTGGTGTATTCCTTTTCTCTTTCCCGATGAAATCGGGATTATTTTAAAAATTTTCAAGGGGACACTTGTACTTTAGTGCAAATTTCTTTTTCCGTTTGGGGGAGGGGGAAGAGGGGAATTAAAGGGGTGAATTGCCCCTCCCCCAAACACTTCTTAGTTCTCTGCCGCAAGCAAACCGGAAATGTCTTCTGCAGTATGGTGTCCTGAAGCATAGGTTTCGTGTACTTCTGTTGCCCAACGCTGAACAAGATCTACGTATTCTTTTGGGTCGCTCGTTTTCCCTAGCTCAAAAACTGTAAAAGCCCCGCGTTGTTTTGGTTCTGGTGCAGATATTCTGTTGTCTGGATGCAGAGTTTTGTATTTGTCAATTACACTACTGAGTTTTGGAGAAAGCTCATAATTCCAGTGTATGTTTTTGTTCAAAATCAAATGGAGACGAGCAAGATGAAAATGGTTGTTCCATCGCCCGTGAATTTCCGAGTGCTGCAGCGCATGGGCATCTGTACAAAGAAAAATCGTCATGTTTGCCACAGCATCTTCGTGGTTGAGCTTGTGGGTGACAATATCTGACATAGTAACACATTCTGCAATACCGCCATCAACCTGAGCACCACATAATTGACAACTGCCATGCTCTTGTATATTCAATCCATTTTTTTCCGCCTGGTCTCTCCAGTGTTGCATATGAGGTTTTTCTAATATTATTTACCCGCACTCTCCAGATCAGCAATGATAATTTTTTTCATTTTGAGCATTGCTTGTACTTGGGCATCACTTTTCATAAGTTCTCCCATATTTTCTGGAACAATCTGCCACGAAATGCCGTACTTGTCTTTTATCCAGCCGCATTGTTCAGACTCCGGTACTGCAGAGAGTTTGTTCCAGTAGTAATCAATTTCTTTTTGGTCCTGACAGCGGATAATACATGACACCATTTCATTAAAGAAAAAATCGTGCATTTTGCTGCTTCCATCCATTGCCACGAACCATTGGTTTTCGAGTGTAAAGTCCGTAAACATCACGGCTCCTGCTTTGTTTGGTTCGCTTCCTACAGGGTAGTGAGCCAGATTGCCGCGTTTCGCATTTTTGAATACAGAAAGATAAAAGTCTGTTGCTTCTTCTGCTTGCTCTGCGCTTTCGGTGACAAACAGGAACGAGGGGAGTACTAGCGGCCGTTCGTCACCTTCTGGTTTTGTGTAGATGAGTTGCCACGAAAATCCGTATTTGTCTTCGACCCATCCATACCGTTCACTAAATGGATACGCATCAATATCCATGAGCACTTTGCCGCCCACGAGCAGGTTCTCCCATACCTCATCAATACGCTTTCGAGCATCCTGATCCTGCGATGGATCAAAGTTGATCATAAATGAAATAGATGGGTTTGGTGTGTAGAGTGGTCCGGCACCCAGCGCTTGAAATTCGTATCCAAGAATTTCAAACCCGATAATATCCATATCACCTGATGGCGTGCTGCGGAATTTTTCGGAAAATAGCGTTTTTGAATTCGGGAAGATGGACGTATAGAAGTCAACCGCTTCTTTCGCTTTTGTTTCAAACCAGAGATGAGGAACTATTTTTTGCATATGTTTACTTTTCTCCCTTCATTTTCTTTTTGTGCTCGGCGGAGAGTTCGTGCAGTCCCATCATGTTGCCTTCGGTATCTTTGAATGCAGCAATCCAGCCCATGCCAGGCGCGATTTCTGTTTTTGGCAAGGTTATCTCTCCACCATGCTCTTTGATTTTTGGCAGCACGTCGTCGATACTCTCTGCCTGAATGTAGTTCATAAACGGTTGCCCAGGTGCTTTGCGTTTCATGAGTCCACCGTTAATGGTTCCTGGTTTTGTTGGCATGTGGTTTTCGTCAACTTCGGTGGTGCTGACGCCATAGTATGGATCACCACCGGTTGATCCGTCGCTAGGCATATCAAATTTGTGGAATCCCCAACCAAAGGTTTCCTGATAAAACGCTTGCGCGCGCTCAACATCGTCAGCTGGAATTTCGAAGTGTACGATTGGGTGTTTTGTGTTCATATAGTTATGCGTTATGATTGAATCTTTAAGCGGTTTTATTCCTCGATGCTTGCATCGAAAAAGTGAAAACTAACATTGGTTGAAATAAGATTTTCTGCCAATACCCCGCAGCTTGCTGCGGGGATGGCCCGATGAAGTCTTACTTAAACCAAATTTACTTTTATTGAAAATTTATAAGTAATCTTAGTATCCCACCTCCACGCTAAATCCTCCAAAGGCCATGCGTTTTGGATCAAACGGCATGTCTTTCATATGATCCGGATGTTTTTTCTGATATTCTTCCATGTCTTTTGCCACCTTTTTATTTACTTGGTCACGATGTTTCTTTGATCTGTATTCAATATATGAGAACCAAATTGTCTCGCTCGGTTTTGGCTTGACCATTGTTGGAAACTGGAGTACCGGATATCCATCCATATCAGGACGCAAGTCGTCACCCATACATTCTTTTAAGCCAAGCGCACCATGCTCTATCCAAAGTTTTCCAGCCTCCCGCGCCATTTTTTTGTACGCGGTCACCTTCTTTTTTGGGACAACGAGGACATAGCCGTCTACATATCCCACTTTTTGTTTTTTCATATGCCAAATGTTAGTTAAAATAACACGTTACTTTTTTAAAACTCTCTTCTTTCGATGTGGACAACCTGGCCAGCAGCATGGTCGGCGTTTTCCTGCTGCAAGATTTTCTTTGGCAATGCGAATTCGCTTCATTCGTGTTTCTTCTTTTTTTGCATTTTCAACCCAACAAATCCACTCATTACGTGCAAGCGGAGTAGTGTCTTCCCATGTGCTGTGCGCTTTTGAGGAAGCCTCAAGTGCCGCGCGTAAGTCCTTCGGTACTCTATGGAGCGCCCCGTTTGACAGTGTCGTATGGGTTTTACTGCTTCTCGGCATACTTTTTAAAATTATCAAGTATTCCTTGCCATCCCTCTTTTTGTACCTCTTCTGAATTCTCTTTCTCGGCCTCAAAACTCTCAACAATTTTTACTCCTTCTGAAACCTTCTCAAAAACTACTTTGACTTTGCGGTCATCATCCATGGTGTATTCGATACGCTCATGAGGGACGACAGTTGTGTACTCACCAACAAAATCAAATCCAGCACTACCGTCTTTTGCCTGCATACGCGTGTTAAACGTACCGCCAACACGCAGATCATTACTTTTCGCGCTTGCTTCCCATTCGCCACTAGCAGCCCAGTTGGAAATGTGTTTTGTTTCTGTCCAATACTCCCAGACTTTTTCAATCGGAGTTTTTACGATTGTTTGAATTGTGATTGTGTTGTTCATATTTAGTTTAATTTAGATGTAATTACTTCTTTACCACTTTTTTGGTTGCAGCAATTTTTTTGTCTGCGTACTCCACAACATCTTTAATCACCAGTTTTTGGATAGCAGAAATAAACGCCTCCATTTTTTTGTAGTCTGGTTGGTTGTTTTTGGACAAAAGTTGAATTTCAGTCCCATTCATTGCTTCTCGATTAAATTTTTGACCATAATTATACTTTTTTGAAGTTGATACTCTGGATGCAGAAACAATGAAACTTGCAATATGTCTGTTAAACCTCTCAAATTTTGGGACAAAATGTTGAATATGAGAATAACCAATAAAGTCATTCTTTTGGTAGTACATGGTTTCTGCGCCAAGAGTTGTGTCAGAACAAGTTATGGTATTTCCACTGTTGTTTGCTTTCAATTCGGAAAATCCCATTACTCCATTATTAGTTGAGGAGTTTGAGACTAAAGGCACTTTGCCATTTCCTGAGAGTATTTCCTCATTAGATAACCTGTAGTACTTCGTAGGATTGATTGCAAACAGATCACCAATTTTGAATTCTCCCCACGTGACGTTTTCACTTTCAAACTCCGCCAACACTTTCTTTTCTTCCTTGGTCAACGTATAGTCTTTAAGTCCGCTTGCTACCAAATACGCCTCCAGCTCCGCTATCCGCTCCGCCTCCAGCTCCGCTATGAAGTTCTCCATAAACGCAAAATCTATTTTACCGTTTTTGATGGGGAGTTTGATTCTCAATTTCTTTAATTTTTTCAACGTCGGATAAGTTTGAATAACCATCAGAAAATGTACTCACCAGCGCCTTATCTACTGCCGCAACACCGTATAGGAAAAATAGCTTCTTATATTCTGCTTTTGGAGTAAGAGAAAATATGTTTTGGCTCGCATACCATTTTTCTTTTCTCAGTTGCGCAACAATAGTTCCAATTTGAGTAATTGAAATTGTCTCTTCAGGGTTGGGCTCAAGATCTAATTTCTTTGTATAGCCCTTTATTCCGTTTCCAACTCTCGTCCTGCCTACAAATTCAAATAATCCATCTTGTTTGTGATCGACTAGGGTTAATTTTCCTTCGTCGATACTTTTGACGGTTTGAACAACAAACAAGTCCTCAAGCTTGTATTCGCCCCACTCAACTTTTTGTAGCTTCTTGTCGAGTGGGGCTAGGCTTTTCCCGACGGCTCGTCTTTGGTTTGCTGTTTTAAGATATTGCCAACTTCCCACGCGAGATAATCACCAACGGTCTTTTTAAAATCGGCGATGGTTGGTGTGGTATCTATTGGCGCGGATTGGTTCCAGTCGGCGCCATTGTCTGGATCGATGGTGTTTTCGTAGTATTCGGCTTCAGTAAAAATATTAAGCTTGCTCTTGCCAAAGCGTACGAGGTTTACGAGTTCCTCATAGCGCTCTTTGGCGTTATCGGTGTCGCGTAGGTTATTGCTGGCTTTTTTGCGGTTGGTTCTGGTGTAGCCGTCGTTTGTAAAATCAATAAACTTCACCATCTCGTCTAGTTGGTGCTTTTCATTTACCTTGAACACATACACACGTGTCTGCACGCTTGACTTGCCGATGAACAAATCATCTGGCATTTTAATGCTCGCAATGAGCGTGTGTTTTTGGAGTATGCGTTTGTTGTATTCTATTGCCTTCCCACTGCCGGCTGAGCTTTGGATGATGATAGCCGCGTAGCCTCTGCCCATCATACCAAGGGCTTTTTCGACAAAATTCATACCGTTCCCTGGGGCAGAATATGGTGGATTAAGGATGAAGGCATCGGCTGGGAAATCACTATCGGTTTTGCCAAAGCCGTATTTTCCGTCAAAGTCTTTCAAGGAATCTTGATTCAAAATGTTTGAACTACCGTCGCCCATGAGGATCATGTTGAGAATCGCCAACATGTACACACTGGAGAGGAGCTCAAGTCCGAGAAGCTGCTCGGTCTTGATTTTGATTTCTTTTTGCGTAAGTTTATCGGGAGATTTGATAGATTGTTTGGCATCGTTGAGCATCTCATTCATTGCCGCGACCAAAAGCCCTGCCGAACCAGTCGCGAAGTCCCACACATAGGAATCTTTGTTGACACGTGCTAATTTTACGAGAAGTGTTCCTACGTATGAGGGGGTAAGAACCACATCATTGAGCTTGTCTTGAGAGAAGCCAAGCCAGCCGTACATTTCGTTAAAGAGTTTGCCGGTAAAGTCTGTTGTGAGACCAATTTTGTAATAAATGCCGAGGTCGTCTACGATTTTAGAGAACACTCGTTTGAGTTGACTTTCACCATTTTCTACTTTGTTTATGTTGTTGGTTGTGAGGGTGTTTTGGAGTGTGCGCAAAATGAGATCCTTTTTCTCTTCTGGTAGCGCTTTTTCACTCAAAAAGGCTTTAATCTTTCTGACCATGATGTCGCCATCGGTATTTCCTTTTTCGCTAGAGGACTTGAGGTCTGATTTTTCAAGAGGTGACACTTTGCCCGGGATACCAATGGTGGCAATGATGGAGGCGGCTACAAGATAGACGCGGTCATTTTCTCCCAAGCCTTTTTCGTTTTGATAAATATCGTTATTGAGCTTTACAAGGCTAGCATTTATTTCTTTTTCTCGCTGTTCTTTGAGCTTGTCGATTTCTTCTTGAGTGAGACTTAAACTCTTTACCTTTTCGATAAACTCATCAAAATTTTCTGCCTTCAAAAATGACAAATCGGTGTATTCACCAACTTTCTGACCGGCTCCAAGATTGCTTTTTGATACAAAATACACGCCAATTTCGTGATGGATTTTTTCTGTCTCGTCTTTGTGTCCAGTGACACCAATAGCGATAACATCGGTGTAGCTGGTGTGGTGCAAAAGGGCGTTGGCATAGTGCACCGCTCCGTTCACAGCGTAGGAATTCATATTTTTGAAATTCGGCTCGTTCTTGGTAGTTTTATTTTCTACCTGCCCATCACTGCCCTGTTTAACGAGCTTGTCTTTGTAGCCTTTGTATTCGATCAGAACCGGAAAAAAATCGAGGTTTTTATCCTGCAGAAGGAGCTTTGCATCGGGTCGATTGGCGCCCGAACCGCCATTCTTTGTGAAGTAGTCAGTCAGCGCTTTGTCGATTTCCGTATTCAAAGATTCCTGCCCTAACTTGTAGTCGAGCTTGTAGGTCTTTAGCCAGCCGTTTACGAGGTCTGCTATATTTGGTTCGATTGATTTTGGCATAGTATGTAGTGTTGAGTTTTAAGAGTATGTTTTTTTCTTTGTGATTGTATTTTACCCTACCTAAACAAATTCAAATACTCCTCCAACACAAAAATACGGTTTCTCGAATAGCCGGTTTTTTCTTTCAAAAGTCCAATCTTTTCAAAATCAGCTGCCAATGCACTGGCGGTAGGGAAGCTACAGTCAAGCACTTCTTGCATCTGCTTTACAGACATAATAGGGTCAGAGAAAAAATGAAGCAGGAGCTGCTTTGCAGTTTTCTGTCTACGGAGCCCTACTTTTGCTTCAATAATATCCTCGTATTTTTTTCTGAGCGCAACAATCTGCTCAAATGTTTCAGTTCCTTTTCTTGCAGTCTCAAGCACACCGTTTAGAAAGAAACGGATCCAGTGCTCGATATCATCACTTTGTCTAGGTCTGTCGAGCGCATCATAATACTGTCGACGATGTTTTTCGAAGTAATCGGACAAATACAAGCATGGCTTTCTGAGATATCCGAGAGACACAAGGTGGAGTGTAATGAGAAGGCGACCAATACGTCCGTTTCCATCGAGGAATGGGTGAATAGTCTCGAATTGATAGTGCGAGAGTGCAATACGGATGAGATCTGGAACATGCAATTTTTTGTTGTGCCAAAACTTTTCAAGGTCACTCAGCAGATCAGAAAGTTCACTGTGATGTGGTGGAATGAAGTAGGCATCTGTCAGTGATGATCCACCAATCCAGTTTTGACTGGTGCGTACTTTGCCCGGTTGCTTACCAGATCCGCGCACACCAGAGAGTAATATCTTGTGTGATTCTTTTATGAGACGCATCGAAAGTGGGAGCTTGTCGAGTTTCTTGATAGAATGGTTGATTGCTTTGATGTAGTTTTGTACTTCTTCCCAATCATCTCGTTTTTCTGGGTCAATTTCTTCTTCTGTCATCAGAGCTTCATCCAATTCCGTTTTTGTTCCTTCGATTTTGCTCGAAACGTTCGCTTCTTTGATAACGTGCATTTTGATAAAAAAATCTACGTCAGGTACAAGCAAAGAATAGGCATTGAGTTCGCCAAGATAGCGCATAGCATCTGCGAGTAGTACATCAATACGCTCGTCAGACCAGTGGAAAGGTTGGTTTATTGGACTGGGAGAGAAGCTTTTGTATTCATATTGCTTGGAGAAGCTGCCAGCCTTAAAAGATGGGTTGGACATAGTTTAATATAGAATATTGTATTCAAACTATAGCACTAAATCTTAAATATGTCAAATCGTATTAAAAGTTCAGACCAGGGCGTATTTTAGATAAATAAAGTGTCGAGCTGAGCATACAGCGAGACTCCAAATTATTCCCCTATAAAATAATTGTCCGAAGGACTCCTAATTGGAAAAAGAAATTTGAAAATTTTTGGAACAAATCCCGCCGTAGGCGGAATAAAAAGAAAAGGGATATTTCAGCTAACTAGTGTATATACGAACTTCTTGCGTAATATATACAAATAATGTAGTATATCTGTACTTTTTGACAAAAAAATATGCCAAAACTTATTGATATAGTAACACAGGAGATGAAACTCCGCAATTACAGCAAGAAAACAATATCATCTTATGTCCGCATAATTCAAGACTTGTGTTCTCACACCAAAAAAATACCAAAAGAACTATCAGAAGAAGAAATTAAACAGTTTTTTGTTTACTCCCAACAAAAAGGGTATGCTCCACAGACACTCTCCCTGATTGCCAATGCCATAAATTATTTATTCAGAGAAATATATCAAAGAAATGATTACATACCATTGCGACACCCAAAAAAGAGCAAAAAAATCCCAATCATTTTATCTAGAAATCAAATACAGCAGATAATTGAGCAAATAAACAATACCAAACATAAATTGATTATCTCACTATCTTATGCCGCTGGACTACGGATCAGCGAATTGGTTAATTTAAAAGTAGGAGATATAGATCCAGAACAATTATCCATTCATATTAAACAGGCAAAAGGCAAAAAAGATCGTATCACTGTTCTTCCTGACAAGTTGGTCTCTGAATTACGTTCTATGATAGCCGGAAGAACTGCTGATGAGTATCTTTTTGTCAGCAATAGGGGAGGAAATATGGCAGTGCGAAGTGTTCAAAAAATATTTGAAAACGCTCTCCGAATGTCTGGTATTTCAAAAAAGGCCACATTTCATTCACTGCGCCACAGTTTTGCCACGCATCTGCTTGAAAATGGAGTAGACATTAGATATGTACAGGAATTACTTGGACATACAAACATCCGGACAACTCAAATTTATACAAAAGTAACAAATCCCGCCTTGAAAAATATAAAGAGCCCTTTTTGATTATGAGCAATTGGATACAAAATATACAATCAAAAAATAGACCAATATTAGCCCTCTCGCCCATGGCAGATATGACAGACTCAGCATTTTGTCAGATTGTCCGTAAGATCGGTGGAGCTGATATTGTATTCCGAGAAATGGTCTCTAGCGAGGCCCTAGTTCGTGATAATGAAAAAACGCTTGGGATGACAGACTTTGTAGAAGAAGAAAGACCTATAGTCCAGCAGATTTTTGGGGCAGACCCAGAGACTATGGCGAGAGCTGCTGCAATAGTCATGGAGCACGCCAATCCAGAAGGAATCGACATCAATATGGGCTGTCCAGTCTACAAGCTTACTTCAAATTTCAATGGCTGTGCTCTGATGACAGAACCTGATTTGGCAGCGAGTATTGTGAAAGCCATGAAAAAAGAGATAGGGGAGACACCATTATCAGTGAAGATCCGCCTAGGCTGGAGTGATCCAGATAGATTCAAAACCTTCATCCCAGCGATGGAAGAAGCTGGCGCAGAGCTTATCACTATCCACGGCCGGACCAAAGCCCAGGGTTATTCAGGTGTGTCAGATTGGGAGAGGATTCGCCAGGCCAAAGAGATTGCCACTGTCCCACTGCTTGCCAATGGAGACATCCATCAGCCTGCACAGGTCTGGGAATGTCTAGAGCAAACTGGAGCAGATGGAGTTTTGATTGCTAGAGGTGCTCTTGGTAATCCTTGGTTCTTCAAACAAGCCAAGAGCGCCTTGGGGCATCCTGAGCCGCAGGCGAAGGATCTTTCCGATCAACTGCCTATATCAATTAATGAACGTATCCCTATAATTCTTGAGCACGCAAAACTACATGTGAAGAATCAAGCCAAAGTGCGGGCCATGTCTGCGAGGAATAGGAGTGAAGGTGTCACTGCAGAAGATTTGGAAAAAACAACCATTGTCACCTTCCGGAAACATCTTTCTTGGTATTTCAAAAGTTCACGTATGCCGATGCCTATTCCGGGGATCAAAGAATTTCGTGCTCGCTTGGTACGAGTGAAGTCGATAGAGGAGTTGGAAGGGATTTTGAGTGAATTGAAAACTAACTTAGATTTTATTCCCTCCCCTTTAGAAGGGGAGGGCTAGGGTGGGGTTGCCGGGCTAAACAAGGCAACCCCCTCTAACTCCCCCTTCTAAAGGGGGAGAAATTAGCTAATCAACACAACATACTTATGACACATCTAAAACAAGGAGACAAAGCACCAAAATTTTCTGGCCTAAATCAAAATGGAGAAAAGATTTCTCTTGCAGATTTTATTGGCAAAAAAGTTATTTTATTTTTTTATCCCAAAGATAATACTCCAGGCTGCACCAAAGAGGCTTGTAACTTGCGAGATAATTATGAGCTTCTCAAGAAGAAAGGCTTTGTTGTTTTGGGGGTCAGTACCGATAATCAAAAATCTCACCAGAAGTTTAGTGAGAAGTTTGATTTACCCTTTGATTTAATTGTTGACGAAGATAAGAAAATTGTGGAGAAATATGGAGTGTGGGGTGAGAAGAAATTTATGGGCCGGACTTACCAGGGGACTCATCGGACTACTTTTGTGATCGATGAAAAAGGAAAAATTATCAAAATATTTAAGAAAGTAGAGACTGGAAATCATGCGGAGCAGATTTTGGAAGGATTGGGTGATAGCTAGTTTAGGAAATGGAACACAGATGACACGGATCGAACGGATTAGCACGTATTTTATCCGTGTTAATCTATTTAATCCGTGTCATCTGTGTTCCATTTCCCATTCGTTTTTATCGAACGTACCTAGTCTCATTATCAAATTTCAGATTATCATCACATTCCATACTTTGCATTTCCACCTTTATATTATTTTCATCAATCATTAGAACTATCACTCTGTCATGTCCATTTGGTGTTTCATAGCAGTAGATTGTTTCATCTGGGGTAACATCGCTAAATTGTCGATTGAATACTCCACTTGTAATGGGAGTAAATTCACTCCTTATCGGAGGTTTGATAGGTCCACCTAGAGACAATACATTTTTGCTCGGATCCATATTGTCTGGTACAAAGGCTAGCTGCTTTGTCCAACCATGAGGATAAAATCCATCTTCGACATAAAACCAGTTGCCTTGCAATGTGCCGGCAATATCTTGCATAGGAGTGCCACAACTACCATCAGTGCGATCCAGCTTTTTGTAGAGCTGGTTTTTTAGACCTTCTTCATAATAATCTAACGGGCAAGCAATATATCTTGACCTACCTTCATAACGATCTTTGTTGGCGTATTCTAATTCTCTAGATTCATCATATAATCCAAAATCAAAATTAGTCTGCTGTTGATTTCCCACTGTCCCCAGTTTGGTTCTGGCTGGTACTTGGAGGTCTACACTCTTTGAACAATATTGATAATGACTATATTCTTGGAAATTATCACATCCTTCTTTGTCTAGTATGTTTTGTAATTCTGGTATTAATGTTTTGACATGTAAGAAATAACCAAACACATCTTCACAAAGAGCAAAGTGCATTCCATAATCTGTCTCTCCTGTGTCTGTATCCGTGTTGCTGGTGAGACGGACAATCCTGATATCTCCTGGAGCCAGTAATTCCACATCACTTTTAGTCAAATGCCAATAAGTGTGTTCTGTGGGAAGTGTGTGCTCTGGCGGGTTGAGGTTTCCAAGTGGGATGATATGATCAAGATAAGATATTTCTACAGGTGAGACAGTAAATTTTTGGACATCGCATTTTTTGAGATTATTGACATGTGCATTCTCACTGCGGTTTTGGTATTTTTTTTCCATTTTTTCACGCACAAAATCACGCGGAGTTGTACACCCGACAGTGATAAAACAGAGTATTATTACTAGCCACGTTGTTTTGCCAATCGCCATAATTTTATTCCTTCTGGATCGTTAATAGTGTCTACTAAGGAGTCTATTTTTTTTGGATCCACTTTATCATATAATTTCTTATATTCTGTAGTTTCATCAAACTCAGAATCATTAGATTTTACTTCATTTATAGATTCTACTCTTACCAACCCTATTGTATCTCCAGGTTTATTTTTCCAAAAATTGACAAGTGAGATAAGTACTGTATCTCTGTAGGAGAAGACTAGACCTCTTCTATATTCATCTTCACTGAAATTCGTAGTTTTTAGCATGTCTTTCCATCCGTCTTCTTTTGGAGGTTCTTTCACTGCAGTAAGTGTATCAGGAAATTCTAGATCTGTCTTTAGTACTTCCAAACTGTCTGGTAATGGTGGTAATTCACGGTTTAGAATATTTGGATTTACATCAGGTTTTTTGGTTGCTTTTGGTCTGTCAGAATTTTTAGGAGAATCTAAGTCTGGTATTCTTTTTGACCTTATTTGTTTTAGATAGTCCCAGAATTTTTCAAGACGTTTGCGTTCAGCGTAATCTACAGCGCGAGATGGTGCTTCTTCTACATGAGAAGGTCTACCATGCCCTTCATCTCTATCAACAGTGACATCCTCTCCTTCCTTCATGGCTTGACCAGTACCTTTCATCTGATCAGAAATACCTGTTACATCTCTGTGTAATTCTTTTATTAGTGAGAGAACTTGAGATGTAACTACTTGTTCATCAGAAGGGGGGGCTGTTGGCCGTTTTGGATCTTTATCATCTTTTGGTTTTTTTTGAGGCTTGATAAAATCATCTGGCAAGGATATGCCAGGCGATGGCTCCTTGTTTCCTGTCATTCTTCGGGATGGAGCATATTCTTGGTGAGATCCAGAAGAGGGTAGGTTTAATATTGATTCTGGAAGCCCTGCGTCTTTAGGTCGTATTTTTTCATCATTTTCTTTCCCCCCTCTTCTTGTGTCGGCTTTTATCATATTGGTTTTATAAATCCTTAATATATGGCCAGCTTTCTCCATCAATTGTTTTATCGATTTCTTTGGGGTCTATCTCTTGGTATAATCTTTTGTACCTACTTGTGTCAGTGTCTGGCACTTCCTCTCTTGGGGTTGTTTTTTTATAGGCTGCTCTTTTCTTATTTAATTTTGGGCTATCTCGATAGACTGTTTTATTATCTCTATATGGTTTGTGTTTTTCACCTCTATCATAAATATATTCCATTTCTAGTTTTCCACTGGACCAAAAATTAGTGAGCGAAATAAGATATAGACCTCTGTATAAAAAAATCAACCCTCTTTGGTATTCTGATACGTCAAAGTTTGTTTTTTTAAATTTTATATTTCTTATTTTTTCTGCAAGCGGTTTTTTTATTGGTACCAATCTATCAGGAAATGACAAGTGCTCTTTTAGTATTTCCAGACTATCCGGAAGAGGGGGTAGTTCATGACTATCTCTTGTGTAGTTTGCAGTATTGTCTGAGTATAACAAGAGGTCTATTTCATTTAAGGTCAATAATGAAGAGCGGGTGATCTCACCTTCTGTATTATAAAATTCAACTCGAACATCATCACCCGGCTCGTAGTTTTCCAAATCAATCAATGCTATGTCTTTGTATAGAAAAATATAACCATTTTTAAATTTTTCATCAGAGAATTTTGAATTTTTATAACCCCCCCTTTCTTCTACTTGTTCTATTTGGTGGTGACACTTTCCTTCTTCTATAGTTTCTTCCAGGGAGGGCTCCATATATCTTTCTTCGGGAGCTCTTTCTTCATAATATCCTCTTCTTACCATCTCTTCGTAGGCAGCATTTTTGTCACCATTATATTTTTTGGTGAGTCTCCCAAGCAGCCAGATGTAACGTCTGCCGTCATACATTGAAACATCTGCGCGTGCTTGTATCATCCTAAATTTAGGAGAATCTTCTCTTTCTTCTTCCCTAATTTCTTCCCATGCTGGATGTTCCCAACCTTTTTTAGGTTTTGGCATATTTTTTTATTTGTTGAAAAAATTTGATAATTCAAAATTGTAAATTAAAAATTACCAACTATTCCCACTCAATAGTTCCCGGCGGTTTATTAGTTACATCATAAAATACAAAATCAATGTTGTCCAGGATTAATTGATAAGTAATTATTTTTTGAATTGTTTTTTCACTTAATTTTCCAAAAGAGGCTGTCATAACTTCTCTTGATTCAAATGGCCGGAGAACAATTGACTCGCCATGATGATAGCCAAAGGGGACGAGAATGATGGGCATTTGCCAGATTTTATAAAATAGAGGATCAACATTACAGTACTTATTGACCATTTTGTCGATTTTTCTAAGTAAATCAGTTCTTTTTTTGTTCAAATCTGCTGTATACATTTTTGATTGCTGTATTTTTTCCAGATCTCCAAAGACTGGAATCAACACCCGATTGATATCTTTGTGCTCATTGGTGATTTGGGGAGCAATCTTTTCTATCTCTGCAAAGTCTATCTTTTTTGTCATTAGTAGTGCCGGATGAGCATAGGAGCGTTCGTCGCCTTGGACGCCGACGGATTTTATTGGAAGTTTGTAAATTTGTGGAGTTTGAGGACTACCCACGAGACCCCCTCCTCGCCTCCCCCTAATAGGGGGAGGAATTGAATCTACGCTTCCATGTTTACCTTCTGAACAGAGGCATCTTATTGCTAGGCCGGGGCCGGGGAAGGGGTGGCGGTCGATTAGTTCGCTTGGTAAGCCTAATGCTCTACCAACTTCGCGTACTTCGTCTTTGTAGAGGTCTTTGATCGGTTCGATGATTTTATTTTCTGCTATCATTTTTTGAATTCTGTCTACGCGGTTGTGGTGGGTCTTTATCTTATCAGCATTCTTCGTTCCACCAGATTCTATAGTATCAGGATAAATTGTTCCTTGACCAAGCAGCCATTGGTTTTCATCAAAATTCATTTTTGCCATGACATCTTCTACAATGTCAATAAATTTTTCACCAATGATTTTTCTTTTTTCTTCTGGATCTATTATTCCTGATAGAGCTGATAAATAATGATCTTCAGCATTATAAATATGTAGATCGTCGAGTCCGATAGTAACTAAAGCATTCTTCACTTCTTCTGATTCACCTTCTCGCATGAAACCATGATCTACGTGCAGACCATAGACTCGTTCTGTGCCTAGTGTTTTTTCCAAAAGCGCAAAACAAACTGTAGAATCTACCCCACCACTGACTAGGAGGAAAACATTTTTATCACCAGCTTCTTTTTTTATCTGATCTTGCAGATTGCTTAGCATAGAGTCTACTGTCCAGTTTTTTTCTGTCTGACAAATATTGAAAACAAAATTTTCTAGCATTTTCATACCGTGCTTTGAGTGATGAACTTCTGGATGAAATTGGAAACCGTATATTTTCTTTTCCTCATTCATCATCCCTGCTACAGAATCATTTCCAGTCGTAGCGATTTGGATAAAATTGTTTGGTAATTTTCCAACATGATCACCATGACTCATCCAAACTGTAGAAGGGGAGATAATGCCACTGAAAATAGGAGAGTCTGACAGCTTTAACTCAGCTACACCATATTCTCGCGAAGTTCCTGACTCTACCTCACCACCAAAAAAATCAGCAATGAGCTGATGTCCATAACAAAGTCCCAGAATAGGAATTCCTGAATCAAAAATTTGTTCATCTATTTTTAATTTCTCCTCGCGAACAATACTCCTTGGTCCGCCAGAAAGAATGATCCCAGAAGCTTCTCTTAGATCAGAAAAATCTATATCATTGGGGAGAATTTCAGATTTTACACCGAGTTCTCTTACCCTCCTAGCAATGAGGTGAGTGTACTGGGAGCCGAAGTCTAGAATGGCTATATATTTGTTTGACATAGGTAGAGGGAAATGGTAAAAAGTAGGTATAATATAGCATATAAATTTATAATTTGAAATTTTCAATTTAAAAACAATTTTAAATCTTTAAGCGGTTTTATTCCTCGATGCTTGCATCGAAAAAGTGAAAACTAACATTGGTTGAAATAAGATTTTCTGCCAATACCCCGCAGCTTGCTGCGGGGATGGCCCGATGAAGTCTTACTTAAACCAAATTTACTTTTATTGAATTAATTTTCCAATTTTAAAGTTTGTTTGATCCACTAATAAATTAAAAATTGTAGTATTGTTTAAAAATTTCAAATTATAAATTTCAAATTCTTCCCTTATGTTCCCCCAATTCTCTGAAACCCTCACATTCGACGACGTCCTCCTGGTACCGCAGGAGTCTAGCATCCTGCCCAAGGATGCTGTTTTAAAAACAAAACTTACTAACAAAATTAATTTGAACTTACCTTTCATCAGTGCTCCGATGGATACTGTGACAGAAGCAAAGATGGCCATCAGCATGGCTCTGGCTGGCGGGATTGGTATTATTCATAAAAATTTACCAATAGATATCCAGGCCAAAAAAGTAAGAGCTGTAAAAAGGTTTGAAAACGGATTTATAGAAGACCCAATGGTCGTACATCCTGATGATAAAATTCAGAAGGTGATAGATTTGAGAAGAGAGATGGGCTTCAAAAAAAATCCAGTAGTAGACCCTGATGGCAAGTTGGTTGGATTTATAAGTGATGTTGACTATTTTATACCAAATGATGCTGGCCTGTCTGTAAGAGACAGAATGATTTTTGTCAAAGATATGATCGTTGCCAAGCAGGGGATTAGTCTGGATGATGCCAACATGATGATCCGGGAAAATAGACTGCGTACGCTATGTATTGTAGATAAATCAGGAAAACTGGTCAGTATGGTCACTAGAAGAGATATTGAAAAAAATCATCAATTCCCAAATGCAGTCAAAGATAGCAATAAACAATTGCGTGTCGGAGCAGCAGTGGGTGTTGGTCCCGCAGGTCTAGAGAGAGTCGAAGCCCTCATTTTTGCCGGGGTAGATGTGTTGGTAGTAGATACTGCCCATGGGCATTCTGAAGGAGTGATCGGTGCTGTCAAAAAAATAAAATCAAAATACCCAAATCAACAAATCATTGCCGGCAACATTGCCAGCTATGAAGCAGCTCAGGCTCTGATAGCTGCTGGAGCAGATGCACTCAAAGTTGGTATTGGTCCTGGTTCGATCTGCACAACACGAATTGTGGCTGGTATTGACGTACCACAACTCTCTGCCATCATGGAGGTAGTAAGAGGAGTATTTGAGTCAGAACGAAAAGTGCCAGTAATTGCAGACGGAGGAATCAAAACTTCTGGTGACATTGTAAAAGCTCTAGCGGCTGGTGCAGACAGTGTAATGATGGGTAATATGTTTGCTGGGACAGATGAGTCACCAGGCCGAGTCCAATTTATAGACGGTCGAATGTATAAGATCTATCGCGGAATGGGTAGTCTGGAGGCCATGGAGCATGGTAGCAAAGATCGCTATGGTCAAGCTGACATCAATCAGAAAAATAAATTTGTGCCAGAAGGAGTCAGTGGGCGAGTAGCCTACAAAGGCCCAGTCGATCGTATTTTATACCAGCTTGCCGGAGGATTACAAAGTAGGATGGGTTACAATGGAGCGAGGACTATTGAAGAATTACAACAGCGTGCTCATTTTGTCAAAATTTCTGGGGCCGGTTTGAAAGAAAGTCATCCGCATGATCTCAGAGGTTTTGATAATGCACCCAACTATAAAGCAGATTAAAAAAATCCCTCCCCTATAAGGGGAGGTAAGGAGGGGTCTTTAGCAAGTAAGACTGAAAAGCAGTACTAGATGACACTACATCATCTTTCTCGCTAAAGACCCCCTCTAGCTCCCCCTTGTAGGAGGAGAATTTTATTTTAATGCTTGAAACACCTTTTCCCCGTAAACACCATTGCAATCCCATGCTCATTGCAAGCAGCAATCACTTCTTCATCGCGGATTGATCCCCCAGGCTGGATAATAGCTTTGATCCCAGCTTTGGCAGCTTCATCTATATTGTCTCGAAAAGGGAAAAAGGCATCACTAGCTAGGATTGAGCCAGTGGCATCCTCTCCGGCTTTTCTAATGGCTAATTTGACGGCATCTACGCGAGAGACTTGTCCCATGCCAATGCCAGTGGTGGTATTGTTTTTGGCTAGTAAAATTCCATTGGATTTGACGTGCTTGAGGACTTTCCAAGAAAAGAGCATAGTTTTTATTTCTTCTTCTGTTGGCTTTGTTTCTGTGGGGAATGTAAGTTCTTCTTTAGTTATTACTTGTTGATCCACATCTTGAACCAAGAGGCCACCATCTATATATTTTAGTTCTTGGCGGGATGTAACCCCCTCCTGACCTCCCCCCACAAGGAAAAAAAAATTTTTTCCAAGAGCTAGGACTCTCATTTTTTTCTTTTTTGCTAATATCTCTAGTGCTGCATTTTCATAACTTGGAGCTAGGACAATTTCAGCATAGACATTGATAATTTCTTCAGCAATGTCAACAGTACATTCACGGTTAATTGCAATAATGCCACCAAAAGCTGAAAGTGAATCTGCAGCATAGGCACGCTTGAAAACATCGAGCATGTCTGAGCCAGTTGCTACACCACATGGATTGGCGTGCTTCACGACTACACAAGTTGGTTCTGTGAATTCTTTCAGAGTTGCGAGTGCTCCATCTGCATCACCAAGGTTATTATAAGATAGTTTTTTCCCTTGGATAATTTCAGCATTGAGCAAGTTGTGATCTGTATTATTTATTTCTTGATAAACTGATCCTTCTTGGTGAGGGTTTTCTCCATAACGTAGTTCGTATGATTTTTTATAAGTTAGTGACAAATCTTCTGGGAATTTTTCTTTGGTAAAATAATTGGCAATAATGGCATCGTAGCTAGCAGTATGTCGGAATGCCTTGGCTTGCAAATTTGACCTGGTTTCAAAAGTAATCCCGTCGCTTGAAATTTCTTCTAGTAGAGGAGTGTAGTCAGAGGGATCTACTACCACAGTGACCCAGCCCACATTTTTTGCAGCAGAGCGGATCATGCTAGGGCCGCCTATGTCGATATTTTCTATGGCACTTTCTGCTGTTACATCTGGCTTGGCAATAGTTTCGGCAAAGGGGTAGAGGTTACAAACGACAAGATCAATCCATTTGATATTATTTTGTTCTGCCTCAGAAGCATGATCATCACGTAAACCAAGAATTCCACCGTGGACCAGAGGGTGAAGAGTCTTTACGCGCCCTTGCATCATTTCTGGGAAACCTGTGAAGTCAGATATTTCTACTGCTGGCATGCCAGCTTCTTGCAATTTTTTGAATGTTCCTCCGGTGGAGATGATTTCTACACCTTGTTCATGAAGTTTTTGAGCAAATTCTGTTATTCCTGTTTTGTTGGAGACGGAGATGAGGGCTCGGGTTGGTTGGGTAAGATTATTGTTCATATATTTTGAAAGGATTAGTCCCTCCCCTATAAGGGGAGGTAAGGAGGGGTCTTTAGCAAGTAAGACTGAAAAGCAGTACTCAATGACACTACATCATCTTTCTCGCTAAAGACCCCCTCCAGCTCCCCCTTGTAGGGGGAGGGTATTGTGTTGTAATGATTTTATAACTTCTATAAAAGCTTCTCCTTCCAACCTTTGCACTTTCTCCTTCAAACTCTCCACAGTCTCACCAGGTTCAATCTGACATTTTTTCTGTAAAATAATCTCTCCAGTATCTAATCCCTCATCTACATAATGAATCGTACAGCCAGATTCAGTTTCACCAGCTTTTAGAACTTTCTCATGGACATTGGTATCCATACCACCGGCAAACTTGGGTAAGAGCGAAGGATGAACATTGATGATTTTTTTGGAATAACTACGGACGAAAGTGGGGGAGAGGATGCGCATGTATCCTATGAGGATTATTAGATCTATTTGATTATTGGATAATTGGTCTATTATTTTTTGGTCATATTCTTCACGGGATTCTTGTTTTAGTTTTGGTATGTGGATTGCTGGGATATTATGTTTTTTGGTTCGTTCAAGAATGTAAGCATCTTTTTTGTTACTGATTACTAGTTGAATTTTTGCATTAAGTTCGCCTGATTCAATGGCGTCGATGATGGCTTGGAGGTCTGTGCCTTTGGTGGAGCCTAGTACTGCTAAGTTTATCATAAGATATTAATACCAAAAAATTTCATCAATAATTTTATAATTGTAATAAAGACAATAATTATAAATAAAGTCTTTATGAATTTATTTCCTTTTTTAATACCAATGCTCACACCAACCCAAGCCCCGACCGCACTACCAAGACCGACGCTAATAGCATATGGGTAGTCTATCATCCCGTTTATAGCGAATACTATTGTGGCGGTAAGGGACATGATAAAGCCTATCACCCTTCCTAAGCCAGCACTTTTTATAAAAGTGAATCCAGATAGCACTAATAAAAACATTATAAAAGTTCCAAATCCTCCGCCAAAAAAGCCACCATAGATTCCTAACAAAAATATAAATATTCCAGTTTTGATTAACTTTTTTTGACTTAACTCATTTTCTTGAATACCAATTTTTTTCTTGTTATACATTATTAAAAATAATACAAAGAAAACTATAGCTATGATCAGGTTTAGATATTTTTCATTTACTTGTATTACGATGTTCGAACCAATAAATGATCCAGCCGCTGCGAAAGCACCAAAGACTAACCCAAGTTTTAGTTTTACTTTCTTTTCTTTAAAAAATTTAAGAGCGCTACTAAATTCCAAAAAAACAGCTCCCATTCTGTTGGTGGCTATAGCTATTTGGGTGGGTAATCCAGAAAGTATCATCAAAGGGAATGTAACCAAAGCACCACTACCGACATTGGAACCATAAAGACCGGCGAGTATACCACCTATAAATAGTATTATTAATTTGATTATTTCTTCCATATTTTTTATTCTGCCACGCAACTCACCTCCTGTCTCCCTCCCTTATCCGCCAGAGGACGGATCCGCCTGGGGTGGAAAAAGGGAGGGAGAACTTACTGTATAGTTCAAACGTATTAGAGCGTCCCTCCTCCCTTTTTAAGGGAGGAGGACAGGTGGTGGGTTGCGTTGTTTTGTTATAAAATTTTTTTCATCATATTAACCTTCTTCTGCAAAAGTTCACTGGTCCCAATATCCTCGCGATGAAATAATGGTCCTTTAATTTTATTTATTTCCTCTTCTGCAATTCTTTCTGCATCAGAAATAGTATCTCCAACACCTACTACAGCAATGGTTCGTGATCCAGTTTCATACAGACCATCTTTACGAGCATCAACAGCTGCATAATACAAACTATTTTTATCTTGGACAGCTGAAACATCAATCCTTTCATTTTTTACTGGATTGTCTGGGTAACCATTGGGTACGGCATACTTACAAACTGTAGCCTTCTCTTCAAACTCAACATTTATTTTGTTTAAACTGCCATTAATAATTGCTTGGCAAATCTCTACAAAATCAGTTTTTAAAATTGACAGCACGTTTTCACATTCCGGATCACCAAAGCGAGCATTATACTCTATCAATTTTACACCATTTTTCGTGATCATGAAACCACCATATAGAATACCTTTGTAACCTTGACTAAACTTGCCAAATAAAGCTCTCGCTACAGCAGAATTTATTTCGTGCGCTTGCTTGATATCTTGGTCAGTAAGAAATGGCAATTTGTGGTCACTATCAGAATAGCTTCCCATCCCGCCAGTATTTGGTCCAGTATCTCCAACAAAAGCTCGTTTGTGATCTTGGACTGCCGGCATATGGGTGAGATGTTCGCCATCACAAAAGCTCATCAGGGAGAATTCTTGGCCAATCAATTTTTCTTCAATTACAAAAGCACTACCTTTGTTGACTAACTCGCTACAATAAATCAGTGCTTCTTCATGATTGTGCAAATGATCTCCCGCTACTTTAACACCTTTACCTCCCATCAGTCCGTCAGCTTTGATAACATACAGTTCACCGAGTTCAGCTAAAAACTCCTTAACTCCATCTAAATTTTGAAAATATCTAAACTTTGGACAACCTGGGATGCCAAATTCAGTAAGTAAGTTACGAGTGAATGATTTACTAGTTTCTAGTTGAGCCAACTGCTTGGTTGGTCCGACAGAAGAAATACCAATTTTGTTTAATTCATCCACAACCCCTACTTCCAAAGGTGCCTCAGGCCCAATGATAGACCAATCAATATTTTTTTCACGAGCAAAATTGGCAATTGAACTGACGTCAGTTAATTTTCCAACAGTATAATCTTTGGCTGCTTCAAGAATACCGGGGTTGCGACTGGAACCAAAGCAAAACAAGTTATTTGGGTGCTTGGATTTTTTGATGGCTCTAGCGATAGCGTGCTCGCGGGCGCCAGAACCTATTAGTAGTATATTCATAATTTACAATTTGAAATTTTCAATACCCCCATAATCCACTGACGAAGTCAGTGGTCACCATCCCATCGAAGATGGG
>CAYFPJ010000003.1:0-92042 GCA_964344965.1 uncultured Gammaproteobacteria bacterium | reverse complement strand
CCCACTTAAGGGTACACCTCACGGCACGAGCTGACGGCAACCATGCAGCACCTGTATAGCACCTTCGAAAGGGGCCCCTGTTTCTAGGGGCTTGCAGCTATATGTCAAGCCTTGGTAAGGTTCGCCGCGTATCATCGAATTAAACCACATGATCCACCGCTTGTGCGGGTCCCCGTCTATTCCTTTGAGTTTTAACCTTGCGGCCGTACTCCCCAGGCGGTGCACTTAACGCGTTAGCTTTTTTCAACGGCACTGGGAGGGTCGATACTCCCAATACCTAGTGCACATCGTTTAGGGCGTGGACTACGGGGGTATCTAATCCCCTTCGCTACCCACGCTTTCGTCCATGAGTGTCAGGTATGTACTAGCAAGCTGCCTTCGCCTTTGGTGTTCCTATCGATATCAGCGCTTATTACGACTACACCGATAGTTCCGCTTGCCTCTTCCAACCTCTAGTCTAGAAGTATTGACAGCAGTCCTGATGTTGGGCACCAGGATTTGACCATCAACTTTCCAAACCACCTGCGGACGCTTTACGCCCAATGAATCCGGACAACGTTTGAGGTCTCTGTATTACCGCTGCTGCTGGCACAGAGTTAGCAACCTCTTATTCATTAGGTACCGTCACAAATTCTTCCCTAATAAAAGCAGTTTACACCCCGAAGGGCGTCTTCCTGCACGCGGCGTCGCTCCGTCAGACTTTCGTCCATTGCGGAATATTCTTGACTGCAGCCTCCCGTAGGAGTCTGGGCAGTGTCTCAGTCCCAGTGAGGCAGGTCACGCTCTCACGCCTGCTACTGATCGCAGCCTTGGTAGGCCTTTACCCTACCAACAAGCTAATCAGCCATAAGCCCCTCTCTGAGCGATAAATCTTTATATGGGAATGACATATGTCCCCCCATAACCATCGAGTATTAATCCACCTTTCGGTGGGCTATGCTCGACTCAGAGGTAGGTTACTAGTGTGTTACTCACCCGTTTGCCGGTCCGTAATAAGTGCAAGCACCTATCCGATCCCTCGACTTGCATGCCTTAGACACGCCGCCAACGTTCGTCCTGAGCCAGGATCAAACTCTCAATATAATTGAGATTTCTCTGACATCCGTCAGAGAATTTGAAATTTGTTTTGACTCTAGAAATAGACTCGTTATAGTTTTTACCACATTTATAATGTGAATTATTTGCCGTACCCGTAGGTACTGCAAACCTTACTTTTTATTGGTTGTTTAGTTTTGATTGTAATGAACATCCTCTTTTCTTTCTGCCTGCTCTTCAGTCTGAGCCTCAGAGTCGAAGACCGACAGGCAGGTTTTTTGACTAAAGAAAAAAGAGGAACGGTGTTTTGTACTTGAACTTCTCAGGTACAAAATTTCGTTACTCTTTCTTTGCCCAGTATCTTCACCGATTTAGTGTAGACTTAGGTAAAGTTGATTGTAAGGGAGTTTATTTAGTTGCTTCGAGATTATATAGGAATAATAGATTACTGTCAAGGGCTATCTTATACACACTCTTGGGGATAAATAATTGGCTGAGATAAGTATATATTTTAACTCAATCTCTATCACTATTTCTCCACTCTTCTATTCTTTTATGATCATTCCGTCTTCACCTTTCAGGCTACGCCGAATGAACTATTTTGACTGCTTTTTGCGCCAATCTCTAATAAGCTTGTGATCGCCGCTCAACAATATATCTGGCACTTTCCAGCCTTTGAAATCTGAAGGCTTTGTGTACTGAGGATATTCAGAATCCAAATCAATATTGTGAGTTTCGTCTTTGAGAGAATCTTTATTACCCAAAACCCCAGACACCAAACGAGACACAGCTTCAATCATAACCAAAGCTCCGAGCTCTCCACCAGCGAGAACATATGGTCCGACGGAAACCTCCTCATCAACCATATGGTCAGTGACGCGCTGATCAACACCCTCATAACGACCACAAATAAAAGTGAGTTCATCAAATTTACTCCACTTCTCAGCCAATCGTTGATCGAATTGTCGCCCTCGGGGAGAAAGTAATATTGTCCTTTTTTTATTTTTCAATTTTCCCGTAAATATTTTTTTCAACTTACTAAGACCATTGTCCTTGGAAAATGGAATGGCATCGACCGATTTTAAAGCCCTATAAATTGGCTCAGGTTTCATCACCATACCCGCTCCCCCACCATACGGTGTATCGTCCACTGTCTTATGCTTATCTTCTGCAAAGTCACGAATATTGACTGAATTTATTTTTATAACTCCAGATTTCTGGCCACGACCAAGAATACTCTCACTAGCATAATCCGAGATAATACCTGGAAAAATTGTTAGTACATTGAACTTCATATTGAGCTGAAGAATACATAATGTTGAATATAGATATATTCTACTATATTCAACATTCAAAACAAAAAAATTTATTCTGCATATTCTGCTTCAGAAATCAAGAATCTTCCTTGCCATATTGTGCAATTTCTCGCATTTTATCAAAATCAATATCATCATCCTTAGAAATATCTTTGGATTGGCTTTTATTTTCTTCTATCTTTTTGCCACTATTCTTTATTTTTTTGGCCATATTAATCTTGGTTGGCTTGTTGTCAATTTTATCACTATCTAGCGGGTCTAATTTTTCATTGCGAGCAATTATCCCTCCCAGACCGTTGGTTTCCTTGCTTGAAAAATCTATATCTTCACTTTTCTTATGAAGATAATTTGGTTTTTCGTATGTCACATAATATTTACTTGGCCCAACCAAAGAAGCATACTGGCCTTTTCGATCTGTAATGATAGTATCAACTAATTTATTATAAGCAGAATCAAAGACCCTTACCACAACGCGGCCTAATGCTTTTTGAGAATTTGATTCTAAGACAATCCCCAACTTATCACTATTTGGTTTTCTGGACAAAACACGAAACATTATGTAAAACACAATATGAAGCAACACCAAACCAGCTATGGCAGGCTGTGGAGAAATAATTAGAGAAACAACACTTACAAACAATCCAATAGTGCTTCCAACTATATGAAAAACTTTTTTTGTGTGTTCTTTTAGTAGCAGTGCAGTAGATATTTGTTTTCCCTTTGGATCAAGTGGAATATTTAGATTTACAACCGAATTATCGGCAGATATTGTCATTTTTTGACCATAGTGGTACAAATTTGCATAAGAGCTATCTTCAATTTCTCCTGCCAAAATTTGACTACCCTTTTCATACTCTGGTTTGTCTATTTCAATCTTATATTCACCAGGATCAAGCATAAGAAAATATCTCCCTTTAGAGTCAGTCACTTGTGAACGCACAACACGGTTTGTTTTGAGATCAATAATACGAATGCTGGCCAGGTCGATCGGTTGTTTGGTGAAGGAATTGTAAATCACACCCCAATCTTTTTGCTTTGAACGACGCAATAATAAAAGTGGTTGCCCAAAAAGATAACGTAAGATAATTAAAAGTTGTGGTAATTGAAAACCAACGGCCACATTGGCTACTCCAGCAGTAACTAATGCCGGTGCTACGACTTCTTCATTCACTTCTTCTACTTGAGGATTATCTATTATCTCCTGTACTTTTTTGGCAGAAACAACCACCACCTCTCTTGTCTTCTCAATTGTCTCCTTAGTATTTTTTATAACAGACGATAAGACAACTTTGACGACTGGCTCGTCTTCTTGTGACAAATTATCATTATCCTCATTTTCATCTGAAGAAAATAAATCGGAAATGATATTTTTTACACCACCAAAAAATCCAGAACTACCAGAACTGTCACTGCCAGAGGTGTTGCCAGTCCCAACATTAGAACTACCCTCACTTGGACTAGTATTTCCTACGCTTGATTTATCAGAAGTATCTTGGATATTTTGTGGATCTACATTATCTGATGAAATATCCAATACTGGGTCGGGATCTGGATCTGGGTCGGGATCAGGGTCGGGATCTGGATCTGGGTCGGGATCAGGGTCGGGATCTGGATCAGGGTCGGGATCTGGATCTGGGTCGGGATCAGGGTCGGGATCAGGGTCGGGATCTGGGTTAGTAATTGGGGGGTCTGTAGCTGGGGGGGGAGGTGGTGGTGGGCTACTAGAACAAGAATCTGTGGTTCCAGAAACAGCAGAAGCAAAGGCAGTCTCCACCCCATCTGAATTTCTTGCTTTTACTCGAAAAGAATAGTTAGTACCGCAAGACAGGCTGGCAGAGACATAGGTAGTATCAGTAATCCAACCGGAATTTGTCCCCAGTGTTATATTTTCAGCATAATAATCTGTCCCGTCTCCAGTCCACGAAAATGTAAGACTTTCACTGGTAATAGAACCAACACTAAGAGAAGAAGGAACACTGCTAAGAGTGGTAGTCGACACACCGCTAGAATAATCACTGGCATAATCAAAACTATCTGTAGCCCTGACTTGAAATGTATAGGTGGTATTTGGAGTAAGAGAAGTAATGTCTGTGGATAGGGCAGTGGTGGTGGTAATACCGACACTAGAACTAACTGAATAAAAAGAAACATTCATTACACTCCCCCAAGAAAGAGAGACAGTAGAAACGGCGATACTATCAACCCCCAAACCAGACGGTACATCTGGCGCTTCATTGTCCGACATGACAAGAGAAATTGTCTGATTTTGACTAACCAAATTTTGGGTAGAAGTTGTCACTTCATAGTCAGCTGTAGCCTCTGCTGTAATAGTATATGGATTATAATCACCGTTTGTCTGGAGAATACTCAGAGAAGATAGAAAGTAGGACAAAAGATAAGAGCTATAAGAGGTGTATCCATCGGCAGCTGTCGTCAATGTGGTAGTAGCTATGGATGTATCATTGCTTTTCAAAGTGACAGTGATAGCATCTATTGCACTGGTACTAGTATTGGTTACATATGCTCTGGCTTTGTAATAAACATCTATTGTTCCGCTATCAGAAATAGAACTAGAGACATTAGTAAAATCAACATTTTTCAAAATATTGTCTCCAGTACTGCTAGAAAAAATATCATATGATATTGAAGATGTAACAATACTATCTAGGACACTGTTGGTAGCTGCTGAACCCATGAAAGCAACCCCGAGAGTATTGTCTGTAGAAGTTACACTTGTTATTGTACTATCAGTTGCATTGTCCAGATATATCCCGGCATATGTTGTTCGGTTGATATATGGTGGATCACCTTTGACGATAGTCATCCCAGCATCAGAAACAGCACTTGAGTCATATGTATAATATCCAGCTGTATTAGAAAAAGCGCTAGTGGCAAAAGAATCAACTGTTAGTGGCTGATTTCCCACTGCTGGAGATACATCACCACAATTAGCAGTTGCCGAAGCAGAGCTTGAGGCAACATTATTGGGGATATAGATGGTTAGCTTGCTCCTAAGCACTTTGCCTGCCACGAAATGAAGATCATTGACATTATCTGTATAGCTTGAGACATCAGTATCATCCGCAGCAAAACCTTGCAAATGACAGTTGGGGGAAGTGGCAAAAAATGTAGAAGAAGCTGGAGCAGGTCCAGCCAAATCTTCATCATACCAAGTACCACCAAAAGAAACCAAACTGTTGGAAGCCAAATATACACTACTACTTGCGTTTTTGAGGACAAGATTTTGGATAGTCAAATTGCTGGTAGAACTAGCGTGAATAGCATGTTCATTGGTGTCAGCAGATATAATACTGTCAGCCCCGACCCCTTCCAAAGTAACACTGGACAAACCATCTGCCATAAAAGCACTATGAGTTTCTTCGTCAAACTGCAATGTATCACTACTTCTGATAGTAGTAGATACTTGGTTATAATTTTCAATCAACCGTGCAGAACCCACGGGAATAGTACCCACCCGAGCAGTGTCAATGTGACCAATATCCAAACTTCCATTGGCATCTAAATAGCCACTAAAGGCAGAAATGGTTGCAAATGTTGAAGTATTTGAAAAAAATGGATCCAAGAGAATCGAATTTGCTCCAATGGTGGTGGTAGAGCTATCAATGTTTGTTGATAAATTCCAATACCCATTATAATCATTTGCAAATATGGCATCCCCAGTACCATCTATCCCACTATCAGAAAATCCTGTACCTGATTCAGTGCTACTATTGGAATAAAATATATTATAGGTAGAAGTGGCATAGACATTGTGATCTGCCGGTGTGCCATTATTATCCCCAAAACTAAAAGCAGTACCATTTGTGTCCAGTACAAATGTATTGTGTGAAAACTTCAGATTGGTATCTATGGTACTAGTAGAGGCACTATGCGTCAGTAACTTTATATTGGTATTGGCTCCAGCAGAAGAAGAATGTATAAAGAGATTACCTCCTAGATCACCGCTGGCATCCATGAAAGTAGCAAAGCTAATTGAACCAACAGCCGGAAGACTGTCTGCCTTAAATGTATTGGTGGCAATATAAAAATTGGTGCCGTAAGAAAAAGAAGCAAAATCAGTAAGATCGGTATTGTTATTGGTGACAGTATTTTGTAAAAATTGAATATTATCCGAAAGACCAGCCGAAGTAGAACCCAATGCCACACCTGAACCAAATCCTGTATCTTCGATGATATCAATAGTATTACTCTGAATAGTAGCATCTGTCGAGCTTGTCAAATTTACCCCTCCCAAATCTGTATTGTTAGAAATTGTAGTCCCTATAGTATCTTCGAAAGAGATAATTGATGTACTGGCGGAAGTAGAAAAGGTGTTACCAGTAACAGAAATGTCTCGTTTTGTGGTAGCTTGAGCTGTCTCAATCGTCACTCCTGTAAATGAACAATCCTGAATGATACTGCTTGATGAAAAAATTTGGAATGTAAACCTCTGAGTACTAGAACCAATAATAGCGCCACCACTACACCCAAGAGTGACAGAGCCACTTCCATTTTCATTCATCCTAAATTTATTCTCCACGAGTGACTCTGTGGTAGAGGCATAAGAACCCTGGACATCAAAGATGATATCAGTAGAAGTCGGAAATAAAGCAGCTTGTGCAGCAGCTAATGAGGTGTAATCACACCCAGAAGCACAAATTGTATATGTGTCAGCCGCAAATGTCTTGTCTGGATTTCCCAAAACAGAGAGCCACAAAGATAGTAAGAGAGAAAATAAGACAAAAAATGAGAAGAAGGCAGGCTTCAACTCATTAGCGCGAGAAAAGAAAAAAGTAGTTCTATTATTTTTTACTTTATCTTGCCAAGACAATCCATCCTCCTGGATTGGAAATAATGGTTGGCTTGATTTCGGATTTTCTTGCATATTAACCAAATGTTCTGATGGATATAGCTTTTTGTTAAATAACGAGTAGTGTGAATTAGACTCGTTTGGCTTAATTTAGCTAAATATTTTTAGAAAATAGATATGCGGAAAATTCATATTTTGCTAAAATAAGGAAAATATCAATTTTAATTCACACTACTCGTTAAATATTCTATCTCCTAAAAATTAAGAGGAGGATGGTAATTTTTTATACAATACCAAAAAAGACTGCTCCTCCTTTATTTTTTCGAGCATCTTGACAAAACCCAATTTCATATGTATAATGAGTTGTTTATTTATCACTCAATATGTAGTATATTTTATCATATAGAAATAAAACAGACAAATTTATGCATCTAAACAAAAAGACAAAATATTGCCTATACATAGGTAAAAAAATAAGCATGTTGATATTCTTCATCGGATTGGTGTTTTTTCCGTTACAAGTGAAAGGAGAATTGCAAGATTTGGTAATAAATGAACTAATGTCTGCCAATGGCAATACCTTAGAGCACCCTGTCACAGGTTATTCAGATTGGATAGAGTTGTACAACCCTACAGACAAGCCGATCACCATCGCCAATCTCCTGATTACAGACGATCCAGAAAATCCAGACAAGACCATGATTCCATCCGATACTCCGGACATAGGGCCTCATGAATATCGCATCTTGTGGGCCAATGGAGATAGTCCCCCATACCCTAATGAACTAAAATTCAAATTAGATGCAGATGGTGAATATGTCGGTATTTATAACCCAGCAGGAATCACTCTCATCGATGAAGTATACTTTGATCAGTTGCCTGTAGACATCTCATACGGCAGACTTGCCGGAGGCAATACCTGGTCGACATTTGCCATTCCCACACCGGCAGAAGAAAACGCTGAAAGTCAAATCTTGCTTTCTCCTTTGTTTTCAGATACAAGCAGCATCCAATACAATCCTTTTTGGGTGGGGCTGCTAGCGATATCAGAAAATAACGAGATAAATTTGGATTTGGAAATTCGCTATACACTTGATGGCTCTATTCCAGATAAATCCGGCATATTTTACACCCAGCCTATCAATGGCACCGATACCATGGTCATACGTGCCAAAGCATTTGACGAAAATGGCGGAGCCAGTCAAGTCGTAAATCGGACATTTTTTTTCAATGAACAATCTACCCTTCCTATTGTATCTATTATATCCACAGATCATGATTTGTTTGGCGCAAAAGGAGTCTTGGACACTACCAACCAAAATGTATATGAACATCAGGGTTATTTTGAGTATTTTTCACCCACTGGAGAGCCAATATTGCGGGCAAATGTCGGAATGAAAAGAAATGGTATTGCAAAATTTTCAGATGTGCCACCAGGTTCATTTCGCCTTTATGCAAGAGAAAAATATGGGACTGATAATTTTGAATACCAATTTTTTCCAGAAAAAAATATTGATACTTTCAAAAGACTAGTCCTTCGCAGTGGTAGTCAAAGTAGTTTTGCGTCTCCTGCAATAGCTAGTCACCTCAATGATCCTCTCTTAAATGTGCTTGGTAGAGGGTTGAATGTAGATAATCAAGAATATATACCTGTTTCTCTATTTGTAAATGGAGAATACTATGGTATTTACAATCTCCGAGAGAGAATAGATCAATACTATGTGGAGTCAAATCATAATGTTGACAAAGATAGCGTCGAGTTTGGAGAAGATGAAGAGATTGGAGTATTTCATAATGAAAATTTTGAAGAATTTTTTTATGCTCTCAATGAATATGACATGGATTCTGGATCTGCTTATTCTTTTATTAAAAATAATGTTGATGTAGAAAATATTATAGACTATGCAATCTTGAACATATTTGTATCCAACAATGATTGGCCTGGCAACAATATAAAATTTTGGCAATCAACAGAAAGCTCTCATGATGTTTGGCACTGGGTACTGAAAGATGGAGACTCTACTTTTGGTGCACAGGTGGGAGTCAATAATGCCATTAATCAAAATAAAATTGATGAAGTGCTTAGTGGTGTGGACTGGCAAGGCCCAGCCCCATCTCTATTTGGTTTTGTCCTAGATAAGATGATGGATAATGAAACATTTCGTCATCAATTCATCAATCGTTATCTTGATCTTTTGAATACTCATTTCAAATCAAAAAATACGATTCCCCTCCTAGAAGAACTAGCTCAAAAAATAGATCCAGAGATAGAGAAACAAGCTGAAAAATGGATTATTCCCTTTGAAGAGTCTGATAAAAGTGCTAGTGATTGGAAAAAAACTTGGCAACAAAAAATTGATGACATCGAATACTTTTTGAAAAGTAGACCAATCCAAGCAGAATTAAATTTGGCAAAATATTTCAATGAAGAAACCAAAGGTCTCCGAACGATGACCTTTGATGCAACATGTAGAAACAAATTAAAACTTAACACCATTACTCTTGATCCTCTTCCATGGTCTGGGAATTATCTCGCCAAGATCCCAATTGAACTTGATGCAGAGATAGAAGAGACAGACATGGCAATACAATGGTATGCCAAAGGGACATTTGATCCTGCAGAGACTTTGGTTGGCACTGAAAGTGCCGTTACAATTGATCCTGTCAACTATAATTCTGTCAGGGCTTCAGTCACTTATCCTTCGTCGTCCAATCTCTTGAATCCGGGAGCAAAAGACAATGACTTGTCATCATGGCAGGCCAATGATCTAAAAAAAGTTGGCTTATTTGACTTTGGCGGAAATCCCCACTTCCAGATATATAAAGGGGGTAGTCTAAGTCAAGAGGTTTCTCTGGATTGTCTTGATATTCCAGAGGTGAATTTTGGCTGGCTGTCGGCCAATCTAGAAGCCAAAGTGAAAAGTGGGCCGAGCAATCTCGATCCTGTATTGAAAATCCAATTTTTGGATGATGCCGGCGTAGTAATAAATGAAATGTACAAAATCTTTTATGTGCCAGGGAGCAATCCCGAAAAAGTCCAACTGTTTGCCAAAAACAAAAAAATCCCAGACAATACAGCTTCTATAAAAGTAATGATGATGACTGATGAAGACTTGTCTGCCCAAGACAGTGGAGCAGTGATTTTCGATGATCTAAGATTGATTATTGAACCAGATTTTTTTGACTTCTATAGTGATGTATTTTCTACTCCATCATATATCGGAGATGTGTTAGAAAATAGTAGAAATGAAAAAATTTTAAGAGTGGACAAATCTGTCCGCTATCATGAAACATCTCGTTTATAATAGGGCAATTATCTAGTCATATCTTGACAAAACTATATTTTTTGAGAGATACTAGATAATGGATAATTGGGCCTTGATAACTCTTGGTGGATTTACCAATGATATTAATTACTTTGGATTACGAAGCTAAACTTGCTGCGAAGAAAAAAGAGAAATATTCCTCCCCCGCCGAAGGCGGGGGAGGAATATAACTTTTATTTATTCGCTCTCAAGGCAGGTTTTCGTAATTCAAGGCAATTATTTTCCCCAATTGATTTAACAAAAGTATTTTTGAAGCGAAGATTGTCTGATCCGCCAGTTGGCGGAGAATTTCACAGCGAAAAAATACTTTTGTTAAATCAATGAAAGTAACTAATATCATTGGTAGATTTGTATCTACAAAAATGAATCTTTGATACGTACAGACATCTTCTAAAGATTCAGGACTTACGCCTTTGAGCTATAAGGAGGAAATACATCCCTTTGTCTTGAGCGCTAGTGCTTGCGACTTTCAGTTAGCGCCAAGACAAAGGGATATATCTCCGACTGAAAGGCGTAAGTCCTAAGATTTTTCTTTGTGGATACAAAAATTCACTAGAATAAATGAATGGAGACTCTCCTGCTCCGGTATTGAGAATATCTTTGCAAAAAAAGCGCTTCTCATTACCGGAGCAACTGCCATCATCCACGGGGGATGATGGCGGGAGCTCCACACACCCCCCGCAAGGGGAAGGAGGACGGGTGCGACACACCCGTGCCTCGGCGCTCTCCACCGGCCGGTGGATTGAGCGCCGCCCCGCCGCCATTCTGGCGGCGGTCCTCCTCGCCCTTTGGGCGGGGGGGTGTGACTCGGCCCCAATCGAGGGGCCGGTCGCGACAGAAGCCCCCGCCAAGGTGGCGGGGGCAACCAACGAGGGGGCGGTCACTGGCCACCCCCCCCTGGCAGCGGAGACTCGGGCACTGCCCGAGTCTCCAAATGTCGGGGTCGACGACGACCCCACGGTCGAGGTGGAGGGCCCCTTCGCCAACGCTGTGGGGCTGTGGGACGGCGTGGTAGAGTTCCACGCCACCCCACACGACGAGCAGTGGCTCGTCGAGGTCTGGGGGAGCGAGGCGCTCCTCCAGGGCGAGTTCGGCCTCCAGGCCGAGCTCCCGGTGAGGGTAATCCTCACCTACCTCGACGAATTTGAAACGGTCCTCGCCGAGGAGGTCTACGAGACCTTCCTCGGCGAGGACGGGTGTCTCGTCCAGACCCGTCAGGTGACGGGGAAGGACGGCGACGTCCAGCTTTCGACGAAGGAGTGGTGCCACCGCACCCCCTTCGTCGATTGAATTGCCTGTCGTCGCCTGCCTCTCCGGAGGCGGGCGGCGGCGAACAACGAGCGGACCCTCCCACAGGTCCGCTCTTCCAATTCTGGAAAGATTCCTTTCTCAAAAAAAATAGGACTTATACGTTTGAGCTTTAGGAAAAAATATATATCTTTGACTTGAGCGCCGCTGCTTGCGATCCTGAGTTGGCGCCAAGTCAAAGATATATATTTCCGACTGAATGATGTAAGTTCTAAAAAAACATCCCAATATCTATTAGGATGTTTTTATTTTTCTAATCACTAATTAACGAGTAGTGTGAATTAGACTCGTTTGGCTTAATTTAGCTAAATATTTTTAGAAAATAGATATGCGGAAAATTCATATTTTGCTAAAATAAGGAAAATATCAATTTTAATTCACACTACTCGTAAGTTAATATTTTGGTGGGTTTGAAAAACTTGATATGAGTTCTTACTTTGTTTAATTATACCCTTTTTTTACTTACTTAACAATAAAAATTGTGCACAAAAAATACGCTTTTAGACGTATTTTTTAGTCATTTTGGTGACTACAGCAGGTCATCAGGCCACCAATCCAATTCACTAATATTTATAAAACTGCTGCTGGACATATTGATCATAGTAGCGATAGCCCCATCATAGCCAATTATCCCATTTGTCATCTCTTGTAGAGTGACATTGTCCAAACTCAAACTTCCACCAAACATTTCTATCCCAGTCGTTGTCCAACTATCTGGTGCATCTGCTGCCAGAGGTGTACTCCAGCCCACTGTTGTATTTTTCAAATTAATCTCACTCCCTGTGCTTTGCAAGATAATCCCCGGCCTACTTGAATCCATAAGCTGACTATTCTCAATGTTGGCTACAGATTGATTTTCCAAAATAAGCATCCCCTCAGCTCCACTTCCTCCTTTCATATTCAAATAATTTGCCGAAAGCACACCTCCATCAGTAGTCATGTTACCCCAACTTCCACCATAGCCAGATATGTTGATAGGAGCAATATTGGTGCCGCTAAAATTTAAAAAACCACTATTTATTATACCTCCTCCAACACGAATATACAGTTCAGTACCAGCCGGAATGATCAAGCTGCCAGAGTCTAATATCTCTATTTCATCATAAATATGTGAAAAACTTGGGTCCATTGTCTGCGCATCACTCACCAAAATATGTCCTCCAGAAATACCATCAAAAATGTTATTTAAAAATGTATTATCTATTAATGTTGGCGAATTATGAATGAATTTAAGGGGGCCTTCTGGACTAGAAAAATTTTGAATAATATTATTTGTAATTGTAGAATTTATTTCCAAACCATTGTTTTGACCCCACAAGTTTATCGCCACATATCCTGAGTCAAAGATATTGTTGTCAAAATCTATTATAGAAGGCTCACCTTTTTGTGTATCGACCCATACAACAGAATTATAGTATGGTTCGAGATCATATTCATAATTGTACAAAAATTTAGAATTACTAATATCTGCATTTGCCGAAGACACTCTAATCACTTGAGAAAGCTCTTTGAGTCCATAGACCCAATCATTCCCTTTTTTGAAAGGATATCCTCCATACAAAAATTCTGCATGGTCAATATGGATACTACCACCTTCTTCGACCTCGATTCGTGACCAATCTCCAGGCCGAGGATCTTCTTGGTCAAAATTTGGCAAATTCCAATCTCCATAATCTAAATCTCGAGCTGAAGTAAAAACTACCGGCTTCTCACTTGTACCATTTACAGACAGATCACCAGTGACTCGCAAATAAGCATCCGGACCTGCACCTACCACTGTCACTCCGGGATTTATTTTCATCATTTTCCCGACCGGCACTTCTGTACCATAGTCTAAGACATAAGGACTATGTTTTTCCTCAAGAACCATTTCTCCATTTTCAAAAAAGTCAGCATAATAAAATGGTAAATTTTTTAGTAGCCAAAGTTGATTATTTTTTTTACCAGGACTACCAAATAGCTCTCCACAGTTATCAGTCGAACCAAACATTGATAAGTGAGAGCTGGTACCCCAATTTGACGACAAACTTCCAGGCGCATTGGGAGAGACCCGCGACATTGGTTGATAAAAATTATTATTTGGCCCAGAGCTGACAGACCCTCCAGGCCATCCAGTGGAAAAGTCGACTTCATCTATGATATTTCCAGATTCATCTTTCAGTACCAGACTTCCACCATTGTTAGGAATGTCAATTGATTCAAAAATTTGACCAATTTCAATATTTTTCAGAGCTTGCCTCTTACCGAGCTTCCTCACGATCAAATAATAATCTTCTGGCAAGATGCTTCCAGATAATTCAATGGTTTGGACATCTCCATTTGGAGAGAGTATACCCAGTGCCCAAGAATCCAAATTGATATTCTCTGCAGTACCGTTGTACAATTCCAACCACTCATTTTTTGTACAGTCGTTGGATAGATTTTTTACAGCAGAGGTACCCATCCAAGCCACCTCGTTGATGACTACATCTTTTGTCCAGTCAGCAAAGAAAACACTGTCTTCGTCACCACTCCATTCAGAAATATTCTCCAATACATCTCTAGCTCTAGCTCTAAAAAAATATTCTTGCTGTTGTTCGACTTGTATTTCACTCTCTGTTGTGGTGGTGTGTAAAAATAAACTACTCCAATCTTCATTGCCAATTTTATACTCCACATCGTAGCTACTCACCCCGACTCCATCATCTGTGCTAGACCAGCTCACTTGAAGTGTGGGAGTGACAAAGTTAGTCTGTATGATGTCTATAGTGGGAACTGTCGGAGATGTAGTATCTAAAACAACCAAAAAAGAAAAAACGGCAGTCTTATTCTCATCACTATCTTCTCCCCAAATTTCAAAAATATTTTCTCCTTCTTCCAAATTCATCTCTGTAGACCAGTTTGTGCCAGAAGAAAATGATACTGAATTTGGCACTCCATTGATATAAATATCCACATCTTCAGCGCTCCTAGTTCCTTCGATGGTTAAGATCTGATTATTGGTAAACACTTCCAAGCCAGCCGGATTGGTGATTGTGATATGAGGGATGCTATCTTCTGGATTATCGTCTTCGACAGCATCCTCCTCTTGCTCTTCCACATTTTCACTCCCCTCTGTTTGAGAAGACCCGCCTCCATAAAAAAATGGGGGCAATACTTCGACAAAATCTTCTATTATTTCTTCTACTGTGTCACTGACGTCTTCAATTATTTCTTTGGCCTTCTCCACCACTCCTTCACTTTCCTCTTGATATATTTTCTCACCAAGTACTTCTTCCACGTTTTCTTCCTCTATTTTTTGTTCTTCTTGTTTCTGTATGTTTAGGTCAAAAAACTGACCGCCAACTTGAAAAAACTGACTGCCTTCTTGACGGACAATTTGTAATTGAAAATTGTGTTTTCCAGGTTCCGGGGGGACCGAAATGAGAAATGAAAAAGTACCATTTTGTCCAGGTTCAATCTCGCTCTGGTCGAGATGTGCAGGCCTTCTCTTTGTCAGCCAAGAGGGGTGATAATAATCTGTGTATTGATATGGCTCACCTACAATGTTGACCGAGAATTCTTCTTTTTTTATTGTAATATCACTGGTATTTTTTATTTTTACCACTACCTGATATTCTGCAGTATCTTTGTCCACTTCTGCAGAGGCAGGGGTGTTTAAGATGGAAACATTATAAGTTTTTTCCAAGCTATCACCCAAATCATTTTCCTCTGAAACTATTTCTTCTTCTACTTCTGTCTCTACCTCATTATCATCTCCATAAAAAATATCTTTAAAAAAATCTTTTATTTTTTCAAAAAAGGAAGGATTTTTTTGTGGTTTTGTTTGTGGAGGTTCTGTTGGCTCTTCTTTATTTTCTTCCTGAATTTTATTGTCAGATTGGTACCATTTTCCGGGTGTAAAATTTTGATAACCAGACATGGGCTCTGGTTTGTAAGGAGCGAGGTTACCAAAATCATCCCTCTTGTATACAACAAAATGAAGATGTGTTCCGGGGTGTTCTTTACATGCAGAGCCCCAAACACTCCCTGTATTACCTTCTCTTCCTAAAATCTCTCCTTGCTTAATTTCATTACCAACATCAACCAACACCTCATTTAAGTGAGCATACCTACTTACCAAATTATCTTCATGCTCTATTAACACCTGGTTTCCGTAACTATTTTTCTCCCCATGCTTATGGCCAGTGTCTACCTTACTTACAGTACCACCCATGAACGCCACTACTGGCCTATTCCAAGAATCACAGCCATCAAGTGCAAAATCTAATGCATACACATCTTTGCCGACATGAGTCTGCACACCATAACCCCTGGTTAAAACCCTATACTCACCTTCTTGGAAAGGGAGTTTGAATATTATTGAAGCAACGACTGCTGTCGGTAGTACTAAAAATATAAGCAGCTTAGCTACTCTTGCTTTTAATAATTTTTTCGATAATTTCATAAACCTCCTTTTTTGTTTCTTCTATTAGTTGATGAGATGCTGAACTGTGAGAAAGCAAAATGTACTCTTCTGATTCTGAGTCTAGAGAAAAAAGATATAACTTTGTTAAACCACCTTCAGATGGCCAATGAGAATTAGTAAAATCAAAGCTAGCAACTTCCACATCATAATTTAATATTTTCAGATAATCTTCGTTTTTCACAACACCAGGATCATTTAATCCGAAACCGCTTGTGTTTGTTTTTAGATAATCCTCTATGGACTTTTCTTTTACCTCTTCAATTTGAATAGATACACCCAAATATAGCTCATCTGACAATTTGTCTTGTTCTAGTATAGTAATTAAATTTGATGCAACACTTACTTCGCGTTTTTCACCCACAACAAACTCATACCCCTCCTCCACATTCTTTACCAACTTTTCTCCACTATCTAATTCGACAACTTCTATCTCCAACATATCATCTTCAAAAACTTGGTCGGCTGGAGGAGAAGGTGCTTCATCATAAAAAAGCAACCAAAAAACTACCAAAATGACCCCCAACAACAGCACGAGATACAACCAATTTTTCTTTAAAGAAAATTTTTTGTCCATACAAAAAAACTTAAAAATAATGCCACCCAAGTATACCACTCCAAAAACACTAATCAAATAAAACTCAAAAAATAGTCAATTTTAAACAACCTGTTTTTAATACCTACTTCTTATCTACAAAAAACGTTGACAGACTGCCACACATAGTTTACACCTGAGATATAACTTAAAGTAAACTTAAATGTATGAATAACTTGGTATCTCTCAAAGATTTACGAACAAAATTGACAAATTACACAAAGCTTGTTTCAGAAAAAGGAGCTAGCTTTATTGTGTTAAAAAAATCCAAACCTGTCTTCAAGATCGTCCCTATCGAAGAAGATTCATGGGAGACTGTAGTTGATTTCACTGCCATAAGTAACAAAGGTGTTTCTTTTGCAGACGTAAAAAAAGCAGCAGCAGAGTTATTGGAATAAACAATTATGGATAAAATAAAAAAATTCCTTAAAAAACTTTCAAAAAAGGAATTACAAAAGGTGCTGAAAATATTAGATTTGATAGAGAGCGGTAATACAGATAGATTGGATATCAAGCGTCTTACTGGACATAAAAATATCTTTCGGGTGCGGGTTGGTGATATCCGTATTATTTTTATCCAATCCAAAATCGACTATAGGTTGATAAGTATTGGAAGAAGTTCGGATACAACATACAATTTGTGATCAAATCAAAAAACCCTCTGAAAAATCGAGGATTTTTTGTTTACAAACAACGAAAGAAGATCCTACTGCAAACTATACTCTGTCAAAAATTCTTCTATTTCTTTATTTTTAGTCAGAAAATTTGGCAAATAATCAACCTGTTCTGAATAGTCAATATCATCAAAATAGGACAGCTGTACTCGAAAATTTTTCTCATTAAATTCTGGCCCAAAAATTTTCTTTGACTGCTTCACAATGGTGCTCAATTTATACTTTTGACCAATAAAATATAGATCTACATAGTCTTTCCATTTGGCACGCCTACCAAGGGCATAGGCTTTCATGGCAGCTAGGGTTACCAAATCTGGTAAAGTAATATATGTCTCAAATTTTTCTTGATGTCTGATCTCAAAATCATACAACAAAAAAGTAACTTTTACACCATCGATTACGACAGTGTATTCATCTTTTTTATCAATGAGAACATGTTCTATTTTGGAACCTAATGTCACGATCTTTTTTCTCAATTCACTATTGGAAAATTCTCTATCTGTAAAAAGATCAAAATCAATTGACTTCCTATGACCAAGATGTAAGGCGATAGCTGTGCCCCCAGCCAGATAAAATTTAGGTGAGAATACTGTTAGCAATGGGAGTAGTTTTTGCTGACTATCGGACAAAATATTTTTATGCATATTTTTTGAAATACAGATCAAAATAATGCTTGATTTCTGGCTTGTAATTGCTTCTTTTCTGGAAAGCCTTTCTTCTAAATATCTCCGCCATCTCTTGCCAACTAATAATTTTTGCTAAGTTTTTTATATCAGAAAAATCTCCATAATTCAAAACAACTTCCACTGCCACTTCCGGTGAAATATTTTTTTTATCTGCTATATACCAAGTAAGATAGGATCTTTTTTGTAAAAAATTTGCTAATTTCATATATCAATTATATCATTTTTTGGGACAAAAATCAATCATCAATTTTACCTTTCAACGCAGGATTGCCGCCGAAAGGAGGTCGAGTAGAGGCTGGATAGCAATAGCTGTACCCACCTGCTTCTCGACAAGAATCCCAAAGTGTTAAAGTGTTGAGGTGCGAGCCCACACGAGTCCGCAGACGAGTCCCGATCAATATCGGGAGGCGAGCCCCGACCAAAGTCTGGGTTAAAATATAAATATTAAACAATTCCTTTAAAATACCCATTATTTAGCCAAATCTAGTCACATTTTGTCCACAATATCCCCTTGAAGCTCTTGACAAATGCCCTTTTTTGTATCTATACTAGATATTGGAGTAATCCAGCCATTTTTTTAATGGTCTACTACTTGAACAAGTAAATAAAATTACAAACAAAAAAGACCTTTTTAATAAAAGTCTCTATAGTGGTGGAGCGAGGGGGAGTTGAACCCCTGGAAGCAAGCTTGATAATGCTACTTGCGTGACCGCACGCGCTCGCCCCTTACTACCACCAAATCAGAGTATATCACATTAGCCTGCAAAAAAGAAAAACTCCCCGAAGGGAGCTTTCAGCAGTTCTGCGAACGGTATCGCAAACAGCATTATCAAGTTGATATAAGTATACTACAATATTACTGTTTTGTCAAGTGAACAAATTATCAGTGACCAATGATCAGTGATCAGTAACAACTAGTTACTAATTACCGATTACTAGTTACTGCTAGTAAAGTCAAGTTCTTTGACAAGATGTACTCCCCTCTCCCCCACCATAGGGAGAATGAGTACTGACTATACACGGACAACTGGGTAGAGTCTAAGTGACTCTATAAGCAGTCCCACACATATCCCAAAACACGTCCCAACACGCACTCCTCGAGGAAGGAGAGAGCTCACTGCTCTGGTGGTGGTAAATACTTTTTTAGAAAAGTGCTTACCACAACTGGAGCAAATCCGCCGCCGCACTCTGCGACGACGGACGAGCTCCTCTCTACGCCCCCCAATTGGGGGGAGGGAGGCCTTGCGATGAGGTTGATCGTCGCAATCGCCGCCGCCCTCGTTCTCGGGGCGGCGTGCGATACCGGGGGCGGGGTCCAAGACCCCGTCCCCGTCAACCCGAACGGGGGCGTAGCAGCCCCCACCGAGACCCCGACGGCTGACGAGCCGACGGGGGAGGGTTCTTCCGGCGGTCTCGAGACCGCCGGTACCGAGGATGAGGGGGTCGAGACGTCGACCCCCGACCCCCGCCTCCAAGAGGGGGCATGGTGTCCCGGGCTCGAGTGCACGCTCGAGCCCACGGACGATGGGGAGTGGGACTGCACCCCCCTGGTCGGAAACGCCGACGGCGACGAACTCGCCGAGGCTTGCTGGCCAGAGCTCGACGCCTAATCGTCGAGCGCAGTTCCGTGTCCGCGCAACGCCTTCGGCAGCGCGCGGACTCATAGAGAGTTGAAATACAAAAATGTTTGAACTTTCTTAAGACAAAAAATTCCCAATCAAGGGAATTTTTTGTTTGTCTCAATGTGTTCCTCCCCTATCAGGGGAGGTTGGGAGGGGTCTTTAGCAAATAAAACTGAAAAGCAATACTAGATGACACCAAATCATCTTTCTCGCTAAAGACCCTCTCTAACCTGCCTTCGGCAGGTAGGCTCCCCCTTGTAGGGGGAGAAATTTTCTCCCAATCTAAATAAAAACCTAATCCGGAATAATCACCACTGCTCCACGATAATATGTCCAAGCATCTATAGAATAATCAACATTGTAACTAGCATCACATTGGTATAAATCCCCTGACCAATCTAGCACATCAGCGCCATTATAACAACCTTCAGTCACTCCACCAACAGGGGCAAATCCTGGTCCCCACTCATACCCATCCACACACTCCCCATTACACCACCCCCAATTATCAAGCACTTGGACACGAGGGATGAAGACACAGATCTTAGAATCATTGGAAAGACCAGACTCGAATACCAGTCTATCTTTCTGTTCTTTAGAGATTTTACCAGCACCAAATGCTTGCTCTACTGTCTCCTGATAAGCCTTGTTACAGCTATAATTATTACTAAACTCAAAGTAAGTCGGCTCACAAGCCCGCGGCGCATTACCAAATCTTACCACATCAAAACGATCCAAATCACCAAAGTCCTGATCAGCAAATTCAATTGCTGGCACACATTCATAAGGGGTCTGATTTTCTTCTACAAAAGGACAATCACTACTCTCATCGAAATCCTGACAAGTAATGAGTGTAGGTGCTCCAGTCTCACCTTCTGGACGACAGAATCCTAGATTAGATTCTCCGCCATCAAATTGCTCACAATATGGCTTATGATTTTTGTACATTCCTTCTCGCCCTTCATTGCTGATCGTGCCATCACCCCAGTCTACCTGCACTCGACGGATCGGCATCCTATTGTCATCAGCTAGAGCAAAGAAACGGACGTGAGCGAGGTGACTACCTGCTGCCACTATGATATGTGGAGACTCACCAAACGGATCTTCATCAGGACCATCCTCTCCATCGTAGTCAAAGAGGGTGCCATTTTTGGTATCAACAGTGATATTATCTACTTCACCTGGAGTACATCCTTCGTTGCTGTTCTTAGGGAAGCAGGTGGCTGGATTGAGGGAATAAATTTTTGGAGGTGAGGTATCGCCATTTAGAGCAATGTCTCCTGCATGATCTATTTCAAAATCCTCATTTACCCACCCTTCGTACGTGGCAGAACCAGACCACTCATCATGTCTATTAACCACTCTTATAAAATTGGCAAACAAATTTTTCAACATATTTCTGACAGGCTCAATAGATTCCTCTGGAACATATTCACTATTGACAACCATCTCATCATCATGATATAGACAAAAATTATGTTCAGCCGGAGACAGAGTATTACTAAGCAATGAACTTATTTTTGTAAATCCCATTATAAACGGAGAGAGACAAGAATATGGAATCCCATTATAGGGCACAAGCTGATCATTGGATCCATCTCTCACAAAAGCATAAGTCCTGAGAGACTTCACAAACTCTTCTGCTCCTTCATACTCCAAATCAGACCCCTCCATATCTATAGAACCAAAAGGTTTGTAGGCCTGATCTTTATTCTTTAGGACGTGCTCTGTATAACTATCATCCAGAGCTCCATCCCACAGACGATTGGTCCATGGCTTGTTTACAAAATCCTTAATATTATCAGCATCGATATCATAAGTCTGAACAAACTCCGTACACATATTATTTAACTCTGCCACAACAGTCAAATTGATACCATTCTCCCATATATCACTCCATTCTAGTGCATCTTTTATATTATTACCCAAAGTTTGCATATAGTCATTACACCATCTTGATAAATAACCAAGAAACTCTCCATCTTCATTGAAGTCCATACCAATCGCAAACCAATTGGTGTTGCGATAAGCATAACAAACTGGACGCTCCACATCTTCTTCTCCCACAGTCTCGATAAAAACATTATCAAAGAAATGGTCTATAGTTGGCGTATATGGCTCACCGCTTGCCAGTAAGTTGCCGATTTGCGTAGCATTTTCCACCCAAGGGACTTTAGAACTAATTCCCTCATAGAATAATAACACATAACGACGATGTACTTTGGATCTCTCATCAGAAATATTTTCATATTTTCTATCCAATGAAGATTGATCTTCCTTTATTTCATCATTCACTCCGCGCTCAATCATATAAGTCCGTACCACTCCCAAATTAGCACTTTGGTCACTTTCGTCACACCCGTCTACAAAACCTCTCTTTTTCCCATTCAAATAACTACGACAACCTATGTTATTGTCATTATCACTAAATAAACTTTCATAAGTTTGTATCTCCAACCGATCATCATCCATCTTATTTGGAGAAAAACGAACTTTATTAAAATCAATATAAATATTATTGTCTAAAAGAAGTGGATTGAATCTCTGCATACCACCAGGAAACGCAGTTGGTACAAAATATATTCGATTCAAATCATATTCATTCACCACAAACTCAAAAGGAGAACGATATAAAGCTTTGTCTATATTTGCACCACCAAGAGGGTAGTACTTTGGACCAGGGGCTGCTACAGCGTTATAGATTATCTTTTCACCTATCGAATTTGTTAGATCAGTATTTTTATAAGTTTGATTTTCTACATAATAATTCTCGTTTTCCAGAGATGCAGGATAACCCACATAGCTTACAGGGTTATCTGTAATTGCATGGTTAGAAGCCAATTGGATTGGCGTATCCAAATCATCTATATCCCACTCTGTACGCTCTGGATGATAAATTGTACCTAGACTAGCAACATGCAAAGGCTTATCAAGAGGTTGTGGATACAAGGTACTTCCAGCAAATTTTTCGTCACCCTGCTTAATGCCATCAAATTTATAATGCATTGGTCTAGGTAACAAGCTGTATGGCACTATCCCATTTTCTTGCGTACCATACGAGGTAGGAGGTGTTTTTTCTTCATAAAGATAAGAATGCTCTTCACGGGTCTGATCACAAGAATTTTGGTCACCCTCCGTTGAATCATCTTTTCCGCAGTGATAGCCGCCCCATTTTGTTTTCCTACTTGCAGAGTACTCGGATCTTAATACAATTAGTGGTTTTCGAAAAGATGTCCCAGGGTAATCAATATTTTTTTCACCGTTCTCATTTGTTCCTGCCGTCCATGCCGTCATATAAGTATAAAAATTACCGCGATGACAACCATAATCTTCCTCATCACTATCATATAACATAGACTGTAGATAACAGTCATCATCCTCTGGCAAACCTTCAATGCCTGTATTTGGATTTTGTATAATTTTGTGTTCAGACTCATCAACAACATTATGTGGGTCTGTAGAATTTGTACAGTACAAACCTTTAAATTCTTCCGCAGCATCCAACTCCGGATCAAATCCTGCCTCCTTATAGACATTGTAAGTATCGATATTGGAAGCAGAAGTATCCACCGGATACCAAGTAAGACAAGCATACTCGTCACTACCCTTACCATAGATCGGACGACTGAGATCATACTCTAGACAATGTCCAGTAATTCCAATCTGAATATCTTTTTGGGCAATCGGCTCACACTCGGCATTACTCTGTCCTTCAAACCCAGGATTGTCACAATCTCCATCACTCTGACAGAACCAGCCATTACGATCCACATCGTCTCCCTCGTCACTATATAGTCCACCACTACAGATACCACTAGAAGAGAGCTCTGTATCACCATCATAAAAAGCAGACAAAGACCAGAAGTCAGATGTATTGGCCAAATCACCATAAGTCAGTTCCACATACTCACAAGCACATTCCCCATCTTGGCAGACATTGGTATTTTTATAACCACTCTTCCACTCATTGAAATCATATCGAACTAGAGCTTCTTCATTGTCACCAAAGAGAGCCCCATTTTTGGCATTGTCATTTAGGATGGCGACAGTAGTTGGTAGTGGACTCTGGTCAGAGGAAGGAGCTTTACACTCGGATGAACCCACCTTTTCTGCCAATTTCTGAATATAATCTGCTTGATTAATACTTCCTGGGAAATCATCTCCCGAAATAGGCAATACACACTTCCCTTGCACACACCTAGCCTTGTCATCTGGCCCACAAGTAGTAATCCAGTCAGTCGCATCACCAGGACAAGCCTGATCAGAGTAGAGAGGAAATTCAAAATAACTATTCGGGATTCTATAGACTAGATAATAATTTTTTACATCCACACCTTCATCGTTGTAAACTTGCTCATCATCATCTCCAAAAAAGATATCCTCTGGAATATCAACACCAGCAAAGTCGCCAATCTGATAACTTTCAAACAAAGAATATCCGCTATAATCCCCATCACCATACCAAGAAGTGTCACGATTTATATATTTATCATAATCAAGAAAATCATCAGAAATATCATTCACATCTCTAGTCACCCAATTGGTACAATTGTTTCCATCTGTCTCATCACAAGATCGAAGCTCGTAGCACAATTTGGCATCTCGACCATTTTCTAGCTCAAAAGGTACAAAAGACTTACACTCCAACCACTCACTACACTGCCTATCACGGTCTACTTTCAAAATCCTATTGGCATTGTTGTTGGCTGGGTTGTCTGTGTCTGATAATGGCGGGACCAAACTTTCAAAGACAGTTCCAAATCCACCTTTGGCTTTTTCTTCACTCTCGGCATAGGTAAGTGCAGTATTATAAATCTTACTTGGATTGTCTGTCTGATCAAACAAGACACAACCCTCTCGCAGACTGACCTGCCCACCACACTCATTATTCAAATCCAAGTTGTCATTATCAAGAATATAATATGGCTTACCATCCGGATGATTATCATTCACATCCATAGGATCCAAAAATTCTGTACAAGTATGATACTGTGGCTCACAAAGTCCCACAAAACCATCATATTCTGGAGCACCATTGGACCACAGTCCATAACTGGCAAAATCATCTAGATAGTCAGGATAACAAGGAATCCTCTCTTCTGTGAGACAAATGTTACCTGCTCCACACTCCGAATCTTCAAGACAAAGCTCTCCTTCTGCACCAGAACCATCATTGACACTACATCTGCCGATACCATCCTGCAAAAACCATCCACTAAGCTCACTACCATTGATAGTAGTCTCTGGCAAGTATTGACAGAACTTATGCCCATTGAGGAGTGGGTCTTTGAAATAAGCAGTCTGACCTTCGAAAGAAAATCTACCACAAGCCAATTGCTCTTCTAAGCAAATAGTACCATCTGTGCCGAGATAATTATCTGGATTATTTATAACAAAATTCTCATGAAAATTATAAGAACCAGGATTGTCATCATCTGGCAAAATTTGATCCTCAAGAGCAACCTTCTGACAACCAAGTTCTGGATTATCCTCCAGACATCGTGATTCTGGACTATTGGTGAGGAAAAGCGGAGAATCATCTGGAGTGTCGGCTGGAATAAGGATGCTAGAATTATCAATTACCAAGAACAGGCCTTCATCACCTGCATCTGGATTGCCTGATTCATCTGGAGTCTCCTTAATCAATAATTCTCCAGTGGTCTTGGTACCACCAAAAATCCAACCTGGGGAAGGAATCACGACTGGTTCATCAATATAACAATGATCTTGACCAGAGCCAATCACACACTCATAAGTCTGGCCAGCCACTTCCTGACTACAAGTCACAGGCTGGCCCACAATTTTTTCTCCAATTACTGTCTGAGCAAAAACATCCTGACCAATGGCAGACTGATAAGTACCGTTGACACATTTGGCGTGGAATACTTGGGTGTACTCGGCATCATCACCTTCGAGAGTGTTGTAGGTATCATAGACTGGCTGACACCCGACCGCCTCTTCTCGACAAAGAGATTCAAATCCTGTTGTATATACTAGTTCTGGAGAAAGAATGCTGCTATATTCCTGACAACCAAGATCTGCTCCAGGGAATGGACCAGCTGGATTTTGTCCTGGATCAAAACATATTTCAGGCGCATCATATCCTTCTGGTGTTTTCCATGAATTTTTTATGAGGTATTCTTTTTCATCCACTCGGAAAAGCTCTATATTATCAATATAATAAATTCCTTTATTGAGACTATCGGAACGATCAAAGACCAAGAACATATCTTCATCCTCTGATCCATTAAACTGGACAGGGCCTACTTGATATTTTTTCCAGGTAGAACCAATAGAAACACCTTGTTCGATATCAAGTAGTGGGTCTAGCGTAAGTGACCAAGTATTATTTCCTTGCTGTAAGTAAATATCTACATTTTGGGTCACTCCTCTAGCCCAGAAAGACAGCTCATAAGATGTATTAGTCTTCACATTGTCAGAAAGAATAATCTTGTTCGCCAAGTCGACATCAATTTCCAAAGAATATCCCCCAACCTGGAGAGACTCAGGACTTACCTTCAGTGATTGTGGAGACCAACCTTCTTTGGCATTATTGAGAGCATCAGCATCACCAGCATCAAACACTTCAAAAGTTTCTGTACCACCAAATACCGATTCCACATTATTGGCAGCATTGCCACTATACGCTCGACAGCCATTGAACTCAGCTGGACAAGAAGTAGACTCACCGACCGCATCGATGGCATGGTAGATACATGATTCACTATCTTCGTTCCATTCTCCACCAGCATAGCATCTCTGACAAGCAGTAATACTATCTCCATCCACCTCTACAGAACCCCAAATTCCTTTTTTCTTTAGGCACTGAGACTGGTCTATATCGAGATCGACTTCAAGTCTAGACTCAGATTTTCTAAGTGGGTGACAAGCCTCTGAGACAGTGACAGTGTCTGCCAAAATTCTATAATAAATACTACCATCGGTCCCATATAGAGCTCGACAGTCTTCATCAGCATGATCTACGCCAGGAATATTGTTCACTAGATTGTTGTACAAGTCTTCATTACATTTGGCATAGTTTTCTTCTAGAATCTCTACTGTATCATCAATATATGCTGGTGAATCAGCCGTGAAAGTATTTTTTATTTCTAGGTCAATACCAAGAGATGAGATGTAGCTAGCATCTTCAGTACCGACACGAGCCAAATTGTGAACTTTCAACACATATCCTTCAGTACCAGAACCTTCCCAAGAATAGTAGACATTGCTGTTTTCTCCTTCTGGCTTCTCACATCTCTTTATATATGTGTAGTACTCTAGACCTTCTCCGCCGGCAGAGACAGCGTCAATATTGGTAAATTCATCACAACCTTCATACGCCAGGTTGCACTGGTCACCATTTTTGGGGATGAAATAGAGTGGGTAATCGGAAGATTCAAAGTTGGTGGCTTCTTGCTGGAAAGTCTCATATCCAACACAATTTTCATGACAAATATTATTTCCAACTACGCCAGGCACACCAGCACCACCATTGATCGGTGTATATAGATCACAGCCGATCTCTTCTTCGACACACACCTGGGCAAAATTGGAACACTCTGAGTCACCGTCAATATTATTTGTGACTTGCTGTAAGGTGGTTGGCCATTCTATCTCTGGTGTATCTAGGTCTGTGTCATAACATCCCAAATAATATGGAGCTTTTTTGAGGTAGAGCTGATCATTTTGATCTTTTATATAATTACCATCCACGTCTTTGGCAAAACTAAGAGTATTGACTATTCTTTCGGCAGAATAAAATAGTGTACAACCATCATTTTCTGGAGAACAACTAGAATTTTGTTTGGTGCCTCCAGCTGTGATTTTTTCATTGAAATTTATCACCTGGTTTCTGCCGATAGATTTGTACCCTATTTGGTAATCATCACTAGCAGTACCGACCCACTCTCCATTGATCTTTTCTACGCTATAAGCACTACAGCCCACTGAATCGACATCACAACTACCGTAGTCTAGAGTCCGAGAGAGATACGATACGTTTTCTTTAGTTGTCTCGTTGAAAAAGTTTTGACAAGTTACATACTCTGCAGGACAACTATCGCCCGGCAAATGCCAGACATTGGACTCCTTGGTACAATATGCAAAATAATCATCATTCGAACAAGAGCCATTAGGATCTTCGGTGATACAAGTAGATATGTCGGCACATTCATTTTTTCTCTTTGGAGAATTCTCTACTTGCAAGATAGGATTGTCAACAAACGCTTCACAGCGAGCCTCTGGAGCACGGATAACCCAGTTTGGATCTATGAGATGACAAAATGGTTTGTTGCTATCAAGTATTACTTCTCCATTTTCAACGGTACAGTCTTCAAAACCTTTTACCACTTCACCAATGGTCCAAGGATTGTCTGGATCTGAACGAAGAGTGGCAATTTCAAAACCTAGTGGCAATACTCTCGCCTTTCTTAGCTTTTGGACATTGGAATGACAAAATCCTTTGTTGCGACAGTCAGGACTCTCATTGTCAGAAGTCCTACGAGGAGAGATGAGCTGGGTGTTTTCATCAATTAACTCTTCTTCAAAAATAGCCTGATAAATTGTCAAAGGTCGCCCATTGGAAGCAATGTCGATAATTGTCTTAAAATCACTATTGATCACACACTCGTTAATACCAGGATTATCGGGATTGGGGCATGAGGCATAGAAGGCTGTTATATCATAATTTTCCAAACTCTTGGTAGGATTATTGACAGTCAGAAAACTAAAGGCTCTTTCAGCTGCCTTTCTTTTGCCAAGCAAAGCAGACACTCCATAGAAATCAAAAGATCCTGGTGGTGGACCAGCAGGCACAAGACCTTTGGTAAACACTCTATTCAATAATTCAGAAGTAAGAGTATTGAGAAATACTGAAGCAGACATAGGAATTATCTGCCACAGTTCAGAAGCATACATGCCAGCAATCTGTTCGGCATTTTGCTCACCCTGGTGCTTGCCAGTAAGAGCAGTAGCTTCTTCTTCTACAATTGTTGGTGGAGTCTTAATCTCCCCACTTATCAGGTCAGTCACTGCCTTAAATCCTTCGCCAGCCAATCTCTCCAAAGATGCAGACTCTTCCTGGTGAGCTTCTAGACGGTCTACTTTTTCTATGGCTCCAAGCATGTAGCCAAAATCTGTCTCAGTGACATCTACATCTGCTGCAAAGTCTGCAGCCATGTCGATATTCACTTCTGGTGCTTTCAAGTTTCCATCTTCATCAAACCAATTCCCTTTCAACTCGTTGAAAGTACAGCTAGATTGAGGACGTCCAGTAGGTCCATCCCCGAAACTCACACCTTCGGCATAAGATTGGGCCTGATCTGTATAATTACCAATCTCTAGATCAGTAGCATCATATATTTCACTAAGACCTACTTTCAAACCAGCCTGGAGATCAAGACTTGGAGGAGCACAGAGATCTAGCCCCCACTCCTCACCAAGAGCATCGATAGCTGCTCCAGCCGAATCACCAGTCACACCGAGCAAATACTCATCAAATGGTTTTTCAAAAATAAGAGAACCTTCACCTTTACCACCAGACGCAATATAGACTGCAGTATCATAAGCAAGAGTCCTCATGAAGTGTGAGGTAAAATTAACTAGAGAACCCATAAGAGCCGACAACACTCCTTCGATAATTTTATCTTCTATAGCTTTTTCTTTTTGAGGGGCACTCTCCACTTCTGCTACCGGAGCAGCTGCAGCAGCATGTACAACACTGGACGGAAAAATAGTGAAAACAAAAACATTGAAACTAACAAAAATAGTAAGAGCAGTTAGTGTAAAAAATTTTCTTTTCCTATCTTTGTCCCAGAACATAGTTTAGGTTTTAGGTAAATTTAGGTAGTATAGGTTATTAGGTTATGGTGATTTAGTCTAAAATAACTAATCACCTAAACACCTAAAACCTAATTCCCTAGCAACACTTCTTTGGCAATTTCCGCTAGCATATCGTCATCTATTTTTTCGAGGTCAGCTGTTGATATATTTCCTGTGTCGATTAGGGCCTGACGCAGCTTGTCAGGATCATCTAGCAATTCTGTCAAATCTGTCGAAACTGTACTACCAGCTTCTGAACCTGTGCCAAGATTGATATTTGAGGGGGCTCCTTTTTGGATGACATTGGCAGCCATCTGGGATAGTGCTTCGTCGTCAATGGCGTCTAGTTGAGCTTCGGTAAATTGTCCTGTGGAAAGAAGCATGGCACGCAACTGGGTCGGATCTCCCAAAAGCTGTTGCATTTGTAATCCTGGATTGAAACCTTCACCGATAGATCCCACAGCATCTCCTCCGACAGGAGTGAGGGACACGTCCTCAACCTCTGTTTCTGTGTTTGGGACAAACTCTGCCGTACTACAGTCACGACCTTCTGGACACAGTGGATCAGTGCCGGCATCTATCTCTTCTTGATCACTAAGACCATCTGAGTCTGTATCTGGTAGGAAGGGACTAGTATGATAAAATGTCAATTCTTCAAAATCTTTTATCCCATCTTGATCTGTGTCGATACTCTGGAGACGGACTGTCTGATCAAAAGCCACCTGGGCCTGGTCAATAGCCTGAGAACCAGGAGAGACAAAAAATGGTCCAAAAATATTATTGCGCATCTGTACAAACCCCAATCCAACAGCCAAAAAACCAAAAACGAGCAAAAAGATAAACCCTGTCTTTTGCCCAGCAGAAAGACCCTGTTGTGGAGGATCGATATTCATAAAATATTGCTAATATTATAGCAGAAAAATAGAAAAACCGACAATTTTTGTCGGTGTTTTTCGTGGATAACTGAAATGTACGAAATTACGAACAGTACGAAAGTTGCGAAATACTTGTTCGTACATTTCATACTGTTCGTAATTTCGTACAATAAAAGTAAATTTGGTTTAAGTAAGACTTCATCGGGCCATCCCCGCAGCAAGCTGCGGGGTATTGGCAGAAAATCTTATTTCAACCAATGTTAGTTTTCACTTTTTCGATGCAAGCATCGAGGAATAAAACCGCTTAAAGATTTAACTATTTAGTGTCGATACCACCTCTCTCCATTCCTCTACACTCAATTCCTGCGCTCGTGCTTTTTCATTACCAACGACATTCTTCAAGACTTCTTTCACCTCTCCCCTATCAATCTTCAATCCATCACTAATATTTCGCCACAGTTGTTTGCGCTTATTTGCAAATCCCGCCCGCACAACTTTAAAAAAATCATCATCAGAAAAAGTGTTAAAGTGTTTAGGTGTTGAGGTGTCTATATACAATACCGCTGAATCCACTTTCGGACTAGGCCAAAATGATCCACTCGGAACCTTACAAACAATCTTTGGTCCACCATAATATTGCACTGAAACAGCAAGTAGGCTCATATCCCCTGGCTTCGCCACAATTCTTTCTGCCACCTCCTTCTGGACCATCACAGTCACAGATTCTGGCTTATTTTCTGCCTCCAAAATTATCCTCAAAGCATTGGAAGTAATCTGGTATGGCAAGTTTGCAATCACTTTGTATCCAGACTTAAGATTTAAGACATAAGATTTAAGACTTTTCAAAGCATTGCCCCAAATTATCTCTATATTATTATCTCTACTTATCTCCTTGTCTCCATCTCCCAAAACATCATCCCAATACTCTTCTAGTTTCCTTTCTATCTCAAATGTGAAAACTTTACCCGCTCCTTCTGCTAGAGCAAAAGTAAGCACTCCAAAACCTGGACCGATCTCTACTATAATATCGGTCTTTTTTACGTCAGCTGCCTCAATCATTTTTTTGATCGGAGCGTCAGAGATCAAGTAGTTTTGTCCATATTTTTTCGATGGCGTGAGATCGTATTTTTGACAGAGTTCTTTGAGATGAGTTGGTTTGAAGAGGTCATGATTCATATAGTGAATACTTTATCAGAGATGAGGGGTGTTTTCAAATTGTGTTTTTTAACAAGACAAAATATCTCCTCCCCTTTTAGGGGAGGCTGGGAGGGGTGCATACCAATTTTATAAGACTGACATAATGACAGATAATCTCATTACAACGAACCTCCTCTAACTCCCCCTAAGAGGGGGAGAATTTTTTCATACAAAAAACTCCCACAATCAGTAGGAGTCTTTCAAAATCATCCGCCTCTTCTACCCACTTAAAACTTAAATGAACAAGAGAGGTGGGGCAGCATACGAAATGACGCCCGAGATAGACAGGTCGCGAACGACCTACATCTCGGGGAACTCACACGCTCCCCCACCCCTACCACGACCCTAGCTGGGCCAAGACCGCTGCCGGCGACGCCGGCTCCCTCCTCGGTTGAGGCGGACCAGGATCTCCATCCCCTGACGGTGTCAGGGTCGGCGGTCTCTCTCGGATCCACTGGATCCGTGGCGGTGGTGGCGGTGGTGGCGGTGGTGGTGCTGAAGTCGGAGGTCATGGACCTCTCTCCTTGGAGCGAATGCCCCGAATGCGGGGCCGAGATGACCCCTTAGGTTTCGGGGCGAGGCCCCAAGGTGCCCGGCTTTGAAAAATTTCTCGGCCAGACGGTGATCTTTAGAGATTATTATAATAATCTACCAAAGACCTCCGCCCGGCTTGAAATCATCAACGCCTAATCCACCGTTTGTGGGGAACATGTGCATTCATATGCTGCTTATTTCTCCTTGGAAAGAACGAGGGGAAATGACAAATGATTCAAAGGTTATAGAAATTTCAAAGGAATATCAGACCAACATTCCTTAAAAATCCCACAACCTTGCTGAATACTTACCAGTATCCAGGTCATTTGTCAATAGGTTAGGCTACCGAAGTAACCAAGGTCTACATAGCTTAATCAGCCTTGCAAACCTCGATCATCCGATATTTCCCTCCCCCTAGTAGGGGGAGTTGGCCTTCGTCCCGAGCTCAGGCCGAGGGGAGAGGGTTCCTGCTATTATCTACAAATGTACTTAATCTCTAATAAAAAACATCCCATTTTACCGGGATGTGTAATGCTATTTGAACCTAGTTAACCGCAATTGCAGCCCCCCTCGCAATTACAATTTTGTCCACATCCACACCCCTCTCCTCCCAGATATACCACTGTATTGGCTGTATTCACCACACCTACTGGCAAAACAAAACCACAGTCCTTAATAAGGGAGTTAATAAAGAGGTTTGTGATATGTGTGAAATTAAACATATTGATTAATATAATCTATTTTTAGTTTAGACCTATAGGATAGTACTGTCAAGAAAGTTGTCCACATGGAGAAGAGGGTGTTGCAAGGGATTTTGATGCTATCACGCAACCCACCCTCTGTCTCCCTCCCTTATTAGGGAGGGAGGACGTTCTAATAAGTATTTACTATTCAGCAAGTTCCTCCTCCTTTTTTAAGGGAGGAGGACAGGAGGTGGGTTGCGTGGTAGTAAAAAAACTCCCACAATCAGCAGGAGTTTTTAGTATCATTGGTAAATTTTATTCCCTCTCATCATCCATATACACATGCAAGTAGTCAGTCTTATCGTAGTCAAAGATTTCTGATTCTTCAAAAAATCTAGCTACCTCAGCTTTGGCAGAGTCTACTGAATCAGAGCAATGCACAACATTACACATTCCCATAGCCAGATCACCACGGATCGTACCACCGTCTGCTTGACCAGCATGAGTAACGCCAGCAACCAGACGAACTGCATCCACTGCTCCTTTACCCTCTACGCAAATTACTGCTACTGGGCAAGAGCGCATAAATTTCTCTAGTCCTGGATAAAAAGGTTTTTCAACATGATGAGCATAATGTTCGCGAAGTTTGTCTTCACTGAGGATCATCATCTTGAGGCCTACCACTTTGAGACCCTTGGTCTCTAGGCGTTTAGTAACTTCCCCCACCAAACCACGCTGGACTCCATCTGGTTTGACGATGACAATTGTTTTTTCATAAATTCCTTCGAAGTTCATATTTTAAAATTGTTATATTGTTAAATTGTTACACTGTTTTATTCAGAATATGACAGTCCTACAACAATATAACTATTTAGCAATTTCCTAAATAAATCGCCCCAAGTATACATAAAAACTACCACTTAGTCAATAGTAGTAGAAAAAACAGCCCTCTTTGAGAGAATTACCAAAGATAAACCAACAATACAGCAATACAACAATTTGACCATTTAACAATTTATTCCCTATTCACAAACCCCATATTTTCTGCTAAAATACCCTTCATAAATTAACAATATTACTATGACAACCCCAACTTCCCAATACCTCATCCCCACTGTAATCGAAAAATCTACCCATGGTGAGCGAGCCTATGATATCTATTCTCGTCTCTTGAAAGACAGGATTATTTTCCTAGGCACAGCCATAAACGACAGTGTGGCCAATACCATCATTGCTCAGTTTCTCTTCCTCGAAAACCAAGACCCAGACAAAGATATCAAGCTCTATATAAATTCTCCAGGAGGTTCTGTCACTGCTGGTATGGCTATCTACGATACCATGCAATATATCAAGCCTCATGTCTCGACCATCTGTGTCGGCATGGCAGCTAGCATGGGCTCTGTCCTCCTCGCTGCTGGTGAAAAAGGCAAGAGATTTTGTCTACCAAATAGTGAGGTGATGATCCACCAAGTGATGGGCGGCACTCAGGGTCAAGCTAGTGATATTCAGATCCATGCCGAAAGAATTGTCAAAATGAAAAAAAGATTGAATACCATTCTTGCAAAACACAGTGGTCAGAGTGTTGAAAAAGTGGAACAAGATGCTGATCGTGATCACTTCATGACTGCCAAAGAGGCGGTGAAATATGGATTGGTGGATAAGGTGATTGAGTGATTTTGAATGTAGAATTTGGAATGTAGAATAATGAATCAGGAATAAAGAATTATGATTAAAAAAATCCAGCCGAGTGGCTGGGTTTTGTTATTCCCACCAGATTACTTATGAAAATATTGTAGCATGCAGAATAAAGCATAGTGAAAAATAACATAGCACGTTCCTTCTCCTCGTAGGAGAAGGACAGGTTGAGGTCTCGCACTTTAAGAACAGAACTTATCAAGAAATTGTAAATAAAACTTACAGAGACGACAAAGACCTCTATCTGCCTCTCTCCCAAAAGGAGAGAGAACTTACTAACACACTTTATTTCCTTGCAGAGAAATACAAAAATCCAGCCGAGTGGCTGGGTTTTTATTTTCTTTCAAAGGATTACTGCCGAAAGGCAGTACAGTAGAAATTTGGTAGCAAAATCTGTGGTAGCTCGCCTCTCGGAAGGAATCCTAATTTTTCGCCAAAGCTATATACCTTTTAAAATCGTGATAATATCCTGACAACTCTTCTTTACAAGCATCTAGAGACAACGTCTTCCACTTCTCATCCATCTTCTCTTCAAGATAGTTTAGAGATTCTTCTAGACTTTTTCCTCTTTCAGTCAAAATTCTTAAAAAAATAAAAATCCCCTTGGGATGTAAAAATTTGTAGCAATCAGCATTAGCACAAACCTCAGCTTCAAGACAGGTGAAAGGAATATCTCCATGATGTGCTGCTATACAATTATAAATTTTTTCTTTTCCTTCTTTAGAAATTTCTTGCAATGGTCCAAAAAATTCATGTGCTACCTCCAATCCCATTTGGATATGTTCGTCTATCCTACCTTCTTCTTGGGCTTGTTTACGCTTGATATCCATAAACAGTGTCCCTAGCATGACAATGTCTTTGTCTGCACCAAATTGTTCTGCCAATTTTTGTCCAAATTTATTTGCGATCCCAAACAATGGTCTCACTCCTTCCTTTGACTCTCGTAGAGCTAGTTTTCTTGCCTTATTGATTATCTCATCCATAAAGATATTCGTGTTATCCAAACAATATTCGTGTCATTAGCATTACTAAGCATTACTCAAAACAACTTCCACACACTATGCATCGCCCCAATACTGAAAGCCAACACCAAAAGTCCGATCAAAAACCAAACATGATGCAACTGGTACTTACTTGGCTTGACATCACCAACATGCTTAGCTCGCCAGTAAATAAGAATGATAAGAAGCATCTGTAGACTGACAAATACTCCTCCTACAAAATCTATCGCTGTGATAAACTGCCTGATTCCCAAAATAAAAATAGTAAATGGGATGGCAGATATCAAAAATGTCGATAAATGACGAGGTACCTTGAAGTCCCAAGTCATCGAATCACGAAGAGACAGTCCGACAAGCAAATAGCTAGTCCCCATAGCGAGAATAGCAAAGATATTGCCAAATACAGTCATCATCGGACCGACAGACTGACCAAGCCCAATAGTGGCTATCTCTGTCGTCCCCCACCCAGTCACTCCCACTACCATCACCGCAAAGAGGGCGTAAACAAAAATACTAATAACACCAGAAATTATAATTGCTTTTTTGAAAGATAACTCCTTATTGGCAAGAAGAGTGTGAGCTTCAGGTATGGCCGTGGCACCTGAGAAAGCAAACAGGATTACTCCATAAGGAAAAAACAAATAAGCCATATCATAAACTTCGAGATGGGCGGTAGAGATATGTGGCGTACTCCAAGCAGCTATCAGCAAGACAACAAAAAGCAAAGCCATCGTCAAAAACAATTCTACAGTCTTCACAGTCCTCATCCCGATGGCAATAAGTAAAGTGCCAATAGCAAAAAATACAACACTCCACATCACGTTGGAGCCGCCAAAAAGAGCCTCAAGAGAATGTCCTCCTCCGATAATATATACCACCATGGTCCCAATGACGCTCAAATAAAAAATTGTTGTCATCAGATATTCTCCAGCAGTACCAAGATACTTTTTGGCCAATCCAGATAATTGGAGTTTTTGTTTGGTGCGAATAGTAACCTCACCCAAAAACAAATTGAGGCCAATCATAAGAGCACCGAGCACTACAATATACAAGAGGCCGATCTTCACTCCCACCTTAGCAACAGCATAAGGAATTCCAAGTACTCCAGCCCCAATCGTACCGCTGACAATGAGTGCGACAGACTCCCACATAGATAACTGGCGACGGAAGATACCGTGGTGCTGCTCTAGTGGAGCATCGTGTTTTTTACTAGACATATTTTTAGGTATTAGGTTATAGGTTTTTATATACCTGGCTAATCAAAGGTATGAACCTCAGGGCAAGCCCTGGACCCATTTTTCCTAGGCGAGCCTCGGAGAACCTGCCTGCCGGCAGGCAGGTTAAACCAACCCCTCGTCCCGTACCGAGGAACGAGGTCGGATTAGATACGGATTGTATATATCATAACAAAAAAAACCCCAAATTCCTAATAGAACTTGGGGCTATTATTTTACAAAGACTGTAGTCTGTCGACAGTAGTCAGTCGCCCAGCTAAACCATCCACAAAGAAATAAGAAGTAAGATCATCCCGCAAGTTTGGACTGTGACGTGATGGTGCTGTTTCTTAAATTCAATCAACACATTCATGAACAGCACTATAGCAAAGAACATGGCAAAGAAGAGATATATGTCTCTAGAGATATCAAAAATAGATGTGATGGAGCCAAGAAATTTCTTGGACTGAGTATATTTTTCTACTGGTGTTGGACTGACGATCTTAGGTTCTTGCCATCTTATATCTTCTTGCAAGACACTACCATCTTCCCCAAGAACATCAACCTGCGGTGTCAACACCACTCTAAACAATTCGTCAGAAGATTGTCCTACGAGCACAGAACCAGTATAGACACCATAACTCTCATCCGGAGACAATTCTATAGTTTCACCAGCCACTTTCACTCCGGCGCTGGTGACATCACCAAGCAAGTAAGCCACTGCTCTCACTTCAACAGACTCACCCACATCTCTCCAAAGCAAGTAAGACTCTCTTTCATCATACTCTATCGGTTGATATTCCACCTCTTGCTCCTCCTCTTTTGGCTGACTTATAACACTGGTCAAAAATGGGCTAACATCTTCGGTATTTTCCAAATCTTCTACCAACTCTGATTCTTCCACTTTTTCTACCACTTCTACAATCTCTTCTGTTGCCAAAGGTAGCTCTACCGGATCTGGTATTGTTTCTACAGGCTGTTCAACTATTTCTTCTACCACCCCTGGCTCAAGATCAACTGAAGGAACATCCTCTACAGGCTCTGGTATAATTTCAGCAGCAACTTCCACCTCAGGCAAAGATTTTGGACTACCGAAGTGACTGGCCACATACACAACTGGATGCCCTTCGTAGCTACCAGCAGTAAGACCAACTCCAAATTCCTGAAAATCAGTATCTATCAAATTATTGTAATGTGTAGGACTGGCTATCCAGGCATCGATGAGCTCCTCGGCACTACTAAATCCGACAGCCAAATTCTCACCAGCAGCCTCATAATCATATCCAGATTTTATAAGAAAATCAGCCAACTTTTCTCCATTGGGACTAGTGTGGCTGAAGTAACTATGCAGACCCATATCATCAGCCTTATGTTGGGAGGAGGTAAATAATTTTCCTTCTTGTTCTAGCACTTGCACTCCTCTACTCTCACGAACCTGGTTGGTAAGAGCAACAATCTCAGATTGCTGCTGCTGTAGTACATCTGGAATGACAAAAACTTGAGCTGGCAACAAGAGAGCAAAACCTACCACAATAATTTTTGTAATCAAAAAAGCAGTGCTATAAAAGAAAGCACGCTTGGTATGCAAAATATGCGGATGATAATCATTACCCTCATGTGGTATGAAAAAATTGTGAAGATGTTTACGCATATTATTGGTAACTAGTAATCTGTAACTAACATAATATCATTTTTATCCCCCAAAAGCCAGCTAATGCTGGCTTTTGTTTAGGATAAAATGAAGACTTGTTTACTGAATCTCTTCACCAGTTGTAAATGGTGTATGATCAGCAGGGAGAACTACTACACCAGCCCAGCTAAATCCATTTGCTTTGAATGCTGTAGTATCCTTTATCTTTCTTTGCTTACCATCTTCTAGCTTATATACTTCTGGAGCACCTTCGTACATGAAAAGTGTTCCTTCTGGCAGAGAACCAATACCATCGATCTCTGATCCTGTAGGATAACTCACAAGAACATCACTGGATACATCGACGATAGAGCTCCACTCTAGACCAAGATCCTTGAACACTTCTCCAGAGGATATTGGATGCTTCTTACCATCTAGAAGCATATAGACCTTACTATCACTTGGAGTCTTCACCAAATCTCCGTGAAGATAAGTACGTTCAGTCCCCCATTCGATGAATGGAATGGTGTGCTCTACGACTTCTTCCAATTCTGATTGAGAGACCACATTGACATCACTCCAACGCACCAAGCCATATGAATCATAAATATCTGCATTCTTGAAAGCTCGGCGAGCACAGCTGGTATTCTCTGCATCAAATTCATCGGTGGTAATAAACCAGACACCACTATGTCCAGGATGCTTGTAAGCACTACCAATGTCTAGAGGACAATCAGTAATCTTCTCACCCAAAACTTGTGGTACGAATGGATTGATTGTAATAGTATCTGAAACAACACTGCTTACTTCCCCTTTACCAGTTCTGAACTTGGCATATACTGTCACATCACCACTCACTCCGTCTTCCAAATCCCAAGTCAATGACTCTGAGAAATCTTGCCAGATTACACCACTGAAATTTTCATTTTCACTGATAGCCATTTGGCTAGCTTTGCTGTCTGCTGAGAGTTGTAACTCTACATTATCAGCTTCCAAATCAAGAGTATCTTCTAGAAAATCAATCCCTAAATCAGCCGGCTTATAAGCTTTGGTAATAGGACCACCTCCACCTCCCCCACCGCCAGATGAAACTGGAGTTGGAGCGGCTTCTACAGTTACTGTCCTGGTAACTTCGTCAGCTACATTACCAGATTCGTCAGTTGCATTGTAAGTCACAATGTAGACACCGACAGTGGAAGTATCGACAGTATCACCACCAATTATCACTTCTACAGTGTCACGGTTATCAGCGGCTGTGGCACCTTCTTCTGTATAAGTATCTCCCACAGTCAGAGTAATAGAAGATTCACCGTTCAGTGTAATAACAGGAGCCTCTGTGTCAGGATCTTCTACAGTTACAGTTCTGACTACCTGAGTTCTATTACCAGTAGAATCTTCTGCACTATAAGTTATTTCATAAACCCCTGCAGTGTCAGTATCAAAATCGTCTGGCAAAGTAATTGTCACATCGAGATCGCCCTCAAAGCTATCTATCGCTGTAGCACCCAATTCTTCATAGTCATCACCAGTTGTAATGGTAACTTCTGAATCTCCATTCAATGTGACAACAGGATCTATAGTATCAACCACATGAACAGTCTGGACAAGAGTTGCTGTATTTCCAGCTCCGTCTTCTGCAGTATATGTTATCTCATAGTCACCGAGGACATTTGTGTCTACAGAACCAGAGACAGACACACTTACGTCAGAAGCGTCGTCAGTGGCATCTGTCTGAGTTTCTGGATCAAAACTATCTACTCCAGCTTCAAGAGTAACATCATTTCCAGTACCATCACTAAATACAATTACTGGGGCAACTTTATCAATATTATTCACCTCAGCAATTGCCGTAGCAGTGTTTCCAGCTAGATCTTCAAATTTGAATACAAAATTATCATTTTCTGTGAATGTGTATGTATCCGAACCCTCATTGTTTGTGATAATAATATCTTCATTTGCACTAAGAGTTGCTACCACATCTTGATTGGTAAGCTCAGTAGTAGAGTAAGTAATAGTTCCAATAGGAGCAATGTCGTCAACAACTTCAAAATACACAGCATCATTTTCTACCTGACCACTGATTTGAATAAGAGAAACTTTGTACATACCAGGATCAAATAGATCTTCTGTTACTGTAAATCCTTTTTCTCCCGCACCACCATTTATGAATATATCAACCGACACTTCTTCTGTGTATTCACCAGTACCATCTTGACCGAATACCTTGAGGGTAAACGAGCCATCGTGGGAAGGTGAATAATTTCCTTGCTGAGCAAAGTCATAAGAAGTAAGAAGTTCGACGTCTTCACCATATTCCAACTCGGCAGGAGATAGCATTTCCAAATCACCGATAGGCAGTGGCTCCAAAACTTCAAAATATACAGAGTCGTTTTCTATGTTAGTAACATTCTGAACCAAAGAAACTTTGTACATGCCAGGGTCGAAGAGGTCTTCAGTAACAGTAAACGCTCTTTCTCCTGGACCACCATTTACAAAAATATCAATCAATACCTCTTCTGTGTACTCATCAAATTCATCTTGACCGAATACCTCAATAGTGAAAGATCCGTCATGAGCAGGTGAATAATTTCCTTGTTCTGTGAAATCATAAGAAGTAAGAAGTTCGATATCTTCACCATAAAATACCTCTGCAGAAGACAAGAGCTCTAGTTCACCAATTGGGAGTGGTTCTAAAACTTCAAAATATACAGCGTCGTTTTCTACTTGACCATCGATTTTGATAAGAGATACTTTGTACATTCCAGGATCAAAGAGATCTTCAGAAACGACAAATTGTTTTCCTATAAAATCAAAATTTATGGGATTACTATAGTTAGACACAACAGCTGATATCTCTTCGGTATACTCCCCAAATTCATCCTGACCAAACACCTTCACAATGAACGATCCGTCATCGAAAACGGTATAATTACCCTGTCCTGAAAAATCATAGGCTGTCTGCACAATCACATCTTCTCCAGGATAAACTTGATCAGGAGAAAGAAGCTCAAGGTCTCCGATTGGAAACGCTTCTACCACATTAACTGTTCTAGTCACTTCTTCAGCATTATTTCCTGCATTATCAGAAGTATTGTATGTAACAATATAAGTTCCAATTATGTCTGTATCAACCACATCACCACCAATGTCTATCTCCATCTCTCCCAAAAAGACATCATCCGCAGCTGTGGCCCCCTCCTCTACATATGTAGCCCCCAAAACAAGAGTGATCTCAGATTCCCCGTTCAAAGTAATAACTGGAGCAACTTTATCAATATTATTGACTTCAGCAACAGCAGTGGCACTGTTTCCAGCCAAGTCTTCAAACTCAAATGTGAAGGAGCCGTTTTCTGTGAATGTGTATGTGAATAATCCATTGTTATTGGTCACTATTGCTTCTGGGTCATCTAGGCTAAGTGTAGCCACCACATCATCATTGGTGGCGTCTTCTGTAGAATAACTAACAGTGCCTACAGGAGCAATCACATCTGGCTCACTTATGGTAGTGAACTCATGATCTTCTTTATCAGACCCATACCAAGCATTTTCTGTCCCCACACTATTACCTTTGAGATCTTCTACAGTACTACCGACAAAAAAGTAGTATTGGGTATCATAATCCAAAACTTCGCCTAATCCCAAAACAACTCTAGTATCACCTTCTTCAAACTCAAAACTTACAGAAACCTTATCATCACCATTGGTATCTGAGAACGGTCGCAATTGAACTGAGTCTGAATCTACAGTAGAAGTGTCAACTGCTTCAGAAAAATCAATATACAGCTCGCTATCAATCAAGACATCAATTGAACCATCTTCTGGAAAACTACTTACTGGATAAGGGGGTTCATCGATGATCAAATTAAACGTACCTGCAAGAAAATTACCAGACTGGGTACCAGTGAGACTAACACGATATTCACCAATTGTAAGGTCAGAGCCATCATCATCTAATCCAAGTAGATATGAAAACACGTCAGAATCCAAAGTAAGAGAGGAAGACATATCCAACACCTTGGTCACACCTTCAGTGAAATTTGTTAGCTTAAGACCGATCCCATCTGGAAAAGGCAATTCAGCAGGGATGTATACAAATCCTCCTTGCCCATCCTCTACCATAAACTGCATTGTAAACTGAAGAGTGTCGCCGAGCTCAATTTCGTCGTTGTCATTCAAGTTGGTAAATGTCAAAGAAACTTGCTCTATATCATCTGCACCAAGAGTACTATCTTCCAAAACAACTGATCCGTCTACAGAAGCAGTAGCAATAGCACTTGGTAAAATTATTTCTGGAGCATCTGGAAAAGGTTGTGTTGCGACAGAAGCAAGTGGATCTACTATTCCCAATTCAGTACTATCACCATCTTCACCAAGAATATCAAAGACGAGATTGGTAAGTACACCACCATCAACGATAGTGGAAGTTTCCAAATTCACCAAATCACCCCAGACCAAAGTCAAGACACCATCACCATCTGTGATAGTTAGGCCTAGCACTGCTTCATCAGTATTTTCTGAAAAATCCAAAACTGTGCTGTCGTAATTTATAGATAATTGTCCGCCCAAAATATCTTCAAATCCTTCGACAGTCAGAGGTATAGTGACATCGCTATCACCTTCACTGAGATCGATTGTCACATCTGGCAAAGTATAGGTCACCAAACTAGTGGCCGCACTTACTACTGCTGGACCAGCAGTAAGAAGCAACATCGAAAATACCAGAAAGCTGCTAATCGCTTTTTTCACCCTCTCAAAGTATCTTTTTTTCATAAATGTAAATTAAATTATTTTGTAAAATTTTAATTAATTTAAAGGTGCTGAATCATCAAACACATCGCCGACTCTCACAGCCCGGAAATTGTTGTCTTCTGAGTCGGTAGAAAGATTTTCAATATTTAAAACTGTGCCTGGGACACTATCACTACAAGATAGTCCTAGAACATCTTCAAAAAACAGCCATTGTGGGAGTAACAAAGCAGTCATAAGATCACCTCGTCCTGCATAAGCTTTTGCAAAAAAAGCATCGTCAATTATGGTAGTACCATCTTGATTTACATCAGCCGCAATACACTTATACCCGTCATCACCAAAGACTAGTTCTTCATTACCAATCGAAGCCTTGATTACAAATGCATCTGCAATATTTATTCCTTCAGAAGTATCATCATTGACTAAAGAAGCTATAACACTATAGTCTTCACCAGTAGGGACATCCTCAAACTGATAAAATCCATTTTCATCTGTCAAAGTATTAGCGACCTCTAGTCCTTGACTATCTTCAAGAGAAATAGAGACATCTCCCAACACTTCTTCACCAAAAAATAGATAACCAGATACAATATGACTACCTTCAGCTGCCAATAGCGCACTGTGAGCATTTATTCTACCCTCGTACAAGACATCACCTTCTAAGGCAACAATAGGATCTACACTACTGACAATAATTTCTTTAATTTCAGCAGAAGTAAGTTCTGGATTGTACCCTTTGATCAATGCAGCCAACCCAGCAACATGAGGAGCAGCCATAGAAGTACCGCTGCTGTAGTAATTCTGTCCAGATAAACCGTCTTCAGAGCTAGCCAACCTCATATCTGCAATAAGACAACCAGAACCAAAGTCCCCGAAATCATCATCACCATCAGAAATCCAGCTGATTCGAAGCTTTAAATTATCAGTGAAATAATCATCTGGTATAGTTAAAGAAAATTCTGTAGCATTGGCAAAAGAATTGAGAATAGAATAAGAATTCAATCTAGCCAATTCATAATCAAAATTAATGCCGTCTTTCGCTAGATCAAGCACCATATAATCAGACTCTCCCGCCGGATCTGTATATTCTGTATCACAAATACTACTAAAACGCACACTCGCAGTATCAACACCAGACAAATCCATAGTAGGAGATTGGAGGGTGAAATGACTATTTGGACTATACGGAAAAGTAATATCACTCCACAATCCATTATCTGTAGTAAAATCCCAATCACCATTGGATTCAAAACCAGCAGGCAAACCATTTCTAAAAGATTCATCAAGTTCTATTTTTGGAAAAACAATAGTACTTAAAATAGATTGCCCTGGAGCTGCAACATCTACAGAGTTGAACCCATAGTTTGAAAAATAAGCCAAATCATCTGTCTCATCTGTAGCAGCTACACAAATAATATTATCCAGATCATAACTACACGGATAATACGGCATGACTTCATTATCAATTCCAAAATTACCAGCTGCAGTCACAAACAAGCCACCAAAATCTTGAAACTTACTAATAGCATCATACTCAGCTTGTGAAAAAGAGTAACCACCAAAACTAGCATTGATAATATAAACATCATTCTCAATTGCAAAATCAATAGCAGAAACTATGTCACCAGTCACAGCACCAAGCACATCACCAACTTTCAGAGCCATCATCTGAACATCCCAATTCACTCCAACTACACCACTAGCATTATTCCCTACGGCACCGATAGTACCAGCCACATGAGTTCCATGTCCATGATCATCCACCGGATTGTTGTCATCGTTGATAAAATCCCAACCATGAAAAGGGCAGGTGCTCTGACTACCAAACTGGTCTTTACAATCTGTACCATCCCACATATTAGCTTTTAGGTCAGGATGGTTGTAACCCACACCAGAGTCTAACACAGCCACGACCATATCAGAACTACCTGTAAAAATATCCCAAGCCTCGGGTGCGTCTATATCTGTATCACCATCATTATTCATGCCCCACAAACTACCAAAAGCAGTATCATCTGGGACATTTGCAGACCAAGGATGAACATAATTTGGCTCTACATACTCGACATTTGCATCGCTCTTCAATCTGTCAATCAACTGCTCAACTGATTCGTCACCAGTTGTTTTCATGATAGAAATATTACTATTACGAATGTTTCTCTTATTTTCTAAGTTACGAAGATTAGAAAAAGTATTGGCATCCTTTATTCCTGTAACTTGTTTTAAATTAATTTTATTTTTTCTAAATTTTACCAAAACCTCACCTTGTGTGTAAGGTAATTTTTTTTCAATATTTTCCATTTTTGACTCAGCAAACTGCTCTCTGATAATTTTGTCAAACACTGGTCTAGAACTGACTGAAGAAGAATTTGTAGTAGGTCTTAAAGAAGTAGACTTTCTGTTTGAGCTACTTGATTCAGAAGATCTTGTTTGCTCAGACCTACTTTCAGAACGAACTTCGGTGGATCTTTCAGAAGATCTACTATTTGATGAATCTGATCTTGTGTCACCGCGTCTCTCATCTGCGTACACAGCATAAGAAGGGACAAAAGTCATCATCACAAGCAAGACAGCTGCTAGTGACAAGCCAGTTTTTCGTAATATTTTTTTGTAATAAAAATGCATAATTTTGCTAAATTATTTAAAAATCAATTGATATACCAAGATACACCAAATTGGAACTTTTGTCAAGTATTTTAACGGTCAAAATCCACTATTGTGACAAAAAAACGGGAGTAAATAAGACTTCATGAAAATTTGGCTAAAATTAGCTATTTTTTCATAGCTTCTTTCCTCATTTCCTGAGGATATTTTTCAATGGCATACCGCAATGCTGTCCTTGGCATTTGTTTTTTTCTTTTCATCACAAATGCAAACACCTTTGCTGGATATTTATTACTAGCTTCTTTTAGAGCCCAGCCGTACCCCTTTTGGACTAGATCATCCCGATCTAGGAGTAAAATATCAGCAATCTCAAAGATATGCTTTAGATATGCTTTCTTTTTGATGGCATGAATAAAGATTACTGCTGAAGCACGTCTAAGCCACCGATTTTTTGATTTTGTCCATTTTTTTACCCTTGGAATAAGGCTTGGAAACTGCAAAATAAAAGAGCCAAAGGCATGGGTACAAAAATCATCACAAAAAGCCCAATTGTCTACATATTTTTTTAGCCATCTTTCTAACCTGGCAAAATCTGTAATCACCAAATTATCTTCAATTCTACGAACCCAAGCAAAAGCAATAAATGTCTCCTCCATCGTTCTCTTCTCAAGTAACTGCTCACAAAGTTCAAAAATTTCTTTTTTATTTAGATCTTTTGGAAAATATTTTTTGGCAATTCTGCGCACTTTTGGCATGCGTACTCCGATTGGATTTACATCTTCTTTAAGATATCTGGTTACACCATTTTTGTAAACCAATTCCTTGTTTTGTTCCAATTCATCACGAATAGATCTCAAAAGTTGTAATTTTTTCATATTTTTTAGAGCCTATGGGACAAAAAAGACGACCGAAGCCGTCCTTTCTGTGTTTGCAAGCTAAATTATTCAGCTTTAGGCGCCGCCTTGCACTTTTTGCATTTGCAACCCACAAGCATCATCACAGCAGAAAGTCCTACTAGTAGGTACACAAGAGACTCCAGCCACTCTACACTACCCAAAAGGAGATTCACCACGTTCCAATCTCCTCCAAAAAATCCACCCAAACCGACAAGACCCCAATTGAGAGCGCCGATCATTACTAGGGCAAAGCCAACCTTTGACCCTGTACAACAATTTGTTCCACATTTCATATATTATATAGTTAAACACCTCGTCAAAAAGACAAAGTATGAATAAATTTTACTTTATATTTAGTCAGCACATCCGATGCTTCTTATGGGACGCTTGCTATGGATTAACTAACAATATTAGTATATCACAGATGAAAAATTTACCCTAAAAAATTTCAAGATTCGCCAATCTTACTTTTTACCGCCTCCCAATAGCTATTGTCTGCAAAATTTTCCTTCATAAGATACCACCACTCCACCCCCCACAGATAGACGCGAGAGGCGCCCACAGTTTCAGCATAATCCATGTGCACTTGCAGACGATCGATGTTCATTGTCTCTTCCATTTTTTCCACTGAAGTGTCTACTGGATCGGCATCACCAAACCACGGCTCAGCCTGGAGTTCAGATACAAAAAAATGATTATAATCCTTTTTCCAAATCTTAGCTTTTAGACGATAAAATCCAGAAGGGAGCCAATTATAATTAAATATTTTCCCACTAGGAGTGCGCACTATCCTATACATAGTAGTCCCCAAAATATCACCATACTTGCTGGATTGACGCCAGGTAGACATCTCACCACTATCAGTCAAAATGATTTTATGATCTGGATCCAGTTCTCTTACCAAATCTATCTCTTTTTTAACCAAATCTTCCCTATACCCTTCACACTCACCAAATTTGAATCGGATATATGGTTCATTCTCTATTTGCCAAATATCAAGTGCCGGGTGATCTTTGTAACGATTCACAACTGCAGCCACATAATCTATCAAATACGCAGATGAATCCACGTCATCATATCTCTCCAGCCATACTGGCACATGACACTCTGGCCAACGCGGAGCTTTTTGGCCTACTACCAACACCACTTTTGCACCGTTCACTCCTGCTCTATCCATCATCCAGTCAACATTGGCAAAATTGTATTCACCTTTTTTATTCTCTACCTCACTCCACATGGCTGCAATCCTAATATGCTTTGGCTGTAAATCCTCCAGTATTTCCATATAGACTTCCTGCCAATCAAATCCAAGAGACTGCGCATGATGATGATTGAAGCTTATACCATATTCAACTGGAAATTTTTTGTGACTGAAGAGATAGGAGATTATCCACAGTGTAAACAAAATGAGAATTATTATGAATATGAGTTTTAGGAATTTCATAAAAGAATTATGAATCAGGAATAAGGAATTATGATATATATGTTTTTGTTTTCTTTATCAAGCCATTAGTTATTTTGTGTACTTTTATACTTTGTGTTGCTAATTCTTGAAATTTTTTTGTAGTGATATATCCCACATCTCGAGCTATCAAAATTTGATTTTGCAGTTCACTAATCGAAGAAAGTGACATAAAGTAAAACCTTAATTTATCTTTATAAGAACTTCTACTAAATCCCTCAGAAATATTTGATGTCACAGAAACTGAACTTCTTTTCATTTGACTAACGAGACCAAACAATTCTTCTTTTGGAAAAAACTTAACACTTTCATAAATCATAAGAACAAGTCTATGACCCTCCTTCCAAGCATGTAGGTCTGTAAAACTTTTAATTTTTCCTCCATAATAATTCATAATTCCTGATTCATAATTCCTACAATACAAACATCGCCGAACCAACAACTACAAGAAAAATTGCCACCCACTGCACTGTCAATTCACGTTTAGTAAAGTATTCTTTGAAAACTTTGGGAGCAAACTTGGTAAGTAAGTAAATCATGACAAACATGAGAGCGTACTGCAGTCCGCTAAGAGCAATAACAAGAGAAACTGAACCGATGGCAGCAGCAAACTGAATCAAGATCACTGCTAATACTGCCAATAATTTTGTGCTGACAACAAGAGTGATAGTTTTCTTTCTCTTTTTTTCTGATCTCTTGGTTTGTTCTTTCTTTTTCAAAGTGGCCCGGACCGAAGGAAAAAATAAAACAAAAAGTCCTACTAGACCAGTAGTAGCACGCGTCCATACAAAACCAGTGAGGAATGGATATAGTTCATAGAGATACTTAGCACTAACGTGGGACATGGCAAAAAATATTCCCGAAATAATAGCCCAAACAAAACCAATATGAAATCCACTATGCTTTTTGGATTTTTCAAATGACAGCAAGAGTGAAGCAAAAATCAAAATAACAATTCCAGAAATTTGTAAGCTGCTGAGAGATTCTCCCACAAAATGAGAGGAAAAAAGATAGGTGACAATTGTCACTACAGCACCATTAAAAGGATTGATATGTGAGGCCTCCCCAATTTTCACGGCCTTGAATAAAGTCCAAAGACCAAGACCAAACCCAACCCCAGAAACAATCGCCCACCACCAGTCCATCCCACTGAGAAATTCTACTCCAAAAGGTAGAGCTAAAAGAGCACCAAACATGAAAATGGTGGAATAAAAAGTATAGACCACCGGCTTACCAAGTGACTTGGTGAGGATTAGCTTGTCGAGGATAAATGTCAGAGCGAGAAAAAAATATCCTAATAGGGCTATGAAGAACCACAGCATAAAAAAATTGGGAATTTTTAATTTTAATTTGAACCACTATCGGCTAAAGCCGAAAGAATCTGTGGGAATTTGTCATGAATGACACTAAAGTACGATTACTCTGTTACTTGGAATGTTTCGTCATCTTTCATTTCTTTCTTGTCTTGGCTATGTACGTATTGTTGGATGGTTTCGTCGGTTACATTACCTGAAGTGGCAGAGTAGAATCCTCTTGTCCAAAGGTGTCCGCCATAGTATCGCTTGCGAAGCTCTTCAAATTCCTGGAGCATCTTTCTGCCTGTTCGTCCTTTGACTAGTTGCATCAGCTTGCTGATGGAGATGTGTGGAGGTACTGAGACGAATAGGTGGACGTGTTCTGGGCGGACGTGACCCTCGATAATCTCAACGCTTTGTTGCTTACAAACTTGTTTGATTAATTCACGTAATCTAATGGCAACCTGACCTTTTAGTACCTGGTAGCGATACTTGGTAATCCAGCATATGTGGTACTTATGATCGTATATGGTATGGGAGGATTTTCTTTCGTATTTCATATACGGACATACTATCACAGGATGCCTGGACTTGAAAGATCAGCCTAAAAGCTGGGGATTTAATCCCACGGGGGGGTCTTTAAATTTTAAATTGTTTAAAAATTGTAAATTTCAAATTGAAAATTACAAAAGATGCATATCCTCAATCTCACTTTTCTTACCTCGAAGTACTATATCTTCAATATGATAAGCACCATTACGAGGAGCATCCAAGAAACCTTCTACAGCAGCCTGTGCCAGCCAACCAGAAGAAAGCCAATCAGGAAGCCATTCATGAGTATACTTAGGATCTGGCTGAGGAACTCCAGCACCAATTGACATGAGCCATTGTTTGTTGAAATCCTCCTGCGAACCAACTGTTGGTGCCATTATGATAGGTAGTGCCAAGCCTGCATAAAAAGAAAGCTCACTGGGCTTGGTCCATAAGATATCTGTCGTGCGTAAAGCTTGGTTAAATTTAGAAAAATATTTTATTTTATCTTCGTCATAAATTATGTTTATTGAATCACCACACCTCTTCTCCAAACAAAGTGATCGGACTACTGCTTCATAAAAACGATAGACATCATTACGAGAACCAGCCACGAGATTCAATTTTATTTTTTTCTTAACAATCAATTTGTGCAAACTATTTAAGATAGTCTCTCCGATTTCTCGTTGGGCACCTGCTCCACCTACAGCAAAGGTAATGGTCAAAGGGCGATGGATAGCGACGTCACAATATTTCTTTCCCAGATAATGATTTAGAGTTGCGGAATACTTTTCTTGATATCTTCCTTCTGGATCAAGGTTGCAAATTCTTGCCCCCAGATCTTCCTTCAAAACTTTTAATTTAGGGCCAATATTCTCTTTTGGCAAAGGAAAACCAGTAATAAAAATATTTTTCGATCTCACACCATATAATTCAAGACGATGCTTAACTCTTTTGTTGGGGGCAAAATATTTTATCCTACTCTTCTTGGGATCGATTGGCACCCAGGCTCTACTGATATCTGTGTCAGTGCAAAGACAATATATTTCTCCTTTATAACCATGTTCTTCTGCAAAAAAAGCAGTGGTAAAAAAAGAAGTAACATAAGGTAAAGGATTTTTGTTCAATTCCTCTATCAAGTGCCTGCCCCACCCCCCTTTTATCATTTTATAAATCTGCTTGACCTGCAATGTAGGGTTAGAAAGATCTCTTTTGGGGTAAAATGGTTCTATTCTTTGAATATGATCCATGACTCCAAAAATATGTTTACCAATCAATGGTAATTTTTTCATCCTAGAAATTTTCTCGTAAATTTTCCTTCCGCTTTCCCATTTACGACGATCACTCTTTGGTATCCCAGCATAATTATTGGCAGTGATGATATCCACACCTTTCCAATCTACAGGACAAGCAGCAATATCCTTTAGAGGGTGAACTGCTCTTTGGTGGCCATAACCCATGTCTACTGTGACAATGTAGGCTTTATCAAATGTGGTTTGTTTTTTTGGCATATATTTATGCTTATTATAACATAGTAATGGATAACAAAAAAATCTTCCGAAGTAGGAAGATTTTTTTGAAATTAACAAGCTAATTATTGATTGGAAGATGCCACACTCTTTAGGTGGTTGGCCAAAATACGTAGTTCTTTGTAAGCTTCCAAAACTGCTTCTCTGGTTTTTTCACCTGACAATTTTTCTTGCACGCTAGCCAGCATTTCTCTTGCTGTAGACACATCAAGACCTTTTTCTTCGAACTTGTTGACATGGCTCACAAGACGATCAAACAAATTATTCACTTTTGTCCAGGCATTATCAATCTGAGAGCTCTTGGCTTTATTTACAACGTTTCTTACTATTTCGTTATAGTTGGTCAAACGATTTTTTACTGTATTTGCAATCTCTTGTAACTCTTGGATAGACTTATCATCAGAGTTGGCAACCAAGTTGTTGAGATAAGCAATTTCATTGTCTAGATCATCTAAAATGTCGGCTTTAGCATTAGCACTGATTTTTTGATTACCACTGACCCACACCTTGATGCGGTTCAATCTGTGCACCAGAGACTCGACAGTCTTACTTAGATAATTAACTATTCTTTCTTGTAATTCTTGTCTTTTGTCTTCATCTTTTGAGTTGAGATAGCGCTCTCTTGCTTCCAACAATTGATCTTTAGAGAGTCTGTACTCTTGTACTGTATTTTGGTACTGAGACTTGGCATTGAGATAGCGTCTGCGGTCTAGACGATCATCTTGAGGGGATAACACCCTATCAACTGCGTCTTTTTGCTCTTGTCCAATTTTGATATGAAGACCTCTGGCACGAGCTTCAGCTTCTTTTAATTCCTCTGCCTTTTCACTGTGGATAAACCTAGATCGATCCAAGCGATCGTCCTGAGGAGCCTCTACAGCACTGACACTGCCAGCAAATGAGCTGAAAATGAATGCAGACAAGAGGCTAGCGATAAATATTTTTTTAGTCATAATAATATTAATAATTATTTAATTGATAACTTTATGAAAATAACTCTCCAAGCTCTGTATCGACATCACCTGTAGATTCATTTTCAAATCCTTCTAACTCTTCTAAATCCTCCAACAGACTGTCTAGATCTGCCTCTACCTCACTAGCCAAATCTGCTATACCAGAGGTGACTCCTTCTGGACTGACTGATTCCAAATCAGCCAATGCTAGTAGATCTGATTCTAGATCTATCTCTGCCACCAAAAAAGAGTCTAATTCCTCTAGATCTGAATCTAGAGAATCTATCTCTGAAGCAATATTCTGCTCTAATTCTGGTAACGAGACTAATGACGTGTTGCTATTTTGGCTGATCAGTGACCAGAGACCTACTACAAGGAGAATAGCGACTAGGCCACTGCCAGCAAACGCAAATGATTTTCTCATAGAGAATATTTGATTTAATGAATTAATGAAAGAACTTCTATTTAGGCGCGCTTGTTCTGAATTGTTTAAACGTGATTCTGTCATTTTTGTGACAGTCTGCTTATTTACCTCTACTATAGCCGCCTGCAATAAAGAAGGGTCCGGGCTTGGGCCCACAAAATCTTCTAGGCTATTTATGGTTCCCAAAATACCTTCCACCTTAGACCTTTCATTGACAAAAGACGACAAAATTTCCTCATGACTTTTTCCAGAAGAAATCATACCCAAAACTTTTTCCTCAATTGTGTCATCTAATTTGTTCATATGGCGACTGTTTTAAAATGTTGACGAAGTTTTTTTATTCCCCTTGATTGTAGTTGTCGCACTGCAGGCTCTTTCTTTTCCATCACTTCAGAAATTTCTTGGTTGGAAAATTGGTGGATAAATCTGAGAGAAAGAGCTTCTTTTTGATCTTCTGGTAGGGTCTGGAGTGCTTGGTGAATTTTTTCTTGTTTTTCTTGTTTTTCTACTTGCTCTAGAGGATCATCGCCTTCTGCCATAATATTGGTAAAAACACCATCTGTCTCGTCAAATGAAATATCTTTCTTCTTTCGCCAGTGATCAGTGATAATATTTTTGGCTACTGTAAAAAAATAGGCGCGGGGATATTTTGGATTGAAAGAATCTAGATTTACAAAAATTCTGATAAATACAGTTTGAACCAAATCCTCAGCTAGTTCTTTGTTTTTCACTCGAAAATAGATATAACGATAAATTTGGGTAAAATAAGACTCGTAGACTGTCCCGAAAGCCTCTTTGTCTCCATTTTTTGCTCTATTTAGCAAATTTTTTATTTCCTCAGCATCATGCATAGCTGGATTTTCATGTTATTATAACGATTTGAAAAATATTCTGTGACAACCCAGGGTTTACTGAGGTAGATGTCTCTGAATTTCTTCCTCTAATCTATCGTCGGGAACATTAGAGCCTATGGTGAAATTAACATCCATATCTGGAATTGAAATTGTATAACCATTATCCTTCTTCCTGTTTCTTCTAACTCTTGCTTTCTTTATACCAAAACTTTCCAATAACCGTCTGATGACATCTCCCCTAGATGGTTGTTTTGTTTCTGCACCTTTTTTTTGTTTCTTTTTGTTTGCATCTTTCAGGGCTTTTTCTCTCTCCTCATCTTGTCTTCGTAGTATTTCCAAAGCTCCTTCTCTCGTCAGGCTACCATTTTCATCAAGCCAACCTTTCTTCTTAGCTTCGCCGCTCAAATAACCATCATCACCTTCACGACCAAAATGGTGAATCCTTCTACTTCTCCAATAACTGTTCGTCAAATCATCCTGTAAATCAGTGAGTCGATGTCTCTCTGGTAGATTAGCCAACCATTCCTTATGCACACCATCTCTTCCTAATTTTTTTCTAGTCATATTTATTTATCAATTACTAATATAACTTTTCGACCACCATCCACATCACCACCGTTCTCCGGCTTCGCTACCCCCTTTGTTAGAACTACGAAGGACAAGAAAGCTACGCCGGACAGGCAAACCTCACTCCGCCACCAATATGACTCTCTGACCAGATTCTACGTCTCCGTCATTCCAATCGTGGATGGCATTTATGAGATCATTATACTTGTATTGAAAATTTTTGCCAAACTGAGTACCTGGGTCATTGGTAATAAAACTATCTTCCGTGTACCCACGAATAATGAGAGCGTGATATTCTGGCCCATCGTTCCGGAAATGCGGATTAGGTAGCTTTTTACCAGAAGCGACAGCTAGCACAGGATGCCCACTGGCAATATATCTTTTTATTTCTTGGACAGTGGGGTTGGTAATAATCTTAAATCTTAAATCTTGAGTCTTAAACTCTTCGACAAGCTTTTCTACTTTCTCAATAGGGATACTTCTTCCCCATCCAAGCTCTTCTTGCCAATTTACCATTTTCAAAATTTCATCTTTGGCTGACAACACACTTAGTCCATAATTATTATAATAAGCATCAAGCATAAGTACCGCCGCCTCCTCGCAGGCATCTTGCCACGGCTGATCCCAATTTTTTTCTGGTGCTTGAGATGTAAATGGAACCTCCAAATTTATTTCTGTTGGTAAAGAACTTTTGTCTGTATTAATCTCGTTAGGCTGATCAATGTCCAAAGTGCCGACTTGATTAGGTGTTGAGGTGTTTAAGTGTTTAGATGCTAAAGTACTGTCTTGATAAGCAATAGTAGGGACATCTGCCACTTGCTTTGTATAGTCGATTGGCTCACCATTTTGCCAAACATAATATGTACCAACACCAAAAAATACTATCAAAAATAGACAAAGTAGATTAAATAGAGTGTAATCTTTCCTCTTCATAAAGATATGTTAACAACAATTTGATAATCTAGCAATTTGCGATGCAAAAGCAAAAGATTGAAAATTATCCTAAAATAAGCTAAACTCCAATATATTCGTAAATTTGTACTTTCTGTAGAACCTGTCCTGAACAAAGTCGAAGGATTCGGATAAAATTTGTAGATTAGAATCATACATATGTTTGAAATAACACATCAAGAAAAAAACTGTCTAGCAAGAACAGGAATACTCCATACTGATCATGGTGATGTTGAAACACCGATCTTCATGCCAGTCGGAACCCAAGCCACCGTCAAATCTCTTGATAACGAAGATTTGAAAAATATTGACGCTCAAATCATTCTTGCCAACACTTACCATCTTCATCTTCGACCCGGAGAAAATCTAATTGCCGATTCTGGAGGAATCCATAAATTCATGAACTGGGATCGGCCGGTCCTAACAGATTCAGGAGGCTTTCAGGTGTTCTCTCTTGGTAAGGAAAAAGTAAGAAAGCAAGTAAATAACCCCCCCTATAAGGGGAGGTCGACACGAGCGAAACGAGTGCGGGAGGGGTCTTCGCTGGAATCGAGTAACACCCCACCAACACAAACCAACAATCAAACAAAACTAGTCAAAATAGACAACGACGGTGTCACATTCCGTTCCCACATAGACGGATCGACACACCGCTTCACTCCAGAAGAAGCAATAAATATACAGCACAAGATTGGAGCAGACATCATCATGGCTTTTGACGAATGTACCCCAGATGATGCTAATGAAAAATATACAAAAAAAGCAATGGAAAGAACTCACGACTGGGCTCGCCGCTGTCTTATCGAACATACCAAACTACAGCGAGTTAACCTCCCCTCTGAGGGGAGGTCGACACGAGCGAAGCGAGTGCGGGAGGGGTCTCTTGGGTCTGCAACTCATAAAAAATTTCTCTTTGGCATAATCCAAGGCGCCAATCACAAACATCTCCGTGAAGAAAGCGCAAAATTCATTTCATCACTTGATTTTGATGGCATTGCCATTGGTGGAGAAAGTGTTGGTTACAATATGGAGGCAACCAAACAAATCCTTGACTGGGTCAATCCTATAATTCCCAAAGAAAAACCTCACTACACTATGGGAGTAGGACACTCTCCGCTAGACCTCTTCGAAGTTGTCGAACGCGGCGTCGACATGTTCGACTGCGTCTCCCCCACCCGCATCGCCAGAAATGGTACTCTCTATATTTCCCCCCTTGTAGGGGGGATAAAGGGGGGTTCTTCGTTGAAAGAAAAAAAATATACCCTCAACATCCGCAACACAAAACACCGCAATGATCCCAACCCAATCGACCCAACTTGCACCTGCTTCACTTGCCAAAACCATTCTCGTCAATACCTCCATCACCTGTTCAAAGCAGGAGAAATGCTCGCCTATAGACTAGCCACAATACACAATCTACATTTTATGTTAAACTTGATGAAAAGGGTCCGAGAAAAAATTCGAGAAAATAAATTTTTAGAAATGAAGAAAGAGTGGACACAATAAAATAATATGGATAAAAATCTTACACAAGATACACATATATCGTCTAGAGAATTAAAAAATGGTATGGAATCTGTCATGGGGAGAACAGGGAAAGATACTAAAGACGAAAGAGACAAAAAACTTTCTGAACAAATACGAAGGGACATTGAAAATCTTGAGCAAAGGATTACTCTATTAAAAATAAAAATTTTAGGTGAAATATTAAACTATTTTAAGATACGCAAACTATCTAAAGATCTTGAAAGAGAGAGAAAAACCTTGTTAGAATTAGAGACAGAATTTAATGAAGTAACAAGAGTATCATCTGGAATGGATAGAACAGACGTCATGGCGTCTGAACTTGAACTTCTAACCACAGAAAAGCGTGAAAAGAGTCATAAGACATACGATGTAAAAGAAGTAATCAAAAAATATAATATATTTTTGACTCATGGCTTTGCAGCTACTAAAACAAGAGCAAATACTGTTATGTTAAAAGAAGCAACGTGGAAAGAACGGCTCTCTGTACTTATTGGACTTGCCCCTGAAATTTCAACTAGCAGTGTCAGAGATGACCCGGAAACCAAAGATAAAACATTTTATAAAATGGGGGTTTTACTAAATGGCGGTGTAGTAAAAAATGCAAATAGACATGATGCAGGTGCAAGTGCCAGAGGAACAGCACGAATGTCAGGATACCTAGATCCCGAAGATATTGAAAAAGAAATATCAACAGCAATCACACAAAAACAAGACGGTGATTACAACGAAATTATCATATCTGATCCAAGTATTGCTGGTATATATGTGCACGAAGATCTTTTAAATCCAACTTGGACTACCATTGCAACAGATACGTATGGCAAGGACAGAGAAGAAGTCCTTTCCCACGCACACAACTTGACAGTTTACGCCAATAGGCAAGACATGCCAGTCTATCTACAGACAGCAGATTCTCATTTTTACAAATTAGAAATTGAACACGATGGGAAAATAAAAAAAGGAGATCGTGTCTCTCCAGAAGACATCATAAAAAACAATTTCGTGATTAGTGATGAGCAAAAACAAAGCGCGAGAGAGAAAATTTTTGATGATTCTCCTTTCAAACTCGACCTGACCGAAAGGAGAGCTTTTGATGCTTTGAGGGCAGGGGAGGAGGTAATGTTAAGCTATGTAGGTGAAAAAGAAAATATAACTGTCGTTGATAATAAAAGATATGAACTAGAAGAAGGATTAATAGATTTTGGCTGGACATTACGCGGAGCACCTTCACATAGATGTGATACCATTGAGTCATGCATCGACGGCTTAGCAGAGATATTAAAGATTGAATTGGACGATTGTGCGACAAAAAATAAAAGTAAATTTGGTTTAAGTAAGACTTCATCGGGCCATCCCCGCAGCAAGCTGCGGGGTATTGGCAGAAAATCTTATTTCAACCAATGTTAGTTTTCACTTTTTCGATGCAAGCATCGAGGAATAAAACCGCTTAAAGATTAAAAAAATAAATACAAAAATGAAAAAAACAAGAAACGACGAAGAAAAACAAAAACTCCAAAGACGTATTGATTTTTATAAAGATAGAGAAACACAGATCAGACTTGATATAGGACTCTTTGGCAGATCCTTTGCAAGAGCAGCTCAAGAAAAATCAATGATGGTAATAGCAAATGAAGCTCAAAAAATTGCTAAACAAGCACTCACAGATGAAGATTATGAAAATTATATTAAGAAAAGAATTGGAGAGAATGGAGGCTTTCGCATAAGTGAAGAAGATTTAAAGTATATTAAAACATAAATTATACAGATGGTAAAAAGACAAAATTATATCGGACTTTAATATTTTAATGTAGATTTACAAAACTTGTCAATCATGGTATAATTTCAATAATTTAAGAATAAAAGTAAATTTGGTTTAAGTAAGATTTAATCTGGCCATCCCCGTAGCAGAGCTACGGGGTATTGGCAGTAAATATTTATTTCGGCCAATATCAGCCTTCACCTTTTCGATGCAAGCATCGAGGAATAAAACCACTTTAAGATTTAAAATTATGGACAGAGAATTTGGACATGAAAAAAGAGTAGTACAAGAAGTATCAACCAAGTTTAGTGAACTTAAAGATCGTTTTCAAAATGATGTTACAGTAGTACACGGTTCTAAACCTAATAAGGAAGTAGGAAATGAAGTTTTTAATGAAATAATTGATACAGCAGTAACAGCCTTAATACAAACTAAAGGGGATCCATCTATAATGAAAAAATTGGAGATTGAATTTATGCGGCCGATATTGCTCAACGAAGATGGTGAAAGTATGCTTCATGGGATTTTTAGAACAGTTGTGGCAGACATAGCAACAAAAGTAGCGCAGAGATCTTCTAGATAACAACTTTTTAAAGTAAAAATACCAAATATGATATTTGTCCTGCAGGACAAATACTGCTCTACACAATATTAATACTTAATCCCTATGCCCCGTTTCAAACATCTTGACCTCCTCACAGCAGCATTTGCTGTAATTCTAGTGCTTTCTAACATAGCCAGCACAAAAATCGCCATTTTGAATGGGATGAGCTTCGATGGTGGACTGATCCTCTTTCCTCTTGCCTACATCTTTGGAGATATTTTGACCGAAGTCTATGGCTATGCTCGTACTCGCCGTGTCATCTGGATCGGATTTGCGATGAATCTCTTGATGGTCCTCACCTTCTGGCTAGTTGGCATGCTGCCAGCAGATCCAATCTGGGGATTACAAGATTCTTACAATGCCATTCTCGGAGTAGTGCCACGTATAGTCCTCGGTAGTCTCGCTGCTTACTTACTTGGTGAATTCATGAACAGCTACGTTCTTGCTAAGCTGAAAGTAAAGATGGATGGTAAAAGATTCTGGTTTCGTGCCATTGGGTCTACTTTTGTCGGACAGTTCTTTGATACTACTGTATTCTTATTGATTGCTTTTGCTGGTATCTTGCCATGGAGTCTCCTCTGGACTATCTGGATCACCAACTATGTTTTCAAAATCCTTCTAGAAGTAGTCTTGCTGCCAGTGACTTATCGTGTAGTCAATTGGCTAAAGAAAAAAGAAGAAATAGATTACTTTGATAAAGATACTGACTTCAATCCGATTGCTACCAAATAATAAAATAAAATTATCAAAAAACCGAGCTCAACTCGGTTTTTTTACTGTTGAAAAAAATGCACAAATGATATACTGCACCAATGTCGCTGGCACGAAGTCAGCGAACCAACCAGCCCAGGAAGAGGAATGAGCGATAGCGTCGCGAAGAAGGCAGCAGCTTTCTCCGTGGCCGCAGCCATAACGGCTGTCGGCCTCGTCCTGTTCGTGGCGGAGGAGGGCGTCAGGTACGCCCAACTCCGTTACGCTGTGTGGTACGACAAAAGGAGGTGTCGAAAAAAATAAAACCCCCCCCAACCACCCCCGAGCCAGACTCGGGTGGTGGGAAGAGGGGAAAAACACCACCCACTCACAGATTTGCATCCAAAGATATTTGAATGCAAATTAGGAGGAAGGGTGGTGTTTTTTTATATTTAGACACTAGACAAAAATTTATTTCTCGACAGTAATCATCCAAAAAACTGGTTTATTTGGAACTTTTTTTGTTGACTCTGAACCAAACTTTTCTTTCGCGGTTTTTTCATCAACAAAAAGAGGTATCTCCGAAATTAAATTAAGTTGGGCATCTTGTATTGCTTCCATAATATTTTGACGTGTGTGGTTATACATGGTTACTTTTTTTTCTCCACCAGATACATTTTGAACAGTACCTCTTACTTTTACACCTTCTTTATCATCCGCGGCTCTGTATGTCTCTATATCCTCATCGTCATATTTCCAAAAATCTAAATCCCAAGGCTCAGAATCAAGCACTTCCGGATGCATTGTTAAAAATACCGCTTTTCCTCCATCTTTTAGAACTCTTGCCATTTCTTTGAATACTAGCCTGACTTCAGATATTTCTAAATTATGGAGGACCATAAAAGAAACACCTTTATCCATAGAGTCGGAAGTAAGTGGGGCTCTTTTCACATCACCTTGTCTAAATTCAACATTATCTGGCGAACCATATCTTTCGTGAAGTGGGGACTGTTCATCACCTAAGCCCAATTGACTTCTACTATAGTCAACACCAACAATCCTACCAGAATCTCCAACCATTTCTGCAACCCGCATTGTTGGGTATCCTTGACCGCAGCCAAAATCTACGACTCTGTCACCTTCTTGTATAATATCATCTCTCAAATATTTAAGCATTGGATCACGCCCCCAAATTCCAGAAGCATGCTCCATTGTTTTTGGGCCCCACTGGTCTGCAGCCTCAGAAGCATACAGAATTCTTACATCTTCTCGTGCCATAAAAATTATTTTTTAAGAATGAGTTTGCTTTTTATAATATGTACTCCTGCAATGTCATGTAAATAATCCAAAAATATATTTTTCATTTTGTTATTTGATGTTGCGGTACCATCTTCTACTACAAATATTTTATAACCTAAAAAGGAAGCATGAAAAGCGGTATGAAAGACACATACATCAGTATTTACGCCAACAAAATATATAGATGTTGGTTTTATTTTTTTTATAACTTCTTCAAGATCTGTATTTGCAAATCCGTTTGGAAAATTTTTTACAATAGACTTATCATTTTTACTCATTTTAATATTGTACAATTCATGCCCCCATGTTCCTTCGATAGCAGTATCGCCATAAGCAGTTTTTGATCTGTGTTTTTTATATTCTCCTTTGTAATTATTACTACTGTAGTCATTTAGTAAAAATAAAACAGGATGTTTATCTATATGCCATTTTTCAATTAACTTTTGTATTACAGGAAATATTTTTCTACATGCGCTCAAGTCAATTCCTAATTTTTTTGCAATCTTACTTCTTTGGTCGACAAAATCGTTTTGGTAATCAACTACAATTAACAACGGCTTTTTATTTTTCATAAATTATTCTTTGTAGTAAAGTTTAATAACCTAGAGCCTAAACACCTAATGAATAATCATCCCATCCCCAAAACTATAAAAACGATACTTCTCTTCTACAGCATTTTTATAACACCCAAGCATAAATTCCCGATCACCGGCAAAAGCTGAAACCAACATGAGAAGTGTCGACTTAGGTAAATGAAAATTGGTGATCATAGCGTCAACAATCTGAAACTCAAACCCAGGTTTGATGAAGATATCTATATCGCCGGTATACCCACTCACCTTATTGTGATCTCCAAACATAGCGACTCCTTCCAGTGTTCTGACACTAGTAGTACCAACAGCCACAACTCGACGTCCTTCTGATTTAGCAAGATTTATTTTCTCTGCAGTCTCTTCACTCACCTCCACCCACTCGCTATGCATAGTGTGATCTTCTACTCGCTCTGATTTTATAGGCAAAAAAGTCCCAAGCCCCACATGCAGAGTGACTTCTGCAAATTCCACTCCTTTCTTTTTCAATTTTTCAATTAGCTCTGGAGTGAAATGAAAACCAGCAGTAGGGGCTGCCACTGAACCCTCTTTATCATCATTGGAATACGTAGTCTGATATATTTCCAACTCATGTGGCTCATCTTTTACATAAGGTGGAATCGGGATATGCCCATACTTATTTGCTTTCTCTCGAACCATGTCTTGACCATCTGGAAATTGGACAAGAATCGTACCATCTCGCTCTTTGATGATTGCTTCGCAATAAAAATCTTCTGCAAACTCTATTTTTGTACCCACACGAACATGTTTCCCAGGCCTAGCAAGTACTTTCCACACACCTATGTTTTCCATCGGACGAACAAGAAAAATCTCAACCGGGTCATCATGACCACGAAGTTCTTGTCCTTCTGCCGAAAGTAATCTACCAAACAAACGAGCTTTGAAAACTTTAGAATTATTCCAAATCAATAGATCTCCTGCTTTAAAATAATCAACAATATCTGTAAAAACTTTGTGCTCTATTTTTTTATTTTTCTTATTCACCACCATAAGACGCGAGCTATCACGCGGCTCTGCTGATTTTTGAGCGATTAGTTCTTGTGGTAAGTTGTAGTTGAAGTCTTTTGTTTTCATAAAACTTTAGTAGTGGAAACAACGCAACCCACCTCCTGTCCTCCTCCCTTTTTGAAGGGAGGAGGAACGTACTAAATAGTACAGACTACTTATCTCGTCCTCCCTCCCTTTTTAAGGGAGGGAGACAGAGGGTGGGTTGCGTCGTACTCGCATAAAACCAACTATAATTCAATAAATTTTTTAATTTTTTCTAACACTCTATCGATATCACCAAAAATTTCTTTATTACTAAATCTAATTATTCTAAACCCGGTTTCATCTAAAACAAGAGTTCTCCTCTCATCATAATCTTTTTGTAGTTCGTGGATACCACCATCTATCTCAACTATCAATTTATATTCATCACAATAAAAATCAGCTATAAAAAATATTTTCTTACCACTCACATCTAGTAAGAGTGGGTGTTGTCTCAAAAATTTTAAACCAGCTAGTTGTTTCTTTCGAACATACCGCCAAAATTTCTTCTCTGCTCTAGTCTGATTTTTTCTAAGATATCTGGAACGATCAATGATCAATTGTTTTGTAACATTTGCCATAGCACCCCCTTAAAAAACTAACTCTCACCGCAAATACTTCTGCACATTCAAATTATGCCCTTCCAAAGTCTTGGCATAATGCACCTCACCCTCAAGATCAGTGAGGAAATACCAATCTTTGTTTGCTTCAGGATAGATAGTCGCTTTTATGGTTTCGAGGCTTGGACTAGAGATAGGACCTTGAGGCAAGCCTGGATATTTGTAAGTATTCCATGGAGACAAGGATTCCCTATCAGCTTGGGTTGTAAACACATCTCCACTGGTACCAACAGCATAATGAACAGTGGAATCAGCCTGAAGGGCCCAGTTCAGATCATAGCGACGCCAAAAAATATCTGCCACCCTTGCTTTGTCTTCTTTTGATCTTACCTCTCTCTCCACCACACTGGCCATAGTAATCACCTCGAAAACTGTTCGGCCAGACTTTTCAATGTCCCTATACATTTCTTCAGTAAATTGACTGTCCAGGTGACCAACAAGCTTATTTAAGATATCTTCTACTGAAGCATTCTTAAAAATACGGTAAGTATCTGGCGCCAGGTATCCTTCATAGCTCACATACCAGGGCTTATCTTCGACGACTTTATGATCAAGTTCTAGATCCACCATTTTATCTTTTGACACTTTATAATTATAGGCTGGCTTACCAACTACCAGATCAAAATCTGTGGAACTGACAACACCTTCTTCTTCAAAATACTCAGCAATTTCTCGCAAACTCCAACCAGGTAAAATAGTGATGGTCTGTTCGCTAACACTAGGATTGGCAAGAGACTGTACCACACGAGACAAAGTGATTGGAGAAGTGACCTCGAAATTACCTTGCCTGATCTCTCGATCGATTCCTTTGAAAACAATATATTTTTTGAATAGCCATGCATTACGTATCACTTGTTCTTCTAGTCGCTCGGCCAAGATACTGACCGACTCACCTGGATTGATTTGAAAATTTACTTTCTCAACACGCTGAGCTTCAGCTGTGTACAGTTCTGTATAGACAAACCAAACTCCAATGACAATACAAAAAATCAAAATGGATATAATTATTTTTGTTGGTTTTTTTTGCTTCATAATTTATAAATCTTTATTCCAATTCTCCCTCGCCCATTCCAACCTCTCTGGCACTCCTACATCTATCCAAAGAGAGTCGGCCTGGTAGACATACAAATTTTCTACATTTGGGAATACATCATGTTCTATACTGAAGACGTCACTATCTGGAAAATATTTTTTTATCTGAGGATTAAAAATGTAAATCCCACCATTGATATATCCTGGAACTTGTTCCGGATTTTTTTCTTGAAAACTTTTCAAGTGGAATTTTTCATCGTATATAAGAGTACCGTAGGTAGAAGCATCTTCGACACGAGAAGCTAAAATAATACCGTCACTATCCTCTGGCAACTTATCAACCATATCTGACAAGTCTGCTGTTGTCAAAACATCACCATTGAAAATGATAGTCGGCTCACTAGGACGTTTTACAAATTTGAGTGCATTTTTGATAGCCCCACCTGTCCCCAATTTTTTGTCCTCGACTACGTATTTTATTTTGTATCCTGTATACTCGTCACCAATATGCTCTTCCAGCACATGAGACAAGTGACCGGCGGCAAACACAACTTCTTCTATGTCCAAATCTGCAAACATCTTCAACTGCCAATCCAAAACAGTCTGCCCAGCAATCGGCAAAAGAATCTTCGGTATATCTTTTGTTATTTTTCCTAATCTGGTGGATAGTCCGCCACAAAGTATCACTAAATTCATAAAAATAATTGTTTTACCAAACTAAAAATCGGTTGAGTAATATTTTCTAAAAAAATTGGAGCAAGATGAGAAAAAACAACAGCAAAGACAATCCCACCTAATATATCACGTGGATAGTGCACTCCCACATAAATCCTGGCAACAGCAACTAGAGATGCAGACAAGAATAAAAAGATGAAAAAGAGATTAAAGCCCACAAATCCCCCAACCACCAGAGCAATAGTGAAAGAAATAATGGTGTGATCTGATGGGAAAGATTTCCAAGTCTGCACAGTCGGCAAAAGTAATTTTATATCTGGAAGTTCGATTATCGGACGAGGATGTCTCCACAACAGAGCGGTAATATAACTACCTATCTCTGCAAAAATTATTGCTGTCAGAAGCAGCCCAACAAACTGATAAAGGAGGCTCGAAGACATGTCAGGTAATATAAAAAATCCCCACAATAGCACGACGACCACCAAAACATATATCAACCACTGAGCACAAAAAAACATCAGCCTGTCTAGCCAAGGTCTACAACCAACTTGCTTGTTAATTTTGAGAAATAATTTGTGGCTCCAGGATTTTTTCATAGATCATGTACCATATAACATATAACATAGAACATAGATCATGGAACATGAAACAAAGAATAATTGTATGTGTTTCATGTTCTATGTTACGTGTTATGTAAAAATTTTTCTTACTTTCCTCAAACTCTGATAAACCATAAACCTTGTCTTGCCAAATATAACGTCCACTGCATCTGGATATGACTTCACTTTTCCACCAAACCCAACTTTAAATCTCGTCACTCCCGCCAATCGGTGGTCTTCTTGCCAACAAAAATTGTTAAAACATTTTACTCCTTCTCCAGATTCTGAAACGGTCTTGGCAATCCCCCAAAAATCATAATATTTACATTTTTGTTCTTGACCAAATTTTATCGCTTCCCACTGCAACAGATATGGAGCCATGACATTACGATGTTGGCTTGATGAAGTGCCATGCAAGTAAATCAGTGTATCGCCATGTTTTATCAAAATGTAAGATGCTATTGCAGTGTCTTCATAATATGCAGTCAGCTGATAAGCAATATCCATCTCGAGCATTTTAGCATAATATTTCTTATCATGACTTTTGAATTTATTCCTGTCAGTAGTTTCTTGATTTAGTTTCCAAAAGACATCTATATTTTTTTCATTCCGAATCTCCACTCCTTTTTTCTCAGCCAGACGAATATTGTAGCGAGTCTTGCTGTGCATATCAGCCAACAATTCTTCTGCTGATTTTGTAATATCAAGAATCAATGTATTTTGTGGCTGACGACATTTTATTTTTTCAAAATTAAATTCACCACTAACTTCAAACTCCCCTGCCGGTTCAATTCTAGCAAATATGAATTTATCTCTAATATAATTCAAAACCTGATCGCTGATCGTTGATCGCTGATCATTGATCCTAGGTACATACAAATACCTCATCCTCAAACCAAGATTATGCACAAAACCCTGCATTTGACCAACGACATCACTACCATCCCAGACCTGAAGACGCAAAACCTCTTTGCCAGCAGATTTCTGGAACTCCCCCCACTCCCAAGACTGCAAAAATTCGTGATGAGTAGCTGAATTGAGGGATTTTTCCCAATCATTTTTATTTTGGCAATTTTTGACTTCCATGCCAATATTGTAGCTAAAATCAGCGAAATTTGCAACGATATAGGTCTTACACACCCCTGCTCTTGATTTTTTATCAAAAATAAGCTATAATTGGCTTCAGTTTTCCAGAACAACAGCTTTGGAGTACACAAATTTGATTATTGTAACATTCTAAATATATGGGTCTACCATCACAAAGAAGAACCAAAAGTTCAAAAAAACAACGAGCATCACACTTTGCTCTCAAAAAAAGAGGAACAACTTCTTGTTCAAACTGCAAAAAAGTAATTCTCCCTCACATAGCTTGCCCACACTGTGGAGAGTACAAAGGAAGAAAGGTAATAAATGTTGAAAAAAGAAAGGCCAGACGTGCAATCCACACCAAACCACTTAGTTAGAATATGCCAAATAGACACCTGGCCAGATCAATTGTCATGCAGACGTTGTATCAATGGGATTTCAAAAATAAGCCCACTGCAGCAATCCCAGCCATTGTAGACCAAAACATGGCAGAATTTGGTATCGGTCTAGAAAAAGAAGAAAAATATATCCGCGATACAGTTGACGAAGTGCTAAAAAATATCAAAAAAATTGATAAAATAATTACCAAATACGCCCCAAATTGGCCTTTCGATCAGATGGCCCTCGTAGATAGGAATATTTTGCGAATTGGAGTCTACGAATTAAACTTCAATGATCAAATTCCAGCAAAAGTAGCTATTAACGAAGCGATAGAGGTGGCCAAGACATACGGCGGGCAATCATCTGGTAAATTTGTCAACGGCATCCTTGGTTCGATATATAATGATTTACAAAAAGAAGAAAGTAACTAATTCAGTCTCCAACTTCCAGTATTCTAGTCTGATCTTGATTACTGAAATATGCAGACTGGTGACAAAATAAAAAGCTATGTCAATACCAGAATACGAAGAAAAAAACTTCCCCAAACTAGAAGAAAAATTGGGTATAAAATTCGAAAATAAAAATCATCTAGTCCAAGCTTTTGTTCATCGCTCTTTTCTAAATGAAAACAGAGATTTCTCTCTGGCCCACAATGAACGTCTTGAATTTTTGGGAGATGCTGTCTTGGAGTTGGTAGTCACTGAATTCTTGTTTGAACAATATTTAAATCCAGAGGGTGAACTAACCAACTGGCGAGCAGCTCTAGTCAATGCAAAAATGTGTGCCCAGGTTGCCAACGAAATTGAGTTGGATGAATATCTATTTTTGAGTCACGGTGAGTCAAAAGACACCAACAGCAAAGCAAGAGAGTACATCCTAGCCAATGCTATCGAAGCTCTGATTGGCGCAATTTACATAGATCAAGGCTGGGATATTGCCAAGCAATTTATCACCAGATGGATCATCACCAAATTACCAGAAGTGCTAGAACTAGGACTATGGATGGATCCAAAATCTAGGTTCCAAGAATCGGCCCAAGAAGTGGTAGGAGTAACCCCTACTTACAAAGTATTATCAGAAGATGGTCCAGACCATGACAAGCAATTTGTAATTGGAGTATATCTAGGAAAAGAAGAGGTGGCCCAGGGCAAAGGCGGTAGCAAGCAAGAAGCTCAAGTATCTGCTGCCGAAGCGGCTTTGAAAGTAAAGGGCTGGAAAGGACCGAAGATTGAGATACTGGAGAGATGAAAGTAAGCAAAACTAAATCGTCATTGCGAGGAGTGGAGCGCAGCGAAACGACGTGGCAATCTCATGGTCTTGAGTAAAAACGATGAGATTGCCACGTCGCTCCTTCGTCGCTCCTCGCAATGACGATTAATTTTCATAGTTCAAATCATGCGCCGTTAGCTCAGCTGGTAGAGCAGTGGCCTCTTAAGCCAACGGTCGGAGGTTCGAGCCCTCCACGGCGCACCAAAGCACGAAACACGAGTCACGTATCACAAAACACAAATTTCTCGTGTGATATGTGTCTCTTGTCTCGTGCTTTTTAGGCCCCTGTGGTGTAATGGATAACACAACGGTCTTCGGAACCGTTGATGTGGGTTCGATTCCTGCCGGGGGCACTTTTATATATAATAAAAAACTCTCACCAAAAGCGAGAGTTTTTTTATATTCAAAACTTATTCTGCTTACTCTGCCTAATCTGCTTATCTTGCTTATTCAAGCAACACCTTATCCCCCACCAAAATAATCTCTTCACCAGTAATAGTATCAAGTGCCTTGAATGAAATAACGGAAGTGAGCTGAGTTTGAGAAGGATTGTCTTCTTGGATGACTACTGGCAATTGTAACGCAAGGACATCAACACTTGTCGGCATCTTATCTATCTTCCAGATCAATCGCTGATCCTCTTCAGAATATTCCAACTTACCGGCCGGGACTACAGCCTCCTCGGGATCAAAGAAAATATCACCATACAAATCTGTAGCTACTTCAATACCTTCTAACTCATGGAAAGAATTGGTCACTAGCCAAGTCATGGTATGTACTGTCTGGCCAGCAAAATTATTACTGACATCATCACGTACTTCAAAATCAGTATCTGAATTGATGATAAGTTTAATTGGATTGGAACTGACAGTCTCTTTTTCATCATCTCCATATTGCAAATCAGCAGCGACAACGACGTCATGAACACTATATTGAGTCAGGTCTACTTCTTGTCCATTTTTGATTGGTAGATGAACATCAACAATGATCTCCTCATCAGGGTCTACTTGAGCCAAATCTGGAATATGAGATGAATTCCAAGTGATCACACCTCGACGACGCTGAGGACTAAGCTGTTCTCCCACTATGCTACCATCAAAACTATCTTCCACAGCAGCCCAGCGCATCATATTGATATTATTGTAAGATGGAGCATCAAACATTAGTCTAAGTTTGGCATTTGTGAGAGATTCACTGCCAGAATTTTTGACTATCACACTAGTATTCATAACTTCTCCAGGCTGAATGGAGAAGTCACCTTTACTACCATTGATGACCAGGTTGACAGCCACGTCTGTCTGGAATATGGCAACTTCTTTCGTCCTCTTGGAAAATACATAGGCATCCTCAATACTATCACCATCATTCCAGCCAACCAGACTGGCCTCGATATTTACAGATTCTGTATATTCCCCAGAAAATACACCACTTACTTCGTAGTTCAAAACCTCTCCTTCAAAATTATCAATCGTCCACTGAAATTGCTCATATTGATCGCTATCTGGACTACTAGACTCTTTTAGAAAATTTGTACCTGGATTAAGCAAAAGAGCTAAATGATCTGTAGTTATTTCTTCATCAGCTTCTCTTTGGAGTTCTACCGAAAAAGAGGTTGGAGATCCTGATGACACCTTATCATCACTAGTGATTACAATGTTTATTGGTGAGGAATCCACTTTGGTATTCAAGGTGGCGACTTTTTGGAACTCAGAGCTAAAATTGCTTGGAGTATAGTCTAGGAAAACTCTAAAAGATTGTTCTTCGTCGACATCACCATAAAGATTACCAAAGACATCTATATACCCACTATCATTTTCCTCAAGAGAACCGACAGTCCATTCTTGATTTTTGTCATCAGTGGCAGGAATACTAGAATCTGTGAAGACAAATCCAGCAGGATACTTCACTCGAATCAAAATTTTTGACAAAGGAACTTTTTGGGCATTGCGATAGCGTATCCGATAGTGCACTTCCTGGCCAATAGCAATCTCTTCTTCACCGGAAATAGAAACAATAACGTCTTCTTCAGAAAATCTAGATTGTGGCTGAAATACTGAAAATCCTACCCAAGATACCGCTCCCAAAAAAAGGACAGAAACCAACAAGGTCAGAAGAGCTCGTACGAAACGATTTCTTTTCTGCTTTTCAAAAGATTTCATATCTGGAAGACTGCCATCAGTATTCTGATAAATCTCGTTAAGCTGCTTCTGGATATTTTCTTCTGTCTTTTGGTCTATCTTATCATCAGATTCTTCAGATTCCTTGGTATTTTTTTTCTTTTTCTTTTTCTTTTTAGTGATTTCCTTTTTTATAAATCTATGTTCGCTATCAAGCTCATCACTAATATCATCTAACAAAGCATCCAAATCATCAGAATTGGAAACTTTTTTTGTGGTTTTATTTTTCTTATTCTTATTTGCCATATTTTATAAAATATAAAATCTATCTTATTATATCAAATTACTTTGTATTACAAAAATATCAGAAAACACATGCATATATCTTATTTTCTTGAGGCCGACAGTTTGCGATTTTGCGATTTCGGATCAAGAAAATAAGATATATGCATATTGGAAGATTTTTGTAATACAAAGTAATTATTTATCTTTTTTCATTACCAAAGCATAATTAAAATCACTATCCAATTCTTTTTCTAAGACAAAAGCATTGCTATATACTACTTCACCTTCATCAGTCCTCCACTGGAGACTCCAATTTTCTGGATAAATTACCTGAGAAGAAAATGAGGTCACAGAGCCTGATTGCTTTTGAACAAACATTTGATATTTAGAAACAGGGGCTTTATCTTTGATAAAGACATCCCTCCATTTATTTTCATTTTTTGAAAAATCTGTATTGTCCTCAATGACAGAGAATGGGAGACGGTAAGTAAATACGACCTCAGATACTTCTCCAGGTTCTACCACCATCCAATTGCCAAACACTGTCTTCCCAAATTCCCTAGTCACTCTTGTACCAGTCTCCAGATGATAACCATCTTCCAGTTCTTCCAACTCAGGATCTCCATACCACGATTCAGGTACATGAAAAGCTTCTTCAGGAGGGTACTCAAAACCACCAGCATCAAGCAGGATCGCACCTTCCGGAACATAGATACGAATATAATTGATATTCGGCCCTCCATAAAACATTTCTCCTATTTCGCCAGTATGCTCACGTCTTATTTTTACTGTATTTTCTACAGCACCATCACTCAAAACAACTGATTGATGATCTATATCTTGAATGATACGAGCGTCTGATTTTTTCCCTTGCAAATTTGTATTTACCACTGCCAAATAATCCTGACCTTCCCCAGTTGGGAACATCTCTCCACTCCATCCAAATTTACCCAGTCTATTTTGAGCACTTTCATCATGAGAATAAATCTGGATTTCTTTTTCATTGAGAGCCTGATTGAACTCACCAAGTAGGCCAATTATTTTTTGTCCGTCTAGCTTGGAACCAAGATCCAAGAATTGATCAAAAAGATCTGCCAAAATTTGTTTTGGCTTATTTTCCTCTTTGTCATAGTCCACCTCTACGCTATACTGCAATGTTTCAAGGACATTATTCGAATCCAACAAAACATCATATTTTTCATTCTCCACCACACCCACTACACTCAACAGCCGTTCGATTACTGAAGCATTAATTGCAACAACATTATCAAAAGTAATCCCCCTACTATTTTCTACAAACCATTCAGCACTATTGGCTGTGGTCGGAAAATCAAAAAACCAATTTGAATCCTGAAACTCCCATCTATCATTTACCAGCTGAAGAGGAAGGGGTGGGGCAATATACTCTGTCAGCTGACCCTGCAGATCATAAGATCCACCGCCAGGAACTTCAATATTCATGATCTTCCCTTTCTGCGTATCGATGATAGCAAAGCTTCCCAAGAAACCGCCACTAGGCCGAATTTCGTGATGATTTTGGAACATCACTAATGTGCGTTGAAAATCCTCACCACCAAATAGTATGTGGAGCATGTCTATCAAATCCACAAAATCATCCATATCATCAATAAAAATTGCAAACAATAATTTGAAATCTTCAAAAGACTGCTGGTACTCTGCTGGGATGCTAGAATTATTTACTTGCGTGAAAGATTCCAATGCTTCTTGGTATTGAGGTCTGGCACTCCTGAGATGTCTTTTTAAAATTTGAAAACGCTCAGTCATTGAGATATCTTCTGTCTTCTCGGCATCGCTTATACCCTTTACCAAATAAGTATTGCCAAGTGCCACATGATGACCAGCATTGAGAATATGCTGCCTGTCTTTTATTTGCTTTCCAATTATAGGAAGCATACTGGCCATGTATACCAAAGCATGATGTTCACGGTCTATGATAGACTCTGCCTCAGAAAAAAGAGAGAGAGCTTGATTGAGATCTTGCTGAGCCTGAGAGATGTCAGAATGAAGAGCTGCGAGTGTCGAGGACTGCAGCGACAAAAATGCATTCGAACTAGCATCCACCACTTTGGTACTATTTTCTTTTACTTTGTTGTAATATCCAATGGCTGGAAACGGAAGACTGAAAATAATAAGGAAAGTCAAAATCCCATAAGCCAGCCTCGGGCTTGTAAAAATTTTTTTGACCCTAATGTCAGATCTCGGAATACGAATAGGTATTCTTTTTAATTTTACAGAAAATAAATTACTAAAAAACTTTCTTGGTAAGTCAAAATTGATTTTGGGGATGGTTATATTTTTGAACACTCTTATCACAGAAGCAAGTGGTGCAAAAATATTTTTATTATTTTTTCTGACTTTAATTTTTCTTCTGGTTGTTAATTTTGGTGCAGTAATAATAAATCTATTTTTCTTTGTGTTTTTTATTTTTGATTTTTTGTTTGCTTCTTTTACCATGTCTGCAAAATTGATAGACAATCTCTTTTCAGATAGTCTATGTTTTTTTTCTTGAAAAGAATTCACTCCTGACCAAGTATCTATTTTCTTCTCTTTTCTCAAATCAACAAAATGCTCTGAAACCTGAGGTCCAGAATGAGTATTGACGAAGACATGAATCGGACTTTTTTTCTTTTTTGCTTTCTTTGTGATTGCAGAGTTCGTAGATTTCTTTTTGGTGTCTTTTTTCTTATTTGTCTTTTTTTCCAATCCAATCTTAAGAATTGTCTTGCTTACTTCTAGACATCTGCGCTTGTTGTGCCCTGCCCTACCGCAGGCACCACAAGTTTGGACCTTTTTCTTTGTTTTTTTAGTCATTATGTTTGGCGTTATTGCTCTTATTATAGCACAAAAACAGAAAACTGTGTAAGCAAGTACACAGTTTTTATCAGTAAATTAATTTTTCAAAATACTATCTTATACTTTTTTTGTAAATATCAATCGTGTCAACGACAGATTTTTTCCAAGAAAACTTTCCTAATTCATGTTTGGCATTTTGTCGCAGGGTTAAGCGAATATTTTCATCTTTTAGTCCTTTGTAGATTGTATCCGACATTTGCTCTATATTTTTTGGATCAAAGTACAATGCACCCTCTCCCAACACCTCTGGAAGGCAGCTAGCACTTGATGAAACTACTGGCACACCACGACTCATTGCCTCAAGTGGCGGCAAACCAAATCCTTCGTATAAACTTGGATAAACAAAAAGTTCAGCGCCTCGATATAATTCTTCTAACCCGCTATCCCCAACAAAACCAAGGTAATCAAAATTGTTAATTGTTAATTGTTCATTGTTAATTAATTTCTTATAAAAATAATTTTCTTTACCAACAAAAACCAGCCTGTATTCATTACCATACTTATCACAAAAAACTTTCCAAGCCTCAAGCAATCTTTCTAAATTCTTGTGCGGATAGGCAGCCCCAACATATAAAACATATGGTTTTGTAATTTTGTGTTTTTGAAATATATTTGTTCCATGTTCTATGTTCCATGTTCCACGAAAAGGCACTTGATACGTCACAGTCATTTTATCAAGCGAAACTTTCAAAGTCTTGTGAACATCCTGCCTGGTAAACTCACTGGTCACCAAAATATGTTTTGCTTTCCTGACAGCATGTCGCAACACCAATCGATGAGCTCTGTCTTTCAACCAAAATTTCAGTGGACCAAGTGTGGTTGCTTCTGGTCGCGGATAATGATACATAGTCAAATCGTGAACAGTAACGACAAACGGATCATTGTAAAATAACGGCACATTCCAATGTGGAAAATGCATCAGATCTATTTTTTCTTTTTTAATTATTTTTTTAAACTTCAACTGCTCTTCCAGAGAGTACCATTTTATATCAGCCAAAACTTTTTTAATCCTAGCCTTAGTCTTAAGATCAATATTAAAATTTCTAGACGTCAAAAAAAGTACATACTCATTATCAGTATCTATTTCTAATAGACCCTCAACCAATTGTTCAACGTAGCGTGCTAGTCCAAACCCCTTCCCTAGCATGCGGGCATCTATACCTATTTTCATATTACAAATAATTTTTTTCTATCTTAGATATTTTTTTCTTTACATCTGCATTCACAACACGGGCCTGCATAATATCATCAAATGCCTTACTCCACAGGTGGGTCGTATCTTTACCAAATTTTTGAAAATTTCCATATAATCTTCTAAGTCTGCCTATCTCCATGTCCAAAAAATTTAATGAATCAGTTATCTCAGCCTTTAATGAATCAGGAAAATAATTGTTTATTGGGTGACAAATTTTTTTAAGAACATTAAAGCTCTCCACAACTTCATCAAGTATTTTTCTAAATTTCTCTAGAAGCATCTCAAACCCACCTTCCACTTCTTCTCCAAAAAAATACCAACTTCTTTGCGATTCATGTCTAATTTTTCTGCATAGGAAAGATGATCGTAGTCGTGGTGATTTAACAAATCTTTTACATTACCAAAATTATCACTTTTATTTTCTTTTGCTCTTTCTATCTCATCATACAGAGCGTCACTTGACTCCTCCAATTTCCAACCCAAAAAATCTATACCTTTCAAAAAATTATGCCAAGCCAGTGCTATCAAAGGTTTTGGGATTTTGTCTAAATCTAATTCTTTTTTGTCTTTTTGTTCGACACCTACAGATGGTCTTTTCTCTGACATGCTGTATAAAATTAAAATATTACTTGGTGAATTATGACTTCAGTCTATGAACTTGTAGCGAGTTTTACCAAATTTATCACTACATTTAGCCGAGAAAAGTACTAATATCTGAACCAACAATTGTTTGAGCCTGGGCGAGTTTTGGTGGCTCAAATATCAGTACTTTTGAGGCTTGTGTCAGGAAACTTAATATGAGTTCTATCTAATAGAGATAGTATCACACAAAAAAATAACCGACAAATGCCGGTTATTTTTTATTAGTCATATCTGACAACTAGAAAGAATTATATATATCCGCTATCTCAGCTGAAGTAGCAGCTCTTCTGAGAACATTGACTTCATCTATTATCCCATCAAAGTGATAAAAACCATCAAATCTCCCGCCAACAATAAGATGAGAAGCAGATATCTGGGAAGCATTCATATTGCTACTGCCACTAGTGCTTTCTGTATGAGCCTGTCCGTTTAGATAGATGTCTTTGCTCCCATCAGCATGGACGACCAATGCAAGGTGGTACCATGTGTCTTCTGTCAGTGCCACTTTGACATAGGTACTATAATCACCTCCATCTATGTCATCAAACATTTTCAATACCATTGGACCACTTGGATCTTTGAAGACCTCTGCCAATACCCAATTATTGGTGGTACCATACCCAAAGATTGTTTGTCTAGATTCACTTTCTATATCTTCTGTATCAAATTTGAACCAGCCGGCAAGAGTGATTTCTCCTGTGTCACTAGGCTGGACTTGACCTAAGGAAACCGTATCATTTTGCCCATCAAAATGTAGAGCTGAGCTGAGCTTACTGTCGCTAGTCCAGATTGGAGCATCACCACCATCACAATTCGGAGAGAGTTTCCCTGACAAGTCTGGTTGGTCACTTGCTACTGTGCAACCCGCGTTCTCATCAAAATGAAACATATAATCTATAGCTGCTTGCATTTGTGTGGGGGCCAATGCTTCATAATTATCTTTTGCATCTGTCGCTGTCCATGTATTTGGATAAAATCCAAACTCATCGATACTGCCATCAAAAAAGTAATATCCATCATACCTGTGTCCAAGATGGAGGATTGGCTGCTCGATTGCTGCTGCATTTTGACCACTTCCCGATTGAGTGGCTGACAAAAGACCGTCGATATATACTGATTTTGTGCCATTTGGTGCTACTACTACCACAGCATTGTGCCACTCTCCTGTTGTGACTACTTGCCCACCGACAAATGTATTTGCATTGTCTATATCATCAGAAAGCACTATAGCATTTGATGGATTGACTTCCAGTTGGAGCCAATCATTGATACTACCATAAGTCCAGACCACGCGCCGACCACTGCTGGATGGATCAATATTGAACCAAGTACTAATGGTAAATGAACCATCTCCAGCTGGTGATACAACTCCCATATCTACATAATCATTTATTCCATCAAATATAATTCCTGAAGATACAACCCCTGACGTATTCAATAATGGCACATCACTATCATTACAATTTGGTTTAAGATATGCAGTCATGCTACTACCATTATCTTCCACTTCACATCCTGTCTGTTCTTGAAATGAAAATATATACTCAGCATTTGGAGTTTCTGCTATAGAATATTCGTTGTAAAGAGAAGTGACTTGAGCCTCATCGAGTACCACATCAAACATTTCCGTTTCATCTACAGTTCCAGAAAAGAAATAATAACCATCTGCCCGTCGACCGAGATTCAAATTTTCATTGTCTACATCCAGAGCTGTCTTACCACTACCATTGGCAGTAGCATGTAGATCTCCATTGACATACATTTTTTTATTACCATTTGGTAAAATTACAAGTGCCAAATGATACCATTTTTCAGGATAGAGCTGATAAGCACCAAGTCCAGCATTGGCATTGTCTATATCATCATACAGCACTAGCTGATTGCCAGGATTTACTTCAGCATAGAGCCAATCATTTACTGCTCCATAAGTGAAAAGTACTCTCCTGCCAGCAGAATCACTGGCCAACCGAAACCATGTACTCAATGTAAGACTGCCATCACTACCGGAACCAACATCACCAAAATCTATATAATCATTCAAACCATCAAATTTGGTGGCAGATCCTGACAATGCAGTTGCGGACCACTCAGGACTGTCTGTAGGACAATCTGGAGCAAAGATGCCGTCGCTGCTCCCAATTTGATCTCCTGCTGTACAACCTGTATTTTCATCAAAATTCCAAGCATGTGTCCCAGCTGTTACGTCATCTGCTCTTGTCACTGTCACAACATATTCTCGCACAGTAGTACCATCCTCTGCAGTGACAATAATATTGAAATCAGTTACCCCTACTGCCACAGCAAATGGTGTATCAACGCCGGCAACAATAGTCGTACCTTCGATAGTTGCTGTTGCTTGGACATTTTCTGGCGAAACATTGAACAATACTTGATTTTCATCAAAAGATAAGTCTAGTGTATAAGATAAGTTTTCTGAAGAAAATGATGGCACGATATTTGCCGAGACTCCAGAGACAGATAGATTAGCAAGATTGGCATTACTACTCGCTGTCACACTGATCAAGACATGCTTAATCTTGGAAAAAATGGAGGCAACATTGTCTTTGGCACTGGTAAAAACTCTGGTAGTGAAATCAAAAATACCAGAAAATAATCCCCCATCTGGCTCGGCACTATCAAGCTCGGTATCCAAAAAACTTCCTTCAGCTCCCTCAAGTACCCCCAGATCTACACCTGATAAATCAAAAACTTGACGTGTGCCATCACTTAGCTGAACGACCAATTCGCTACCACTATTACTCTCACTCACTTCTGCGACCACAGGCTCAGCTACAGCTGTTCCTGAAAAATTGACAGGAAAACCAGAGATAATATTACTGGTGTTGAGAGAGTAAGCCACCAATTTTTGACTATCGGTAATTCCATAAAGCACACTACCATCTTGTACTGCCGGATAGACAATTGCTTCGTCTGTGGAAATAGTTTTGTCGAGAGTCAGTGCTCCATTTTTTTTGATATAGACATCAATACTTGTGGATTGTGGATAGGTAAGGAACATCCCCTCTCCAGATTGTCTTGGTGCTAGAGTTACTGGCTGACCTGGACTTGCGACTGATGAAAATGTAATATTAGATCCGCTGATACTACTTTTGAAGATTCCTCCGCTTTCTGTAGCCAACAAGACATATTCTTGGTTTATTCCTACATCTCGCAATACTATTGGATCAAAATATATTGTTTCTCCTGGAAGTACTCCTGAAGAAAGCAAAGTGCCATTACCATTATAGATATACAGAGAATATACGCTAGAAGCATTTCTGGTCATGACGGCAATTTCTTTTGTGCCGTCTGCATTGACATCAATCAATGCTGGCGAGGACACAAAAACAAGTGCTTCAGCAAAAACTGGAAATCCAGGAAGTAAATTTCCTGCTCCAGAGAATGCAGACAATCCGCCGTCTTCTGTCGTTAAGACTCGTTCCAATCCAGAAGAGGATGACAAAATGTCCCCAATAGCGGGACGAAAATTCCCCTCTTTGGCTTGGGCACTTGCCAGGCTTAGAAGTGAAAGACTGAGACCGAGTAGAAATGCACAGGCAATTTTGTTTATTTTTTTGAGCATATAGTTTTTTAGGTGAATAATTTATTTTTTAGTTTCATTTTGATCATCATTGGGTGTATCTTCGATACCTTCTTCTGTCACAATGTCATCTCCACCATCACCAATAATTTCTTCACCTTCTACAGGCGTACTCATCAATTTATCTATATCTGGAATATACACTACATCATCTGGAATAACTTCTGGCAAGGTCAAGATAAATCCAAAATTGCCAGTCCACGCTTCCTGATAAAGCCCTGCACCAACAATCTGACCATGGTCATTGATACCACTTAGAGTAGAAATATGTCGCCAATCAGCGTCTTCACTCATTAGCCCATTGATATCAAACAAATTGCCATTGTCCCATACATAATTTTTCACGACTACTTGCCCTTTATTATTTATATCACTCGGAATAGCGTTGACATCTATTGTTGTCATTGTACCATTTTCCCAGACAAAAGCTTTACCGATCGAAGTATCATTTTTCTCTTCTGTCTCTGAATATCCAATAATTTGGCCTTTATTGTTTATGCCTTCTGCTCTACTATATCTTCCGCCAAGTGTATTCAACGTTGTCATTATTCCGTCTTCCCAAATTACTGCTCGAGAATCATAATAATTGCCTGTAGCTGAATATGTGCCAACTATCTGTCCGTTATCATTGATATCACTAGGTTCAAATGGCAATTCAATTATTTTCCCTTCTTTCCACAAATAGCTACCAATAATCCCTCCATATGGTAGCTTTGCCAGCTCTCCCACCATATCTCCATGGATATTTACTGCTCTGACTGTCCCTATAATACCGGTGTTATAAATTACTCCGCCTCTCGAGGTAAACACATATGTTGGAGAATTTTCAGATATGGATACTGTTGAATACCCTACTATTTCACCGTTATCACTCACATCCACTCCCGTACTTCCCCAACCTGAATCCAATATACCAAGACCCCTCATTATTCCGTCTTTCCATAAAAATGCTTGTGAAGAGTTCCCTACCATAGCGTCACCTACTACTTCTCCCTTATTATTGATATTATATGGATTCACATTTGGTTCTTCTGGTCGGAGATCGCCAAGATATTCAATAGTAGCATATGTTGAATCTCTTGTTATTGTAGAAGCATATGTCTCTATTTCAGAAATTTCTTTTGTTTCATTTACAGCATCATCAGCAGTATTTGGTAAAACTGCATTTGCTGAAGGTGTATAAGATTCTTCCACATAAAAATCAACCTACGCCTGACTAATCAGAACTATGTCGCCCCAACTATATCCAGCGCCCAAAAATTCCATCTCATTGGGTATGTGTTCTTTTTTTCCATTTTTCATGACATAAACTTTGGCATCTACTGGAGATTTTATAAGCGCTGTGTTTGGGATTGTACTAATTTCCCATTCTGAAATAATTTCAATTTCATTCCACTTGTATCCTCCCGACTCAAATACTTCTTCGTTTGGAATATGTACTCGTCTGTTTTCTTTTACGAGGAATACTTTGGCATCGTTAGAGGTTTTCACGAGACGGTAATCTTTTGCAGAGACAAAAGTACTGTATGTGAATGATAGCATTAATGTGATTATGATGATTGAAATTGTTCTCCTTTTCATATTGTTTTTGTTATAGTGAATTTTGATTGTTGAGTTTGTCGGAGGTATCGTGGCTTCATTGTCCTGTGGAGAATATGGAGCCGGCTAGGATTTTTTTGTGAAAGTTGTCATGCTATTTCAAATTTCCTTACGAAAAACAAATAGTTGATTAGTGTCCATATCAAAAATAGAAAAAATATAATCAGTGTACAGAATAACAGTATCGTTTATACCACCTGAAGTATCCTTGTATGCAAAAAAACCATTACTCGAGTGAAGGATAGTGTCAATTTCATCGCCGTATTCCATGTTTGGCATATCTCTACTAATAATTTTTATAAGATCTTCAGGCAATGGAAGTGACTCCCACATTTCAATACCCGAAATGAAAGTTTCTCTTTCTTCCTCTGATATATTAATCAATACATATTCTATTCCGTCTCTGTCAAACAAACCACACATATTCACAAAAAAATACTCAATATCCATATTTCTATGTACATCAATCTCTAAATTTTCATTCAAAAAAACAAAATCGATATTTTCAATTTTATTCTCACATTTTTTATCCATCTCTGGTCTAACCACAAAATAATCAAAGCCAAAAACCGATATTCTAACTAATATATACAAAACTAAAGCAGCTAAGGAAATAATTTTTATAACTTTCATAAAACAAAGAAGGTGCTTTTACTTACTAATTTTATCTTCAACATGAATTATAACTTTAAATTTTTTAAGGTCTCCATTTATCATATCCTTATAAAACATATTCACTAGCTTATCCAATACTCCATCAGGATCTGACGTAAAAGCAAAGTCATATGTGTCATTTATCGTAGTATCAATCTCCCAACTATCCCAAATCCAGCCTTTCTTTAAATTACTTTTCGAAGAAAAACTTACTGCATGCAACGCATAAAATAAATCCTTATCACTCTTAAATGAAAAACTGCCATTATTATTTAACTTCCCATTCTTTACTGGATTTACCACATTTTTTTGATATTCTGATGATTTTTTAATCTTTTTGAGTGTTTTACTTTTTACACCGAACCATGCGTTTGGACCAAATTCATATACTGACCCTTTTTTCTTATACGAATATCTTAATAATTCTGCCGCAAAATCATAATTCTTTAATTCAAAATATGTAACCGCCAACTTAGCACGTATATTTGGAGACATATCCTCTATTACATCAACAGATGACTCGAGTAGTATTTTTTTAATTTGTCCTAAACTAAACTGAGCTATATCCGACTCATCAACTATCTTAGGAGTGGAAGGATAACCGAACAAATCTTCCTCTAAAACTACATCTTCCTCCTCATTACCAGTCGGATCCACATACCTCAAAGGATTATTCTTCACATACACATATCTATTTCGCGAAATAGTATCGCCGTCCCGACCCATGAAAACATCTCTAGAAATAAATCTCCCTACACTCGGATTATAATATCTAGCGTTGTAATAATACAATTCTGATTCAGGATCAAACTCCTGATTGGTAAATAAATAATCTGTCTTTTCACTTCCTCCGTACCCCACAATACTACCAAATACATCATATTCATATTCTGCCACCACATTCTCATCTTCATCTGTCAGCAAGACTGTACTACCAAGAACATCCGAGTGCACATACGTGATTTTGCCAGAGCTGTCTATTTCTGCCACTTGCTCCAAACCATAGACCAGGTTCTTTGTAGCGTTTCCATTACCATCAAGTTCACTAGCCACTCTCAACCCATCATTAATATAATAAGTCGCAGGCCCTTTTCCATTGTTCACCAATTTATGATATCTGTCATCATTTTCATCATAGAGAAACCGCAATCTGTTGTCACTGACATCAGGGAGATAATCTGGTCTATTCAATTCTTTGTAAACAATCTGTGACAACCGATTTTTCTTGTCCCATATATAATCCACCTGTCTGATATCAACACCCAATCTTTTGTGAATTTCTTTTGTCAGAGAACCATTTTGATCGTAAGTATAATAGGTATAGAGTCTATCATTTTCTACTTTGGAAACAAGTTCGTTAGAATCTGTAGCATAGGTATAGTCAGTATGACCATATGGGGTATCAAGAGTTAATCTATTCCCCCACTTGTCATAGGTAAAGACAATGTCTCCTATACCATCAATATCACCATAATTAACATTGATTATTTGTTCTAGATCATCGTAGTCATAATTGATCGTACGAACATCATTCTCCACCAGTTGCGTCCTGTTGCTCTCTGCATCATAGTCATAATCATGTTTGAATAGCACTTCTCCACTACTATTTTTGATTTCTAATATATCTACTCTATGGAGATCATCGTAACTGTATGTAGTCACTGTCCCATTTCCATAAGTAAGAGTACTTGGCAGGGACATGCTGTTGTAATCATAATCAGCCAAAGTTATACCATCTTTGGTAATGGTGTCAAGGAGACCACGATTATCATAATTGTGATACAAAACATGCCCGGCAGAGTCAGTGAGAATATCTACCTGACCATCAGGATGATAAGTACGAGAAGTAATGTATGTAGGAGAAAGAACGTAAAAATATTTCTGCTGTTCGATAGGTCTGTTCTCTTGATCATAAATATATGATGCTGTGCCGTGTATATTATCTTCTGTCAAAATAATGTTGTCCCAATTATCATAAGTGAAATAGATACTATGACCCAGGGCTATATCTTCTTGGTATATTCTATTCAATTTATCATAATTATAGCTGTTGATCTCCCCGTTTCCATCTATCTTGGCAAGGGCATTCCCTTCCTCATCATAATTGAATTGTTCATTATTGTAACCAGGATGAATGATCTTCTTAATTCGATTTAGATCATCATATTCAAACGTAGTGATCTTACCTGCCACATCCTCACTTGTTCTGTTACCACTATCATCGTAAGTGTAGTTTGTTGTGGTTTGTTGAGCGTTGGTTTCACTGATTAGTCTGTTTAGCTTATCGTAGGTGAATGTGCTAGTGTTATTCAATTTGTCTGTTTCACTGGTTTTATTTCCGAGAGCGTCGTAGGTGTATTCTCTGGTGTTACCAAGATGATCAGTAACAATAGTCAATCTATTTGATTCGTCGTAAGTATAGCTTATGATCTTACCATCCGGATATTCTATTGATGTCTTATTACCATTATCGTCATAAGTATGTTTGGTAGAATATCCAGCAGGATCTCTCTCTTCTACCAACCTATCAAAATCATCATAAATATATTCTGTAGTTCTGTCCATCTGATCGGTCCTGGTCAACATATTTCCCACCTCGTCATAGGTATAGATAATGGTCTCTCCGTAGGAGTCTGTTTCTGTCAGTTTTCTCCCTAGTTTGTCGTAGGTGTATTCTCTGGTGTGTGTATTATTTGTGCCATCGCTGTCTTGACGGTCAATTACTTTTTTCAACCTGCCATTCTCGTCGTAAGTATAGATAGTTATTTTGTCGTCGGCATTGATCATCTTGATCATTCTCCCCACTTCATCATATTCGTAAGTATTGGTATGACCACTAATATTACGTAAATTGATATCAACATACGCACGCGGGAACAACTCACCAATCTTGTTACCTAGGTCATCATAAAAATATTCGGTAGTATTACCCAGTGCATCTATCTCTTTTTTCAGTCTGTCATTGAGATCATACTCTCTATAACTACTAGCATTGTTGGCATCTATAGTCTCCACTATCCTTCCAAAGCCATCATAAATATTTTTTTCTGAAACATAAACGCTCGTACCAAGATAGCGTCTGGTTTCTACTAGCTGATTTCTTTCATCATAATGATAAGTTGTTTTTTGACCAGCCAGATTTGTTTCCTGTGCCAGATTACCTCTGGCATCGTAGAGATATGTCGTGGTATTGTTTGGCTCGATACGCTGATAAACTCGACCGGCATCGTCATAGACATAACTTGTTTGATTGCCATTGGCATCGATTTCTTTTGTGAGCACACCGATATCATCATATTCTCTTTGGGTAGTAATATTCCCACTCACACCAACTCGCTCTTCTTTGGTGAGACTAGCATTAATATCTGTGTCAAATACATAATTCGTTCGATGGCCGAGCTCATCGATCATAGCAGTTCGATGATTTTCTATGTCATATTCATATGTTTTTGTATTACCGTACGGATCTATGACAGACCAAAGGTTGCCCTGGTTATCATAATCATACACATGCACTTGATCTTTTGGATCTGTATATTTTGTTCTGTTACCATACACATCATATTCATAGCTTTTGACAATAGTCTGGGTATTCCCATCTGGTAGAGTTGCTACCTTGCTTTCAGTCAAACGATAATTTCCATTTGGATCGTATGTATAGGTGGTCACATTTCCATTCTTATCTGTATGTGTGAGGACATTGCCGTACTGGTCATAGCTATAATATTCTGTCTTTAATAGCGGATCAGTAATTGAAATAACATTACCATTGCTAGAGTCAATCTGATATGTTGTAATACGTTCTACTACCGTACTGTCTACGAGAGAAGTTACTGTTTCTTTTTTTTCTGTAACACGATTGAAATTATTTTCATAGGTATATTCTATTTCAGAATGCCACTCTTGTGTATCTGGAAATACCTGGAGTGTCATACGGCGTAGACCATCATAGACAAAGCTAGTTATATTACCCATCTCGTCAATGATATTTTCTACCATACCATCTTCATTCCGTTCTTTGTATTCAGTATTTCCATCAGAATCCTGGGTGAAGATCCTCAATTCATCTGAATTGAAGCAAATGTATTCACTGGTAGTAGTATCTGCATATGATATCAACAGTGTACAATGATCACTCTCAGGGACACTTGAATCTGAACCAGAATATGCAAATGTATAGATCAACCTCTTGTCCTCGGGAGAAGCATCTTTCTCTGGATTATATTCGTACTGCTCTATTACCCGACCGTCATTATCATAAACGTTTGTTAATATTGTCCCACGAGGATCAGTATGAGTTTTTATTCTATTTTGCTCATCAATTTCAAAGATATTTTCACTAATCCCATATACAAAACTGTTCAAAATCTTAGCCTCTCTAATTTTTGTCAAAATAAAAGTAAATTTGGTTTAAGTAAGACTTCATCGGGCCATCCCCGCAGCAAGCTGCGGGGTATTGGCAGAAAATCTTATTTCAACCAATGTTAGTTTTCACTTTTTCGATGCAAGCATCGAGGAATAAAACCGCTTAAAGATTCAAACCTTCGTCATATTCATATGAAAATTCTGTAAATTCATCAGTGCTAATATTGTCTCTAATCAATACAATATTATTCCATAGTTCAGTCTCTTGATCACCATAAAACAAATTGATTTCCCTGCCAGATGAATCAATAATGGATGTGAGAAGCTGTATACCCTTTGCCACACCATACGAAAGAGTCGTTACATTATCATTGGAATCAATAATCTGAGCAAGCATGCCAAGATTTTCTGTAAACTGATTCCCATAGACATATTTTGTTCCATTTAGTTTTTCAAAAACTAGAGTGTCTCCATCCCAGTAGAGAGTATCTGTTTCCCCTGGTGGAGGAGAAAAAGTGTTGCCATTATCATTTGTGGTAAACACAGCAACAGTCGTACCACCTTTGAAAACATTTATATTTTTTGTTTCTGGATGCTGATAATAATATTGATTATACGAGTAATCCCAACCATTACCAAAACGCCCACTGACATCTACTCTCTTACTATTATATACCCTTGTAAAGTCTATATCTTCTCCCTTTCCAGGCAATCGAAAATCAACCATCGTATGTTCAAATGATCCAGTCCTGGTATTTACTGGGTCGCCTCCCTTATTATCATCTATATCATCATTTTCATTTGAAGAATTTTTATTTTGCTCTGTGGCATCTATAGTATTATTTTCAGTAGTTTCTTCTGTCTGACCAACTGCCTGCTCCTCTGTAGGAGTGGCTGTACTTCCGCCACCACCACCGCTAGTATTTGATTTTATAGAAAATGTAAAAGTAGAGGACCAATATGGACTAATATTACCATAGCTATCTTTGGCATAAACACGCCAATAATATGTCGTATCGTAGTTCAAATAATATCCAGAATCAGCAGGGCTCCATGAAGTTCCTGCACTTCCTGTATAGGTATAGGCAAGAGGAGAACTGAAATCATTGTTATCATCTATTTGAACCACATAATCAACAATATCATTATTTGGATCGCTACATGTCCATGAAAGACTTGTATAGGGACTTACATTGGTGGTACCATCGGCAGGAGCAGAAAGTTCACATTGGTCAGGTAACGCGTCTGGTGGGAGTGGCTTGGTATGAAATGACCATTTTGTCCACGTCGGACTATTGTTACCAAGACTATCTTTTGCATATACTCGCCAATAAAATGTTGTATCATATTCCAACACAAATCCATATGCAGAAAAATCAAAAGATGAGGCCGGAGAACCAATCCAGCCTGCAATCTCTGGAGAAGACATGTCACTATTATTATCTATTTGAATATAGACATTAGCAATATCATTATTGGCATCAGTACACACCCATTGGAGTAATGGCTGAATATCAACACCTGTCTGCCCATCAAGAGGAGATGATAAAGTACATGGATCTGGAGGTACATCACTAAGTACCTGAGTTGTAAAACTCCAGACAGGTGACCAATAATTTCCTAACAGCCCTTCATTATCTTGTGCTACGACCCTCCAATAATAGGTTTTTCCAATATCAAACCCACTCAAATTAATGGACGATAAATTATCAGACCCAACCCAACCTTGTATATCTGGAGAACCAAAATTGATATCGTCGTCGATTTGAATATATACATTACCAACACTACCATCAGGATCAACACAATTCCAAGAAAAACCAACATTTGAAAAATCTACAGTCGAACCATTGGATGGTGTACTAAGTGTGCACGAATCAGGAGGTAGGTTGACTTTTTCTGTAACTGAAAAGGTAACGTGAAAAGTATTGTTTGTTTCATTAGATTCTTCCACTTCTTCTGGAGCATCAATATCAAAAATGAAATAGTAATCTCCAGGAGTCATGTCTAGTGGAATCGGATAAGAAAAATTCATGGACTGATTTCCTCCAGCATCAATATTGCTAAATATATTACCACCAGCCTTAGGTTCATCAATGACTGTATCATCACTAATATAGTATTCTGTTATAAAAGATCCAGAACCAAGAGTACCATTATTCTCTACAATATGAGTAAATTCTAAAGTATCTCCCTGCATGACAGGAGAGTTGATACTCACCGAACCGCCGTTGGTCAAATCAGGAAGCTGCTCCACAGGTGTCGGGACATACACAATTTCCAGATATGGACCAGTATTATTTGGGTCACTTTCAGAATCAAAATTCATCAATCTGTTCGCCCAACTTGCTGGTGGATAAATATTTGAAGATGTCCACGATTCTATAGGCTCAACTATTAGCCCCCAATTCAATTCTCCGTCTTCCCATTTTTTTACTGATTCAGTCACATCAAAATTTATCCAACCTGGATAAAAAGAAGAATTAATGTTAATCCCGTCATCATCAGATACAAAATTATTTTTAAAATACTCATATGACAATGCAGATATATTATTCGGAGGCCATGCTTTGGTAATTCTTTTGGCAGCCATGTTCACATTGGCATCCGACCCATTACCAATGTTTCGATAATACATCTTCAATGTTGCTTCATCTACCTGTCCTTCTACACCAACAAAATCAACAGCAAACTGCATTACAGCATGTCTAGTATAGGCAGCGCCGTTCCACCAATTACCAACAAATAAATCTGCATTGTCTTCCGCCGGACCTAACCCATTGGTATTATCAGACGAACCATTTTGAGCACGCAAATAAAAGTCAGTTATCGCACAAGACAAATCTTCATCCCCTTCTTTACAGGCACTATATATAGGATCAATAATCACCGGATACACTCTATTCTCATCTTTGAGATAATTGGCAGGAACTTTTATCCCAATACGCATGACATGTGCTTCATAATTCACCTCAAGAATTTGTTCAAGACCTTGGGCATTGAACTCGATATACATGGGACTTGTATCAAATGAGTCATACACTAGTGCCCCGCCAATAGTAAGTTGCATGCCATCTTCTAGCAATATATGAACTGGTTCCCGTCCCATCTCTTCTCTACCTCTTACTTTCTGCTTATCACGGATCCAGACAGTCGCTCCCTCAGGAAGAGAATACTCTTCCCAAAAAATAAGCTCATCATCATCGGGCATATCTTGCGGGACCTCTTTTATAATAATGATCCTTTCACGATTCAATCCATAATCACGAAATACGACATCAATCCCAGGGTATAAATTATTATAGCTAGTTCTAATTTCACCCGCCTCTTGATGCTGAGAAAAATCAACTGATGATGGATATATGATTTCCTCTTTAGAGGCATGCTCCATGGCTCCTGCCTGTATATCAATAGATTGCTTACTAAAAAAATCAATACCATATCTATATCCTTCTCTACTGTCCCTCAGTCTACTACGATTGAATTCATGAAAAAGATTCCACCCTTTTTCTCTAAGATACTTAGTCCCATCGCTAGCCACAGATATCGGACGCGGGCTAGCATATAGACGCTCTACCACTCGACCATCTTCCAAAACAGCTCTATCTGTCCTACTATCGATCACTTGAAAATCAACTGCAGCCATTAAATCCTCTAGATTATCTTTACTCTCCTGATATTCATCAATTGATGTGACCTGAACTTCATTTGTACTCTGAGCTGTTTCACGCTGTTCGTATTCCTGAGTATTTTCAAAATAATATGAATCATCAATTGTTGGTGGTGACAGCTCTACTTGATTGGATGACAAGTTTTCTATTGGCAAATCATTTGGCAAAGAATACTCAAAAGGTAGTCCCCCTATTTTAGATATTTCCGTTAGCTCTTGACTCTCTGTTGTAGTCAACATCTCTGTACGCACAGCCCACAAACCCCCGTCTGTTTTATACAATCGATTTTCGTCTATAAGATGAGATGAAGGTGCCTGATGCTGAAAAGATAGGGATGGAGGATGACTACCCAAAAAATTAGTATTGTGTAAAAATACGTCATTTAGCAGACCACTAGCCACACCTTGATTCTCTGTACCTAAATCATTTTTAGATGTCTCTTCTCTGACCTCTTGGAGATGTGTACTTTCGACCTCTCTTGAAAAATCCTGTGCCAATACCGACATCGTAGGAATAAAGGCTGTTAAGATAGCAAGTCCCAAAATACTCATTTTTTTGACCATATGATTCAGTTATCAAAATAATTAAGTTAAATCAATAAAAAAAATCCGTATTAAGTACGGACTTCACTATAATTGCACATGCGTATGAATACACCACCAAAAATCGCTCCCCACTTTTTGGATGACAAACCAGTCAATGGTGGTAATAAATACATACTATTTATTTAATTGAAATGGTATTAAGTTTTACCTATTTTTGACCAAAATAGAGCCAAAATATTAACTTATTTTTTAGACACAATTGTGTGAGTCCAAAGACGAGTTTTGGGGCTAAAAAATAAGTTAATATTTTGGTGGGTTTGAAAAACTTAATATTAGTTCATTGATAACTATAGCTTAATTCATGTTCGTCATGTCTGTCAAATACTGTCAAATACATATTCTGCATAAGCTCTGTATAAAATGTGAATAAGGTGTGCAAAAATACTCCAGCTTAAGCTGGAGTATTTTAAAGTGATAAAAAGTTAAAAAGTGATAAAAAGTTAATTTATACACCTAGAGAAACACCACCCTCCGTCGAATCGGAAGAGTCCCAATCACATTCCCACTCAACAACATAGTTGCCAACAGCATCAGAAGTTCTCTTCTTGACACAGTCCTCTTCATATCCAGAATTAGTTATTGGGATAACGTTCTCTGTACAATCTGTCACATAAACGTATTCTCCATATGAGTTATATACTCTTGTAGTTTTGCACAGATCTAAAAAGTTCCCCATATCCACATCCCCATTTTCTCCACTTACTTCAGCCTCAAAAATCAGATCGCTCCCACTTCCATCTGGATTATCCTCATTAGGCTCACCCTCATCACCATTGTCTTCAATATAAAGGCCAGAAATATCAGTGTCATCACCATCTTCATCTGTCGTAACAGTGATACTTTCCACTTCGACATCCTCATCATTAGCCTCCATACTAAATCCCAAGACTAGACTTGGTGTCAAAGATACTATAAAAAGCAAACCAGCCACACCAGTAAACATATACAACATTTTTTTCATATAGTCTCAATTATGAATTACATCTTTAATATAATAAGATTAGCCGTCTTTGTCAACAACTGATCTAGTTACCCAAGTAATTTTTGCTGTATTATTGTGAATCCTCCTGGGGCAGAGACCCCAGGGCGTCACTGGAATAATTTTATTTCTGTGGCAAGAGATCACAGGGTGTTTGTCTTAATATAGACATTTTGTTTAGGATCTGTACAATCCCTGCCTGCCGGCAGGCAGGTGTTTTAATCAGTGTACTTGTCCGCCTTGGGTGGAATCAATGTTATAAAATTTATCTTTTTAATATCCAGAAAATAAAAAAATGTAAAAACACCACCATTGACAAATCTGATAAATTATAGTAAGGTTCAGGTCCACTTTTTAAAAGCTATTCTTCCACAGATAGCTATAATAACATAGAAACCTATGAAAAAAATAACTCATTGGTGGCAACTTTACTGATTGCTTCAACTATTTTGGTTCCTCTGACCAACGCTAGTCCGGCACTAGCTACAGCTGATGCCCAGACTTGCACAGACTTGGCTCAGCAGATTCACAACCTTAGCAATAGAATGAATACCCTCGAGGCAGGCTTTGCACAGGCTATGGTAGAAAAAGAAGAAAAAGAAGAAGAATTGGAGGAATTGAAAGAATATTTGACATCAGTGCAACCCATCCTAAACATGCTTGATGTAGTAAAAGCAGAACAGAGCAGCTATGCAGAAGACACACTAGTAGCAAAAGGCAACCTGTCTACTCAAGGCATTTTTGTCGCACAAGACAAAGCCATATTCCAAGACTGGGCAACCTTCAACGACAGTATAGTAGTTAAAGGTGGTGCATCTATCTATCAAACATTGAACGTTTTTGGGAATAGCTGGCTTGAAGGAATAGTAGGTCTTGGTGATGATCTATGGATAACTGGCGAAAAAGCTATCGACAGTCTTCAAGAATTTATCATCGAAACATTTAATTACCACCGACTACGTCGGTGGATTAACGGGATGATACGGACTTCGTCC
>CAYFPJ010000002.1:145419-159507 GCA_964344965.1 uncultured Gammaproteobacteria bacterium | reverse complement strand
AACCCGCAACTTTCCCGACTCAGTCGGGATGCTCTAACTGGTTGAACAGTATTTTAGAAGAAAATAAAAAGCTCAGCGGACCGGACGGGACTCGAACCCGCAACTTCCGCCGTGACAGGGCGGTGCTCTAACCAGTTGAACTACCGGTCCGCTGAGCTATCTATGAGTATGCCATGTTGGTCAATAAACCACATAACATATTTTTTATTTTTAGATTTCTTCAATTTTTTTTCAATTCGGTATGCATCTTTACTATCGCTACAGTCAATATATCCAATAAGCTTCCAAGGTTTACCACGTTTTGTGTACATTTCTTGACCTCTATTGTGTTCCATTATCCTTCTAGAAAGATCGTTGGTTTTGCCAAGATAATAATTATCTAGCTTGTTACTATATAAATAATATACCCTCCATTGCATATTTTTATTTTCTATTGGTCTCGAACCCGCAACTTTCCCGACTCAGTCGGGATGCTCTAACCAGTTGAACTACCGGTCCGTATTAACAATTAACTTTTAACCCTTGACAATTAACCAATTTGAGCAGGTTAATTGTCAATTGTTAAAAGTCAATGGTTATCTTGCGTCCATCTTTTCTGCCAATTTTTGACCAGCTGTTTTACCTTTCTTGGCACGCTTGATTCTCTTGGCAGCAATACGTTTGAGAGTTTTGACGCGATTTTGCTTCTTGAGTTGATTGTTCTTTTTTCTTCTTCCCATATATCTTTTTTAGAGTATTAGCAGGCTATATATTACTATAACCCATAAGAGATGTCAAGATTTATTTGTGTAAGTATCGAAATATCCTAATTTAGTCTTCAGATCCTTCAATCTAGCATAAAATCCAGCTGTGTGGATAGAATTTAGCCCTAGCTTGCAGTGATCGTAGTGGTGGAGCCATTCGTGGAGAAGAGTATCTAGAAATGTCTTAGGGGCCAGAATTTGACCTCGGACAGCAGTTCTGTTGTTGATATAAATATATTTACTTCCAGGTCTGTAATATCCATATTGTTTGGCTACGACACGACCTTTGTATTTTTTGTGATATTGCTTAGCTTTTGATATTTTTAATTTTACAATATCTATCTTGGCCATATCAGCCAATTCATCGAGTAGTTGGTCACTGAGGATTTGTCGTTTATTTTCATCATCTTGTTTTTTGAGAAGTTTACTAGCTAGCTTTTTAGCTTGCTTAGAAATTGGGAATGTAACTTTCAAAATAGAGTTGCTGCGTTCGTAGTTGGTTTGCTTTTTTTTGAAGAACATAGGGGAATAGTATAGCATATTTTTTCTCCTAATGTTCTTATCCCGATTTTGCTGCGCTCCATCGGGATTGTCAACTGACACAAAATTTACTACGCCTTCGGCTTTACCTCTAGTAAGGGTGTGTTGCTTGTGACTATATTTTTGGTAGTCCGATGTTGGTTATCCCGACTGCGTCGGGATTGTTAACTCTAGCTAAATTTTGTTCGTCCTCGCTTTGGCTCGGACTCCAAAATTTAGAGAGTTAACAAAAAAAGACCTTGTTTGTGTTCAGCAAAAGCATTGGGAGCAAAGGAGGGGGTGCTCCCGCTTCCGCCGAACACACACAAGGTCTGTCGTGGAAATTGACATTGGCTATCTTAGCATAAAGCACTATTTCAGTCAAGGGTTTTTTTGTTCTGATTCTGTGGATGTTTGTGGATATAAAAAATCCCCTAAATTTAGGGGATTTTTGATCTTATTTTACGAATTCAACTATTTTTTTGAATATTTTTGGATGATGTTCAGCCATTTCTGCAAGCACTTTTCTGTTCAATCCTACTTCTTTTACTTTCATCATGCCGGTGAATTTACTGTATGTGAGATCAAGAGTTCTCACAGCAGCATTGATTTTTACTTGCCACAGCTGACGAGCAGTACGCTTTTTGACTCTTCTGTCACGATAAGCATGGGCACCAGCTTTTGTGTCAGCAGTTTTGGCTAACTTGAGAAGGTTTTTTCTTCCAAGTTCAAAACCCTTTACTCTTTTCATGAGTTTGCGGCGTTTTTTCAAATGTCCGATACCTCGTTTTACTCTTGGCATACTGGTTTAGGTTATAGGTAGTTTAGGTCTTTAGGTTATTGTTTGTGAGGGACTGCTCTCAAAATTGTTTTTTTGTGAGTAGTTACTGTGTTGTCTGATCTTTTGTTTCTTTTGGTTTTACCATTTTGGCGGGCATTAAAATGGTCCTGCCCATCAGTCCTTTTGGTAATTTTAGCGCCTTTTTTACTCTTCTTGATTGTAAATCTTTTAGAGACGGCTTTTCTTGTTTTTATCTTAGGCATATTTTATAAAATCATAAATCCTAAATCTAAAATCATAAATCTGGCTTAGATTAAGATACGAGCAATACTATACATCACAGCTTTCTTTTTGTCAATATCTAGCTGTTTATTACTTTTTTACTATAATTGAAGTGATTTTGTTGCCCTGTCTGGTAGGTTCTTGTTCTACACGGATAGGCATCACCTCTTCGATATTTTTTGTAAATTGGCGGATTACTTCATAGGCCAGGGGAGTCTTGCCGCGTTCTCGGCCACGGAGAATTATTTCTGTTTTTACCTTGTCTCCACGGTTGAGGAATTTTTCAGCTTGATTTTGTCTTACTTTCATATCTCCTTCACCGATGCGCATAGAGAGGCGAATACCTTTCAGTTCACTGACATGACTATTTATTTTTTGTTTACGAGCTTCTTTTTCTTTTTGATATTTGAATTGACTAAAATTCATGATGCGCGCTACAGGAGGGTCTGCTTTTGGATTTATTTCTACCAGGTCCATCTCCTGCTCCTGGGCTATCTTTAGGGCTTCTTTGGTTTTCATTATACCAATGTTTTCTCCTTCTGCCCCAAGCACGCGTACTTCCGGTACACGAATATACTCATTTTTATTATAACGAGGTATCAGTGGTTTTTGAGGTCTTTTTTTTCGTGAGATGCGCATACTTTAGTAACTAGTAATCAGTAACTGGTAACTAGAAAATTTAGATATTTTTTAAAAGCAACTAGTTGCTAGTTACAGGTAACTAGTTACAAAGCAGCTGCGCTGCTTTTTGTGGAGTGGAGATGCCGGGAATTGAGCCCGGGTCTACATAGGTTGTCTTCATAATCTTCATGCTTAGCTGCTTTGATGTTTCATATCTATCTAAAAAAGCAACAAAATAAATAGATACTAATCCTGAATTAGTTCAGACTAGAACGACAGGAGGCGATCTAATCCTACACTCGATGAATTGACACCATAGCTCTCCTATCGAGTATCGGAGTTATGATGGCTGTGGCAGTTAAGCGACAGCAGTTGCGAATGCAGGGACGCTAAATGCAGAAGCAAAAGCGTTTTTCACTCGACTTACAAGATTTGCACTTGTAGATTGACTAGGAGATTTACGAGGGCTAGCCCACCTCGACATGCATATGAGAGGCAACATGAATCCATGTATCGAATCCTGTCATCCCCATTTGGAATTTTTAATTTCCAAACTTGCATTCTACAGCAATATTGCTTCCAGATATTTGAAAATTAAAAATTTCAAATTATAAATTCTCAATAATCTCCCTTGAGAGCTCTTCTAATGTTTCGTTTTTCCTCTCTATCTTTGATAGTTTTTCGCTTATCATGGAGCTTTTTCCCCCTAACTAAGCCAAGCTCCACCTTGATATTAGTGCCCTTAGTATACACCGAAAGAGGGACGATTGTCAAGCCTTTTTCCTGGCTTTTTCCTCTGAGAAAATTGATTTCTTTGCGGTTTAGAAGTAGTTTGCGACTCCTTTCTGGATCATGTTCTTTTTTGGGGTCAGAGTTTTTGTATCTAGGTATATGGAGATTGGTCAAAAATGCTTCTTCTTTGTGGAAACTAACAAAAGACCCAGCCATATTGATGTGTCCAGTACGAATTGATTTCACCTCTCCACCAGTCAATACTAAGCCAGCCTCGAAGGTGTCGAGGATTTCATATTCAAAATAAGCTTTTTTGTTTTTGGCGTATTGGGGCATGTTTCTAGGGAGTTTAGGTAAGTTTAGGTCTTTAGGGAGTGACAAGCGTGAGCTTGTCGCTGTTGCCAGAGAGAGGAGCCCACGCTCGTCATTACTATCGATTTAGGTATTATATCTTATCTCTTATTTTTTTGCGAACTACAGCGCTATAGTGTATACTAAGTGCACTATTTTTTCAAGTTTTATGCAAGACATCAAGATTCATATCAGTACTTGGAGTATTCTGAAGATTATTGCGATTGGGGTATTGTTTTATGGAGTTATTCTGGTTTGGAATATTTTGCTCTTACTTTTTATTGCCCTTATTCTGGCTGCTCTGATCGATCCTTTTGCTGCTTGGCTTGGGCAAAATAAGATCCCCCGTTCTCTTGCTGTGTTATTTATCTACATTGTACTAGGTGGATCAATTACTCTTGCTTTCATTGTATTGGCTCCGGTCATTGCTAGTGATGCTCCTCAGTTGGTGGATAATATAGGTAAGTTTTGGGCTTCTCTTCAAGAGAATCAGACTATTCAAGATATAGTGAGTGGACTGAAGGGGGTCAATGAGTTGGTGCCGGGAATTTCTTCAGGTGACGGAGGATCTGCGGTTATTCAGCAATCTGGGGTTGGGTCTACTATATCTGGGATATTTTCTACTGTTACTGGAGTGTTTGGTGGAGTGTTTTCTTTGATTTTGGTTTTGGTGATGACATTTTACATGGTTGTCCAGGATGATCCAGTCAAGAAGATTTTGCGATCACTTGCGCCAGATGAGTACGTGCCTTATCTCTCTCAGCTTTTCAAAAAAATGAGAGATAAACTTGGTGCCTGGATGCGAGGTCAGCTTATTTTGAGTGCAATCGTGGGTATTTTGGTATTTACTGGACTAGTTTTGCTTGGTGTCAAATACGCTGCTGTACTAGGTCTCTTGGCAGCCTTGCTAGAATTTATACCATATCTTGGACCTATTTTGGCTTCTATTCCGGCTCTGTTTCTAGCTTTTTCTCAGGGCGGAGCAATCAAATTTCTTTTTGTCCTTATCATGTATATTGTTATTCAGCAAATAGAAAATCATTTACTAGTGCCAAAGGTCATGGAGCGAGCAGTGGGACTCAATCCTATTGTCAGTATCGTAGCTGTGCTCATTGGGGCCAAGCTGGCTGGTGTGGCGGGGGCTCTTTTGGCCATTCCTGTGGCTACTGCCCTAAGTGTTTTTGTGAAGGATGTCCTCCAAAAACATAAGTGATATTGACATATGAGGCCGTATCCAATTGCACTGAGACTGTGGTGGTGTCGATTAAGAACTAACTTTTTTCATTTTTTTGAATATTAAATCTAAAGCGGTTCTATTCCTCGATGCTTGCATCGAAAAAGTGAAAACTAACATTGGTTGAAATAAGATTTTCTGCCAATACCCCGCAGCTTGCTGCGGGGATGGCCCGATGAAGTCTTACTTAAACCAAATTTACTTTTATTATGGTGTTTTCAAACAAAAAAAATAAATCAATCTCGCCAGTAATATTATTTTTACTCTCACTTGTCACTCTCACTGTCTTTGTTGTTGGGGCTTTTGTGATTATTTTGTTTAAAGGATTGGATATTCATACCAAGCAAGTAGTCGAAAAGTATAACTTTACCACTAGTACGATTTCATATTTGCTGACAAAGGAGAATTATCAGGAAGATTTGCGCAATCTCTTTGTGACAATTGAGAAATCTTCTCAAAATGGTGAACATTTAGTTTCATTGGCGCAAGAAGCCCTTCTTGACATGAAGGTTCCTCAAGATAGTCTAGAAAAGCATATGCAATCTTTTTTGGATTTGGAAGATTTGAAGAGAGGGGTTGCTGACTTGTCTTTGGAGGAATTACATGTTAGACTTGCGGAGATTTTAGAACAATTGGTAAATTAATCCTCGTATGGTTTCTTTTGCTATAAGGCATTGGCGGGCAATGGTTGCTGCTTTTCTGTCTGTTGCCAGCATGACTCTTATTTCTCTTTTTCCGAAGATGTGGGTGCTTTTGTTGGTAGGTTTTGTTTGGATAGGGTCATTGGTGGTGATGAGTATTTTCCCAGCTTCTTTTCGTAAGAAAGTTTCTCTCTTGCCTCTTATAATTATTACAGCAATGTCCTTTGTTCTGCTGGCAAGTATAGTGGAGTGGACAGGATTGTCTTGGTTTTTGCGTTTGGCATCTGGATTTATAATTGGTTTTTTGTTTTTCCAACAAAAACAAAGACAACGTAATATCTTAGCTCATGCTCGCAAGCCTTTTAGACGGATCAATATGATGTTGTGGGTGTTTGTTGGTTATACTTTTCTTACCATTATATTCGCTTTCCATCTCTTTTTTCCTGGTATTCCGTTTTGGCTTTTTCTGATTTTTGCAGCTGTGGGTATGAGTACTATTAGTTTTATGATCTGGAGATTGTATTATGATCTTGAGTTCAAGCAATCATTGATTTGGCTTTTGCTCGTTGGTGTGGTGATTGTCGAGCTGGTCTGGGTGATGAATGTTTTGCCATTTGGATATTTTGTTTCTGGTTTTTTGGTCACTTGGATTTGGTATATTTTACAACTTTTACTCAGATTTCATTTTAGCAAGCGGGGAATCGACTGGAAGAAACAGACCAAATTTTTAATTTTCAATGGGGTCCTATTTTTTGTCTGTATGTTCTTGATCCGATGGATTTGATATTCACTTTAACACTTTAACACTTTAACACCCCGTGAACCATGAACTAAGAACCATGAACCTATAAATATATGAAAACCCCATCACCACATCTCCCACCACAGTCATGCTCTGTGCCTTTGCGTAGAAATCTTCGTTATGTTTGGAATGTCAGTGTGGTAATAATTATTTCTTTTTTGACCGGTGTCTTAGGAACGCTCGTGACAGTGACCTGGGTGATGCCTTTTTTTGAGGTAGAAAATTCTTATTCTACCGTCAATTCTCTTCGTTTCAAGACAGAAAAAAGAGTAGCACCTAGTCAAGTATTTGCCAGTGAACAAAAGAGAAGAATGTTACGCATTGTAGACAGAAGAAAAAAAGTCAATGACCAATTTTATCGACCAGATGGTCTGGTTGGTACTGGAGTAATTTTGACTGATGGTGGATGGTTTGTCATGCCGCTTAGCACCAAGATCAGCTCATCGCTAAATTATCTGGAAGTAGTAGATTCACAAGGTCAGAATTACAAAATTGAAAAGACAGTTGTCAACAATGATATGATCTACGGTAAGATCTCTGGAGAAGGGTTGAGAGTGGCATCATTTCCAGACTGGGCCACTGTCGCTCCGCAGACAATAGTCTGGCAAACAGATGGTGTCGAGTGGGATCCAATTGCCCTTGGCGATTATGTGTTTGCTACTACCAAAGAAGTGTTTGCAATTGATGAAGAAGTATATCAGCTCACTGGTCTAGATCAATTATTGTTAGGTAGAGTACTATGGACTCAGGATGGTCACTTTGTTGGGTTTGCTGGAGAAGATGATAAAGTACTTTTGGCTTTTGATATAGAAAGAAATTATACATCTCTTCTTAGTGAAGGAGAGTTGGTAGAGAGTAGTTATGGATGGCAAGGATACTTGGTGAAAGATGCAACACCTAGTGCTTCTTCGGAGCATGCTTTTGGATTCCTTATCACTTCATCTCCAACTGACGTCTCTAGTAGTACTGTGGGGATAGGTGATGTCATCATCGAGATCAACGGTGACAGTCTAAATCCTCACCAACTTTATCAACAAATTCAATCACTCCCCGACAGCTTCTCACTTGGCATAGTGCGCGATGGTGAAATGTTTGATATAATGTTTAGGTAAGCTAGGTCGTTTAGGTATTTAGGTAAGTATAGGTTTTAGGTTATTAGATTACGGAAGAGAGGTTAATTAATCCTCCCCCTACAAGGGGGAGCCTGCCTGCCGGCAGGCAGGCTAGAGGGGGTCCATATGTCTACTTACGGACACTATCTAAATAAATCGTCGCAGAAAGAAAGACGTAAAAACCTAAGAAGTGACCAAACCAAGGCAGAAGCAGTACTATGGTCAAAGATCAGAAGAAAACAGCTTGGAGTAAAGTTTCGTAGACAATATAATATAGATTACTATATCGTAGATTTCTACTGCCACGAACTTAGACTGGTCATCGAGCTTGACGGGTACATACACGGAGAAGAAGAACAAAAAACAAAAGACAAAAAACGTCAAAATTACCTAGAACAAAAAGGATACAAAGTAATTAGATACAGAAACGAACAAATCCGCTATGAATTAGACGATGTCTTACAAGATATCATCAACCAGATCACCAAACTAAACTCGCTAAAGACCCCTCCTAACCTCCCCTTATAGGGGAGGGATAAAACCCTAACAACCTAAAACCTATACTTACCTAAATACCTATACTACCTAAACACCTAAAATATGCATCCAATAACCAAAATAAAACGTGGCTGGAAGATGATTTTCATGATTGGTCTTCTCGTCAGCGCTCTGGCTGTGATTGTCACTTTTCTTTTTCCATTACAATATCGAGCTGATGCTCAGGTCCTGATCATTTCCAAATCTCGCTATGGAGTAGATCCATACACTATCGTTAAGTCAGCTGAAAGGGTGGGGGAGAATATTGCTCAAGTGATGCGGACCAATGATTTTTATAATAAAGTAAAATCTCAAGAAGGATATTATGTAGATTGGACATATTTTGAAAAACATAATGAAAGACAAAAGCGTAAACTCTGGCAAAAAACTCTCAACGGTTCAGTAGTCTTCGGGACTGGAGTACTAAATGTCAATGCCTATCATACTGATCCACGTCAGGCAAGACAGCTGGCTGGAGCGGCAGCTGATACCTTGGTGAGTAAGGGTTGGCAGTATGTGGGTGGTGATGTGACCATGTCAATTGTCAATGAGCCGGTAGTGACTCGTTTGCCAGTCCGACCAAACTTACTGGTCAATGCAATTGTTGGATTTTTGGTTGGTGTGCTTTTGATGGGATTTGCGGTGGTGAGAAGATAAATTTTAGATTGACAGAGAACATATTTTCTTATAATATTTCTATAGATTATAAAAATTTTTAATATGAACGATGATAAAATTTTAGATAAAATTTTAACCAAAGTAGTTGACATAGACGAAAGGCTTAATGATTTTGTCACAAAGGATGATCTGTCACAGAACACAAGTCAAATACTTGGTCAGGTTGATCGCTTTGTAAAGCTTCATTAGACTCTTGATCAGGAGTTATCTTTCCTTAGAAATAAATATTCTAGACTAGAAGAACGTCTTGTGGTTGTAGAGGAGAGACTGGCTGCGTCTGCTTAGATATTTTGGAATTATTTTGAATTAAGAAATCATCTCGTCATTGCGAGGAGAGAGTCGCAATGACGAGGTAAGGAGTTCTTAGTTCAAAGTAATTTATTAAGAATTTTTAAAAACCGTTTATCAGATATGATGAACGGTTTTTTGTTTTCTCTATTTTTTATCTTTTTTTAAAGACCTTGGTCAACAAAAAAATCATATTGCTCTTGGTCAAGCTCTTTTAATTTTTCAGGTTGGTGAATATAGAGCACATAGCTTTCGGCAAATGCCTCAGTAGCATTGATGTGGGCATAGCTGGTTGGCAATTTCTCTGGTCGAGATGGATGATATTTTGTTGGATCATCCCTATCTTGTTCCCAGCCGCTAGCCTGTTGCCAAGTTTTGGCCAGTTTTGTCTCATCGCAAGCCATATGTAGGTGGGCAGCTTCGTGAGTGAGGACTCCGGCAATATGAGGAATACCAGATAACTCGTCTCTGTAATCTGTAATTTTTTTAGCAGCTGGAAAGATAATAATGCTTCCAGAGTGGATTTCATGGACAGCATTTCCAGCTTCCTCATCGACAAAATGAGCAACGGGAGAGAGGCCGTTTGCTGGTTTGCCAGTGTTTGGATTTGTTTCATCTTTGGTGACAATGATAATATTTTCAAGGGCTTTTATTCTTTCTGGTTTTTCTCCTAATTTTTGTAAGGCTCGGATTAGTTCTTCTAGAGTTGTGTGGTCAATATATTTATCAATTTTTTCTCCTTGGCACGTTTCATCACCAAGAATGCACAGATCAATATTTTTCCCCCCAGCTTCCACTTGTCCGGCTATGTATGTCTGCATAGTTTGCATTTCAGGAGTAGGGCTAGAGAATGCTTCGGGATTTGCCTGCCAAAGAGGTTTTTCTGTTGTTGGTACGAGAGCGTGAAGTTGAGAGATTATGTCTCTAGGAGTTTGTTCGCGACGGGGCATATTTTTGTCGTTTTATTTTTTTAGATGTTTGTATTATATCAGTTTTTGGTGGGGGAGGGGAGTTTTTTGTTTTCTATAAATTTCTATCCTTAGTAGGGGGAGTTGGCTTTCGTCCCGAGCTCAGGCCGAGGGGAGGGGGTCCATAGCAAGTAAGAGTAGGTAGTTAGCAAGAATACAACGCAAGCAGGTACTAAAGACCCCTCCTAACCTCCCCTTATAGGGGAGGGAATTTTGTTGCCTCCATTTTTCTCATCCCCACCCCCCTCTTGACAATATTCTCAAAATATGCTATATTTCTCTGTTCTGCTGGAATAGGGGTGTGTCGTAGCTTGTAAGACTCTTATTCGCTTAGTTTAGCGGAATATTACAATAAATAAGTTTTTTCCAAGGCAGTTTTGCTTGTTTTCGGGTCTTTTTCGGGAATTATGTTCTCTAACAGAAAGATCCCTGCCTGCCGACAGGCAGGCCTCACTGCGTTCGGGATGAACTTATCCTTGTATCATATGCCAGGTTTTGGTTGCTTGTAACCCAGAGTCAAGGCTTGTGATGCAATTCGCTTTCCGCCAGAGGCGGATTAGGATGTCATTTGTTGGTGTGTGGTATAAGCATGTCGATGAAACATCTTAATGTTCGCCACGGAGGCAGAGCACACAAGGCATAGTAATGTGCCTGTTTTGGCGTGTTGTTAGGTAGATTAGGTTTTAGGTCTTTAGGTTGTTAGTGTTTGAGATGATGATCTTTCAAAAAAACAATCCCGAGAGTTTCGGAATTGCTTTGGTGGTGGACGGAGGGGGAATCGAACCCCGAGAACTGAGGTGGTAAGTCCAGTTGCAAGACCACTTACTCTCCGCCCTTCGTGCCACCGCGTTGGATTATATCATTTTTTTGGCAAAACGAAAACTCCCTTGCGGGAGTCTCGGGAATCGGAGTAAGTTATCCTACAACCGACTTACCACTTGTCTATTAAGATATCAGTTTTCTGCGATATTGTCAAGTGGATGTGGATAAAAAAGTGGAGATGATTATATCATAAAAATCTCCTGGGTAGGAGACTTTTACGTGACACGTAGAGTTTGACCAATGTATATATGATCAAGCTACTCTTGGTAAGAAGTATAGCAGATTTAGAGAGTTTGTCAAGAGGGAAACATGACGCATAAGGCAAATAACATGATTCAATTTTGATTGATGTTATATGCCTCGTGTCTCATGATACGAGTTGTTCTTTCAAATCCCGGCTTCGCTAAAGCTACGCCGGGTAAATTCCTCACCAAATTAAGAATTCGGATATACGGATAATCCAGATTTACCCCCCTTCACTCATCGGGAGCTTCGAAAGGGCAAGCGGATTGTTTCTATCTGAATTACATAGATATCGACGGATAGGACGTGTGAGTCTTGGGTCTGTCTGGTGTCTGGTTAACTAGGCTTAGGCTGGAAGGGGGAGAAGAGTTTTTCAATGGTATGTTTGTCTTTGGTCGGCAAAAGATCCTTCTGGAAGAGAGTATTCTCTGACAGAAAGATCCTTCGCTGTGCTCAGGACAAGCAAAAACAAGCTGCCACTGATGTTTTTCTCTCCCGCCTAGCTTAAGTCTAACACGAGTTTTCCTCACAAGGTGTGAGGAATGTCCAACTCGTGGGTTCATCCTGCAGCATTTTTTATGCGCAGGATGCTCATCCTGTGTATTGAAAATGTTGCAGGGTGAGCCAGGCATTGGCTATCACCATCACCAAAAAAAGGCCCCTCCGGGGCCGCGTCGTGTCGTTGGGTTGCAGGATGGACACCTGTGGCTTGACGACGACCGGCCCGCTATGGAGGGGCCTACAAATGCAGAAGTTCGTTTTTTCGCTCGCCGTCGCACTGCCCCTCGCCGTCAGCCCCGCTGTCCTCGCCCAGTCCGCCGCCCCGATCTGTGACGTCGACCCTTTCGGCTGTAGGACGGCTTGTGAGTACAGAGCTCACCAGCCCGAATACTGCTGCGGTCCTAATGGACCGAAGGTCTACGGACAGAGGAACGGGAGGGTCCGGACCTGCGATGAGTACCGGAAGGTGCTCGAGGACATCCGGGCGGCCCGGCAGGAGAAGGACGCGGCCCGACAGGGCCCAGTCGGACCCGAAGGGCCGGAAGGGCCTCAGGGCGAGCAGGGGATCCAGGGCCCCAAGGGCGAGGAGGGGGATGAGGGACCCATGGGTCCCGCTGGCTTCGCCTGCTGGGACGACGACGGGGACGGTGTCCCCGACGTCAACGAGGACGACAACGAGGACGGCGTCTTCGACGCCAAGGACTGCCTCGGGACCAGCGAGGACACCACCCTCAGGATCGAGCTGGAGGTCGGACCGCGCCTCGTCGTCCTCTCGGGCCCCTGGGACGCTCACGCCCTCGGGATGGGGTGTGTCCGGGTCCGGTTCTCGGACCCCACAGATCACGTCTTCTTCCTGGGAGCTCACGGATGCGGCGGAGGTAGCGCTCCGTGGCACTCCAAGAGCTGGGGCTCGGTCGGTGGTCATGTCGGTCTCGAGCCGATCAGGGGTTTGCTCCTCTCGGTCCAGGCCGAGTACTACCAGGCCGGGGAGAGACCTCCCCCTAGCCGGGACTGGCTCAAGGGCGTCCTCGTCGGGATCCAGGCCGAGGTGAAGCCTCTCGAGCTGGCCTACGGCAAGCCCACAGGGTGGCTCGAGGAGTGGAGAAATCGGGCATTCTCGGTCCAGGGGGAGCTGGATCTGGGTGCGGCGTGGTACTATGCCAACCCCAACCTGGTAGTGGGCTTCAGCTTCTACTTGTGGTTCGGGTTCCCGCCGTTCTAGCCCGACGGCGGGGCAAATCTCCGACCTGGTCAGTCGGAGTCGTGTAGCCCCTAGCGCGGGGGGCTGGTGAGGAAGTAGATCCGACGATGCAAGTCGGGTCAGGTGGGGAGTCGTATCGAGCTCCTGGCGTATTCGCGGATTTATTCGCGGGCAACGCCGGAGTCTTGTGCAAACACGACTCCCCCTCAACCATTTTTCTATTAGGTAGTTTAGGTTTTAGGTATTTAGGTTATTAGGCTTAGTAGAAGGGTGGTTGAGATAGAAAATGAGAGTTCATTACAATTCATAAATACAAAAACAGATTTAAACAGATTATTTTTGATTACACAGAATATTAATTCCGTTCCTATACCAGCATGGGTGGGTTGAAGGAGAAAAAATATATTTTTCTTCACCAACCCGCCCCTGCAATTTCGTATCGTCCGTTCGTCTTCTCCCGTTGTATGGGCAGATGGCAAAACAGACGGACGGACGGTATTGGGACGGTAGGGGCCTTCGGCTCCGGATGGTGTCGGTGGGGCTGCGTGGCTCTGCCGACTTAGATCGCCTCCTGCTTCCTTTCGTCCGTTCGTCTCTGCTGCCCGTTGTGTGGGTATCAGGATAAACAGGCGGACGGACAGTAAGAAGGGTGGCGGGGGCTGGAGGCCAACGGTGGTCTCCTGTCCGAGCGAGATGGTCGGCGGGGCTGCGCTTGCTCCGTCGGCTGGGATGTTTTTCCAGGTGCTAGAGATGCGCCCGGGAGGAGGATGAGATGAAGCGCATGAGCATGTTGGCCACGAACTGTATCGTGGTGCTGGCTGTCCTGGCCAGTGGCTTGGTCGCGTGCGACTACGCCGATCCCCCCGCGGGGGAGATGGGGCCGGCCGGCGAGAGCTGCGAGTTGATCCTCTCCAGTGACGATGACGACCAGATGTGCTTCGCGCTCACCTGTGTCGATCAGACCACTGAGATGATCTGCCCCGGCGTCGACGGTACCGACTGCTCCCTCGAGATGGATGCCGACGGTTGCGC
>CAYFPJ010000002.1:0-145319 GCA_964344965.1 uncultured Gammaproteobacteria bacterium | reverse complement strand
GGTGGTCACGTGTGGCCCCGCGGTCTCGGACCCGATCTGCCCCGGCGCTGACGGTAACAACGGCGCTGACGGCGAGGACGGTTCGGGATGCTCCCTCGAGATGGATGCCGACGGTTGCGCGGTGGTCACGTGTGGCCCCGCGGTCTCGGACCCGATCTGCCCCGGCGCTGACGGTGAGGACGGAGATCCCGGCTTCACCCCTTGCGAGGACCACACCGATTGCGCGCCCACCGAGGCTTGCACCTCGCAGGGGTTGTGTCAGCCCCTCCCGTACTGCCCGGATATGTTCTGTCAGGATGAGGACCCCTGCACCACCGACGTGTGCAACCCCTTCATCCTGATCGCAGGTGGCGACCCGTGCGTGCACGAGCTCGTCGTCTGCGACGATGGGCTCGGCTGCACCACGGACTCCTGCGACGGAATGGGAGGTTGCTCGTTCACGCCCGACGATGGCGCGTGCGACGACGGCAACCTCTGCACCATCGACAGCTGCAACCCCGACGCCGGGGGCTGCAGCCAGGACGCCGTCGACTGTGACGACGGCAACCCCATCACGATCGACTCCTGCGACCCGGCCACGGGCGAGTGTTCCTCCATCATCGACCCGCTGCACGTCGACAACGACGGGGACGGTATCTGCGAGCTGGACCCCTGCCTCGGCGGGGGACCTGCGGGTGACTGCGATGATGATCCCAGCGATGGGGTCGGACCCGCGGTCTTCTGCACCGAGCCCTCGGGCTCGGAGTTCGTGCGTATCGACTTCTCGTCGTCCGTCCACCCGGCCTGCCCGGCCGGGACCGAGCTCGTGCTCGAGTCGGACGGTTCGGCCCTCAACGGGCCGGAGATGCTGGAGACGCAGGTCGACGAATCGGGTGATCCCGAGGGCTTCGACAACGACTGCGACGGCGTGACCGACGAGGAGAACACGGTCGAAGAGATCGCTCAGAAGTCTTGCTACTGGGAGAGCCTCGGTGGCGAGCTCTGGGATGTGCGTTGCCCCTGGATGCAGGGGTGGTGCGGCAGCGATGGGGAGGTCTGCGACGACGGCAACGCCTGCACCGACGGTGACGTCTGCGGCGGGGGCACCTGCGCGGGCGATACCATCGACTGCAACGACGACGACGTCTGCACGACCGACTCCTGCGACCCGACCGACGGGTGCGCGTACTCCTTCAACTCGAACCCGTGCGACGACGGCAGCTCGTGCACGGAGAACGATGCCTGTTCCGAGGGGGCGTGCCTCGGAGACACCATCGACTGCGACGACGGGGACGTCTGCACCGATGACAGCTGCAACGCCCTCACGGGCGCGTGTGAGTCGGTAGAGGTGGACGGGGCGGTCGTCTGCGACGACGGCAACCCCTGCACCGACGACTCGTGTGAGAGTGACAGCGGATGCATCTACTCGGACAACAGCGAGCCGTGCGACGACGGCAGCGCGTGTACCGAGAGTGACATCTGCAACGCGGGAGAGTGTGGCGGGGATGAGGTCGTCTGCGATGACGGCAACCCCTGCACCGACGACTCCTGCGACCCCGAGACCGGCGAGTGCTCCTCGACTCCGTCCGCCGACGGGACCATCTGCGAAGATGGTGAGTGCTCTAGCGGCCAGTGCGTCTGCGCGCCGTCCTGTGACGGGAAGGCGTGTGGCGAGGACGGCTGCGGCGGCACTTGTGGGGAGTGCGGGGGAGACGAGGTCTGCGGTGACTCGGGTCAGTGTCTGGCTGCCGATCTCCACACGGACCAGGACGGGGACTGCTTCTGCATCTTCTCGCCCTGTGTGGAGCTCGACGAGCCGACCAACCCGACCTGCCCGGAGATCGTTTCCGGCGACTGCGACGACGATCCCACCGGATCGGAGGAGTGGTCGCTCTGTCAGGAGGACGGTGGTGGCGCCGTCTTCCTGGTCACGCTCGCCAACACCTGCACGGACGGATCCAGCCAGATCGGCGTGGTTGACGGCAGCGTCCTGAACAACCCCAACATGCACGACTACAACGGGGACGGGAAGGACAACAACTGCAACAACCAGATCGACGAAGGCGGGTTTGACCCGTGCACCTGGACCCCCATCGGCGGCGGGGTCTTCCGGGTCACGTGCTCCTGGTTCTACCAGGGCGACGAGTGATCTGTTCCTCCGGGCCACCTATCCTCTGGCCCGGAGGTACAAAGCGTTTTGGAGGGCTCACCGATAGGGGTGAGAAACGCGACATCGGCGTGACGACTTCGCTCTGACCTGTGGATTCAGGTCGGGAGTGGGAGTTCACGAAGATGGATACCGGCTTTGCGCAAGCACAGCCGGTTCCCTTACTGCTTATCTTGTTTAAGCAAGGTAGTTAGTAAAGGATCTCTTACTAGATCTAGTAAGAGATTTACCCTTTGTTAGAAATTTATAATTTAAAATTTTTAAACAATTTTCAATTACTGAATTTTCAATTTTACAAACCACTCTGAATATTTTGGAGTGGTTTTTGTTTTGATTGACAAAGACATAAAAATTGTTATAATAATATTATTCAATTAATGTTGAAAATATGACTAAAAAAACTAAAAAAATTCACCACAAAATTGGCAACCTTCCTGTAATTATTTATGAAGATGAGCTAGGTGGCTATTGGGTAGACTGCCCCGTTTTGGACGGGTGTCACAGCCAGGGAAAGACTGTTGAGGATTGTCTCAAAAATATCAGAGAAGCTATCGATCTCTGTCTAGAGGACATGCCTACTAGAGCCAGGAACGCCAGCTTGAATAGAAAAGTAAGTTTGCATCTGGTAACCATTTAGATATGACAAAATTTGCTGGCATATCGGGTAGAAAAGCAATGAAATGTTTTATCAAATTTGGTTATGAGCTTAGTAGGCAAAAAGGGAGTCATGTCAGGTTGAAACATAAAGATTCTTTTACACACAAACCTCTCACTATTCCACTACACAAAGAATTAAAAGTAGGATTGCTAAAACAATTGATAAAAGATGCATATATTAGTGAAGAAACTTTTTTTGAACTTTTGTAACTATTGCTAATGCTCACATGCTTTAAATCTTTAAGCGGTTTTATTCCTCGATGCTTGCATCGAAAAAGTGAAAACTAACATTGGTTGAAATAAGATTTTCTGCCAATACCCCGCAGCTTGCTGCGGGGATGGCCCGATGAAGTCTTACTTAAACCAAATTTACTTTTATTAAAGTCGTTCATTGTCCATATGAACGATTTTTTTATACAAAGATTACGCTATTTCATAATTGCTTTTCCGCCTAAAATAACTTATAATATCGCTATGATTACCGTAAAAAACAACCAAATAAAATGGTCAAGTTTTTTGGCTATTCTTTTTATTTCTACTCTTATTTTGGGATTATATTTTTGGAAAGGAATATTTGTTTTTGTGTTATTTGCACTTGCTTTATTTATCTGGGCTCTATCCTACCGATTAGACATTGGTTGGTACATTCTGGTTTTTTTGGCACCGATGATCAATTGGATATTTTATCTGGATCGTTATTGGTATTTATTTCAAGATTATCCTCAACTTTTGAAAATCCATGCTCCGATGGTGGATTTTTGGACGGTAATATTATTTGCTGCTTTTATTGTGGCCCGAATTAGGAATTGGCTACTTGGTCAGAAAAAATTTATTAGATTGCCTGGATTTTTTTGGTTTTCTCTATTCATTTTGAGTGCCTTATTTTCCCTCTACAATGTCGAGCAGCTTCATTTATTTGAAGCAATATCTTATCTTTTTCGCTTTATATTCTTATGGTATTTTGGTTTTGTGGTCTTGGGGGTCAATATTATTGAAAATAAAAAAATTCTCAAAAATAGTTTGATTATTTTGGCTCTTGGAGCAGTCTTAGCTGCTATTATGGGCTTTGTCTCCTTTTTCTTAGGAACAGGACTAGAAGTATATGGCACCATGCGTAGTACACCATTTGCTATTGGCAATTGGGTTCCATTTGGACTGCAACATATCTTCCTTGCTGAGATCATCACTGTTGCCTTACCGATATTTTTCTTTTTTTGGTATCGTGAAAAAGATCCAGAAGGGAGTAGGTATATGGGTTATCTAACATTTTTTGTTTTACTAATTGGTCTCCTCACTCTGTCACGAGCCGCCTGGCTTTCCCTTTTGTTTGGATTATTTTTGTATATATTTTTTGTGCATAGTAAGGTAGAGGTTGGCAAAATAATCAAAAAATATTCTTGGTTTTTGCTTGCTCTTGCGCCTATTGCCGCTTATCTTGCTTTCTTTCTCACTACCAGTGGAGCAGCAGAGAGCTCTACTAGTACTAGATGGTATTTGACAGAGATATCTCTCCATTTCTTTTCCAACCATGCCATATTTGGAAACGGAGTTGGTTCTTTTCTTTATCTACTTCCTGATGTCAACTTTCTTTGGTATGAGATTGGTGACGTAATTGACGCCCATGGTATCATCCAAAAACTTATTGCCGAGCAAGGATTGCTTGGTTTGACTACTTTCTTTTTATTTATTTGGTCTTTTTTGTATCCAATGATAAAGAGATTTTATAACAAAAATTATAGAGAGGAAGCTCGTCAATATGCATTGCTTGGAGTTTTTTTGATAATCTTGGCGATCACTTTCCAGCTTTTCAGTACCCAATTTTATACCAGCAGGATGTGGATTCCAATCACCTTGGCTATTGCTCAGCATATCATATTTCGCAATAGTACTTACACTGGATTTACCAATTATCTCCGACCACATTTACCCAACAAACAACATCTAAACATAGATACAAAAATATGAATAGACAAAAACAATTTGACCAATATTTATCCAGCGGGTTTGCAGATGTCAATGCAGGAGACGAATCTCGTCGCCATATGGCAGAGATGTTTGAGCATAATTACTCCAGATTTTTGCCAAAAAATAAAAAAGCAAAGATCCTAGATTTCGGATGTGGAGTAGGGCAGTGCAGTGAATGGCTGGTAGCAAAAGGATACAAAAATGTGACTGCAGTAGACACTAGTAAGGAAGCTATTGAATACGTCAAGCAGAGAGGTGTAGATGGTGTACAGGTGAAAAATACTTTGGATTGGCTGGATAAAAATAAGAGACAGTATGATCTAATTGTCACCAACGACGTCATTGAGCATCTTGATAAGGATCAGATCATTCCGATTGTGACTGGCTGGCACAAAGCTCTAAAAAAAGGAGGCACCTTGATCGTCAAAACCAACAATGTCAGTGCTATCACAGGAGCTCGAATGCGTTATTGGGATCATACTCACACTACTAGTTTTACCGAATTTAGCCTTTTGCAAGTTTTGTCTTATGCTGGATGCAACAATATTGAATTGAAGCCTTTTTCATTCCCACTAAACAAGATAACCAGGATGATCAGAAGATTTTTGCAGGCAATTGTTCATATTATCTGGAAGTTGATTTTTTGGCTTGAATATACTATTGTTCCCAAGATAGTCCATGAATATTTTTTTGCAGTGGTAAAGAAAAAGTAGATTATGAAAAAAATAAAGATCTTACATATCATACCTAGATTCTATGCCGGAGGGGCAGAGCGTCTAGTTTTACAATACGCTAGCTTGATGGACAAATCAAAATTTGAAGTCCATGTCGCCAGTGCTGTTGAAGATGGAGAGTTGCGTACTTCTTTTGAAAAAAATAAAACTCCACTTTTTGTCGGTTCTAGAAAAAAAATGGGAGGCAGATTGAAAGTTTGGAAAAATTTATTACGATATATTGATAAAATTCAACCAAAGATTATCCATTCCCATCTACTTGGTGCAGATATTGTTGGTTTTTTGGCGAAGCGCAAATTTAAAAATAAAATAAAATGGATAGTAACACTGCATAACGTAGAACATCGTACTTCGTTTTTGAGAAAGTTGGTTTGGAAAATAATTTTGAAAAAAGCAGATCGAATAATTGCTGTGGCAGAGCCAGTAAAAGATTTTGCTGTTAATAATTTTAAAATAAATAAAAATAAAGTGACCTTAGTGTTAAATGGAGTGGACTTAGATAAATGGTCAACACTTGCTAATAAAAAAATATTTCAAAAAAAAGAAATAAACATCGCTACAATTGGCAGGCTAGAAGAGCAAAAAGGGCATCGTTATTTGCTAGAGGCTTTGGGTAATATCAAAGATTTACCATGGACATATCATGTTTTTGGGGATGGTAGTCTAGAAAGTTCTCTAAAAGTACTTGCTGACAGATTTGGCATAGCTGATCGTATTGTCTGGCATGGCTTGGTATATGATGGATTGGTAAAAAAGGTTGGGGAGATAGACTTGGTCGTGCAGCCATCTCTTTGGGAGGGTCTCAGTTTGGTTGTTATGGAGGTCATGTCTGCTGGAAGATGTGTAGTAGCTAGTAGTGCTGCCGGAGATTCGTTAGTTGAGAATAATCAGACAGGTTATATTTTTCCCAATAAGGATATTAAAAAATTATCCAAAATATTAAAGTATGTTTTTGAAAATAATAAAGAAGCAGCTATGCTTGGAAAGAGGGCTGGTGAATACGCACAACAGAATTTTTCTCTTCAAAAAAATGTAAGTAGCATCGAAAAGATATATCATGATTTTTTGTAGTTATGTTTTTCAACTCTGCTAAAAAAATAAACTTTTTTACAATTATATTTTTTGCATCTTTAGTCTTATTTTTTACTATTTTTTTTATAACAAAAACTCAAGCTGCAAATGATTTTCCAAATACTGCAAACTATTTTCTTTCTTGGGAAATGACATCTGCCGAAGCGACAGAGCTTGCCAAATGGGATCTGATAATCCTCGACATGGAAGCCCAAGTAAAGAGTTTGTCCAAGTTGCAAAAGATTAGAAAACTAAATCCAGATATCATCATGCTTGCTTACATCACCCCGCAGGAGATTGTCAAGAATGCTCAAAATAGCTACAGCACCATGCGCCAGCAGCTCAATGCCGGCTTGTCAGATGATTGGTATTTGAAAGATAGTAAAGGAAACAAATTATCCTGGTGGCCAGGTACCTATATCTTCAATGTCACTAGTGAGGCACCTAAGAAAAATGGACAAAAATTCCAGGACTACATTGTTGACTTTACAGTAGAAGAAATATTATCTACCGGACTATGGGATGGAATTTTTTATGATAATGCTTGGGACAATATTACCTACTTCGCCGGCTCAGATATAGATTTAGATGGAGACGGCAAGATTGATAATAATGCAGACAAGCTTTGGCGTGAAGGGATGGATTATATTTATGAAGAAACCCGTCGTCTCACAGATGATAAATATTTCATCCTTGGTAATAATGATTCTTTGGCTTACTTAGGAAAATTGAATGGACAAATGCTTGAAAATGTTTCTTCTAATAACTGGGAGCACATGATGAATAGGGCGAAAGAAATGAGAAAGCACCGTGATCCAGCATTTGTAATTATGAATTACAATACTGAGAATACTGGTAAACAAAGTTACCAAGATATGCGTTTTGGTATTACTAGCTCACTCCTGGAAGATACTTATTTTTCTTATGACCATGGAGACCAAGATCACGGACAAACCTGGTACTACGACGAATACAACACCAACCTCGGCTCAGCCATCTCCGATTCCTATTCCAATAAAAATCTAAATACCTACGCTCCCGACATCTGGCGTCGAGATTTTTCCAATGGCCTCTCTATTGTCAACAGCACAGGAGGTAAAAAAACAGTCCAGCTAAACGGTGAATATGAAAAGATCCATGGTACACAAGACAAGACTATTAACGATGGAGCTATTGTCTCAGAGGTGAAAGTAGATGGTTATGACGGCCTACTCCTCCTCAAGACTTTCGATGGTCTCAATGACGTCCTCTTTACCAATGGAGACTTTGCTCGTTTCGTTCGACCAGACGGCACCAGAGTGCGCAATGGCTTCTTTGTCTTCGAAGAAGAATATAAGGGGGGAGCTCAAGTGGCTCATATCGATCTTGACGGTAATGGTAAGCGTGATCTAGTGGTGGTCTCCAAAAGCAAGCTGATGGCCTGGCGTGATGATGGTCAGCTCTTCATGAAAAAATACCCCTACACTGTAAATTATAAAGGTAAGCTGCGGGTCGCTATCGGAGATGTCAATCGTGATCGTAAGATGGAAATTTATGTCGCTCCTAGTGTGGGCTATCCAGCTCCAATCAAGGTCTACACTCGTCATGGTAGGCAGATGAAGAAAGACTGGTTCCCATTTGGTGAGACTTACAGCGGCGGATACAGCATGGCTGTCGGTAAGCTCACCCCAGGCAAGTGGAATCAGCTGGCTATCGGAGCGGGAGAAGGTATGGACCCTATAGTTTCTACCTACACTTGGCAGTACAAAAAAATAGGTGATTGGTTAGCTTATGAAAAATCTTTCCGAGGTGGTGTTAATGTCGCTGCTGGGGATGTGGATGGTGATGGAATTGATGAGATCATTGCTGGTGCTGGTCCGGGCAAGAAGCCTGTGGTGCGGATTTTCGATGGAGAAGGCTCACAGCTTTATGATGAATTTCAAGTTTATTCGACTTTTGATAATCCTGGTATAGAAGTGCGCTCTCTTGATGTGGATTTTGATGGTAAGGATGATATTTTGGGGATGGGTGGGGCGTTCTAGGTCTCTAGGTTTTAGGTGTTTAGGTTACTAGATTGTGTAAGTCTTACTTACTGCGTAACCCCTCCCTAACCCTCCCCTACAAGGGGAGGGAACAAACTGCTCTCCCCCTAGTAGGGGGAGCTGGAGGGGGTTACAAAGCAAGAAAGATGTTGCATTAAACCAAAGGAGGGTATGAAGTACCAAGGCTATTTCAAAAACAAACCAGAATATTCAAACAGAAGAACAAAACTACGCAGAAATCAAACCAAAGCAGAGCAAGTCCTCTGGTATGAACTAAGAGCAAAAAGGTTGGGATATAAATTCCGCAGACAATTCCAAATCGGCAAATACATTGTCGATTTTTATTGTCACGAACTCAAGCTTGTTATTGAACTTGATGGACCAATCCACGAATACCAACAATCTTACGATACAAAAAGACAAACATGGTTAGAAAATCAAGGATACAAAGTAATTCGATACCTCAATGATGAGGTTCTTTTTGATAGAGAAGCTGTCTTGATGCATCTGTCTAGTGAGATTACAAAGAGGAAGAAATATCTCCTCCCCTCTTAGGGGAGGCTGGGAGGGGTTCGTGCCAACTTTGAGGGATGTTCGTAACAGTATTTTATTTTACTACAACGAACCCCCTCTAACTCCCCCTAAAAGGGGGAGAACTTTCTCTATAATAAAAAACACCCTCTTTACAAAGGGTGCTTTATTTTATCTAAGAAGAAATCCTTATACAACCTTCCTAGCATGCTTCATCACTTTATTTGGGTTGATCACTTTGTAGAGAGCATCTATCTGAGGGACGATGATTTCCCAGCTGTAGTTTTTTTCCATGTTTTTTAGATTTGATTTACCGATTGCACTGCGCTCATCTTCAGAGAGATTGATGAATTCGTAGATGCTGTCTTCAATTGCTTGGACATCATTTTCATTGAAGATGGTACGGCTGTCATGGATCATTTCTAGATGTTCTGGGATATTAGATACTAGAGCAGGTTTGCCGTAGCTCATTGCTTCGAGGACAGTGATTGGGAGTCCTTCGTTCATAGAGGGGTGAATGAGTGATAGACAATTACCAAAGAGTTGTCTCAAGCTTTCACCAGATTGATAATCAGTAAATACTATGTCATTACAGATACTGGCCTGTCTGTGCAAGTCGCGAATGTAATCGTCAGTATAAGCAGAGCCACCAACAATGGCCAGTTTTAGATTCTGAATGGCAGCATCTTGTCTATGTTTTCTTTTCAGGTTTGTGAAAGCTTCTACTAGTAGATGAGCACCTTTATGAGGGACAAGACGAGAAACCATCAGTAGGTATTTTTCTTTCTCTAGACCAAAGTCATTGAGTATTTTGTTTCCTTCTGGCTTACTTTGTTTTACTACACCATTTGGAATATATTTGGTTTCGACATTGTACTCATTGAGACAATACTGCTTTAGAGATTGAGATACGGTGATAGTTTTGTGGGCAAACCCACAAGACGCTCTTTCCCCAGCACGGAGCATCAGTCTGGCAAACCAGCTCCATTTTTGGTGGTACCTGTCAATACAATGGAAAGTAGAAATGACTTTTGTCTTCGGGGCAAAGATTCTTGGGATCCAAGAAAGGAGAGATGGTCCCACACCGTGATAATGGATAATATCGTAGTTTTGAAAAATAGCGTGAATTGTGGAGATGAAAGTATGGCTGATAGCATCAAGATTTTTGGTATGGATTGATGGTACTGATTTTATACTTACATTTTCAAAATTAGTAATATCTTTGTCTGTATACCAAGGACGACTATAGACTGTCACATCATGACCAAATTCAACAAGACGTATAGATAGTTCATGCACGTGTCTTTCTACACCACCATACTTGGCAGGCATTCCTTTTTGTCCGATCATGGCGACTTTCATAGGTCTTGGTTATGTAAAATTATTTTTGTTAAATTGATAAATAAACAATTGTCTGAGTCTTGTCCCGATTTACACGAGCGCAGTGAGTGACATCGGGATCATTGCGATTTTCATAGTAATTCCGAGTGTAACGAGGAATCTTTAGCAAGTGGTATTTTAAAATTTAACTAATACTGCTTAGTAATTCCTCAAAGTTTTAACGAATAACTATATCATATTTTGAGATGTTTGTCAAGGGAAGAGTGTGGGTATTAAAAATAACAAAAAATGGCTTGTTTTAGCCATTTTATAGGTTATATACATTCTCCCCTTTATAGGGGAGGGATTATCTGTGTACCCTTCACCTTCCCAATCTGATCATTAGGGATAGATATGTCTAATGATCCCAGATTTTTGCTGAGATTAGCCTCAATGTAGCTGTCAAAAGCAGACAGAGTCATATTGTTTACCAAGATAGGGCTAGTTCCTACTTGTCCCACAGTCGGTGTGATACCCAGTTGGAAATAGATACCAGCAGGAGTATTGGCTGGCAGTGAAGTGGCGAACCAGCTCACAGTATGGTTGTTGGCACTATATTTTACATCACTACCATGACTGACACTGCTTTTGTCAGTCCAGTATACATAGTCTGGTAGCTTGGCTTGGAATTGGAGATCCTTTACTTTGCTGGTACCGTTTTTGACAGTTGTCAGTATCCAGTATTTTGTTTCTTTGCCAACCTGGGGTGGTAGAGGTCCACGACCCAGCTGGTCGCCCTCCTGGGTGTAGTATCGTACTTCGCTGTTCAGATTCAGACTAGTACCAATTTTTATGGGCGATGATTTGGTAGTTCGACTATAAATATTATTTGGTGCTGGAACATTTGGTACAGATCCTTCGACAATGTGATTTAGGATAAGCGACACGTCTTCACCACCATATGGTGACCAAGATATTGGCCAAGACAGTTCTACAGTAGTTGATTCTCCTGGCTCTATAATTTGTAATCCGGCATGATGATTGCTATCTATTACAAAATTTCCTTGACTAAACCTGCCTATGTTGACTGTAGTCAAGCGATTAGAATTTGTAAGATTGGCTGGTATCAGTGTTTTTATTTCTAAATTTTCGAGACTGGTATTTCCAGTATTTTCAATATCAATAAATATTTTTGCCTCCTCGCCGGGTAATAATTTTTCGATGTTTTTTTCCCAACTGGAACTTATATTCATTTGGGGTCTGCTTACTTTGAAAACATGAGCAGAGGAAACTTGTGGAATATTTAATCCACCCACTTGAACATTGGGAGTAACACTTATTTCGTAGTTGTTGGATTCAGAATAGTCTGCCAGCGTAAGAGAGCCGGTCAGCTCCACAGATTTGCCAGATTCTATTTTATCTATGTGCCATATTTTATTTTTTATTTCACCAACACTTACTTCGTAGTTTGACCAATTATTTTCTAGAGGTAAGAATATATTGTCGATACCAGAGTCTGGAGAGGTATTTTTTAGAATTACTGCGACCTCAGTAGGTACTCCTACTAGGATATCAGTCGGCATGATCAGTTCGGCTTGCAGGTAAGAGTCTCGAAAAACTGTAATAGCTCTATGATAAACAGACTCTGAGACATCACGATCTACCTGGGTGTATGATAGAGTGGTATTTATGTTCTGTGATTCACCTGGAGCACCAAACAGCACACCTCCGAAGTTAACCACCCCTTGCTGACCAGGATTGATATCGCTCAGCACAAATTTCATTTTTTCTTTATCAAATAATTCCTCTGGTTTCGAATCTTGGTAAATGAAGCCTGGTGGGAGAGTGAGGCTTAATTCTGGATTTTTTAGGATTGTGTCACTATTGTTTTTAAATTTTGCTCCATAAGATACATACTGGCCGCTAGTCAGTCTCTCTGCACTATAAGCTGGAGTTACTTCTAAAGAGACTAGGGAGGTCACTGTCGGGTCGTAATTCCACCAGAATATAGTAATGGCAAATATCCCCACCGCTGATAGAAGTAGTAGAATGTCAAAAATAAATAATTTACGAGCGTGAACAAATTTGAGGTGATAAACTTTTTGGTATCTTTTCTCTAGAAAATGAATGGGAGAAGAAAGAAAAGCAAAAAACCACTTGTGTGGGGCGTGGAATAGGTGGTGTTTGTTAAAGTGCTTTTCGAAGAATTTCATAGGGGATGGCGTTGCTATTTTAATTTCGTTTATACAAGTATTATATCTGTTTTGGAGAGGGGAGTAAATAGGATTTTGACTTCAGACTTCGGACTTCAGACAATTTACTGAGGAGCAAGTCTGAAGTCCGAAGTCAAAAAATAGGATACCAAAAAAATGCCTTTCAGCATTTTTTAGAATATTTATTTAATTATTTCATCCTCACTCTTCCCTTTCACACTCTTCTTACTAGGAGAATACAGAGTGTTTTTTATCTTCCACTTATCCACATACTGACCAATACCTTTTTTTTGGGATTTATTTCTGACTGTGGTTTTTTCTTGTGACCAGCGAACCAGGCTTTCAAAATTTATTTTATATCTCCCGGCAACTACTACGTAGGTGATCTCTTGTGCTTTGATAGCGCGACGAATAGTCTGAGGATTGACACCAAAAAGCCTAGCAGCCTCTGAGATAGAAACTCTAATGATTTCTTTTGGTTGGGTTTGAGGGTTTTCAACCATATTTGTATATATTTGTTTATACAAACTATAGCATAAAGAGGTTATTTTGTCAATAGACCAGGAGATTTTTTTATTTATCAGATTGGTTTATTTTACTATTTATCTGCATAAAAGTATATAATAGTCTATACAAAAATATATACTTATCTAGTATAGATATTTTAATTTACATAAAAGTATACGCTATTGTATACAAACAGACTACAATTTATTATCTAACAATATCAATTGTCATCCTGTCCCGATTGAATCGGGATCAGGATCTGTTACAGTAGGAATATTCTCTATCGGAAAGATCCTGAACCAAGTTCAGGATGACACTTGTATACTTTGTAGACAATAACCATATGTATTGAATCTTTAAGCGGTTTTATTCCTCGATGCTTGCATCGAAAAAGTGAAAACTAACATTGGTTGAAATAAGATTTTCTGCCAATACCCCGCAGCTTGCTGCGGGGATGGCCCGATGAAGTCTTACTTAAACCAAATTTACTTTTATTTACGAAACACTCCAATCTCGTCATTCCGCAATGACGAAAAATTTAGTTTTGTAATTAAATGTATAATAGATATATAGATATATTGTATTTTTTGCTTTTTTTTGCTATGCTGGGGGGCAGATTGCCTATCTTGAGACAGGTATTTTTGGATATAATCATCTCAAGTCAGTCATTCTTAACCCTGAAAGTATTGGTGTAACACTTTTTCTTAACCCACGTCTTCTATTATGAAGAACATAAAGCACAATATATTATTACAAAAGATTCAGCTCGAAAAGGATTCTGATTCTTTTGCTAAAATATATGATGTTTATATAGAAAGAATGTATAGGTTTGTCTATTTCAAAGTAGGCAGTAGACAAGAGGCAGAAGATATTACTAGTGAATTGTTCTTAAAACTTTGGAAGTATTTGACTGAGAAGAAAAATAAAGTAGATAGTCTCAATGGACTAATCTACCAGATGGCCAGAAATTTGGTGATAGATCATTATAGAAAGAAGGCTAAGAAGCAAGAATGTTCTCTGGAGCAGGTAATTCATTTGCCAGGGGATACAGATATAGAATACGCAGCTCATATTACGGTAGAGTCAGAAAGATTGCTCAAACATATAAATAAGTTGAAACAAGAATATCAAGAAATAGTTTTATTAAAATATATAGAAGGACTGTCTACCAAGGAAATATCCTTGGCTACTGGGAAAAAGAAGACAGCAGTCCGAGTGACACTCCATAGAGCTATCAAAGTCCTCCAAAAAATGCTAGGAGACTAAAAAGATTTATGATTTTAGATTTCGGATTTTAGATTATAGATATGAGCCACAAGCTACGTGAACAATTGAAAAACTTGAAAAAAGAAGAAGGTCTGTACCAAGCAGATCCTTCTTGGGTTGCAAATAATAAAAAAGCTTTGTTTTCTCGGATTGAAAACACTGGTGCTGTAGAACAAAAAGAAACCAAATCTCATCAAAATTACTTTACATATTTTGTTCGTTCTTTTTCCTCAAGCCAACTTAGCCTTGCTGCCAGACCTGTACTGACACTGTTTCTAGTTGTGGCTATGACTGGAGGCGGATGGATGGCTTCTGTGAGTGCAGCCAATAGTTTACCTGGGGATTTGCTTTATTCTGTGAAGAGGGCTGTCGAAAATGTCCAAATGGCTGTGGCATCTTCTGAAAAAAAACCTTCAATCCATTTGTCTCTTGCGCGTAAACGTTCTGAGGAAGTTGGTAAAGTTTTGAAAAAAAATAAACCAAAAGCCAAAGAGCTTGTCAAAAAAAGCTTAAAAGACATGAGGGAAAATTTGGAATCCGCAACAGAGGGCGTGAAAGAAACACAAGAAAAAACTACCAAAGTAAAAGTAGTCAAAGAAATGATTGACACTAAAAATGAGATTACAGAAAATTTGGAAGCACAAGTCAGTCTAGAAGATGCTGACCTAGATTTGAAGAATGATTTTGCAGGCGTAGTAGAAGATGCTGGTGATATGGTAATTGATTCTGCTCAAGATCTATTGACAGAAGAGAGTGTTGAAGAGGATGAGGAGTTGGATAGTCAACTAGAGGAAGAAGTAAAGGAAATAGTAGAAGATGTGGTAGAGAAAGTGATCGCTGATGCTGAGGAATTGATTAATGAAAACGATGATACCAAAGCCTTGGTAGAAGGAATTGAAAAGAAAATAACAGAAGGGGGCAGTGCTGAATCATCAGATAATGTTATAGAAGATAGTCAACTTGATACCTTGATAGAAATAGCTACTGGTACACAGATGATTGGTGCAGATATTTCTGAATCTACAGATACCGCAGATAACACAGATGATACTGGTAATACAGATCCAACCGACACAAGTGAGACCTCAGAAAGTGCCGAAGAAATAGCTGGTGAAGTAGTAAAAAAAGTAGACGAAGCATCTGAGAGTGTGGAAGAGAAGACAGAAGAAGTAAAAGATTTGCTTGAGAGTGAGGATCTGTCAGGGGCAATCAAAAAGGCCAAAGAACTAAGTGAAGCAACTCAAGAATCTAAAAAAGTAGCCACAGGAGTGAAAGAAATTGCCGAAGAAGTAGGTGTCACTGAAGAAGTAGAAGAAGTGACATCCAAAAATAGAACTGAACAAGTAACACCTGAGTAATAAATACATGATAGCCATGAATATTATTCATGGTGGTGATGTGTATATTTACACAAGGTGTCCCGATAGCATTCGCTTTGGCTCATGTCAATCGGGACGAGAGTCTCTAGAATTGTGATTTTGTCACAACTCACAGATTATCTCAGTCCACTGCAATGTGGTGGAAAAAGAGTAATTTATCTAAAATTACTGTATGGCAACGGGTTTCTCACTCTTTCGTCAGTGAGAGACCTCATGCCATACAGTATTACCATGAACTGTCTAGTGCTACTAGAAATCATGGTAGACTCATCGGGGTTGCCACCTTGATAGTCGCGCATATAGCAAAGGGTCGATGCTCGTCTGAGTAGCTATGTGTTTGTATAGTAAGTACCTATTCGTTGACCTGCCGACTTGGTTCTCCAAGAAGCATGGCGCAATTGGGTAGGGAATTTATATTTATTTATGACTAATGCAATAAAACTAACAAAAAAAGCATTTACATGGTCAGTAGTTCTTATGACTATTGCTTGGAGTGTTGGTCTTTCTGCTCTTATCCCTGCTGGAAGCGTATATGGTGTCGACACTGTCGAACCAGAAGACGTAGAAGCTGGTGATTTGATCCAGCTGGAAGGCAACAGTGCCGTTTACTATGTCAATGCTGACCTGGAAAGAATGTATTTCTTCCATGGTAAGGTATTCAAAACTTGGTTTGCCGATTTTGATGCCCTAAAGACCCTTGCAGCAGGTACGGATCTTGATGATCTCTTCCCTCCAAACAGTGCTGTCGCACCACGTCCAGGTGGAAGTGTCCTCTTGAAGACTGTAGTTTCTCCAAAAGTGTATGCTCTTGGTACTGGAAACATGCGTCACCATCTTGCTGATGAGGGTGCTGCCAAAGCTCTCTTCGGAGACAACTGGGCTAGTAAAGTAATAGACGTACCAGACTACTACATCAGTCTTTTTGATCTTGGTGATGGTTGGGATGGTACTGTCCTGCCTGACGGACATCTCGTTTCAAAAGATGATGTGACTTATCACGTTGTCGATGGAATGAAGTACATGGTTGATGGTGATCTTCCATCTTTCTTAGCTGGTGACGTCATGGAAGTATCTGATGAGCTATTTGACTCAGTAGATACTGCTGACACTACCGTAACTGCTGCTAGCATTACAGAAGACCCATCACAGATGGGTGCTATGAGTGCTGATGACGATCCAGAAGAAGGTGATGATGAAGAGGAAGTGGCAGCTGGAGAGGTTACTATTGCTCTTGCTGCTGATACACCAGATTCTGGTTATGTTTATGAGAATTCTACTCATAATCAGTTTACCAAGATCAACTTTACTGCTGGTGATGAAGATGTAACTATTGATTCATTTGTAGTAGAACGTGCTGGTGCTCCAGCTAGTGATGCTGCTTTTTCTGGAATTAACGCTCTTACAGAAGATGGAACACTACTAAATTCTTCTTATAAGACAATTAATTCTGAACATCAAGTTACTTTCACCAATGATGTAGAAGTGCCTGCTAATACCACAGTTTCATTGGTCTTGGTAGGTAAAATGGTCGCTTCTCTTAACGATTATGGCGGTGAAGTGCCAAAATTATCTCTAGTATCTGTAGACACAGATGCTGATGTCAATGCTAGTTTACCTATAACAGGTAATCCAATGACACTTAATTCTACTGTAACTGTTGGTGTGGCCATTGTGTCAGAAAATCCAGATCTCGGTACTTTGACCGAAGAAGTTGGTACCAATGATGTCGAACTCTTAAATGTAAAAATTGAAAATGATAGTGCCAATAATATCGATTTGGCCATCAAGTCAATGAGATTCAACAACGTGGGTAATGCTGACGACGGTGATGTAGAAAATTTGGAATTGGTGGTAGATGGAAATGTGGTTGCTACTTCAGAGATGGTCAGTAATTATGTTTACTTTGATCTTTCTGATGTTGATGCCGCTACTATTGTCAATGGTAAGAATGAGACTTTCCTCTTGCGAGGTGATATTGTCGGCGGGTCTGGTCGTACTCTTGATTTTGATATCAAGAAAGCAGATGACATCTTTGCCTATGATCTCTTGAACGAGGCTTATGTTACACCATCTGCTGCTATCGACTCAGGACGTACAATTATCATTTCTCGTGGTACCTTGAATGTTAGCAAGACCAATACTGTCCAAGCTCAAAATATCCCAGAAGATACTACTGGCTTAGAACTAGGTTCTTGGAACTTCAAAGTACAGGGTGAGCCTATTACTGTTGCTTCTTTGTCTCTTCTTCTGACTACCAACGGAGGTAGCCTGCAGCCAGCTGACTTCACTCAAATGAAATTGGTGGATTCAGATGGTACTGCTCTTACTGGTACCTTTGCCAGTACAGATACAGGGACTGTCGGTGCAGTGACAACCACTGACTCCTTCACTCTCCCAGAAGGTGACAATGAGATTACTCTTGTCGGTAAATTGAATAGTGATGGAGATGCTTCTGATTGGATCGAGTTTGGCATGGATCTTTCTTACTCCGCCGGTCTAGATGCTACTGGTGACACTACTGGTGATGCTATCACAGTGGGAACTTATGCCTTCCCAAATGCTAATGTTTCAGCCAACAGACAAACAATTTCTGCTGGCACACTTGGAGTGACTACTCTTTCACTGCCAGCTGGACAGACAGTGGCTGCTGGTGTGACTGGTCATCTTTTCAGTACAATTAGTTTTGATGGCTCTGATTCTTCTGAAGATGTCAATATTAGTTCGTTCCATATCAATGTTACTACTACAGCTGCTGAAGCCAACCAGCTTCAAAACATTACCTTTAAGGTCAATGATACTGAAGATGGCTCTTATCGTACTCTAGGTACAGTGGCAAATGGTACTGATTCTACTGCCGGTAGTGACGAAAGGATTACCGTAACTCTACCTACTGAAGATCAAATTACAGTAGCAAAGGGCACTACTGTCCTTATGGAAATCTATGCTGATATTTCAGCTGGCACAAGCGCCGATGATTTGTTCCAAGTCCATATAAATAGCGTAGCTAATGATGACGGAGATACATCCACAGTAACTGCTCAGGGTAAATTGACTGGTGCTACTCCTACAGTGACTTATAGCACTGCTGAAGCTAGTGTGATGACTGTTGGTACTGCTGGTGGACACACTCTTGTCTCACTTGCTTCTGACTCACAGACTGCTAGTTTGATGGCTGCCGGTCTAGATGTAGACTTGGCTGCATTCAAGTTCACTTCTACCAGTACTGAAGACGTTGAATTGGATTATCTATACTTGACACAGAATGTCACCGATACCAGTTCTTCATCTTTCAAGGACTATGATTTCATTTGGTTTGAAGATGAAAGCGGTGCTATGATTGCTGGTACCAAGACTACTCCTACTAGCACTTTCCCTAAAGTCAACTTTAGTGACAATGCTTTTGTGGTCGACAAAGATGATACCAATGGTGTAACTATTTACCTAAAAGGTACATTGGCTGCTATTGGTGGTAGTGGAAATGGTACAGCTGGTAATCAGGTTGGTTATAAGATTGCTGCTGCCGGTGATATTACTGCCAAAGGTGACTTGACTGGTATTGCTAGCTCTAAGGAACTAAGCAGTGGATCTGCTCCAACCGGTAAAACTCACTATGTCTACAAGAGTTATCCTAAAGTAGATATGGTCGATACAGGCAATACATCTCTTACCAATACGACTGAAGATCTATTTAGCTTTACAGTATCAGCAGTAAATAATGATATTGCATTGAACAAATTTGCATTTGATATCACTACATCTACTGCCAGTGTAACTAATATTTATCTTTGGGATACTACAGGTGCTTCTGATCTGAGAGTTAACCAAACTGCAGGTAGTTTGTTGACTGCTGCTGGAGAAGTGAGCGCTTGGTATACTGATGGTCAGGATTGGGATGGTTCAAATGCTAGCGACGGTTATTCAGGCGGTGAGGTTGTCGTTGGTGTAGGTGCGCCACGTACTTATGTCCTACGAGCATCAATTGCCGGTGCTGCTAGCGGGTCATCTGTCACAGTTGGTATGGCCGGAGATAGTGCTGCGCCAGGATCAGATGTTACTACTGCCATGTCATCAGCTTCAAATGTTCGTTCTGATGCCAATGGTGACTTTGTCTGGTCTGACATGAGTGCTAGTGTTCACACTACTGCTACAACTGATTGGACAAATGGTTATCTAGTAACTGGATCAGCCATTGGTTCTACAACTGGAACTAGTGTTTCTGTATCCTTCTAGTCAGATTAGTTCTTGAAACGGATAAAGACCCTCCACTCTGGAGGGTCTTTTGTTTTTTTGATTTTTATAGTAGAATAGGTGGAGATTGTGGATGGGTTCTTATAACTTATTTTTAAAAAATAGACTATGAATATCAATAAAAAATGGAAAATTATTATCTCAATTCTCTTAATTTTTGTTCTTGGTGTAGTCTTTTATTTATTATCTAACAAGAGTAGTGTATCGAAGTGGGATGATCCAGAATATGTCTTTGATATCGTACCTCCTACTGATTTTGAGCCTCACCAAATAGAACGTCTAGATGAAAAGATAATAGAAGGAAAAAAATTGTATCAAGAAAAAAAAGATCACAACTGGACATGGATAGCTATTGGAAGTATTTATGAATTTGTTGGAGATTATGAGAAAGCCATTGAGTCTTATCAGAAAGCAATAGAGCTGGAAGCTCTTGATTTTTTTGCACCCTTTAATATAGCCACCATAAACGAAAAACACTTAGAAGATTATGAAAAGGCAGAAGAGTATTATGAAAAGGCGATCCAGATCCGTCCCATGGAACCAAGTATATATTTGCGTCTGGCTAAGATGTATCAGTATAGACTTGATCGATTAGATGATGCTGAAGCTATTTTGAAGCAAGGTATAGAGAACACAGGCAATGACGCTGTCTTGATGATTAATCTTATCAAGCTGTATGATCATATTGATAAGCCAGAAGACAGAAATGAATATATTGAAAAATTACTAGAATTATATCCAGACAACGAATTGTACAGACAAGAGTATGGTCATCTCGTGCAATAATGACAAAATATGCTGCATAGAGCGTTAGAGAAAATTTTGTATTGGGGATTACCACTTGTCCTGTTGACACCCCTTGTAATGGGTCAGAGTTTGATTTTTCCTTTTGTCACCACCAAGGCTTTCTTCTTCTTCATATTAGTAGACATCTTGTTTCTCTGCTATTTGGTTTTGGTAACTAAAAAAAATTTATACCCCAAGAAAAGTAAATTACTATACTTGTTTTTAGGAATTACACTACTTGGTTTTTTCTTAGACTTGCTTGGTATCAATTTTAGCCACAGTTTTTGGGGAGGTTATGAGAGAATGGTTGGTATCTATGCTACTTTGCATTTTTTACTTTATCTATGGATGCTTTTGAGCGTATATGACTCTAAAAAGAAATACACCAAACTATTGAATTTTAGTGTTATTGTCAGCTTGTTGGTAAGTGTCTATGGATTATTGCAACAATCCGGAGTTGATTTGAGATGGATACTGCAAACAGGTGATGTACGGACGCACTCCACCCTCGGCAATGCTGCTTTTTTGGCAACTTATCTTCTGATAAATATATTTTTTGTACTATATTTATTTTTTAATAATAAAAATTTCAAATGGAGGATTTTTTATATTACAATTTTTTTGTTTGATTTGATAGTTTTGTTTTCTACTGCTACCAGAGGAGCGCTCCTTGGTCTGATGGTCGGCTTGATAGTGATGCTTGTTGCATTAGTCACATTACACAAAAAAAAGAAAATAAAAATAGCTAGTGGTGCGCTGCTTATAATTTTGTTTTGCAGCGTCCTTTCTATTTTTTTATTCAAAGATTCCAACATGGTTCGCAATAACACCACCCTAAGAAGAATTAGCGAAATCACCTGGAATGAAGATACAACAAAATCTAGATTGCTATTGTGGAAGATGAGTTACCTGGCTGCTCAAGATAGATTATTGATAGGACATGGGACCAATAACATTCGAATTCCTCTCGACAAATATCATGATTTTCAGCTAGATGAAGATTGGTTTGATAGTTCACATAATAAGTTTTTTGACGAATTATTAGCTCACGGAGTAATTGGATTATTAGCTTATCTGATATTTTTGATAGCATTATTTTGGGTCACGATATCAAAAATTAGAACAAAAGACACGTCGTCTCAAACCATAATTTTGATAGGATTACTAACTGCTTATATAACACAGAGTTTGTTTGTTTTTGATTCTTTTGTTGGGAGTTTGTTGTTCTTTTTTATGTTGGGTTTGTTTTTCCTAAGAGAAGATGATGGTGCCATCTTCAATAAGAAGTTTTCTTTCCTCTTGTCTATTTTTGTCTGCGCGGGATTGTTGATTGTCAGTATTTTTGTCTATTCTCGTACTATTCCTCCAGCATACAAGATTATTTTAGCCTTCAATACCAATAAAGCTAACATCAGTGAGACAACCAATCTTTTTGTCGAAGCTAACAAATCACTCTTGCACAGTCGTGATGTGCTGGCCTCATCCATGGTTCGCAAGACTCAAGAAATGTTTTCTGGATCAAGAAATCAGGATTTTTATACCTCTGTACAAATAAAAAGATATTTTGATCTTATTAGCGATGTTTATAACAAGTCTTTTGGAGATTTCAATGATTATTCAAGATTGTATATCAACTTGGCAAAGTTGTACCAGATTGGATCAGTATATGGGGGCTTGGATTATCTAGACAAATCTATGGATTTGCTGTATCAGGCCCAACTACATACGCCAAATCGTGTAGATATATATTATGCTTTATCTCAAGGACATTTTTTTAAAGGAGATTATGCCTTGGCTGAAGATACACTTAATGAAGCTCTGGAATTGGGTGTACGACAAAAAGATATATATTTGAAATTAGCTCAGATGCAAGCGAGAAAGGGAGACGCTGGTCAAATAAAGGTAAGTCTTGATAAAGCAGAAAAATTTGGCAAAGAGATGAGCGTCAAATTGCTTGAAGAATTTACTACAATATTATTCAATAGAGGAGAGTGGAATGCTTATCTGGATATTCTTTTTAGAATAGATAAGTTAAAACCAGAAGATCCGCACAATTATTATAGTATTGCAATTGGTTATAAAAATTCTGGAGATGATAAAGAGGCTGTCAAATGGGCTGAGATGGCTGTTGATTTGGATTCATCTTTAACAGAAGAAGTAGATAAGTTTATTCAAGGTTTATAAGATTATATTTATTATGAAACAAAAAAAAATAGAATCATTTATAAAAATATTGGTCGGCCTTACTTTTTTGATGCCATTGATTCTCATACCCAATAGTTTTATTTTTCCATTTATCTTCCCTAAAGTACTGTTTTTTAGGATTATGGTGTTGCTCATGTTGGCGGGGTATCTTTTACTTTTATCATCTGATTGGCAGAGATACAAAATTAAATTGACTCCAACCAACTTAGCCGTAACTCTGTTCTTTATTAGCTTTTTTGTTTCTACTTTTGTGGGCGTGGATTGGTACAAGAGTTTTTGGGACAATCACGAGAGGATGTTGGGATTATTCACCATATTTCATTATGTGATTTATTATTTTGTAATTACTTCCATAGTTCGCGAATGGCGAGACTGGAAGTGGCTATTGAGGGTGTTTTTGTTGGCCGGCAGCTTGGTAATGATTATGGGGTTATGGCAAAAGTTTGTGAATCCAGAGTTTTTATTGAATAGAAACAACGTGCGTGTCTCTGCCACCCTAGGAAATCCTATTTATTATAGTGGATATGGACTATTTTTGTTTTTCGCAGGATTTCTGTTGACTGTGAAAGAAAAAAAGTTTAGTTTTTGGCAATGGTATGCGGTAGTTGGGGGAGCATTGGGTTTTTTGGGAGTGTTTGCCGGCGGGACTAGAGGTACTTTGCTTGGAATGGCAGCTGGTTTGGCAAGTTTATTGATTTCTTATATTATATTTCTCAAACAGAATAGCAAGTTGAGAAAAGTACTCATGTCTGTGGTCGTATCTGGAGTAGTGGTGATTGGCATTTTATTTGCTTTTCGAACTACCAGCTTTGTAAAAAATATTCCTTTAGTTGGGCAGGTGATGAATATTGACATTACTGAAGGGACTGCCAATACTAGACTGATGGCTTGGGGGATAGCAGTAGAAGCATGGCAAGAAAAACCTTTGTTTGGCTGGGGGCCAAATAATTATTATTATGCCTTTAACAAATATTATCGACCAGAATTTTTGAAGTATGGGTGGGGAGAGACTTGGTTTGACAATGCCCACAGCTCTGTGATGAACACTTTGGCTGTCCAGGGGATTATCGGGTTGTTGTTTTATCTTGGTTTGTTTTTCCTACCTTTTATTGTTTTGTGGTCAGGGTTTAAAAAAGGGCAAATAAATTCACATTTGGTTGGCGTTGGTTCTGCTTTTTTAATCGCTCATTTTGTCCATAATATTTTTGTATTTGAAAACCCTACCTCCTACCTTTATTTTTTTCTTTTTTTAGCTTTACTTAATAGTCAGACCTTGCATATTTCGGTTCCAAAAATTACCACAAACAATAAGAAAAAGGTTTCTGGAGGTATGTATGCTTTTATTTTATTAACGATTTGTTTATTAATTTATTCCACGAATATCAATCCCGCCAGGGCAAATATGAAGGTCTTGGATACCATAAAAGCATTGAGTACAGGTGAAGATTTTATAGAATTATACAAACAAACCACCAGCATTCCTTCTCCTCACATAGATGATATACGAAACGACTTTGTACGTTCTGTTACTTCTCCTATTGTAAATGTCGCCAGAGAAGGTAGAGGTGGGCAGTTTGTAGATCTATTTGATCTGGCCTATGGGGAGCTTGTCAAGAATAGAGTTCTGCATCCTTTGGATATTCGAGTAAATATGGCTCAATCTCAGTTGGCTCAAGCAGGAGCACAAATAAAACAAGATGTTAGTTTTTTGTATGAGGCAGAAGAGATAATGGAAGATGCTTTGAAAAAATCTCCCAAAAGACAACAAATACAGTACACATTGGCACAGTTGAAATTGCATCTCAACAAACCAGAAGAGGCGATCCAGATCATAAAAGAATCTATTGATAATTATTCAGAAATTTCTGAAGGTTGGTGGAGACTAATATTGGTATATAGAGACATTGGCGATATTGAGCAGGCAAAAAGGGTCATCCAGGAAGCAAATGATAAAGGAATTGTATTTAACGACATGATGAAGGGAACAGTAGAAAGTGTTTTGTCTCATGACAGCAGTGAGGAATAGACTTCTTTAGTTTCCATCAACATTTTTTTCAGGCTTATCTCCTCTATTTTTTTAGAAGCTTCGTCTGCATATTTTTGTAATTCACTTCTGTTTTCAATAGATTTGACAAGCTCTCTGGTCAATATTTCGCAGTTGTTTGGCTCGATTAGTATTCCAGTTTTTTTGTTTTCAATTAGTGAAGATATTCCACCTACATCAGTGGCAATAATAGGGATATTGCAAGCAATGGCCTCAAGCAGGACGTAGGGGAGACCTTCTTTTCGTGATGGTAAAACAAAAAGATCAAAAGCAGGCAAAAATTGTGTCACGCTGTCTATGAAGCCAAGCAGGTGTACGTTTTCGAGATCATAAGAATTGATAAGAGAGAGAGATTTATCTTTTTCAGGACCATCTCCAATTATTAGGAATTGATAATTTTTGGTTGCAGGGTGTGAATTAAATAATTTAATAGACTCGATTAAAGTATCTATTCCTTTGGTTCTGTACAATCCTGCTACTGTACCGATCCAAATATCATTTTTTGTAGGATGTTTTGAATTGGGTATTTTGTTGAGTAATTTTTCACGAGATTTTTCTTTGGATAATGTTTTTTGTGGCAGATTGATGCCAAGAGAGATCAAACTTACTTTCTCCTCCTTTGCGTTCAGGATATCTGTGAGAGTGTGCTTGTCTTGTTTCGATAAGACGATAATTTTGTCTTTAAATTTGGCAGTAAATTTTTCCAAGAAAAGATACAAGTTTTTTCTAAACCAGGATAAAGGTTCGTTGAACACCCATCCATGGGCAGTGTATACAACTCTGGCTTGAAAATTTCGACTCACTATTTTTACTAATGAGCCTATGATGCCGGCTTTGGAGCTGTTGAGGTGTACTATGTCGGGATTGACATCCTCATAAAGTTTTTTGAGTTCAAAAATAGCCAACACATCTTTTATGGGGGATATTTTGCGTACTAGATGTGTGAGTTGGATAGTTTTGAGTTTTGAGTTTTGAGTTTTGAGTTTTGATTGTAAATCTAGTTTACCTCTTGGTTCACCAACAGCGACTATAATATCGAAGTTTTTGTTAAGGTTTGTTGTCAAATCAAAAATATATCTCTGTGCTCCTCCCCAAGCACCTTGGGTGATTATGTAGAGTATTTTTTTTCTATTATGTTTAGACATATTTTAGTAAATCATTGCAAATGCGAGTATAGTACAGAATAAGATTTTTATCAATTCGATTCATGGTTTATTATCATTGATTCAAACTGATTTAGAAAAGATTACACTGATTCTAAACCCCCGACGAAGTCGGGGGGTAATAGACCTCAACTAGAACAAACTTGGTCTATCTACTGACAAAGTCGGTTACCCCGTTAATCCACCAACAGAGTCGGTGGTAATTAATTGAAATTTTTTGGTAATTATCCACATTTTTTTATTGTGTTATATCATTTTCTTTTTCAGTGTGTTATAATTTAGAAAATTATGAACTCATAATTAAGTTTCCTAACAAAAGCCTCGAAAGTATTGATTTTTTAGCCATCCCTCCACTTCGGTGGACAGGCAAAACTCACTATCGTTCAAATAGTTGCTGACTAAAAAATCAATACATTTCTCAACTTGCTTTAGAGCCAATTTGAAATCTCTCTTCCAGAGCCATTTTGTTCAATTTCGAGCGAAAATTGTCATGATTGAGGAATAATAATGGTATTATTTTGACGAAATCAAGACAATTTGCAGCCGAAATTGAGAAAAATGGAGTCGGGAGAAGAGATTTTAAATAGGCTCTTAGATAAGAAATAAGTTTAACTTAATACCAATTCTATAATTGCAATTTTGAGTAGTTGTTTTTTGGATAGGTTACTAGATATGCCTCGTAAAAAATCAAATCTTAAAAATAATTTAAAGTATCCGTTAGAATTTTTTTTTGTAGTTATATTGGTACTTTTGGTGTTAGTATTATTTTTGAGTTGGTATATATTTGATAAGCAAGGAGGTCAATCTGATCATTTGGACTGTAGTCAAGATTTCCAAACCGGTGAAGTTCTTGATGGAGATAATAAAGAAGAATTTTTAGATTTATCAAACACTGATCCAGAAGTAGGTGGAATATTACAACGAGTGTCGGAGCATATCTTGTTACCGGCTGAAGAATTTACTGTTGCCACAGTAAAAGACGCTGTCACCATGAAACAGCAAAGTCCTGTCCTCTTTCAATATATCCAAAATGGACACAAGATGTTAATGTATTCTACAGGAGTTATTGTCTATGATACTGAACTTGACAAGATAGTGGATGTTATTCAGTTTTATCCTTTTAGGCTCCAGTCTGGGCAGACGGGTCAATAAAATAAGATTTTAAGTTACATTATTTTGTAACTATAATAAACAGTTAATAAATTTAAAATTAAAAGGGGGATTTTATTTTAATAAAGGTCAGGTCCCACTAATAATTTTACTTATTAATTTTTTGTATTTAATTATATTTTTATGCTAAATTTTAGAAAAATAAAAATGAAACAGGTAATTTCTTTTGGTTATTATGGGATTTTTGCAGTTGTCCTTATTCTGATGCCAGTCATAGTGTTTGGAGCCACCACTGTCGGCAATAATGTTTCAGTGGGTGGTACTTTTTCTGTTGACGGCAATGTCACTCTTGGTGATGCTGCCACTGATACTGTAACTGTAAGTGCTGATGTGGCCAGTAACATCCTTCCAGAAGCCAACAATACCAGAGACCTTGGTGCTTACGACAGTGCTTGGAGTGAAATATATGCTTCTGGTACGCTGTATGCAGATGCTGTCACAGTGGGAGAAGGCTTTGGCTCAACTGGTATTACTATGTCCACTGCCGGTGTCTTGCAAGTTGATGGATCGACATGGGTATCTTCTACTTTCTACGTAGGAAGTGCTGCAGGAGGAGATGATTTTACAGTAAGCGACGACGCAGTAACAGTCGGTACCACTTCAAACAGCAGTACCCTAGCAGTATATGGTGATACTGCAATTACCGGTCATCTAGTTCCTCAATCAGGGCATAACAATAATTATAGTTTGGGTGTATTTGGTCGAGCATGGAGTAATGCCATGGTTTCTGGGACTATGTTTACTACTAACCTAAATGTATCTGGTAATGTAACTGGTGGTCTTCGACCTAGTTCCAATAATGGTCTGGACATAGGAGCCTTTGGTGTTGCTTGGAATGAGATTTTCTCTTCAGGTACTGCTTGGCTTGGAGTACTAAGTGCTGACGGCAATGTCACTCTTGGTGATGCTGCCACTGATACTGTAACTGTTAATGCCGATGTAGCTAGCAACATCCTTCCAGAAGCCAACAATACCAGAGACCTTGGTGCTTACGATAGTGCTTGGAATGATCTGTTTGCCTCTGGTACAATTCATTCCACCACCAGCACTGTTTATAATGAGACTGCTTCTGGCACAATTTATATAAATAGTGGACTTAGTGGCGTTGGCGGGGAGCTCATCTTAGAGGATGAGGATGGTGCTGGCTGTTCAGCAATATCAGTGTTGGATGGAGTTGTGAGTGCAGGTACAGTAACTTGCCCAGCATATCAATAAATTATTGGTTAATTATAATATTATGATGAAGATAATAACAAAAGTATCTCTAGTTCTCTTCGTCTTGCTGTTCCTGCCTGCTATTGTACTTGGAGCCAATGATGTTACTGTAGAGACTGGTCTCTCCATAGTTCTTTCAACAGATGGCAGCTCCTACTCAGTCGGTACTCAAACCGTTGTGCAATCGTATACTGTGAATACAGATAATATACAGTTTGTGGTGGAGGGTAGTTCAAAGATAGACCTTACTTCGGCAGACAGGAAAAACTTCACTGTAAGTAATGCTGGGACATGTACTATTGACATTAATTCTTGCACCAATGATAATTCGGCATTATTTATCAGTTGCCCTAGTGGTATGGCAGAGCGTACAATAACTGTTACCCCAAGCGGCACTTGTGGTAGTGCGGGTGGCGGCGGAGGTCTTATAGCCGCCCCTGGTGGTGGCGGTGGTGGTGGAGGAGAAAGTAGCAATAATACAGAAACCACTACTCCAGACGCAGAGGAAAGTGATGCAGGACAATTAGAACCAATACAAGAGACTCTTGTCACTGAAACATTTGTCATTGGAACACCGGCTGTAGTGACAGTTGGTAGTGTTTCTCACACTGTGATAATCAGTGCCGCTTCAGAGAAGACGGCAACAGTCACAATAGAGTCAGACCCCATAACTCTTGATTTGGTAAAAGATGAGGCCAAGAATATTGATACAGACGCGGATGGCACAGATGATACCAGAGTAACTTATCTGGGACTTGTCGGTGATGATCCTCAATTAGAACTTGTAGCTCTTGCATTATCAGAAAATACTGTTGCTTGTAGTTTGGCTGTAGGTAAAGCCTACAAACATAGCGCCTCTCCGGCAGTTTACTATATTTCTGAAGCTCACAATGAAGATGGGACAGTCAACTCAAGCTTGGCCTGTGCCAGACGGGCATTCACATCATCGAAAATATTCTTCACTTATTTTGGTTCATGGGATGATGTAGAAATTGTCTCACAATCACAATTAGATGCTATTCCAAATGACACACTTGGCTTTATGTCATGGGGTCCCAATTATGATCCAAAATATGGTGCCTTGGTAAAGGTGGTTACTGATCCAAAAGTATATCTGTTGCTTGACACAGATAAATATTGGATTACCAATGAGACAGTCTTCACTACTCTTGGTTATCCGTGGAATTGGGTCGAAGATATCGCTGTAGAGCTCTTAAATAAATATACTTCAGCGGGAGAGATAGATTATACAGATCATCACCCGAACTTTACAATTGTCAAATATGCCGATTCACCAAAGGTCTATAGGCTTGAGCCAGATCCAGATGATTCAACCAAGCAAGTAAAGAGATATATACCCGACGAAGCTACTTTTGAAAGCCTTGGATTTAGGTGGGATAGAATTGTCGAGATTAGTGATAACGAGGTATACATGGATGGTGAAGAATTTGGTGCAACTGGGACAGTGCTGGGCATCAAGATTACCAAGTTGACAAGTTTTTTGGGCGAGGGGAGTGCAGGCAAAGAAGTAATCTTTCTCCAGCAAAAACTTCGTGAGTTAGGGTATTTTACTTATCCCAGCAATACCGGAACTTTCGGACCCATCACAGCAGAAGCAGTCAGAGCATTTCAAACGACCAGTGGAATTGATGCAGTTGGCTATGTTGGTCCAGTTACTAGGGCGGCTTTGAATGCTCTATAAGAGGATAAAAATTAATAAAACCACCCCAATTTGGGGTGGTTTTTGTTTGACTTTTTCGCTAAAATATAGCATAATATGTTTGTAATTTTTTGAATATTTGGCTTATTTATGCGAATTTTGATAACTGGAGGAGCAGGATTCATTGGCTCCCATCTTTGTGAAAAATTACTTGATTTTGGGTATCAGGTTGTTTGTGTTGACAATTTTTTTACTGGATCGAGAAAAAATATAGATCACTTGCTGTCAAATAACAATTTTGAATTTATAGAGCACGATATCATTGAACCTTTCTTTTTGGATGACAAAATAGACCAGATCTACAATTTGGCTTGTCCAGCTTCACCTGTGCACTATCAAGACAATCCAGTACGTACTATCAAGGCTAATACTATAGGAGTAATCAACATGCTTGGTTTAGCTAGAAAACATAATGCCAGGATCCTGCAGGCTTCTACTTCGGAGGTGTATGGTGATCCAGAGGTTCATCCGCAAGCAGAAGATTACCGAGGAAATGTAAATTCAATTGGACCAAGGGCTTGTTATGACGAAGGTAAACGTTGTGCTGAAACTCTTTGTTTCGATTATCGCCGCATGCATGGTATAGAAATTAAAGTTGTGCGGATTTTTAATACCTATGGTCCGCGGATGGCCTTTGATGACGGTCGAGTAGTTTCTAATTTTGTCTTACAAGCATTGAAAAATGAAGATATCACAATATATGGAGATGGTAGTCAGACAAGAAGCTTTTGCTATGTAGATGATTTGGTTGGTGGTCTGATAAAAATGATGAATTCGGACCAAAAAATTACCGGTCCAATTAATCTTGGTAATCCTGTTGAGGACAGTGTTTTGAACCTGGCCAAAAAAGTCATTGATTTGACAAATTCAAGAAGTGAAATAGTTTACAAAGATTTACCAATTGACGATCCCAAAAAACGCAAGCCACAAATTGACAAAGCAAAAGAATTGTTGGACTGGGAGCCAAGTGTTAGCTTGGAAGAAGGACTGAAAATGACCATTTCAGATTTCAGTAATCGTATATGAAAAGAGTTTTAATTTTTTCGACAGCTTACTTCCCACTGATTGGAGGAGCAGAAGTGGCAGTAAAAGAAATTACTGACAGGATAAAGACAATGGAATTTGTGATGATTACAGCTAAGATAAGGCCTGGTTTGTCAGATTTTGAGCAAGTCGGTAATATTGCTGTATATCGTATAGGGAAGGGGAATAAATGGGACAAAATTCGCCTCATTTTTGGTGGTTGGAAAAAGGCAAAAGAATTGGGAAGATTCGACATGGTTTGCTCTATTATGGCTAGCTATGCAGGATTTTCTAGTCTTAGATTTAAAAAGAAGAATAAAGATATTCCTTTTTTGCTTACTTTGCAGGAAGGGGATAGCAAGTGGCATATTTATAAACATGTTTGGTTTGTTTGGCCTTATTTTAAACAAATATTTAGAAGTGCTGATAGGATACAGGCTATAAGTAATTATTTGGCTGAATGGGCCAGGGATATGGGAGCGAAATGTCCAGTTATTGTGGTCCCGAATGGGATTAGCATAGAACATGGAACATATAACACGGAACAAGAGAAGGGTCATACAAAAATAGTGATCACAGCCTCACGATTAGTTAAGAAGAATGGTGTTGGTGATTTGATTAAAGCAATGAAGACTTTAGAAAGAGATAATGTTGTTTTGAGGATACTTGGTGACGGTCAGTTGCGGAAAGAGTTGGAAAAATCAGCCAAAGATTTAGATATCGAAGATAAAGTAAAATTTGTTGGCGAAGTCCAGAATATAGAAGTCTATAATGAGCTGCTCCAGGCTGACATATTTTGTCGTCCTAGCTTGTCAGAAGGTCTTGGTAATGCATTTCTTGAGGCAATGATAATGGGTGTGCCGGTCATTGCTACTCCAGTTGGAGGAATTCCAGATTTTTTGACAGACCCTTCAAATACTTCAGGGCAAATTCCAACTGGCTGGTTTTGTCAGGTGAAAAATCCAGAAAGTATTGCCGAAAAAATAAAATATATTTTAGATGAAAAAAATAAAGAGGAAGTTTCGAGAGTGGTAGAGAATGCTAAAAAAATGGTAGAAGAAAAATATTCATGGGAATTGATTTCTCGAGATATGAATAAAATAATGCAAGACATGGTATAGACCTCTTACAAAATAACCATCCACTACAATTCCCATATTCCGGCCAAATTTTCCTAAAATTTTTTTAGCTTAGCTCAGGCTAAACTGCAAAAATTTTTGAAAAATTATGGCTCGAAATCTGACAATTTCGTGCGTTATGCTTACTTTGCAAGAGGTCTTATGAAGATTATCATCGCTACAGGAGTCTATCCACCAGATGTCGGTGGTCCAGCCCAGTATGCCAAAAATCTAAAAGACAAATTTTCTAAAAAAAATCATGAAGTAGGGGTATTTTTTTATAAAATTGAAAAAAAGCTTCCTCCAATTGTTAGGCACGTTTTTTATTTTTTTAGGATTTTTTTTCAAGTACGATCTGCAGATTTTGTGATAGCTCTTGATACATTTAGTGTAGGATTGCCTGCTGTGTGTGCTGCCAAGATATGGAGAAAGAGGATCGTATTGCGAGTCAGCGGTGATTTTTTGTGGGAGACATATATCAATCGTGGTGGTAAATTGATTACCCTATCAGACTTCAATAAACAGACCCCAGTCTTGTCTCTAAAAGAAAAATTAATTTATTCTCTACAAGGTTTCACTATTAGGAGTAGCACAGCATTGGCCTTTAATACTGTATGGCAGAAGAAAATTTTTGAAGATAAATATGATTTGAAAACAGAGAAAAATTTTGTGGTGGAAAATTATTATACTAAACGAGAAAGTTGGAAAAGTGGTACAGGAAATAAAAAAATATTCTTATGGGCAGGACGTCCTATTCGGTTGAAAAATTTGGATTTACTCAAAAAAGTTTTTTTGGAAATAAAAAGTGATAATGAAGAAGTAGAATTAAAAATGGTTTCAAAATTATCTTATAATGATTTGTTGGAAGAAATAAAAAAAAGCTATGCTGTTATTCTGCCTTCTATAAGTGATGTATATCCAAATTTTATACTAGATGCCGTCAGTCTTGGTAAGCCATTTATTATGACAAGAGAGACTGGTCAGCTTGATAGATTTGGAGATATAGGAATATTTGTAGATCCTCTCGACAAAGAGAGTATAAAGCAAAAAATTCTTTTTTTATTAGACAATAATAACTACGAAGAATATAAAAATAGAGTAGCCCAATTCGATTATTCGCATTCTTGGGAACAGATTGCCGAGGAGTTTTTGGATATTTATCATAATATATGAAGATTTTGAGTTTGGGACTAGACAATTCAGCTTTAGTGAAAGATTCAGTCCTGGCCAACAGGATAAGGGATTATGGAAGTTTAGTGGATTTGTATACTGTGGTTGTGCCGTCTAGAGACGATGGTAAGTTGGATATTTCTAGTAATGTCTCTGTTTTTGGGGTACAAGGAAATTTAAAAGTAACAACTCTCTTGAAAATTTACAAAATAGCAAAAAAACTTTGTAAAGATAGTAGATATACAGTGATAACAATTCAAGATCAGTATTATTTAGCTTTAGTGGGATTGATTTTGGCTAAAAAATTTAATATTGGTCTAGAGATACAAGTCCATGGTTGGGAAAAACAAAATTGGCTTCGCAATAAAATATCAAGATTTGTCTTGAAAAGAGCAAATGCTGTACGTACTGTAAGTAAAAGATCAAAGAGTAATTTGATTGATGAGTATGGGATTGTAGGTGGTAAAATTACTGTCGTTCCGATTTTTTCTGACGTCAAATTACATAGTAATGACCAGAAAGTAAAAAATTCTGATAAGTTTATCTTTTTGACAGTTGGACGCTTAGTCCCAGTAAAAAATATTGAATTGCAAATCGAAGCCATGTCTGAGATCTTGAAAGAAAAACAAAACATTGAACTATGGGTAGTAGGAGATGGGCCAGAAAGAGATAGTTTGAAAAAGAAGATTGTAGATTTGAAATTGGAAAATAATATTAAATTACTTGGACATAAAGATAAAAATGAATTAGAAAAATTCTATAGTCAAGCTGACTGCCTCCTTCTGACCTCAGACAGCGAGGGGTGGGGGATGGTGGTGGTCGAGGCGGCCAGCTTTGCCTTACCAATTATCATGACAGATGTTGGCCTGGCAGGAGAAGTGATCAAAGATGGAGAAAGTGGAGTGATAATACCAGTTGGTGAAAGACCTGCCTTGTTAAATGCTATGAAAAAGATGATTGAGGGTAGTCAATTGAGAAAGAATCTTGGTGCCATGGCTAGAAAGACAGCTTTGAGCTTGCCGAGCAAGAGTGAAATCTTGAAATTATACAAACAATCTTGGGAAAAAGCTAGAATATGAATTTGTTAATACTGACACAAAAAGTGGATATCAATGACAGTGTATTGGGATTTTTTCATGATTGGCTCAAAAAGTTTGCTAATAAATTTGAAAAAGTAACTGTAATATGTCTTGAAAAAGGAGAATACGACTTGCCAAGCAATGTGGAGGTCTTGAGTTTGGGAAAAGAAGTTATTTCTTCGCGTTTCAAATATCTCTACAGATTTTATAAATACATCTGGGAGAAGAGAAAAGACTATGATCGCGTCTTTGTACATATGAATCCGGAGTACGTGATTTTGGGAGGACTTGTTTGGAGATTACTTGGTAAGAAGATAATTATTTGGTATGTACACAAAGCAGTAAATATCAAATTGAAATTGGCTGAGGCCCTAACACACAGGATTTTTACGGCGTCAAAAGATGGTTTTCTACTAGACAGTAAAAAAGTAAAAATACTGGGCCATGGTATTGATACAGATAAGTTTCAGTGTCATACCAATAATTCTACTGATGAGATTTTTAAAATTATTTATGTTGGTCGTATTAGTCATATCAAAAATCAGAAGCTTTTGATTATGGCCATCGACCATTTAGTAAATCAAGAAGGTGTTACAAGTATTCAGGTGGATTTGGTTGGATCACCTATTTATATTGATGACAAAGAGTACTTGGCAGAGTTAGAATCTTTGGTAGATTCAAATAATTTGAGATCATATATTAATTTTGTTGGTGATGTTCCCAACAAAGACATGGCAGCAGTATATGGTGGAGCAGACTTGAGCGTCAATCTTTGTCAGACTGGTGGGATGGATAAGGCTGTCTTAGAGAGCTTGTCTTGCGGCACTTCAGCAATAGCTCTGAATAAGACTTTTGAAAATGTTTTTGGAGATTTTAAAAATATTTTAATTTTAGAAAAAGAAGACAAATTTGAATTGGCTAAAAAAATTTCCAATATAATGAAAATGGGAGGAAAAGATAAGACAGACGTTAGTCATAAATTGGCAAAGAAAATTGTCCAGGAGTATAGTCTAGAAAATTTAATTGATAAGACCGTAAAAGAATTAGTAAATTTATGAATTATAAAATAGCAGTCATCACACCAATCAAAAAACAAGATTATCTTTGTGATACTATTATAGACGGACTCATCACATTGCAGCAGGGAAATCCAGAATTATCTTTTAGATTTTCTTCAGATTATCCATGTCGCACCAATAATATTAAAGACAAAATATTGGATAAAGATGATTTTACTAGTTTTGCAAAGAGTGCGGACTTAATTTTTTTGGTCTGGGGAAAAAAAAACACCAATACAAAGCTGGCCCAAAAAATAGGACAATGGAAAAAAATAGTTTTCATAGATGGGTCAGAAGTCGGTAAAAATAATCGTTATGATTTTGAAATTCAAAAAAAATTGGTAACAGGTGATTATGATGAGCTGGGCAAAGTAGACAAGGAGATGATTGAGAAATGCTCACTTTATTTCAAAAGAGAAAAGCCATACTTGTATGGGGTCACGCCTTTTCCTTTTGGAATAGAATCCAAGTATTTAGAATATTATGAAAAAGGTGTTACCAAAGATATTGATTTTGTTTGTATTTTTGGTCAAGATGAATATCCTCTGATGAGAAGATACGTGAGAGAGCTTCTTGTTGATTTTTGTGAAAAGAACAATTTTACTTATAGAGTAGAGAGGACAGAAAGTCCTGGCCAGTTTTACAATTTATTATCTAAGTCGAAAGTAGGAGTGTCAGTAGGAGGTGGTGGCTATGATACAGCTAGATTTTGGGAAATACTGGGAAATAATTGTCTGCTACTAACAGAGTCTATAGATATATATCATTCTAGTAGTGATAACTTGAATTATGAACGAATTTGGGAATTTGACAACTTACATGATTTTCAGGATCAATTGAGGAAAATGGCCTATTTTTTACGTAATGAATATGATAAATTAGATCTGGAAATTGAATATAATGATATTTTGTCAAAACATTCCAGCAAGGCAAGAGTCTTGGAGATTTTATCTAGAGCCAAGGATGCTGGTATGGTAAAATAGTTAAGTTAAGTTGTACCCTTCAGGCAGAAGTATGTCCCTTTGTCTTGGCACGAACTCAAGGTCGCAAGCAGTCGTGCTCAAGACAAAGGGACATACTTCTGCCTTCAAACTTAGATTGGCAACGCCCTCTCACTTATTGTTATGGAAAACCAAAATTGTTCAATTGTAGTCTCTTCATTTGATGCTTACCAAGATGTATGGAAACCATTTTTTACCTTCTTTTTTAAGTATTGGCCAGACTGTCCGTTTCCTGTTTATTTGATATCAAACTATTTGGATTATCAAGATGATAGAGTAAAAACTCTAAAGGTGGGAGAAGATAAAAATTGGACAAGTAATATAAAGATTGCTCTAGAAAATATTGAAAGTGATTACTTTATATTTTTTATTGAAGATTATTTTTTGAATAAAAGAGTCGATACAAAACGTATTGAAAAGTTGCTGGAAATAGCACAAAGTGAAGACGTTGCTTACCTAAGACTATACCCATCACCAGGACCAGACAGGCCTTTCAAAGATTACTCCGAAGTAGGTGAGATTGATAGTCAGGCGCCATATAGGACATCTCTCATGTCTGCGATCTGGAACAAAAAAGATTTCTTAGATTTGCTGGTTGACGGTGAAAATGCTTGGGAAGTAGAATTGAAAGGAACAGAGAGATCAAGAAGTTGCCAAAAACATTTTCTTAGTGTTAAAAGAAGTAAGATGTGGAATAGAAATAATAATCCTGCGGTAAGTTATTATTCCACTGCTATAAAAAAAGGTGTTTGGGATCTTGGTGCGGTGAATTTTTGTAAGAAGCATGGCGTAAAATTGGATACAAACAAAAGATCAGTCCAATCAAAAAAGAATTACTTTTTATACAGAATTAGAAAATTTCCAATAATAAAACATTTGTTAATATTAAAAAGCAAAATAAAATAGTATATGAAAAAAGCACTCATTACAGGCATCACTGGTCAAGATGGTAGTTATTTAGCTGAATTTCTTTTGAAAAAAGACTATGAAGTCCACGGAATAATTCGCAGAAGTAGTAGCTTTAATACCGATCGTATTGATCATATTTTTCAGGATCTACATGAAGAGAACGTCAAACTATTTCTCCATTATGGAGATTTGACAGATGGCTCCAATATTTCAAGGGTAATTTCAAAAATTCAACCAGATGAGATCTATCATCTTGGTGCCCAAAGTCATGTCAAAGTAAGTTTTGAAATACCAGAATATACTGCTAATACTGATGGTCTTGGTACTTTACGTCTTCTTGACGCTATGAGAGATATGAATATTAAAGCTAAATTTTATCAAGCAGGGTCTAGCGAGATGTTTGGAAAAGTATTGGAATCTCCCCAAACAGAAACAACCCCTTTTTATCCTCGCAGTCCTTATGCTTGTGCTAAGGTTTTTGCTCACTGGATAGGGATCAACTACAGAGAGGCCTATGATATGTTTGTTTGTAATGGAATTTTGTTCAATCATGAATCTCCAAGAAGGGGAGGTACTTTTGTAACAAAAAAAATCACCAATGCTTTGGTAAAAATCAAGCTTGGCAAACAAGAAAAATTGTATCTTGGTAATCTAGATGCCAAAAGAGACTGGGGATATGCCAAGGATTATGTGGAAGCGATGTGGTTGATGCTCCAGCAAGATACTCCTGAAGATTATGTGATATCTACAGGAGAGACGCATAGTGTAAGGGAATTTGTAGAAGAGTCTGCAAAACTATTGGGGTATGAGATTGAATGGCAAGAAGAAGGATTGGAAGAAAAAGGTGTTGATAAAAAAAGTGGAAAAACATTGATAGAAATTGACCCTAGATATTTACGTCCAGCAGAGGTAGACGTACTGATAGGAGATTCTTCTAAGGCCAAGACAAAATTGGGATGGACTCCAAAAGTTAAATTTAATGATCTTGTGCGTCTTATGGTCGAGGCAGAATTTACAGAATTGGGTGCTGACGCGAGTAAGCATCTCGATTAATGACAATCAGCCTTATGATTAAACTGATCAAATCAACTTTTTATAACGAAAACAAGACTAAAAAGAAATTGGTTGATTTTATTACAAAGTCAAAAGTATTGAGCATGAGTGAGGAGTGTTCAAAATTTGAAAAATCATTTGCCGAAAAACAAGAAAGAAAGTATGCCGTCTTTGTGACGAGTGGCAGTAGTGCCAATCTAGTACTGATTCAATCTTTACTAAACTTAGGTAGATTAAAAAAAGGTGATAAGGTTGGCTTTTCAGCACTTACTTGGGCCACCAATGTCATGCCCTTGATACAGCTTGGTTTGGTGCCAGTTCCAATTGACTGTGAAGTAGAGACACTCAATATCTCGACCAACACTTTATTGGATTGTAAGAAAAATTTGGATGCTCTGTTTATTACCAATGTTTTGGGCTTTTGTGATGACTTGGATAAGATTGAAAAATATTGCTTAGAAAATGATATTTTACTCATTGAAGACAATTGTGAAGCACTGGGCTCCAAGTTCAGTGGTAAATTGTTAGGTAATTTTGGTCTAGCTTCGACAGCTTCATTTTTCGTTGGTCATCATATGTCAACTATCGAAGGAGGAATGATTTGTACTGATGACGAAGAGCTTCATACCATGTTGCTTGCTACCAGAGCTCATGGCTGGGATAGAAATTTGTCAGAAAACAAACAACAACAGCTGAGAACCAACAATAAAGTTGATGATTTTTTTGCTAGATATACTTTTTATGATTTGGCTTACAACGCCAGACCAACTGAAATTAATGGATTCATTGGCAATGCTCAACTTGGATATTGGGATGAAATAGTAGAGAAGCGAGAAAACAATTTCAAAAAATTCCAAACAGCTACAGAAGGAAACAACGATTTTATATCTTTACGACTAGGGCACATGGAAGTTGTTTCCAATTTTGCTATGCCAGTTGTTTGTAAAGACCTAGATCTATTTCAAAAATATAAAAATAAGTTCAAAAAAGCCAACATTGAAATTCGTCCAATTATTGCTGGTGATATGACCAAGCAGCCTTTTTATAAAAAATATATAGATGACTCTGCAGATTGTAAGAATGCTGATTTTGTTCACAAAAATGGATTTTATTTTCCAAATAACCCAGAACTTAGTAGTGGAGATATTAACTTGTTGTGTAGTCTTTTAGAAAAATAATGTATGATAAATAAAAATGCCAAAATTTATATTGCCGGCCATACTGGGATGGTAGGATCTGCGATTTTGAAAAAATTCCAAAAGGAAGGATACAGCAATATATTGTTAAAGACTAGTAAAGAGCTTGACCTTACTGATCAGGATCTTGTTCACAAATTTTTTGATAAAGAAAAACCAGAGTATGTCATATTGTCTGCAGCAAAAGTTGGCGGCATAAAAGCAAACATGACAAGACCAGCTGAATTTTTGTATGACAATTTGCAAATCCAAAACAATGTCATCTGGGGAGCGCATGTTACTAATGTGAAGAAATTATTGTTTTTAGCCTCTAGTTGTATCTATCCAAGAGACTCTGAACAACCTATGAAAGAAGAGTATTTTTTGAATGGAAAATTAGAACCAACCAACGAAGGTTATGCTCTAGCAAAAATAGCAGGAATAAAATTGTGCGAAAAAATACATGAGCAGTTCGAACAAATTTTTATTTCTTGTATGCCAACCAATATTTATGGACCAAGAGATAATTTCGATATGGAATCATCCCATGTTATTCCTGGACTGATGCGTAGAATGCACGAAGCCAAGACCAACAAATTGGAGGAGGTCGTGGTCTGGGGCAGTGGTGACAGTCGTCGAGAATTCCTCTATGTTGACGACTTGGCAGATGCTGTATACTGGTTAATGAATAATTATAGTGAGAAAGAGTTTTTGAATATTGGAACTGGGGTGGATATTTCAATTAAAGAATTGGCATACACTCTCAAAGAGATTGTTGGTTTCGAAGGTAACTTAACTTTTGACAGATCAAAGCCAGATGGTATGCCAAGGAAGATGCTCGATGTCAGTAAAATGGAAAAAAGAGGATGGCAATACAAGACCGAATTTAAAAAAGGATTACAAGATACTTACAAATGGTTTTTGGAAAGTAATTTAAAATAACTTATAAATATGACAGTATGCTACTTTGGATTTTATAAGCCAGACTACAGCAGGAATAGGATTTTTATCAGCGGACTAAGGAAGAATGGTGTCAAAGTTATAGAGTGTGGCACAGCCAAGACAGGTGTTGCTAAGTATTTTGATCTAATAAAAAAACATTGGCAAATAAGAAAACAATATGATTTGATGATAGTTGGATTCCCGGGTCAACAGTGTGTGATATTGGCCAGCCTCTTGACAAGAAAAAAAATAGTCTTCAATGCACTGGTCTCCTTATATGACTCTCTTGTTTTTGATAGAAAGCAAATCACCAAAAAAAGCTGGAAAGCAAAATATTTTTGGTTCTTGGATTGGTTGAGTTGTAAGTTTGCAGACAAGATAGTCCTAGACACGTATGAACATATAAATTATTTTGTAAAAGAATTTCGTATAGACAAGAAAAAATTTATTCGTGTTCTAGTAGGATCAGATGATGAAGTTATAAAACCGACAGAGGCTGAAAAAAAAGATCAGACCTTCACAGTTCATTTTCATGGCTCTTACATTCCTCTCCAAGGAGTGGAGTATATTCTAGGTGCAGCTAAGGTTTTGAAAGACAAAGGTGTCAATTTTAATATTGTAGGTAGTAAAATCAAAAATTTGTTTGGAGATGGCCACAAAGAGTATCAAAATATCAATTTTATCCCAAATGTACCTTATGATGATTTGAAAAAATATATGGGCCTGGCTGATGTCTGCCTTGGTATATTTGGAGAGACACCAAAATCAAGAAGAGTAATAGCAAATAAAGTTTATGAAGCTTTGGCAGTTGGACAAGCTTTGATTACCTCTGAATCACCAGCAACTCGTGAATTATTCACAGACAAAAGTGATGTTTTATTGTGTAAAGTAGCCAATTCAGAGGATTTGGCAGATAAGATTTTGATGCTAAAGAATGACCAAAATTTGAGAGATAAAATAGCAAAAGAGGGCTACAATTTGTTTGTGAACAATTTAGTCCCAACAATGCTTATGAAGCAATTTTTAGATGATTTGAAGTAGGTATTTTTGGATTTTTTATCAGTTTGAGTTTTGGCTAAGATAAGGTATTTTTTAATATATTGACACCTATTGACACTTTATGACACTATTTGCTATAATGAACTGGTTCAATTTCAAACAACTTACCTATGTCAGACGAAATAAAAAATAATGCTGTCTATACTACAAACGAAGCCAGAAATTTGCTTAAAATAAGCGAAAGTACCATGAAAAGACTCCTGAAGAAAGGCCTTATTAAGGCTAATAAAGTAGGTGGACAATATCGCATTTTGGGTAAAGAATTACTTAGATTGGTTTCTCCAGGTCTAGAGAAGAAATCTGTGGATAAGTATCTCAAATTAAAACAAAAGGTGGTAAATAAGATAAATAAGTGGCCAGGTTAGTCTGGTTTTTTTGTATGAAAATGGCATATATAGTTAATTTACGAATTCCCACTGAAAAGGCCTACGGATATCAGATTTGCAAGATGTGCGAGGAGTTTGCAAAAAAGATAGACAATGTGGAGCTGTTGGTACCAAATCGAACTAGGGCAGAAGATGTAGATTTGTTTTCGTATTATGGTTTGGAGAATATTTTCATAGTGCGACGTATCAAAATTTTTTATTCAAAAATTGTCGTGAAATACTCTGAAAAATTAAATTTTCTTTTAGGTCGATTCACATTTTTTATAAAATTATTCTTTAAAAGAAAATCTGACAAAAAGACTATTATATATACCAGAAGTCCAGAAATTGCTTGGCTGGCAAGTCTGCTGGGCCGTACTATTCTATATGAAGCTCACAGTTGGCCAGCTGGCAAGAATAAGTTGTATAAGTTTTTTTTAAAAAAGGTAGATTTGATCATTTGCAACTCTAAAGGTACTGAAAATGAGTACAAGGATAGAGGATTTTCTAGTACTATGGTCGCTCCAAACGGTGTGGATTTGCAGGATTTCAATATAGATGAAGATGCAGACACTTGTCGGACAGGCCTCAAATTACCAAAAGACAAAACAATCATCATGTATGTAGGGCATCTGTACAAATGGAAGGGAGCTGAGATGCTGATCGATGCAGCAGAAAAGTTGGTTGACAAAAATGAAATACAGTTTGTCTTGGTAGGGGGATATCCAGCAGATATCCAAAATTTTCAAGAAAAAATAGATAAAAAAAATTTACAAAATATTAGTCTACTAGGTCATGTCAACAAAAAGTTAATACCAAAATTTTTAAAATCAGCAGACGTGCTTGTTTTGCCAAATTTTCCGATTTCAAAAGAGTCAGAGAAGCACACCTCCCCAATCAAGATGTTTGAATATATGGCTAGTAGACGTCCGATCATTGCTTCTGATCTCCCAAGCATAAAGGAAGTTTTAAACAATAATAATTCTGTATTATTCAGAGCTGGCTCTTGTGATGATTTTGTAAAAGAGTTGGAGACTTTGCTAGCTGATAGTGATAAGTCAGAGAAAATTATAAATCAAGCTTACCAAGATGCTAAACATTTTACATGGGAAAAAAGAGCTGAAAATATTTTAAAGCACACGGCTTCGATAGTATGAAGACATTATTTATCACAATCTCAAGAGGAGCATTGGTAAGAAATTTTCTTCATACTGGTGTGGTTAGTCGTATTTTGGATCAAGGAATTCGTGTTGTGGTGCTGACACCAAATTATCAAGACACAGATTTATTCAAAGATTTTGAGCATGATAATTTGATACTAGAACCTCTTTTTGTCCCCAAAAATAAATTTCGATTTCAACGCATCATTAGGGAATTGTTGAAAGGATCAATTTTTAATAAAACAGTACATCATTTGTACAGGAGCAAGTTGTGTGGCAAGGATCCTTCAAAGATTTTGTATGTACCAAGATTAGTATTTTTATATCCATTGAAGTTTATTCCAGGATTTAAAAAATTTGTCCGTTGGTTTGATTTCAAATTAAATCCACAGACAGAGCATGACTATCTATTTCAAAAGTACCACCCAGATTTGGTATTTGCCACCACAGCTCATGCTGTGGATGACATCAGTGTCCTTAAGAGTGCTAAGAGGTTTGGAGTGAAGACAGTCCAAATGCCAAAGAGTTGGGACAACCTGTCAAAAATACTTTTCAACGTGAAGACTGATAAGATGATTGTCTGGAGCCCTTTTATGAAAGAACAAGCTCTCAAGTACCAGGATTATAAAGATAGCGAAATAATGGTAACCGGCGCACCACAATTTGATTTTTATCAACCAAAAAATTTAGTTTCAAGGGAAGAATTCTGTCAAAAATTTGGTTTTGATCCATCAAAAAAAATTATTCTCTACGGCTCCAATGGTGTCAACCAGACTTATGAGTTTCAGTATCCAAAATTGATCAAACAGTATATTGAAGAAGGGAAATTACAAGATGTTCAAGTGTTGATTCGTCCCCACTTGGGATATGTGGGAGATGAGAAACAGTTTTTGCCACTAGCGGATTTTGAAGGATTTGCAGTTGATACTGTCACTGACAAACAGAATCATAAATTCAAAGATCATTGGGATACATCTTTCAATCATCTGTCGAATTTATATAATTCTTTGTATCATGCTGACGTGGTCGTCACTATTGCTTCCACGCTAATATTCGATGCCATCTCTGCAGGGACACCAGTGATCAGCATCAAGTTTGACGTGGAAGATGGTATTCCACTTGGGGAGTCTGTAAAGCGATTTTACAAGACAGACTATGTCGATGTGGTGGCCAATAAAAAAGAAATGTTTATATCCCACGATAAGGATGAATTTTTGGATCAATTGAAAGAAGTTTTGTCAAAAAATAAAGGTGAGTATCAGTTTGATGAATTTATAAAATATTTTATGTATAAAGCAGATGGTAATTCTGCCAAAAGAGTAGCAGATAGTTTGTTAAGTTGTCTTAACTAATGTCTCCTGTCTCAGTCTATGTCTTATTTTTTTGGGCCGAAATCGCAAAATTGCAGACTGTCGACTTCAAAAAAATAAGACATAGACTGATGTTTTGAATTATATATGGAAAATGAAAAAAGTATTAAAAAATATTCAATAAAAGAGCTACGCAGAATATGTCAGGCCAGCGCTCCAAATCCAGCTCGAGAGAGTAAAGTCGGTTTGTTTTCTAGAGTTTTTTCTATTTACTTTACGAAATTATTTTTACCAACCAAAATTACTCCCAATCAAATTACTGCTGTCAGTGTTTTGGTGTATCTTGGTGGAGTGTCATTGTTTGCGTTCAATAATTATGCTATTGGAATAGTTGGATCTTTGATAGTATTTTTTTCTATTGTGCTTGATGGTTGTGATGGGGAAGTGGCTCGGTTTAGAAAGTCGGCTGGTGGCTGGGGAGGATCTTATGTGGAGCCGGTAAGTCATGATATTCAGTATAGTTTTATTTTTCTTATTCTTGGTACAGTACTTGTTTATCATGACTATTCTCCATATTATTTATTGGCTGGTGCGATTGCTTCTGTTGCCAAGTTGTTATACCGTTTACTAGAGACACGTTTTTGGATGAAGAAAAATTTTAGTATTTCAAACGAGGAAGTAGAACGTATCAAGACTAACTACAAACAAAAATCGATGTTTATCAGAATGTTTTATTGGATAAATAAAAATTTTTTTAGTTCTACTGGGATTTTTTTGATGCTATTTATTTGCGCAATTATGAATAGAATAGATTTATATATATTATTTTTTGCAATAGGATATGGTTTGTTGTGGTTGGCTCTTTTTGCCAAGCAGGTTCGCCATATTATCAATGATAAATAATTATGAATACCAAGACTGCTGTCATTTTGGCTGCCGGCAAAGGTGCACGCCTTGATAGACCTGATCATCCCAAGGCCTTGGTTAAAGTTGGGAACAAACCCATGATTTTATGGGGTATTGAGCAGTTGCAAGATGCTGGTGTAGAGCAAATATATATAGTTGTAGGATTTCGTGGTGAGGAAATAAAAAAAGAATTAACAAATAACCCAGATATTGAGGTTGAAATAAATTATATTCATCAAGAAGACAGTTCAAAACAGGGAATGTTGAAGTCGTTGTCTCAGGTATTTGACACTGTTCCGGCGCCATTTTTTGTGTCAATGGCTGACCTCATTGTAAGATCCAATCCATTTTTACTGTTTGAAGACATAGGCATAGAGGGTGGTTCAGTTGTAAGTTTGATTGGTGAAAATCAAGAGAAATTTGTTAAATCTGGAGCTCTTTCACGAGTCTTCAAGGATGGAAATAATATCAAAAATCTTGGCAGAGATTTGTTGACATATAACGGACTGGAAGTTGGTATTTATCATTTTAGTGAATTGAGTGTCAATTTATCAAAAGGTTTGTTGGGTGATGATACAAATATTGCAAGTTTTGGCGAATTTTTACAAAAATTGGCTGAAGATAAAAAATTAAAATCTGTTTCTCTTGATGATTGTGAATGGTTTGATATCAACACGCCAGCTGTTCATATTAGAGCAGAGATGTTTATCCGCAGACAGCAAAACATTGTTACCCCTTCTGTAAATCGAGAACAGATGACCGAATCTCCCCTATTTTCAAATTTTTATCGTCATAAAAAAATGGAAACAGACATTGTAGTAGAGCCTGGTTTGGTCAGTAAGCTAGATAAAGTTCGTATTATTCCCGAGTCAATGGCCGATTCTATGCATTTTATAATTACTGACAGTAAGGTTGATTCTCTTTATGGTGAGAAGGTTTTACAGAGTTTTTTGGAAGCTGGATATAATGTTAAGAAATTAGTTATTCCAGAGGGAGAAAGCTCCAAGAATATTCATGAATATATAAGATTGGCTGATGAAATTTTTTCTTATGGCATGGATAAGAAATCAATCCTTATCAGCCTGGGTGGTGGTGTTGTGAATAATATGGCAGGATTCCTTGCCTCTACTTTGTATAGAGGGGTAGGTCTGATACATATCCCTACCACAGTCATGGCGCAGTTGGATGCTGCTATTGATTTCAAACAAGCAGTGAATTCTACCAAAGGAAAAAATTTGATGGGTAGCTATCATCCGGCAATGATTATTGTTATTGATCCAGAGGTTCTCAAAACACTTGATGAACGTTATGTTAGGGATGGTATTTCAGAATCAATCAAGCACGCCTTGGTCCAAGATCAAGGCCTGTTAGATTATTTATTGGACTATAATGGTGACATAAAGGATATCAGATTTTTGGAAGAAGTGGTCCGCAAGACTATCCAGCTAAAAGTTCCCTTGTTGATTGGTGATGTCAAAGATGACCATAATGAGATGTTGCCCCAGTATGGTCATAGTGTTGGTCATGCTATTGAACATCTTTCTTCTTACGACTTTTTGCATGGAGAAGCTTTGGCCATTGGCATGTGTGTTATTGCAGAGATTTCTAGATTGTTAGATTTCTGTGATGATTCACTAGTAGATTTACACTACAATATATGTAAACAATATGATCTTCCTACTGTAGTTCCAGAATATATGACTAGTGAAGATATCTGCAACAAAATTAAATATGACAAACATCATGTCAAGACCAATCCCCACATGGCTCTTTTAATTGACAGAGGGGAGGTGTGGCATGATGGTGGAGTCCATGGTGTACCAATAGATTACGCAATATTAAAAAGAGCAATTGAGATCAACAAATCTCGTACCAAGCTTTGAAAAATAAAAAATATGAGCAAAAAGATTATTGTGACAGGAGGAAGTCGCGGAATTGGTTTTTCTATTGCTGAAAAATTGTTAAAAGATGGTTTTGATATTCATATTTGTGCTAGAGATGAATCGGGACTGAAAGCAGGTGTAGAAAAATTATCAAAGTTTGGCTTAGTAGATTGCAGTGTCCTAGATTTGTCTGATAGAGAGGCTGTGAAGAATTTTTGTGATTCATGGGAAGGTGATTTGTACGGACTTGTAAACAATGCTGGAATTTGCAAAACAGAAAGATTGGATGAAAGTTCGGGTGTTTGGGATGATGTCCTCAACACAAATTTGAATGGTTTGTATTTTTTGACCAAGGGCTTGCTTCCTTATATCATTAACAACGGAAGAATAGTGAATATCTCATCACAACTTGGCAAAGATGGTCGGGCTGGTTATGGGGCATACTGCGCTTCCAAGTTTGCAGTCAATGGTCTGACAAAGTGTTGGGCCAAAGAATTAGGTGGAAGAGGAATAACTGTAAACTCTATTTGTCCTGGGTGGGTCAAGACAGGGATGGCAGAGAAAGACTTGGAAAGACTGGCTAGAGAAAAAGGAATGGAAGTAGAAAAATTGTATCAACAAATTTGTGAGCCATTAGAATTGAAACGTTTTACAGAACCAAAAGAAGTGGCCAACTTGGTATCATTTTTGATTTCTGTAGAAGGCAGTGGTGTCACTGGCAGGAGCTGGCTGTTGAATACTATTTGGAATCAGGAATAATTATGTCCAAAATTACGAAATTACAAAAAATAAAAGATTTTATCAAAGAGAATTTTTCTTTAGAAATTGAAAAAATACAATTAATAGAAAGTGGGGTGATGAATGCAAATTATGTTGTTGAGATACAGAATAAAGAAAAATATATTTTTCGAGTTTATAATAATAAGAATAAAAATGATGTAGAATCTGAAGTGGGTATTTTACAATATTTGTCCGAGAAAGATTTTCCATCACCAAAGCTAGTAGAATTAGATGGTGGAAAATTGGTATATATTTTCGATGGTAAACCGTGTATTTTTTACAAATATATTGAAGGTAAAACAGGCTGTATTTTGACAGCAGACCAGCTTAGACAAGTAGGTGAGCTTTTGGCTAAGTTTCACTTGTTGGCAAGAGATTTCGAACCAAGGAATGTCAGAAAAAATGTTTGGGATTTGGATAACTTAAAAAAGTTAGTTAGGAATAGCCGAGAAGATGTTGCCAAAAGTAGTTTTTCACAATCAAAAGAGTTGTTAGATTGGGTTGGAGAAGAGTTGAAAAAGTTTAGTTTTCCTTCTAACTTACCACAAGGAATAACTCATCAGGATGTAAAACCAGAAAATATTGTGACAAAAAAAAGTAATGTAAAAGCATTTTTGGATTTTGACAATACATATTATGGTGATTTACTACATGATATTACTACACCGATAATTTGGACTTGTTTTAAAAATGAAAAATTAGATAATAAGTTATTATCTTCCTACTTAGATGGATATGAAAGTGTTAGAAAAATTAGTAAATTAGAAAAAGAGTATTTTTTAGAAGGGTTAAAATTTAGGCTGGTTAGAGAGGTATTCGTAGGACCTTATGCAGCATCGCATTTTCCGCAGATAACCAAATCTAGATCTGAATATTTTATGAAATTGTATGAAGAATTATGAACCAAAAAAATAAAAATATAAAAGCAATCATTTTGGCAGCTGGTGTGGGAAACAGAATGGGTGAGCTCACAAGAGAGACCCCAAAGCCACTTTTGAAAGTCAATGGAAAATCATTGATACGTTATGGTATTGATTTTGTCAAAAAAATTGGCATAGAAGATATCACAATTGTGGGAGGTTATTTATTTGACCAGCTGAATGATAAGGTAAAGTCGATCGATTCGTCTATTGTAGTTGTAAATAATCCAGATTACCTATGTCAAAATTTAACAAGTTTTGAAAATGGACTCTCTGTCGTTGGAAATGAAAGTATCTTAACTTGTGATGCTGATTATATTTTTAGTGGAAATACTGCTAAGGCCATTTCAGGAGCAATGAATGAGCTATGCATATACTGTAGTTATGATTTGTCTTGCGGTACAGAAGATGTAATGAAAGTAAAAGTTGATCAAAATGAAAACATGGTAGAGATGTCCAAGGGTCTAAGTGATTTTGACTGTGTGTATACTGGTATATTTTTTATTCCAAAGCAGAATATCTCGACAGTAAAAGATATTGTGGCCCATAATTTGAATACAAATAAAAAAGAGGCCAGAGTAGAGAGTATTTTTGAAGGATTGACCAAAAAAAATATACCGATTAAAATTGTTGATATAGGCAAAGCCGATTGGTTTGAATTTGATACTCCTGAAGATTTGGAATTTGCCCAAAAAGAAATCAAAAAATAATTTATGGAAAAAGTTGTTTGCAATCTGTGTGGTTTGGAGGATGAAAGTTCTATCTATGATGACAAGAGACTAAATGTTGTGATTTGTAAAAAATGTTCATTGGTATACTTGAATCCCAGAATGACCACACAAGAATACAAAGAGCACTACAATAAGAATTATCAACTGAAACGACACAATCTGGTAGAGAGTGATCAGGCTGTGGAGCGTCTGAAAAGTAGGGATAGTTATGGACATCACAAAGAGAGGTATTTTGGATTTATCAAAGATTTTATTCCAAACAATAGTAGAGTATTGGAAGTGGGAAGTGGTTGGGGGACTTTGCTCAAGGTAATAAAAGATAACACTACCTCTAGTGTAGTTGGAATTGAAATATCTGATTTGGCGTCCAGGGTCGCAAGAGAATATTATGGTTTGCAAATATATAATTGTACATTTGAAGAGTATCTACCAAAGTCAGAAAGTAATTTCAATCTAATTATTTTGAATCATGTTTTAGAGCATTTTCCAGATCCACTTTCTGTTTTGAGGAGTGTGTCATCCATTTTAGACAATGGTGGAAAATTGTTTATTGCTGTACCAAATATATTCACTCCAGACGAGCCATTGGATAGATATTTTCGGATTGAACATTGCTATTATTTTTCTCCTTTGACCTTGGAAAATATGCTTGATAAAGCAGGGTTTTGTATGATAAAATTGGACTTCAATCCTAGTGAAATGAGGATCATAGCTGCTAAGAAAGAAAGTGCCTTAGAGCAAATAGATACTAGTAATTTTCAAGTATTGTACTCAAGTAAAAATATCATAAAGGCAGTAAATAAACAGCGAATAAAGTACAATATTTTAAGATTTTTCAAAAAAATCATTGAAGCAATTTTCCCCAAAAAAATGGTAGATAAATTAAGAGAATTTGTTGTAAAATTATTTAAGAAACTGAAGATAATTGAGATATGAGCGGCGTCTTTGGCAAAATAAAAAAGTTAGCAGGTCTTTCTAGGAAAGCTTTTTGGGATTACAGGTTTAAAGTTACTCTTTTAATTTTTTTGGGTTTTGTTAGTGGGATTTTGGAAGGTTTGGGCATTAACGCTCTGGTTCCTTTATTTTCCTTTATTTCCAATGGTAAAAAGGGTACAGACCTAATATCCCAAACTATTGAAAAAGCATTTTATTACGTGGGAATTGATTTTAGTCTTAAGCAAGTTTTGATTTTTATATCCCTACTTTTTGTTCTAAAGGCTCTTATATTAATTTTGATCAGTTACATTAGAATCAAGATATTTACTGACTATGAAGAGAAAACAAGAAATAAATTGTTCAAAAACACTATCGATGCCAGTTATCCGTATTTACTAAATCAAAAACTTGGATTTTTAAATTCCGTCTTAGTGACTGATGTAAATTATGCCTCTTCTTTGTTGCAAAACATAACTGGCATGGCTTTGATTTTTACCAGCCTGTTTATATATTTGTTTGTGGCAATAAATCTATCACTTTCTATCACAATAGTAACTTGTATTTTTGGAATACTTATTTTTTTTATATTCAAGCCTTTGGTATATCGAACCAAGACTCTATCTCGTCAGAACGAAAGATTAAATAAAAAATTGGCCCATTACATAGATGAAAATATCAAAGGAATCAAAGTCGTTAAGTCTTCACAGGTGAGAAACAAAATTGTCAGTAGAGCAAGTCAGTATTTTTCCACCCTCAAAAAGTTGGCTATCAAAATCTTTCTCTACAGCAATATTTCCGGTTCCTTGATGCAGCCTATTAGTGTTGTTTTTATTAGTCTGGTCTTTGCTATTTCCTACAAAACGGCAAATTTCAATTTTGCTGCTATCTTGGCTATTGTCTATTTGATTCAAAGGATCTTCCAATATGTCCAGCAATTGCAGACGACTTTTTATAAAACTAGTCAATCCGTACCATATGTTCAGAATATTTTGAAATATGAAGATGAAATGTACAGCAATAAAGAAATAGTAGGCGGTGATGCTTCATTTGTTTTTAGAGATAGACTAGAATTTAACCAAGTTTCTTTTTCCTATGGTGGTGATCGACAAATATTGAATGATATAAATTTTATTGTAGAAAAAGGAGAGATGGTTGGTTTAATTGGTTTTTCTGGTTCTGGGAAAACAACGATTGTCGATTTGATTCTGCGTTTGTTCCACCCTAATGATGGTAGTATTTTATTGGATGGTAGAAATATTTCTGACATCAATATTGAACAGTGGAGAGGACATATTGGCTATGTAGCCCAAGAGCCATTTTTGTTAAATGACACAATCGCCAATAATATAAGATTTTATGATGATTCTATTACTGAAGAAGATATTATCAAAGCCGCCAAAATGGCTGATATTTATGAATTTATCAACAATTGTGAAGAAAAATTCAATACACCAGTCGGAGAAAATGGAGTATTACTCTCTGGTGGTGAACGTCAAAGATTGGTGATCGCCAGAGTTTTGGCGAGGAAGCCTCAAATTTTAGTTTTAGATGAGGCCACCAGCTCTCTTGATAATAAATCAGAGTTGAAAATACAAAAAGTAATTGAAAATCTGAAAGGTCAGATTACTGTGATAGCGATTGCTCATCGTTTGTCCACTGTCATTAATTCAGACAAGCTACTAGTACTTGAGAATGGCAAAATTGTCGAGAATGGCAAGCCAGATCAATTGTTGAAAACCAAAGATTCCCGCTTTTATAAAATGTATAATATTAGAAAATAGCTATGGAAAGTATGGATAACAAGAAAAAAGTTTTTTTGGTAGATTTTTCATCTCCAATTCTGATAGCTGTTGCTAAGAAATTAGCAAAGGAAGGTCAAGTGGAAATATCATACTGGACTGGACAAAAAAGATTCTTTGATGAGGTGTCAAGCAGTAGGGCTGATTTTCCAAACACGATTTTCCACAATAGTTTACAGGCTGTCAAAGGCATCCCCGCAAAAGGTGTGGACAGTTCAAAATATGATCCTCCAAGTGCTGATCTTATTGATGAGATGCTGGAATGTGAGTCTCTGACCATATCAATGATGACCAGATTAGACTGGAAAAGAATTTCTTTTTTGAAAAAGAAACATCTGTATTATAAATATTTACAATATTGGGAAGGCGTGATCAAAGAATTCAAGCCAGAAGCAATCATTTTTCGCAGTGTGCCCCATGCTGCCTATAATTTTGTATTATACTCTCTAGCCAAAAAATATCAGATCAAGACTATTATGTTTGATACTGTAGTTTTTGATGATTGCCTAACAGTAGTATACGATTATAAAAATCCATCCGAAAAATTACTTGAAGAATATAATAAAATAAAAAATGAAGTTCACTTGGCTAGTGAGCTTGGTCAGGAGAGAGAAAAATATTACCAGAAGCTAGTTGACCCCACACAAGATGCTACTCACTGGAGTAAAACAGAAATTGACTCACGAATAAGAGAACCAATCAGAAGAGTGCCAACATTAAAAAAGATTATCAAGAATATTAAAAGTGGTAATTTTTTTGCGGTAGCAAACTATCATATCAAATCTGTTCTTAATTTGAATAAAACTGCTATTTTTACAATAGACGAGGAAGATAATAGTGATTATCGAAATATTTATCAATTGAAAAAGATCGAGAAGATCGCCAACAAATATATAAATGAGTATAAAGATTTACAAGTGGATGTAGATTTTGATAAAAAATATATTTATTTTCCTCTTCACTACCAGCCAGAGTGTAATACGAGTCCTATGGCCAGGCATTTTGCTGACCAGATTTTGATGATTAAGACGCTGTCCTATTCAATCCCATCAGACTGGGTTATCTATGTCAAAGAACATACTCATCAGTGGGACAGCCGCAATTCTCAGCCCCATCTCTATCGCTACAATAGTTATTATAGAGAAATAGCCAGTTTACCAAACGTATATTTGATTTCTCCGCGTATATCCAGTTATGATCTAATTGAAAAATGTCAGGCTGTCAGTACAGCTACAGGCACTGCAGGATGGGAGGCTGTGGCTAGAAAGAAGCCAGTATTAATTTTTGGTTTTCCTTGGTATATGTATTGTGATGGAGTTTTTCAAGTCTCTAGTGTAGAAGAATGTAAAAAAGCAATAGATAAGATTATAGATGGTTACTTACCAGATCCCCAAAAAGTGTTAAATTATCTATTAGCCCTAACAAGAATTTCTACAGAGGGAGCAGTAATGATGTATATGCAAAAGTCGTGCAAATTTCCGATCGAAACATCTGTCCAAAATGTTACTACATTAATTAATAAAGAAATTGGTATTTAATACTTATTAAATTTGATATCTATGTTTGATAATAAAACAGTTTTAATTACAGGAGGGACAGGATCTTTTGGAAAGAGTTTTGTCAAATTTTTGCTCGAAAATTATAATCTAAAAAAATTGATAGTTTTTAGTCGTGATGAGTTGAAACAGTCTCAAATGAGAAAAGAACTGAATGATGATAGATTGAGATATTTTATTGGAGATGTGCGTGATTTGCGGAGATTGAAAAGAGCCTTTAGAGGTGCGGATATGGTTGTTCATGCTGCCGCTCTCAAACAAGTCCCAGCTTTGGAGTACAATCCATTTGAGGCAGTAAAAACAAACATTATTGGCACCCAAAATGTGATTGAAGCCTGTATTGACGAAAATGTGGGAAAGGCTGTCTTGATCTCTACTGACAAAGCAGCACATCCTGTCAATCTATATGGATCTACCAAACTGTGTGCAGAAAAATTATTTGTGTCTGGCAATGCTTACTCTGGTGTCGGTTGTAAGTTTATTGTTGTGCGCTATGGCAATGTGATAGCCAGTCGAGGAAGTATTATAGAGACTTTATTAAAAAATGGTGATACTGGAGTAGTCAATATTACTGATGAAAGAATGACTAGGTTCTGGATGACTCTTCAGAGAAGTATGGATTTGGTTCTGACAGCACTAAATCATGGAGAGGGGGGCGAGATTTTTGTTCCAAAGATGCCTAGTATGAAATTGTCTGAACTTTTTGAAGCATTGGTTCCAAATTGCCAAAGAAATGTTATCGGTATTAGGCCTGGTGAAAAATTACATGAAGTACTTCTCACAGAGCAAGAGGCTATGCATTCTGTTGAATTGGAAAAGCATTATGTCATATTGCCAGAATTTTTGGGTGATGAAGAGTATAAAAAATACCTTGATAAAGGTAAAAAGCTGGATGGTAATTTCAAATTTACTAGTGATAAAAATGATAGTTGGTTGACAAAAGAAGAATTTAAAAAATTGCTAAAAGAAATATGATACCATACGGAAAACAATCAATAGATCAACAAGATATCGATAAGGTTGTTTCTATACTAAAATCAGATTGGCTAACCCAGGGCCCAAAAATTTTGGAGTTTGAAAAATTTTTGGCAGATTATTGCCATACCAAATATGCAGTTGTGGCAAATAGTGGAACATCTGCTCTGCACTTAGCTTATCTAGCAGCTGGTTTGCAAGAAGGGGATGAAGTGATCACCACTCCAAACACTTTTGTGGCTACGACCAATATGCTACTTGCTATTGGAGTGAAGCCAGTATTTTGTGATATCCGTCTAGATACATATAATATAGATGAAGAAAGAATTGAAAATTTGATTACAGACAAGACCAAAGCCATTGTTCCAGTACATTTTGTAGGTCAACCATGTGAGATGGATGCGATAGATAGAATTGCCAAGAAACATAATTTGTTAGTAATAGAGGATGCTTGCCATGCTCTTGGGTCTAAATACAAAAATAAGAGAATTGGTTCTCTATCAGATATGACGGTCTTTAGTTTTCATCCTGTCAAACCTATTACTACTGGTGAAGGAGGAGCAATAGTGACAAATGACAAAAATTTTTATAATAAAATGGTATTGCTCAGAAGTCATGGGGTTTTCAAAGACGAAGATGGCAATAACATCATGACTGGACTTGGTTATAATTATAGAATGACTGATCTGCAGGCAGGTTTGGGGATTAGTCAGCTAAAAAAGTTGGATAATTTTTTGAAAAAAAGACATGAAGTGGTAAAATTGTATGAAGGAGAATTGTCAGATGTGGAGCAAATTATACTTCCAGTAGAATTAGAGCGAGACTATTCAGGCTGGCACATGTATATTATTAGGACTAAAGATCCAGAAGATAGAGACCGACTTTTTGCTTATTTGAAAAATAATGGGGTGGGAGTTAATTTCCATTATCCGGCTGTCTATGCTCATCCATACTACAGAGAGAATGGATTTGAAGACTTTGAATTAAAAAATGAGGAACAGTATCAAAATTCTTGTATCACACTCCCATGCCATACTAGCTTGGGTGTAGATGATATTAAGTATGTGGCTGGGAAAATTAAAGATTTTTTTTCTAGATAAATATAGTATGGAAATAGTACAGTTGACAACTTACAAGTATCAAGAATGGGACAATTTTTGTCTAGCAAGTGATGATGCTTGGCTGTGGCACACCACAAAGTGGTTGGAATATGAGATCAATGTCAATCCCAAACTTCAAGTAGAATCCAAATCTTTTTTGGTATATGACAATAATAAAATAGTGGCAATTTGTCCACTTCTCTTGCATCGTCTACCAAGTCATAATGAATTTTCATATGGTTATGAGCCTGGTCAGACTCCTGCTTTTGAAAATGGTCTGAGTAATAAAGAAAGGAAGAGAATCATGAAGTTTGTCTTTGATCATATAGATGAATTGGCAATAGAGAATAAGGTTGTAAAGACAACTTTGGTATTCCCTATTTTGAATAACTCTTATATTTCGGCTGAGAGACAGCAATATAATTATTTAATGCAGTATAATTATTTAGACACATCAATCAACACCAATATTATAGATTTGTCAATTTCATTGGATAGGTTGAAAAAACAATTGCGTCATGGACATAGCTCAGATATAGATAGAGCCAAAAAAAGTGTAGAAGTTTCTATCTATAATCATGAAAATATAAACAGAGAAGTATTTGATGATTTTATAAGTGTACATTATGGTGTTTCTGAAAGAAGAGACAGGCCAAGTATTACTATTGAAATTTTATATGATTTTATTCTTGAAAATAAGGCTTTTTTGGCTATGGCAAAAGATGGTGATAATGTTTTAGGTTTTTCTTATTTTTATAATTTCAAAAATAATGTCTACTATGGAGCTTCTTGCAAAAAAAATAATTCTAGCAAACTACCTTTTTCACATTATATCCAGTGGAAGGCCATAGAATGGATGAAAAATAATGACTTCCATTATTATGAGTTGGGCTGGCAGGAATTTGGCAATACATTGTCTCATTTTCCATCTGATAAAGAGGTAAATATTAGTAAGTTTAAAAGAGGCTTTGGTGGATTTTTTGTTCCTTTATTTTCAGGTGAAAAATATTATGATAAGAATTTTTTCCTAAAGGAATATCAAGAAAGAATTAATAAATATGCTAACCAGTGAAAGCTTATGAATAAAAAAGTTTGTATATTGGATTATGGTTCGGGCAATGTCAAATCAGTGTTTAACTTAGTTAGCTCATTGGTTGATTTTGTCGAGATAAGCAATGACGTCAAAGATATAACTGAGGCAACCCACCTGATATTGCCAGGAGTAGGGTCTTTTGGTTCATCTATGGAAAAGATTAAGAATCAAATCCCCTTGGATCTGTTGGAAAAAGAAGTCAAAGAGAACAAAAAACCATTTTTGGGGATTTGTGTTGGTATGCAAGTGCTTGCTGACAAGGGCTATGAATTTGGTGAGTTTGATGGGCTCGGTTGGATCTCAGGAGAGGTCAAGAAGCTTGACTCTGGAGATCTACCTTTGCCTCATATTGGATGGAACAATATTAATATTGCCAGAGACACGAGCTTGCTAGCTGGCTTGGACAGTGAACAGGATTTTTATTTTGTCCATAGCTATGTTTTTGAGGAATCTGATGAGAATGATGCATTGGCAAAGACTGAATATGGAGAAAATTTTACTTCAATTGTCAACAAAGACAATATATTTGGAGTACAATTTCATCCAGAGAAAAGTCAAAAGGCGGGGAAATTATTATTAAAAAATTTCCTAAATTTGTAAATATGAAAAAGAAGAGACTTATTCCAATTTTACTTTTGAGGAACGGCTGGTTGGTGCAAAGCAAAGGTTTTAGTAGATATCAAAATTTGGGAAATCCAGAGACATCTGCTCTCAGACTTAGTCAGTGGGCGTCGGATGAACTCATATATTTAGATATCTCGCAAGAAGCTGTATATGATATTCGTCGAGAGGATCAGGGGTATGAAAACCGCCGTTCATTTTTGGATATTATCCAGTACGTCTCGACAGTTACCTTTATGCCGATGACAGTCGGAGGACGAATTCGGACCATCGCTGATATTGAAGAGAGGTTGTCTCGTGGGGCAGATAAGATAGCTATAAATACCAAACCACTAGAAGAACCAAAATTTATTTCTGCAGCAGCAAAGGAGTTTGGCTCCCAGTGTATTGTTGTTTCCATGGATGTGCGCAAGGAAGATGATGGATATCGGGTTTATTCTCATGGTGGGAATAAAAAAACAGAGTTTGATCCTGTGGAGTGGGCCAAGCAGGTTGAATCTATGGGTGCAGGTGAAATTCTTTTGAATTCAATTGATCGAGATGGTATGAAGAATGGTTATGATATTGAGATGCTTGATAGTGTGTCAAGTGCAGTTAGTATTCCAGTTATTGCTTGCGGCGGTGTTGGTGAATGGCATCATTTTGGAGAGGCTCTTGATAAGACAAATGTGGATGCCGTGGCTGCAGCCAATATTTTTCAGTATATGGACCAAAGTGTTTATCTGGCCAAGAAGTATCTACATGACAATGGATACCCTGTCAGACCACCGGATCTTTTGGACGTCTAGATTTAGATTCTAATTAAAAATAATATAAATAAATTTAATTTTTAAAGTCCCCTCCGGGAGATTTTAATTCCCTCGCCTTCAGGCGAAGACTTCAGTGAGTCGGGCGTTGCAGCAAGTTGAACATTGTAATCACAGAGATATTTGGTATCATAGACGACATATGAAGAACTATAGAAAATCTTCCCATGTCATCTATGATATCAAGTATCATATATACTGGGTAACAAAATACAGATATAAAGCAATAGACTCCAAAATAGGCACAAGAGCAAGAGATCTAATACGTCAGATATGTTCTACCCATGATGTGCAGATAATTACAGGAGCGGTAAGTTCAGACCATATCCACCTTTTTGTCTCGTGTCCTCCCAAGCTGTCAGTAAACAAGTTAGTACAATATATCAAGGGAAACACCTCCAGAAAGTTACAACAAGAATTTACAGAGCTAAAGAAAAGATACTGGGGACAACATCTGTGGGCAAGAGGATACTTTGTAATATCTTCAGGTAATGTCACAGATGAAACCTGGATGGAATACATCAGAAACCAATCAGAACCAGAGCCAAAGGATGATTTTCAAGTTACTCCAACATAATACACTTAAGATGAATTCATTCATTAACTAATTCTGTGCACTTCTAGTGCACAGTGGTTTAAACAAAAATATATTATGGAATATTGTACAAGGTGTGTCTATCCTTCTATTACTGTCAACCTCAACGTGGGAGAAGGTGGTGTTTGTTCAAGTTGTGATATATTTCACAAAAAAAATCAAATTTCAGAAGAATTTTGGAAAAAAAGAAAAGATAAATTTGTAGAGGTTTTGCAAGAAGTATCAAATAAGAACCCCTCAAACTATGATTGCATTGTTCCTGTTAGTGGTGGAAAGGACAGCTATTATCAAACTCATGTGATTGCCAAAGAATATGGCTTGAAACCTCTTTTGGTGACATATCATGGTAACAATTATTTACCAGAAGGCGACTATAATCGTGATCAAATGCGTCACAAGTTTGATGTTGATCATTTGGTTTTTGGCCCAAGTGTTGAAGTTCTAAAAAAATTAAATCGTATTTGTTTCAAAAAGATGGGTGATATGAATTGGCATGCTCATTGTGGTATCAATACCTATCCAATTCAGATCGCTGTAAAATTTGGCATATCACTCTTAATTTGGGGGGAGACAAGTTGGGATATTTCTGGGATGTATGAACCAGATGATTTCGTAGAATTCAATGCTCGAGTCCGTCATGAACATGATTTGAGAGGATATGAGTGGTATGACATGCTTGATGATAAAGATGATCCATTGACAGAAAAGGATGTGTTGTGGGCTAAGTATCCGACAGATGCTGAAATACTCAAAGTTGGCGTGAGAGGATTGTATATTGGGAATTTTCTCAATTGGGATGCCAATCGTCAGTCAAAAATGATGGTAGAGAAACATGACTGGAAGCCAGCCCAGAAGCCTTTCCAAAGGACTTATAGGAATTTTTCCAATTTGGATGATCGATATGAAAATGGCGCCCATGATCTATTGAAGTTTATAAAGTTTGGCTATGGTCGTGCTTCAGATCATGCCTCCAAAGATATTCGAGATGGATATATGACCAGAGAGGAAGGCATTGAGATGGTCCGAAAGTATGACAGCGTTGTTTCAGATGATTTATATTATTGGCTTGAGTATGTTGACATGACTGAAAAAGAATTTTGGCAGATCGCAGATACATTTAGAGACCCGCATGTATGGAGGATAGAAGATGGGGAGTGGGTCAAGGATAATATTTGGGGAGAACCGTCTGCCTATGGTCCTGTCCACCTGTCTCCTGAACAAATAAAAGAATACCAAAAGCGTTGTAAGGAATTGGAAGTCTAGCTATATGAACCTTTTTCGACCAGACAATTTTTCTGAATCAGATATTCATTATGAGCAAGCATCTCTTGATAATATTTTGTTTAGGTCAATTATTGATAAGTATTACAGTGATCACAAAATAATCAATATTAAAAAAGTAGGTTCGACAGCAATAAATTCTGAAAATTACAAAATTACTGTTACTGTAGATGATGACGAAAAAAAAGTGTTACTGCGTAAATATCATACTCTCAAATTAGAACAGATTGTATTTTATTTGGATATATTGGAACAATTGAAAAATTTAGGTGTTCAAGTCAGTGGAATTATTAACACACTAGAAAATAAATCAGTATTAGAATTTGCTGGTCACAATTATACACTATTTGATTTTGTCGAGGGTGAATATTTTTCTCCATCAGAAGATAGTTTCAGGTCTGTGGCAAGAGGAGTTGCCAAGATGCACAATGCTTTTGACAAACTTCCAGATGATTACTTTGAAAAAGTCAGTGTGCTTAGTCAAGAGAGCTATACGTATTTCAACGAAGTAACAGATTATACCAAGGATGATTTTCTGGAGATAGAAAAAATAATCACAGCAAAGGATGAGCTAACTGCTGAGGATAAGAGCGTGGTAGAAAAGATTCCTTTGTTTATAAAAACAGTAGAACAAATAAAAAATAAGCAAAGTAAAATTGATAATTTGGAAAAGAGCCTTATTCATTCTGATCTTCATCCTCATAATTTACTAATCAAAACTAATCAATTACAGGCACTATTGGATTTTGATGGTCTTAGGGTCAGTGAACAGGCTAGAGATGTGGGATTTGTGATCTATCGCCTGGGGAGGCAGTTTTTTGTAAATAGATCTACTACTCTTAATGACAAAGACGGAATAAATCTGACTGAGTTATTTTTGGCTGAATATGAAACAGTAAGACCACTCACTAAAGAAGAAAAAATATTAATGCCTATTTTGGTAAAGGATGAATTTATGCGGAAGATACTATTTGTTTTAAACGGAGTTTATAAAGAAAATAATCATACTTGGGGCAAAGATTTACCAAAATTTTTAGTAGCCATTGATGAAATAAATTATTTTTGGAATTAAAAATATGGATAGAAAAGAACAATTAGCAGAAATATTGAAATATATTCCTTCTGGGGCTCAAACTCTTAGCAAGAATCCCGCTCAATTTGTGCGCGGGGTTTCCCCCATTACAATTGATAGAGGGGAAGGAGTATATGTCTGGGATACGGATGACAATAAATATTTAGATTTTCTACTGGCTCTTGGTCCCATGGTCTTTGGCTATGCCAACAAGAGAATAGCAAATAAAGTAAAAGAACAAATTGATCTGGGAACCATATTTTCTTTACCCTCTAGTAAAGAGTTGGAATTAGCTAAACTCTTGAAAGAAGTGGTTCCTTGCGCTGAAATGAGCCGGTTTCTCATGAATGGGAACGATGCTACTAGCGGAGCAGTAAGGCTAGCTCGCCATGTGACTGGACGTGATCATATAGCTAAGTGTGGCTACCACGGCTGCCAAGATTGGAGTATTTGTACCAAAAAGGGTAGAAATAACGGAATTCCAGAAATAATAAAAACCATGACCCATGATTTTGTTTACAACGACATTAATTCACTAGAAAAAATATTTATCGAGCAAGAAGGAAAAATTGCTGCAGTAATCCTAGAACCTACTTCAGCCGAAAAACCTACTGATGATTTTTTGAAAAAAGTAAAAGAGCTTGCTCATAAAAATGGAGCCCTACTTATTTTTGATGAACTAGTGACCGGTTTTCGCTGGGCTCTTGGTGGGGCTCAGGAATATTTTGACGTTGTACCAGACTTGACTTGCTTTGGCAAGGCTATTTCTGCTGGCTATCCACTTTCTGCTATTTGTGGCAAGGAAGAGTACATGAGTCGTATTGATGAAGTTTTTGTCTCGATGACATTTGCTGGTTATGTACCATCTTTAGTTGCTGCTATTGAAACAATAAATATGATGCAGGAGTTTGGTGATGTGCATACCCACCTGCATGAAATTGGAGAGTACATGATCGAAGGTGGAAACAAAATCTCTAGTAAATACAGCTTACCAATCGAATTTATTGGTTTTGGTACACACCCTGTCATGAATATTAAAATTATTGATGACTATGAGTCTAGAGTTTTCAAGACTTATATTTATCAAGAAATGCATAAGGCTGGAATATTATTTATTTCTTCAATTTTAATTAGTTATCTACACCAAAAAGAACATATTGATAAATTTTTAGAAATTTTTGAGAGGATCTCCAGTGAGCTTGCTACATTTGAAATTACAGAGGAAGTATTGAATAAACTGGAAGGTGAAGTCATTGCCCCCAGGACAGTACGTCAGAACCAATAAAAAATATGGATAATAATACAAAAAAAATTAAAGGAATTATTTTTGACTGGGGTGGAGTCTGTTGTAGTGAAGGAGAGCCATTTGCTTCTTCAGTTCTTCAAGAGAAGGTGAATAAGCACCCGGATGATATTTGCCAGGATTTAATGGATTTGTATTCAGATTTTTATCGTGGCAAATATACTTCTGAAGAATTTTATAATTTAGTTATTCAATACTATGGCTTATCAGCAGATGGGCAGCTAAATCCTAAAGAAATGTCTCAGGCTTATATAGATTCCACAGAGATTTGGCCAGATATGCTGGAGATGGCAAAAGAATTGCAAGAAAAATATACTGTTGCTTTGCTTTCTGACTTGACACCAGTAATGAAAGATTACATTCATCAGGAATATGATATTGCCAGTTATTTTCCAATAGAAATGTATAGTTGTGATGAAGGAGTAAACATGGTAAAAGTAGATGGCCCAGAAATTTTTGATCTTACTTTGCAAAAAATGAATCTTGATCCAGAAGAAACCTTGTTTGTAGATAATTCTAAATCAAAAATTGCTGTGGCAAATGAAATGGGAATCAAAACAATGTTATTTGTAAATAGAGAGAAATTTTTTGCAGATATAAAACAAATTTTATGAAAAATATTTTAATTATTGGTGGTGGTTCGATAGGAAAACGCCATTTGCGCAATCTATTGCAGCTTGGTGAAAAAAATATTTTTGTGGTGGAGCCAAATGAAGAGCGAGCCAAAACAGAAATAGAAAAAGAATATAGTGTCAAAACTTTCCGCTCACTAGAAGAAGCATTTGTTGATAATAATTTTGAAATAGCATTTGTGTGTAGTCCATCTATTTTTCATATGGAGCAGGCTTTATTTTGCGCTGAGAAAAACTGTGATTTATTTATTGAAAAACCACTGTCACATAGTTTGGAAAATGTTGATAAATTATTAGAACTATCAGATGATAAAAAATTGGTTACTATGATTGGCAGTAATTGGAAATTTTATCCACTGTTTAAAAAAATGAAAGAGCTGCTTGAGAACGAGGAAATCGGAAAAGTCCTTTCTGCTCGCTGTCAGTTTGGCCAGTATTTGCCCGATTGGCATCCGTGGGAGGACTATTCCCAAGGCTATAGCGCCAATCAAAAATTGGGTGGTGGAATACTGCTTGATTCCCATGAATTTGATTATCTCACTTGGTTTTTAGGTAGGGTCAAAAAATTGGCTTGTTTTTCTGACAAACTTAGTGATTTAGAAATAGATACAGAAGATGTAGCCGAAACAATTCTACAGTTTGAAAACGGAATAATTGCTGAGATTCATGTTGATTATTTGCAAAGATTTTATCAGCGTAATTTTGAATTTTTTGGAGAACAAGGTACTATTATTTGGGATACCAATGCCAAGACAGTTGTTTTGCGAGTCAAAGACAAGGATGAACAAATTTTTCCTTTGGATGAAAATTATGATATTAATCAAATGTATGTAGATGAAGTAAGACATTTTTTAGAATGTGTAGAAACTAGAAAAAATAGTAAGACAACACTGCAAAGAGGGGTAGAAGTTTTAAAATTGATTTGCAGTGCCAAAGAATCTGCTAAAAATAATAAAGTTATTTTAATAAATTCATAATTTTATGTTGGTACAACCAGACAAAGTGACAATAATTTGTGAGATGTCTCAGACCTATGAGGGAAAATTTGAAGTTGCAAGTAAATTAGTGCAAGATGCCATTACTGCCAAGGCAGACGCCATTAAGTTTCAAGTTTTTAAAGCTGATGAACTGGGCACAAAGGACTATAAATATTATGATTTATTTACCTCACTAGAATTTGATGCCCTTACCTGGGGTAAGCTAGTCGATCAGGCCCATGCAGGAGGGATTCTAGCTCTGGCTGATGTGTTTGGTCTGGATAGTGCTAAGATGCTGGTTGAGATCAATATCGATGGATTTAAAATTCATCCTACAGATATAAAAAATCCACCATTATTAAAATTTTTAGCCAAAACTGGTAAGCCCCTATTGCTATCTGCTGGTGGAAGTCACAAAGAAGAAATAGAAAAAGCTTTGCAGATTCTTCGCAATAATAATGCTGGAGAAATAGTACTAATGCATGGTTTTCAAAGCTACCCAACTCTAGTAGAGCACACCAATTTAAATAAAATGAAATTATTACAAGAGACTTTCAATCTACCAGTAGGATTTGCTGATCATATTGATGGTGACCATGAGTTGCGCTATGATCTTTGTACTATGGCACTTGGCATGGGGGCAAGAGTTTTGGAGAAACATATTACAGTGGATCGAAAATTAAAAATGGAAGACTATGAATCTGCTCTTGATCCAGCGGACTTCACCAAGTTTGTAGCAAGGATAAGAGAATTAGAAAAAGCTTTTGGTGAAAAAACTTTTGATCTTACTAAGCCAGAAGAAGTGTATCGAAAGGGTACCAAAAAGCATGTTGTGGCTGCTATAGATTTATCTGCTGGAGCAGATATCACCGAAGAAAATATTTTTATGAAAAGAACCACAGAAGAATATCAATTTTTAGATCGCGAAGATGTCGTCGGAAAAAAATTGGTCAGCGCTTTAAAAAAAGATCAAGTAATTAAATTAGAAAATTTAAACTAAAAAATATGCGTGTTGTTTGTACTCTTGCTTGCCGTGTGCAGTCTACCAGACTCTATGGTAAGCCCCTCCAATTACTTGGAGTAGAGGAGAACTTATCTATTCTTGACTATATTATTGATCATCTTGCTGCTACTCCTGAAATAGATGAGACCATTTTGGCAATTTCTGAAGGTGATGAAAATAAGCCATTTATTGAATTTGCCAAAAGACGCGGTTTGCAATACGTGATTGGAGATGAACAAGATGTTTTAGGTCGTTTGATATCGGCTGGAGAAAAAGGAAATGCTGATATAATATTTAGGATTACTAGTGAGTGTCCTTATCTATATTTAGACGGAGTAAAAGAAGCACTACAAAAACATATTGAAAACAGAGCATCTCTCACTGTAATAGAAGGGTTGCCAGAAGGAGCATATTTTGAACTGATTAATCTGGAAGATTTGAAAAAAGAACATTCCGATGGGGAAGATAGGCATCGTAGTGAGCTTTGCACCCTTTATATCAATGAAAATCCAGATAAATTTAAAATTCAAACTCTAGATGTGCCAGATGAATCTTTGAAAAGACCAGATATTCGCATTACTGTTGATTGGCCAGAAGATTTGATAGTGGTGCGTGAACTGTATAAATCCTTAAAAAAAGATGGTGAGTTTATAAAAATAGAAGACATTATCAAGTATTTAGATGAACACCCCAAGTTAAACGAAGTAAATAATTGGATTGATGTCGGGGAAGGAAGGATTTGGCAATAATTTATAATTATGAAACAGACTATCTACATTTTGAGTGCTGGCATAAAACAAGACGACAATGGTAATTGGGTCAGTAGTGATTTGCAAGAAGATGAAAAATTTGCAGGCGCTCCAGGAGGTAAACTTCGGGTGATTGCTGCTGCTTACTTATACAAAGACAAGAGATCAAAAATTATCACTTCTGGTGGTCAAGGTTGTGACAAAAATATTGAGAATACTGATCATCCAAATGTTTCTACTATCCTTAAGGAAGAGTTGGTAGAATTGGGAGTAAAAGAAGAAGATATTGTTGAAGAAAATAAATCTGGCAATACATATTCTCAATTGGAAGAATTGAAGAAAATTATTAATAGTAATAATTTAAAAAGAATTCGTATTATCACCAATACCTATCACTTGCCAAGAGTCCAGGCTATGATTGAGCATGATGGTGAATTAAAGCAGATGTTGCAGTACGGACAAATTGAATTGCTTTCGGCTGAAGAGATATGCATCGAGCACGACAGTCAAAAATGGAAAGCAATAGTGGAAAAGGCTTATGAGAGCGAGTTGATCAAGAAAATAATTAGATTAGAACAAAAAGGAGTAGAAGATATCAAAAACGGAGTTTATAAGTTCAAATAGTAAATATGGAGATAGAACCAATAAAAATTAAAACACCAAAAGTGGAAAGGATGATTGGCTCGGGACACCCATGTTTTATTATTGCCGAGATGTCTGCCAACCACAATCAAGATTATGATAAGGCAGTAGACATTATCAAGATGGCAGCTGCTTCTGGAGCTGATGCAATCAAACTACAGACTTACACTCCAGACACGATTACTATGGACTCGGATAACAAGTATTTTGTAATTGGTGATCAGATTGGTAGTGAAGATAATCCAGAGTCTTGGAAGGGAAACACTCTTTATAATCTATATCAAAAAGCTTATACTCCATGGGAGTGGCATGCTGATTTGAAGAAAGTTGCAGAAGACTTGGGCTTGGTATTTTTTTCTACTCCTTATGATTTTACAGCTGTTGATTTTCTAAAAGAGCTTGATGTGCCACTTTATAAGATTGCTTCTTATGAAGTCACGCATATTCCGCTAATAAAGAGGGTGGCTCAAACTGGCAAACCAGTCATTATGTCAGTTGGTTTTGCTAGTATTGAAGATATTGAGCTCGCTCTTGATACACTACGCAAAAATGGGACTAATGATATTTTGCTTTTGCATTGCACCACAGCTTACAGTGGTGAACCAAAACCAGAGAATACTAATTTGAGAACAATGCTTGATATGAAAGAGCGCTTTGGTGTCCAGATTGGCTTTTCTGATAATAATGCTGGAATTGAGATTCCACTGCAAGCAGCGATGCTTGGTGCTTCGGTAATTGAAAAACATGTAGTGGCAGATAAGAATGACGACACCTATGATAGTGATTTTTCTGTAGGTCCAGATGAGTTTAAAAACTTTGTCGATGCTGTCAGACAAGCAGAGGTATCTCTAGGTGAAGTAAAATATGGTATCAAATGTGAAGCAGAAAAAAATAATTCAAAATACCAGCAATCTATCTTTGTTGTCAAAAATATGAAATCTGGTGAAGAATTTACCGAAGATAATATTAGAGTGATCCGACCATTTTTGGGATTACATTCTAAACATTATGAAGAGGTGCTGGGTCAAACTGCCAGTAAGGATATTGAACAAGGGACCCCGCTAAATTGGAATTTGCTTAAAAAAAATTAGTATGATTAGAAGAGTCAAACCGGAAGACTCACAAAGAATTATGGAGATACGAAATCATCCTAGAGTAAGGAATAAATCCAACAATTCTGAGGAGATTGATTTTGTCAAACACGATCAGTGGTTTAATCACAAATATTTTGATAGCGATGACAATCTCTGTTTTGTCTTAGAAAGAGAAAATAAAGTCGTTGGATATTGTCGTCTTGATCTCGATAATGGTAGTTATATTATCTCCATTGCTATTGACCCAGATTTTCACGGTCAAGGTTTGGGTCGTCAGTTGCTTGGCCAAGTTCTACAAGAAGTCGGAGCAGGAAAAAATATTTTGGCCGAAATACACAAAGATAATCTGTCTTCATTAAAATTATTTAAAAAAAATTATTTTGATATTTATAAAGAAGATAATCAAAGTTATTATTTAAAATATATCATTTAACTATGGCTCGCAATACAGACACAATTGATTACACCAATGATTATTACACAGGTGTAAGTAAAATTTATTTTGATAAAATTTTACAGACTATTATTGATTTTGGCGATCTTCAGAACGAAGAAGGGATAATTTTGGACTATGGCTGTGGCGTTGGTCATTTCAAAAAGAAATTAGGAAAAGCAAATGTAATAGGTTATGATATTGTCCCGGAACTTTCAGATGTCGATGACTACAAAAGCGTAGATGCCAGGAAAATTGTTTTGGCTAGTGTTTTGGAACATCTTTACTTGGATGATATAGAATCTTTGCTACAAGATTTTTTAAGCATGGGTTCGGTTAGGGAGTTGCTAGTTTCTCTGCCAACAGAAAATTTTGTCTCCAAAATCGCCATGCACCTAGCTGGACAGGCGAATGCCCATGATGATCATGTCTCCACATACAAAGAAATAAACAAATTGATTGAACGCTATTTTACCCTAAAAGAGCGAAAATTTATCTTTTTTAGAATGTCCCAAGTAAGTAGGTATGTTTTGAAAGGTTCAGAAGATTAATTCCCCTATGTCTATATTAGAGGTCAAAAAAAATAAATATTTTTTTACAAGCTTGATGGTGTTATGTGCTTTTGTGATTGGTTTGTCAAATGTCTTACCAGATATCATGGCCATCCATTCTCTCTCTAGCGAAGGAAGTACTTACTACCCATTTGTTTTTGGTCAAGATGAGACTAATACTACTGGGCCACGGATAAGGGATGTACTTGATGGACACTATATTGTCAGTGACGTCGATGCTTATGAGTATAAAGATTATCCAACTTTTTGGCCACCATTGCCACCACTTATGCACTATCCATTCCTAGTACTAACTGGTGATATAGTATCAACTGTTGTTGCCTCCAATTTTATTTTTCCAGTTTTTATATTTTTTTTACTTTTTTACTTAGCATACATTATTACCAAAAAAAATTATCTAAGTTTGTTTTTTGCCTCTTTTTTTAGTTTGTATCATCGAGCAGCTCTAGACTTTCCTCCCATGAGCTTAAATCACTTAAAGGATTTTTTTAAGGTAATTTTTCCGTTTGACGTAGGAAGTAATCATGTTGCGGTTTATCTGACTTCCCGGGAATCTTTTATTCCGGCTCTAACTATTTTTTTATTGGCTGCCATATTTATATATTTAAATTATAGATATAACAAAAAGATTTATATAATATTGGCGGGTATTTTTTATGCCTTGAATGCCTATAGTTATCCCTTTCATTTTATATATTTGTCGGCTGCCTTGTGTGTTTTATTTTTTATCCTCTTGATCCAAAAGAAGTGGGATGTCATCAAGAGAGTGGTACTGTCTTTGTTGATTTCTTTGATATTTTTAATTCCTTTTATTTACAACCAAGTTAATATTAGGGCCCTACCACAATACGCTGAACTTTTTGAAAGATCGGGAATTGAGGAGACTTATGCCTTTCGATTCAGTTATTGGAGAGAGTATCTATGGTATTTACTTTTAGCCTTAATTGCGCTAAAATGGGGTAAAAAAAATAGCAAACAGGCCATATCACATTTTGTAATTAGTTTTTTGTTGGCTGGCATTTTGGTGCTCAATATGCAAGTGGTGCTAGGCTTCAATGTCCAGCCAGATCACTGGGAGACAAGAAGCATTTTCTTTGGTTTGAGTCTAGGGTGGCTTGTTATCTTTTGGTGGTTGAGAGATTATTTTTATCATAAAGCTGGAAAAAAATTTATCATAAGCTTTGTGGCAGTTGCAATAATTATTTCTCTAGGCTTTCATTCTGTTCAGCATCAGATCAATAACCACAAAATAAATTACCAGACCAGAACTTTGCCTGAACATCTCCATCAGTCACTTGTATGGTTGGATGAAAATACAGATGTAGATTCTGTAGTAGTTTCCCCTTATCTTGACACCAATTTTTTTATACCAATGTATACTCATAATAATATATTTATTCCAAGGGCAGTAAACACTTTGGCTTCAGAGCAAGAGATTATAGACAGATTGATTTTTACATACAAATTGTTTGGTGTCACTAGGGAGGATGCTGGCCAAATGTTAAGGTCTCGCCAGACAGTAGATTATCTATTTTCTTATAGATACTTGGGTAGTGAGCTTGATACATATACAAAATATGCCAAGAGTGACCCAAAGATAGGAATGCCAGAACATATTTATACAGAAATAATGGAGAAATTTGACTCCTTTCAACTTGAAGATTTTGCTAACAAGTATAGGACAGACTATTTGTATCTGGGACCAAATGAAAGAGAAATTAGTTTTCCTGACTTCTCTGAGTTTGATCAAGTTTACAATAATGAAGGTGTTGAGATATATCAGTATTCTTCTGAAAATTTATTTAAATCACAAAATAATTAGTTCATTTTTATGTCTTTAGTATCTTTGGTTTTTCCAATATATAATGAAGAGGAAAATATTCCAGAATTATTTTCCGAAATATTGAAAGTAAAAGAGCAAATCTCAGAGAAGATTGAGGTTTTATTTGTCAATGATGGAAGTAGAGATAACTCAAATCAGTTGCTTAGTAATATTGCTTCCAAACATTCTTTTGTTAAGATTGTTGACTTTTCCAGAAATTTTGGTCATCAAGTGGCAATCACAGCAGGCATAAATTTTGCAGAGGGCGATGCAGTTATAACTATGGATAGCGATTTACAAGATCCACCCCAGGTGATTATTGATCTAATAAAAAAATGGCAAGAAGGTTATGAAATAGTCTATGCAAAACGTAGAACCCGCAAAGACACCATGTTCAAGAGGCTGACCGCTTTTTTGTACTATAGATTGTTAAAATTTTTGACAGATATAAAAATTCCAGAGGATACTGGTGACTTTCGTCTTTTGGACAGGAAAGTTGTGACAGAATTGAAAAAATTTAAAGAAAAGAGTCGTTATATAAGAGGAATGGTCAGCTTTGTTGGTTTTAGACAGGGATTTGTACTATTTGATCGCAATGAACGATTTGCTGGCAAGACAAAATATCCTTTGAGAAAAATGTTGAGATTTGCAATAGATGGCATTACTGGTTTTTCTGTGGCGCCGTTAAAATTGGCAATGTACTTTGGTTTTACTACAGCCTTTTTAAGTATTTTAGGAATTATCTATGTACTATTTTTCAAATTTTTTTATCCAGAAATATTAGTTCCGGGATGGTCTATGACCATTATCTCTATCTTTTTTATCGGCGGGGTACAGATGATAATGATCGGCATTATTGGGGAGTATATTGGTAGAGTGTATATAGAAGCGCAAGATAGACCATTATATATTGTTAAGGAAAAAATTAATTTTTTGTCAGATAATTCAGATAATAAAAATGGTTTATGAAAAAAGTATACGTCGGAATGAGTGCTGATCTTATCCATCACGGACATATCAATATTATTCAAGAGGCTACTAAGCTCGGTGAAGTTATCGTAGGTGTCTTGACTGACAAGGCTATTGCTAGCTACAAGAGGCTGCCGCACATGCCTTTTGAGCAACGCAAGATCATTGTGGAAAATATCAAAGGAGTCAGTGAGGTCATTGCTCAAGAGACGCTTGACTATGTGCCAAATTTACTAAAAATACGTCCTGACTACGTTGTGCATGGTGATGATTGGAAAACTGGAGTACAGAGACAAACCAGGCAAAGAGTGATTGACACACTAAGTGAATGGGGTGGTCAATTGGTAGAGCCTGAATATACAGAAGGTGTCTCTTCTACCAGACTGCACCAGATTAAAAAACAAATCGGTACTACCCCAGAAATTAGATTGAATAAATTAAGCCGGCTCTTGGAAGCAAAAGAGACAGTCAGATTTCTAGAAGCTCATAATGGGCTTAGCGCCCTTATTGTGGAAAATGTCAATGTAAATAAAGAAAGTGCTAAGCGCGAATTTGATGGTATTTGGCTGAGCAGCTTGACTGACTCTACAGCCAAGGGTAAGCCAGATATAGAGCTGGTCGCTAGGATGGATACCTTGCAAGATATTTTGGAAGTGAGCACTAAGCCTATCATTGTTGATGGTGACACAGGTGGCATTCCAGAGCATTTTGTTTTCACTGTTCGTACTTTGGAGAGATTGGGAGTGTCAGCAGTCATTATTGAAGATAAGGTGGGTCTAAAAAAGAATTCTTTATTTGGCACAGACGTAGTCCAAGAGCAGGATTCTATTGAAAATTTTTGTAACAAAATAAAGATGGGTAAGAGTGCTCAGATCACCAATGATTTCATGATTATAGCTAGGATTGAGAGTTTGATATTGAAAAATGGTTTGGATGATGCTCTTCAGAGAGCCAGAGCATATATAGCCAGTGGGGCTGATGGAGTTATGATTCATAGTAAAGAAAAAGAGGCAAACGAAATATTTGATTTTTGTCGACAGTATAAAGAATTTGAACACAAAGTTCCTCTGATAGTCGTACCTTCGACATATAATCAAGTATATGAGAGTGAACTAAGAGATGCTGGAGTTAATTTGGTTATTTATGCCAATCAGTTGATTAGATCTGCTTATCCAGCTATGGTCAATGTGGCTGAGTCCATATTACAAAACGAAAGATCATATGAGGTTGATGACAAATGTATGCCCATTAAAGAAATTTTAACACTCATTCCTTTGAATAGGTAATTTTTATGTTGAGCTGTCCAGAATTATTTAGAATGTTTAAAGAAAATAATTTTATTTTTTTTACTGGAGTGCCTGATAGTACTTTTAAGCAATGGATGGATTTTCTTGATGATCATAATGGAGAGGGGTTGACAAATAGAATAGTAGCTATTGAAAGAGACTCTGTTGCCTGGGCCAGTGGCTACCATATGGCCACGGGTAATGTTGGAGTCGTATATTTGCAGAATTCAGGATTAGGGAATATAGTCAACCCGGTTACTTCTCTGACAGACGAGGAAGTATATCATGTCCCGATGCTATTGATGGTGGGGTGGCGCGGTGAACCATCCAAAAAGGATGCGCCACAACATATTAAAATGGGAAGAATTACCTTGGATTTATTGGATACCTTGGGTATAGAATATGGATTTTTGAGTGAAGATCACCAAGAAGCCGAAAAAATTATCAAGAATGCCAAAGAATACATAGATAGGACAAACAAGGCTTACGCTTTGGTAATTAAAAAAGGAATTTTTGGTAATTATAATAAATTAAAAATAAAAGAACAGGACACTCAATTACTAAAAAGAGAAGAGTGTATTGATCTAATTGTAGATACTGTCGGTAAAGGTAATGTGATAGTTGGCACTACAGGTAAGACATCAAGAGAATTATTTGAATGCAGAGAGAAGAAAAAACAAAGTCACGAGAATGATTTTTTGATGGTTGGTTCGATGGGTTGTGCATCTTCATTTGCAGCAGAGATTGCTCTTCAGAGACCAAAAAAGAAAGTTTTTATTCTAGATGGCGATGGAGCAGCAATCATGTCAGCTGGAGCTTTGTCCACGATCGGATATTATCAGCCGCGTAATTTTTATCATATTTTATTTGACAATGAATCACATGAATCTACTGGAGGACAGCCTACGACATCGTCAGCAGTAAATTTTGTAAAATTAGCTTTGGCCAATAATTATCAAGGTGCACAACTGGTATCTAGGAAAGGAGATCTAATCAATGCCATAAGTATGATGAAAAGTAGTGACGGTCCACAGATGTTGATTGTGAGAGTGAAAAAAGGTTCCCGTCCGGATCTAGGCAGACCTACTATTAGTCCAATAAAAAATAAAGAATTATTTATGAAATATTTGGATAGTAAATAAATTATGAAAAATCAGCAAGAATACATTGGCTATGGAGTTATTGACAAACTAAAAGAAGTTCTTTTGGCAAAAAATCCCAAGAGAATATTTTTGGTAAGAGGGAAAGATTCATACACTAAGTCTGGAGCGGCTAAATTTATTGATCCTTTATTAAAAGACTACCAAGTAAGTGAATTTTTTGATTTTGAGGTAAATCCAAAATTGGAGGATATTGAGAGGGGGATAGTAGAATTTAAAAAAATTGATCCAGATTTGGTAATCGCTGTTGGTGGTGGTAGTGCCATTGATATCGCAAAGGCCATCAATGTTTTGTCTTGCCAAGACCATGCACCACAACAAATTATCCGAGGGGATGAGAAAATAGTAAATAGTGGTAAATATTTTGTCGCTATACCGACCACATCTGGTACTGGTAGCGAAGCGACACGCTATGCAGTTGTCTATATTGATAAAACTAAGTATTCATTGGCCCACCAGCTTTATACTTTTCCTGATGTGGCTATAGTTGATCCCAATTTGACTATCAGTCTACCTGCCAAGATAACTGCTTCTACTGGTATGGATGCTTTTGGCCATAGTATTGAGTCTTTTTGGTCGGTCTCTTCTACAGATCAGGCCAAAGATTATGCCAGAGAAGCGATCCTACTTATTACTAATAATCTAGCCACAGCTGTCAAAAATTCATCTAACAAGCGGGCCAGAATGGCCATGTCAAAAGCCTCTAATCTAGCTGGAAAAGCAATTGAAATAACCAGAACCACAGCTTGTCATGCTATTTCGTACCCCTTTACTTCTTATTTTCAAGTACCCCATGGTCATGCCGTGGCCTTGACTTTATCAAGCATACTGGAATTCAATAGCAAAGTGACCGAAGACGATGTCCTTCATCCAAAAGGAGCTACATATGTGAGAGAAACAATACAAGAGTTGGTAACTATTTTGGGAACTCAAAGTGTGGAAGATGCCAAAAGATATCTTAATAATTTTTTGGACGGGGTAGGTCTTACGAGGAATTTGCAAAAGTTGGGTGTCAAATCTGAGGAAGATATAGATACTATTATTCAAAATGGTTTCAACCCAGATAGGGTAAAAAATAATCCACGGTTATTAACCAAAGATAGTCTAAGAATTATTCTAAATAATTTAAAAATATGAGAAAGTCATCGCGCTTGGTAAATATATTAATTATTGTAGGGTTTGCGATATTTTTTTGGCCAGAGCAAGCTAGTGCCTACCTTGACCCGCAAACCGGCACTATAATTTTACAAGCCATTGTGGGAGCCCTCATTGGTGCGGTAGTTGCCGTTCGGACATATTGGAGTAAGATCAAGTCTTTTTTTTCCAAGAAAAAACCAGATCTGACCAATAGTGATCCTAGTGCAAATTTATTAGAAAGTAATCAAAAAGAGGAAAGTTAGTATGTTTTTTAGAGAGGTAAAAGATTTTTATCGTTTTTTTTATAAAACCTCCAAAGAAAAGAGGGATATTATTTTTTATGCTGAGCATGGGGGATATTTTTCATCTTTTGAAGGAATGATTGGTGAGTTTACTGATAAATATAATAAAGATATATGCTATATCACATCTGATCCCAATGATGCTATTTTGAAAACTTCCAATCCCAAAATACATAGTTATTATATAAATAAATTATTGCCTTTTTTGATGGCCTTTATCAATTGCAAGGTCTTTGTGATGACCTTGACAGATCTAAATCAATTTCATCTCAAAAGATCAGCTAATCCTGTCCACTATGTCTACGTATTTCACGCTCTAGTCAGTACGCATATGATGTACAACAATGGAGCTTTTGATCATTATGATTCTATTTTGTGCGTCGGACCTCATCAGATAGATGAAATTAGGAAGTATGAAGAGATCCATAGCCTCAAGAAAAAAAAATTAATAAAAGCTGGCTATCACAGGTTGGAACGCATTTATCAATCTTACAAAAAATATCAAAAAGAACAAAAGTCTAATAAGAAATTGATCTTAATTGCTCCATCGTGGGGAAAAGATAATATTTTGGAATTGTGTGGTAAGCCCCTAATCAAAATACTTCTTGATGCTGGCTATCGAGTAATTGCTCGTCCTCATCCTGAAGCCAGGCGTCGTTCTCCAGATTTGATCGCCTCGATAAGCTCGGAGTTTAAAGATAATCCTGATTTCGTGCTTGAAGCATCGACCAAAGGAGACACTTCAATACTAGAGGCCGATGTCTTGGTATCAGAATGTTCTGGTATTACACTAGAATATGCTTTTGGCACCGAGAGGCCAGTATTGTTTATTGATACACCAATAAAAATAAAAAATGAAAAATATAAAGAATTAGATATTGAACCCTTAGAGCTTTTGTTACGTTCCAAGATTGGTGTGGTGGTATCACCAAAAGATTTGGAAAAAGTACCGCAAGTCATTGAACAGTTGATAACAGAAAAATCAAATTATAAAGAGCAGATTGCTAGTTTGAGAGAGAAGAGTGTTTATTCATTTGGACATTCTTCTGAAGTTGGAGCCGAACATATCTTCAATTTAGCTGATAATAAATAATATGAAAAAATTTTTTGTTGCCCATCCTTTTCTTTTTGCCATTTTTCCAGTCTTGTCTTTGTTTGCCAACAACTATAAAGAGGTAGCTGTTGGTGATATTCTTTTACCAATGGTGATAGTTTTGCTTTGCACTTTTTTACTTTTATTTTTGTCAATAAAAATATTTGGCACAAAAAAAGGAGCTGTGATAGTTTCCATATTTGTAATTTTATTCTCCTCCTATGGCCATGCCTTTAGTCTGATAGACGGTGCCCAGATAGCTGGTTTTGTTTTTGGTAGGCGCAGTTATCTATTGCTTGTTTGGGTGGGTGTGATGTTTTATCTTATTTATCGCACAGCCAAGACTAATAGCAAATTATTAAATTTAAATAAAATTTTGAATATTATTTCAACTTCATTGGTACTAGTGTCTGCGGCGACTATTGGGTATTATTGGTTGCAGGAAATTGGAGTGAACACAGTCCAGCAGAATGGCGATAAGGGCAATGTTAGTGAAAATTTTTATCTAACCAAGCCTGATGTCTTGCCTGATATTTACTATATTATTTTGGATGGCCATGCCAGTCAGAGTGTTTTGAGAGATTTTTACAACCGAGACAATCAGGAGTTCATTGATAATCTTACTGACAAAGGATTTTATGTTGTACCGGAAGGTAGGAGTAATTACCAATTTACAGATTTGTCTTTGTCTTCTGTCCTCAATATGAAGTATCATCAGGGCACTGCAGATTTGGAAAGCCGAGGTGTAGGTGGACTAGCAGAGATGGTAGAGGATAATGCAGTCAAGAATATTTTGAAATCTGCTGGTTACAAATTTGTCCATTATGGTGGTAGTAGTAATAACACTTTTGCAGATGTAGAGATTTCCTGTAACAATTTGGAAGAATTTTGGGTGGTGCTGGCAAAAACTACCATGCTAAATCCATTTGATAGCTACATATTTAGTAGCAAATTGCGTGAAGGTATTGCCTGTGCTTTGTCTGCATTGGCAGAAGTGCCAGAAATTGCTGGTCCAAAATTTGTAATTGCTCATTTTATTTCTCCACATGCCCCTTTTATATTTGGTGAAGATGGAGAAGAAGTTTCATCAGATGTAGAATTTGCTATCCATAATTGGCCAAAGGAGCCATATGCAGACCAGCTGATTTATCTTGATAGGCAAATCGAAATACTGGTAGATGAGATTTTGTCGAAGTCAGAAGTCCCACCAATTATTGTCATACAAGGTGATCATGGTCCAGCGTCTTTGCTTGGAGAAGTCTATCATAAAGAAAGTTGGGACCATGCTACTGACCAAAAAATAACTGACGATATGCTAAGAGAGCGACTAGGGGTGTTGAATGCCTATTACTTACCAGCAGTTGAGGAGGATAAGTTGTACAGCTCGATCACTCCTGTCAATACTTTTAGATTAATTTTTAATGAATATTTTGGTACTGATTATGAAATTTTGGAAGACAGAAGTTATTTTTCAAATGGAGATTATGCCAGTAGTGAGTTTTATGATTTTGTAGATGTGACTGATAGAATTACTAACCAATAATTTCTTTGAATTAGAAACTACCCCAACTATTTTGTATCTTATTTTCTTGGTCCGAAATCCCATAGTCGCAGACTGTCGGCTCCAAGAAAATAAGATACAAAATAGTGTGTTTTGGTAGTTTCGAATTCAAAGAAATTATAATTTTAGGCTCTAAATCTACTTTATGAAAACAATATTTGTAATAATTTCTAAAGGACTTCTGGTCAGAAATATTCTTCGAACCTCTCTTTTAAGACGACTTTCTGCTGATAAAAATAATCAAATAATTATAATATTTCCAGAAAGTACTAGGGGGGTGGGTATTCCAGATTATATTCGTTCTGAGTTTGAGACGGGTAATGTGAAAATAGAACTAGCTAAACACAAGGTGCTTAGAAGGTGGGAAAGATTGTTTAATATGTTTATTTTTAAATTAGTTTTTTCCAAAAGCACAAGATTGTATTTGCAGTATCACATAAACGAAAAGAAAAGGACTGGAAAAATTTCTTACTTTTTGCAATGGTTGGTGTTCTCACCACTTAGTAAGATCAAGTGGCTAAAGAAGATGATTAGAAAGATTGATCTACTGGTTTTTGGAGATGATAATTATAAAGATATTTTTGATAAGTATAATCCAGACCTAGTTTTTTCTACTTCTATTATCACTCATTTTGATATTGAATTTTTAAAAGAAGCCAAAAGAAGAAATATTAAAACCATATCCATGCCTCGTAGTTGGGACAACCTAGATAAATTTTTATTCCGAGTTGAGCCAGATTTTCTTTTGGTACAAAATCCAGTCATGAAGAGAGAAGCAGTAAGATTTCAAGCTTTACAAGAGAATACTGTTGAGGTGGTCGGTTTCCCACAATTTGATTTGTATCGTGATCCTACAATATTTTTGTCAAAGGAAGAGTATTGCCTCAAAAAAGGTTTTGATCCAGCTCTGCCAATTCTATTTTTAGGCTCTGAAGGGCCATGGTCAAAGGGGGATGATAAAATTTTTAGAGGAGTTGTGGATTCTCGAGGTAAGGAGATACCTGATTGCAATGTCTTGGTTCGACCACATTTTGGATCCTTGAAAGATTATAATTACAATGAAGTATTTGTAGGCTGTCAGAATGTCTTTATTGATGATAAGTTTACTAAGTCAGATTTTTTTATGGACAACTGGGACCCAAGTTGGGAGGATATGTCAGACTTCGCCAATTCCTTGCATCATTGCAATATGATGGTCACTTTTGCTTCCACCTTGGCACTTGATACAGCTTGTTTTGATAAGCCGATCATCGCGATCAATTATGGTGTTCGTTTCAAGAAAGGAAAAGACATTACAAACATAATGTATAGTACGTGCCACTATGATTGGGTGCTGGATACTAAGGCTGTTAAATTGGTAGATACTCAGAGTGAGCTATTACAACAAATAGATTTTTATCTACAGCATCCCGAACACAAGCATTCTGAGAGGAAGCTACTTTTGAAAGATCTGTGCTATAAAGTAGATGGGAAAAGTGCAGAGAGAATAGCTAATTTTATTCTTGATGAGCTGAACAAATAATATGAGAGAAAATACAAAAATCTGTATATTTTCCGGCAAAAGAGGAGGCTTTGGTGCCTATGTCCCTCTGATGAATCTTATTGAAAAAGATCCTGATTTGGAATTACAGATAATTTTGGGAGACATGCATGCTGCCAAAGAGTTTGGCAGTACTGTCGAAGAAGCGCAATCGCTCTTCCCAAATTCTACATTAGAAATTATTGAAATGGGAGCTGGACGAGTCGACTCACCGATTGCACGTACAGAAAATCTTGGCGTCTGTCTCCAAAAATCTGCAAAATTATTATCTGAATTAAGTCCAGACATCCTTTTTGTTCACGGGGATAGGGGGGAGCACCTGGTGATGGCTCTTGCTGCTCTTAATCTGGGTGTTGTTATTGCTCACACCCAAGGTGGTGATGTATCTGGAAATATAGATGATATTCAGAGACATGCCATTACCAAGCTAGCCCACCTACACTTTCCTGAATCAGATGATTCAACAGAAAGAATAAAAAAAATGGGAGAAGAAAAATGGCGTATTCATACCGTAGGATCTCTATATATAGATAGAATTGTCAAAAAAATGTACCCAACCATCGAAAAAATAGCACCTAAATACGGCTTGAAAAAAGGCGAAAAATATAGTATAATACTGACCCATCCAGACACATTTGAGTCCCCAGATAAGAATGGAGAATACATGCACTCCATCATCGAGGCGGTCAAATCGTCATCAGAAAATAGAGCTTTCATTATATACCCATGCTCAGATCCTGGGTATGAAAAAGTGGTCAATGCCATAGAAGAAGTACAGGATGATCCACAGTTTTTGATCTATAAAAATATTGAGCATCTGGATTTTTTGAGTCTTCTTGATAATGCCCAGTTTTTGATAGGCAATTCATCATGTGCATTGGTGGAGGCTCCTTACCTCAGGTTGCCAGCAATAAATATTGGTAATAGGCAACTTGGTAGAGCAAGAGAAAAGAATGTGGTTGATGCCTTGGCTGACAAAGAAGATATAGTAAAGAAAATACACTTTGTGTTGAAAGACAGTGGTTATATAAAAGGATTGGGCAAGTGCGGTAATCGCCTTGGAGAAGGTGATGTCTCGGAACAAATTATAAAAATTATTAAAAAATTAGAAATAAACAAAAAACTTTTACGCAAAAGAATAACTTATTAATTTTATACGTATGAGTACATTTGATAAACAGACAAAAGGAGAAAGATTTTTTGAAGAACGTGATAAAGAATTGGACAAACTAGTTGACCCAAAGACTGGTAAGGTCTTTGAACACTTGGTAAAAAAAATAAATTGTTTACTTTGTCATTCACCAAATTTCACTGTGCTTTTTACAAAAAATGGCTTTGATTTTGTGCGTTGTAGTAATTGTGCACATGTCTATGTCAATCCCCAAGCTAATGAAGAAGCGGTAGTAAAGCAGTACAATGAAGAATCTGACACCAATGATGCTGGTTTTGATTTTTTATCGTCTGAAAAGCATCAGGAGATTAGAGGTAAATTATATAATTATTTTTTAGACAAAATTCAAGATCAGGTTCCATCTGGCAGAGTGCTTGATATCGGATGTTCCGTGGGAGGATTTTTGCACACAGCCAAAGAGAGGGGTTATGACACACTTGGTCTGGAGCTAAATGAAAGGACTGCTAAGTATGCTGAAGAGATGTATGGAGTAAAGGTAGAGAGAAAATTGTTGCATGAGTGTGGTTTTGAGGATAATAGTTTTGATCTTGTCACTATGTTTGGTGTGATCGAACATTTGCCTGAACCGATTGATGTCGTCAAAGATATTTATCGTATTTTAAAGCCAGGTGGAATATTTTTGGGAATTTGCCCTAATGTACAGAGTCTTGTCTGTATGACACTACATGAAATGTCTCGTACATTTACTGGCCGTCTGCATCTTTCCTATTTTTCAGAAGATACTTTGAGATACTTATTCTCAAATCTTGGTTGGAAGAATGAAAATATTGAAGTGAACACATGCTATACAGGGAAGGATTCAATGATTAATAGTTTTCAATTTTTGGATCCCTTTGGTGATGAAATATATGATTTTTTGCCAAAAAAATTCAGGGATTTTATATTGGATCCTGAAAATGAAAAGATATTGGAAAACAAAATGAATGAACTTGGTATTGGTCTAAAATTGAGATTTATCGCTCAAAAATAATTTGAATATATGAATGTAGTGGTAATAATCCCGGCACGAGGGGGTAGTAAAAGGTTTCCTGGTAAAAACCTAGCTTTGTTGCAAGGCAAACCTCTTTTGACTTGGTCAATTGAAGCAGCCAAAAAATCTTCATTGGTTGATCGCGTCATTGTCTCTACTGATGATGATGAAATTGCTAGAGTTGCGAAAGAGCATGGAGCAGATGTACCATTTATACGCCCAGCAGAGTTGGCTAGAGATGATAGTCCAGTCATTGATACCATGGTTTATACTGTCGAAAAATTGGAAAAAGACGAAGGTTATAAAGCCGACTATGTAATTTTGTTACAAGCTGCTTCACCTCTTATCGACACCAAGCAGATTGACACAGCGGTGAGTCTAGCTATAGACAAAAAAGCAGACTCAGTAGTGGCAGTATCAGAAGTGGATACCTTGAATCATCCTTATAATATTCGAGAGATCAAAGAAGATGGTACGATTGTCTTTTGGCAAGACGAACTTCATTACCAAAATGTAGAAAATAAGCAAAAGCCAAAATTTTATAAAGCAGCCAACCTCTGGTTGTCTAGTTTCGAGACACTGACTAGTGAAAAGAAAATGGAAGGTAAAAGAAACTATCCTTTAGTAATAGATCAATTTTACTCAATGGATGTTGATTATCCAGAGGATCTTGATTCGATAAAAATTTTTTTGGAATATAGACAAAAGAACAATAACACATAAATTATGAAACTTGCCGAAAAGATCAAACAAAGTAAAACAATTATCAAAGATCTATTTGAAGAAAATAAGAAAGTTTTTGTTACTTGTTCTTTTGGTAAAGATTCAAGAGTGATTGTAGATTTGGTAATGAGTGTCGACCCCCAAGCGAATTTTGTTGGAATTGATACAGGCTATGAATTCAAAGAGACACTAGATTTTGCAGACCAGCTAGTACAAGAAACAGGCATGAACTTTAAATGGATTAGACCAACTCCAGAAGAAAAAGAAGATATTGAGAATTCTTTTGGTGATGAGATGATCAAGGATGGAAAGTACAAGTGTTGTGCTATGAAAAAACCAGCTATAAAACCAGTAATTGAAGCACATGATAGTTGGGTTACTGGTCTGCGAAGAGATGAGGCAGAAAGTCGCAAGGATACAGAAATTACAGAAGTAGAAGAAGATATCACCAAGATAAACCCAATTGTTTTTTGGACCAAAGATGATATCTGGCAATACATAAAGGAAAGAAATCTCAGCTATCATCCACTATATGATCAAGGCTATCCATCTTTAGGTTGTCAGCCATGCACAAAGAAAAGTAACACCAGCGAAGAGAGGTTTGGTCGTTTTCATAATACAAATGATACCACTAGTGAATGTGGTTTACATACTAGATAATTTTATGTCACAGCGTAGTTTGAGTTATTTGGAACAACTTGAGATGGAAAGTATTTTTATCATTCGTGAAGCAGTGGCCGAATGTAAGAATCCAGTCTTACTTTATTCGATAGGGAAGGATTCTTCAGTATTGCTTAGATTAGTGCAAAAAGCATTTTATCCTGGTAAGATTCCTTTTCCTCTTCTTCATATAGACACAGGTTATAAATTTCCAGAGATGATTGAATTTCGAGATTACTATACCAAAAAAATAGGAGTAGATCTCATAGTCCATAAAAATGAGGAAGTGATAGCTATGAACATGAATCCAGAACAAGCTCATACAGAGGAGTACATATATTACAAAAAAACCAAACCCCTCCTGGAAGCACTTGATATACATAATTTTGATCTAGCTTTTGGTGGTGCGAGAAGAGATGAAGAAAAATCAAGAGCTAAGGAAAGAATTTTCTCTGTTCGTGGTGAGGGGGGAGTGTGGGATCCTAAGAATCAACGACCAGAGCTCTGGCATCTTTATAATTCTCGCCTGCATGAGGGGCAATCGATGAGAGTTTTCCCACTTTCAGACTGGACAGAGGTAGACATTTGGGAATATATAAAAAAAGAAAATATCGAAATAGTTCCTCTTTATTTTTCCAAAAAACAAAGAGTTATCAAAAAAAGAGGAGTATACTTACGTCTTGATAAATATGTCAAAGCTGGTGATGAAGAAATTATAGAAGATATGTTTCGCTACAGGACTCTGGGTTGTTCGCCATCGACTGGATGTGTACCTTCTTTGGCTACGACCATAGATGGCATTATTGAAGAATTGTATCTGGCAAAAAATTCTGAAAGAGAGACGAGAGCTATTGATCACGGCTCATCATCTTCGATGGAACAAAAGAAAAAGGAAGGATATTTTTGAATATTTGTAAATATTCATTGTATTTACAGGATTTTTTCACTCCACAAAGTATTATTCCTTTTTTACCTTACCAAACTCGCTTTGACTCACACAGTGGTCAGGTAAAAAAGGAATAATACTTTGTTCCGCTCCTCTTCAGTGTAATAATGATCGCGAGTAACCAAAAAAATATGAGTAAAAAAGAAAAACAGATTAGAACTTTCACTAAAACAATCAGTTGGAGAATCATTGCTACTTTGGCAACAGTAACAATTTCTTATTTATTGACAAAAGACTTTCTTATTGCTTTTAGTATTGGGTCTATTGAGGTTTTCTTCAAGATGATCCTTTATTATGGTCATGAACGGTTTTGGAATAGCATAGATTGGGGAGTGGCAAAAGAAGAGTAATATAAAATAAATATGCACATAAAAGATGCACAAAATTCAGAACTTTTGAGGATAGCGACTTCAGGCAGTGTCGATGATGGTAAATCAACTTTGATAGGCCGATTGTTTTTTGATTGTGGGGCAATATATGAAGATCAACTTTCTAAATTAAAAAAGGATAGCACTAGAGGGGCGAGTGAAGATATAGATTTTTCTCTATTTACCGACGGCTTATCTGCTGAGCGTGAACAGGGAATTACAATAGATGTGGCTTACAGATACCTAAACACCCCAAAAAGAAGGATTATAGTGGCGGATGTTCCTGGTCATGAACAATATACTAGAAATATGGCTACTGGAGCATCTCGTGCTGATGTCGCCTTATTTTTGATTGATGTAAAGAAGGGCGTAACAAAGCAATCAAAGAGGCACATCTACATTGCAGCTAGTCTAGGTGTAAAGCACATAGTGATATTGATAAATAAGATGGATATGGTACAATATGACCAATTTGCTTTTGATAAAGTAAAAAAAGACTTCCTTATCTATCTCTCTGGTTTAGGTGTTGAAGATGTTGACTTCATCCCAGTGTCAGCTCTTAAAGGCGATATGGTAGTCAACCGTGGTGAAAATATGAATTGGTTTAGCGGTAAGACCGTCTTGGAGTTCTTGGAAGACGTACCTCATTCAACACAAGGTAACCTTGATGTATTTCGTTTTCCGGTTCAATACGTGGTGAGAGGAGAAGGAAGCTGGAGAGGCTATGCTGGTAAAGTAGGGGGAGGGTCTATAAAAAAAGGTGACCAAGTCACTATATTACCATCTGGCACTAGTACACATGTCAAGTCTATTTTTGTAGCTGATAGAGAAAAGGAAGAAGCATCTGACCCTGAATCTGTCGTATTGACATTGACAGAGGAAGTGGATGTCAGTAGGGGAGATATGATAGTCAAGAATTCTAATAGCCCGAAAATAAATAAGAGAATTGATGCGTTATTATTTTGGTTTGACAAAGAGCCAATGCAAAAACTGGAAAGAAGCTATTTGATAAAGCATACCACACAGACACAAAGATGCTGTGTAGACAATATTTATTATTACCTAGATGTTGATAGTTTGGAAAAAAAATCTGGTGGAAATAGTATGTATATAAATGATATATGTGCTGTTTCTATTTCCGCACGCAATCCTTTGTTGTTTGACAAATATAGTGAAAACAAAAATACTGGCAATTTCATTTTGATCGATGAGATGAGTAATAATACTGTAGCTTGTGGAGTCATTTGTGATGTAGAAAAAAAAACTAATTAATTTAATTACTATTTTGTATATTGAATATATGAAGATTCTTATTTTGGGAGGAGATGGTTATCTGGGATGGCCAACAGCAATGTACTTTTCAAACAAAGGTCATGAAGTGGCTGTAGTAGATAATTTTAACAAACGAAAGTGGGAACTGGAAGAAGGGGTAGAGCCTCTTATCCCAATATCTACATTGCACGAAAGAATAAAAGTTTGGAAAGAAGTTTCCGGAAAGACAATCACTCCATACATTGGAGATCTATTGAACAAGAGGTTTGTCAATAAGTTTATTGTCCAATTCATGCCTGATGTCATTGTTCACTATGGTGAACAGCCCTCAGCTCCTTACTCCATGATGACCAATTCTACTGCTGTCAACACTCAGATGAATAATGTCATGGGCACTCTAAACGTCTTGTTTGCCATGAAGAGAAATTGTCCAGATGCTCATCTGGTAAAGCTTGGAACCATGGGAGAGTACGGTACACCAAATATTGATATTGAAGAAGGGTACATTGATATTGAGCACAAAGGAAGGACTGATCGGATGCTTTTCCCAAAAAATCCAGGTTCTTTTTATCACTTATCTAAAGTGCATGATAGTAACAATATTTATTTTGCCTGTAAGATTTGGGATCTCAGAGCTACAGATTTGAATCAGGGTATTGTCTATGGTATTGAGACCGAAGAAACAAAAAAAGATGAGCGTCTGGCCACCAGCTTACATTATGATGCAGTATTCGGGACTGCTCTTAATCGTTTTTGTGTCCAGGCTGTGGCTGATATGCCGATTACTCCTTACGGTAAAGGTGGGCAGACTAGAGGATACTTAAATATTGTAGACACCTTGCAATGTGTTGAAATTGCCGCTATGAATCCTGCAGATAGGGGGGAATTTAGAATTTACAACCAGTTTACAGAGTTATTTTCTGTCAAAGAATTGGCAGAAATGGTTCAAAGTGCCGGACAAAAGCTTGGGTTGAATCCGAGAATTGAGCATATTGAAAATCCTCGCAAAGAAGCAGAAGAGCATTACTTTAATCCTGTGCACACCAAGTTGTTGGATCTTGGGCTGAAGCCAAATAAATTGTCTGATGTATTGGTGGATAGTATGTTGAAGAAGATTATGGATTACAGGGATAATATTAATAAAGATACTATTACTCCAAAAATAAAGTGGGAGCAGAAGAAATAAACTATCATAACTATCGAATTTAAATAATAGGTTTTCCCTATGTTGCCTCAAATGAATTGATTTTTTAGCCAGCAAAATCACACCTCTTGCAGACTGTTGCTGTCCAAGAAATCAATTCATTTTTCGGCTTTGTTTGTAAATAATATAAGCATAACTCACTACTAATTTATGAATATAGAATTAGATAGGGGTATTATAGTTGGATCAAACAAAAAACCAGAAGTAATCGCAGAGGCTGGTGTTTTGACATTTGGTGAAAAAGAAGTAGGTTTAAAATTCGTAGATGAAGCCATAAAGGCGGGTATTAGACTTTTAAAATTCCAAAGTATTACTCCAGAAAATGTAGTTAGTGAGATAGACGTTCATTGGCGAGAGCGTCTTAGTCAAAGAGCGTTGAGTAAAAGTGATTTTCTTGAAATCATGAAGTATGGGAAAGAAAAAGGAATCACTTGTTTTGCTACTACCCACAATGAGTATGATTTGGTAGAGCTAGCCGAAGCTGGGATGCCAGTCTTAAAAATTGGGTCTGGTGATAGCAATAACTATCGAATGATAGATATGGCTCTTGGCACAGGCAAGCCAGTTTTACTTTCTCTTGGTCTTTTGCAAGAAGAAGAAGTAATGCGGGTTTTAGAAAAATACCAAAATTACGCTGATCAGTTAATTATATTTCACTGTACAACCATTTATCCAACACCGCCACGTCTGGCCAATTTGAGGTTGATCGAGAAAATGAAGTCCAAATTTCCAGAATTTAACTTTGGGTATTCTGATCATGTGGCTGGGACCAATGCTATCTTGGTAGCAGCAGGCATGGAGGAAGTGACGATTATGGAAAAGCATATCTGTCTTCCAGAACATAAGGTCAAACCAAAATTTGAGAGTCTTGATATTTCAGTTGGTATTGTTCCAGATCAGTTCAAAAAGATGCTAGCAGATGTAGATGAGATTTATCAAATAACTAGAAATTATCAGATTGATGATGAAGTATTGCAATACAAGACTTGGGCTCATAAGGCAATTTGTGCACACAAAGATTTGTCAGTCGGATCAGTGCTCGAGCCAGATGATCTTATGTCTATTCGTCCATATCGGCCTGAAGATGGGCATATATCTATCGAAGAATTTGACACTTTGGTTGACAAAAAAGTAAAAAGAAATATTAAAAATGGCGAACATATTCTTAAAGAAGATTTAGAATAATATGGATAAGAAAGAGCAGCGTATACTAGCCTACATCCCAGCTCGGGCTGGCTCCAAAAGAATTCCTGGTAAAAATATCAAGGATTTTTTGGGTAAACCTTTGATTGCTTATGCTATTGAGCAGGCTTTGTCCGTGCCATTTATCGATAGAGTAGTCGTAGACACTGATTCAGAAGAGATCGCTAAGGTGGCAAAAAAGTATGGAGCAGATGTACCATTTTTGCGTCCTGAACATTTGGCATCGGATAGTGCCAATGTCGTCGACAGTATTCTCTATACTTTGGAAAAATTAAAAAATGATGAAGGATATGAGCCGACACATTTGATGATTTTACAAACCACTTCTCTTTTGCGAGAAATTAAAGATATTGAAGATTGTTGGCAGATGATGCAAGACACTGATGCCACAACAGTTTTGACAGTCTGCCCGACTCATCCTAAGCTATATCATCTTAGCACAGAAAATGACACAGTTCTTGTCAATGGATTAGAGACACATTCTAATAATACACAGACTTGGGAGAAGGCCTATCTACTAAATGGTTGTTTTGTTTATATCATTGAGATGGGAGCTTTATTGAAAGAAAAATTGGTGATTACCAAGAAGACCAAAGCAGTGGTTTGTCCAAAATGGCGTTCGGTTGACCTAGATGATCCAGAAGAGTGGGCCATGGCTGAGCTTTTTTATCAAAATAAAGAAAAAATGAAAGATAGAATTCTAGAATTAGAACAAGAAAAAAAAGGTCTATGAAAATTGGCATAATTGGATTTGGTTCAATTGGAAAAAGGCATCTAGAGAATTTGCAGTTTTATAAAGATGTCGATACTGTTGTTTTATCCAAGCGAACTGATTTGTCAAACATTACAACTGTCTCTTCTTGGGATGAGCTAGCCAAGCATGGTCCTTTTGACGCATTTTTTATTACCAACGAGACATCGAAGCACGTGGAAACAATTGAAAAATGTATTAAGCTCAATCCAAAAGCACTGTTGATTGAAAAGCCTCTTTCAAATAACATCAAAATGTTGACAGAGCTGGCGGAAGAAATGAAGCAAAAAGAAATTAGTTCTTGGGTAGCTTATAATTTTCATTTTTTTGAACCATTTCTCCACATTAAGAAAATTTTGAAGGATAAAATTTTGGGTCGTATTTATTATATGCGCGTTTCAGTTGGACAGGATTTGCTCCAGTGGAGAGAGCGAGATTATCGCCAGTGTTATTCATCTAGTAAGGATGATGGCGGGGGAGTAATGCTTGACTTAGTGCATGAAATAAACTATCCGGCCTGGCTATTGGGAGAAAAGTTGCAAGCCAAAATTTGTTATCTAGACAAAATTTCAAGTTTGGAGATAGATACTGAGGATTGTGCAGAGAGTGTTTTAGTTAGTGATTCTGGAGTGATAGTATCAATTCACCAAGATTATATCCGCGTTCCCTATGGTAGATATTTGGAGATAGCTGGGGACCAGGGTACTCTAGTCTGGAATAGCGATAACAATACGATTGTTGTCAAGAATCATGAGAGTGTTATTTTGAGTGAAAAAATAGAACTGGAACGCAACAATATGTATGAGAGAGAGATTGATTTTTTTATAGATTCTCTCCAAAAGGGTGATTACTTTTCCAACGTAGATGAGGCAATACACGATGTAGAAATAATAGAAGATTTAAAGAAATATGCCAGTGAAAACAGATAAAAAATTTCTTATCATTGGACTTGGTTCGATGGGTAAGCGCCGCATTAGAAATTTGAAATTTCATCAAATTCCAGCGGAGCAGATTTTTGGGTTTGACCCTTCAGAAGAGAGAAGTACAGAGGTTGGCAAAGAATACGGGATAAAAACTTTTGTAAATTTTGAAGAAGCAGAGCAAGAGATAAATCCAGATGCCTACATCATTTCTACTCCGCCAAATTTGCATCATCAGTATTTTTTACAGATTGCCAAAAAGAAAAAGCATTTTTTTGTAGAAGTGACTACCAAGCCTGACGGTTACCAAGAGCTTTATCCTTTGCTTGGTGATGATTTTGTGGCAGCACCGTCTTGTACATTCCGTTATTTTCCTGCTGTCAAAAGAATTAAAGAGTTAATTTTGTCAGGAAGAATAGGTAAGCCACTGTCTTTTAATCATTATCTTGGGCAATATCTGCCAGATTGGCATCCGTATGAAGATTACAAAGAAGTTTACTTTGCCAAGAAGGATACTGGGGGTTGTCCTGAGATGTTTGCCTATGAGCTGGTCTGGCTGATAGACATGTTCAGTAGTTCAGTAAAGAAAGTTTACGGCTTGCGTGGAAAAATATCAGATTTAGAAATGACAGCAGATGATATTTATGCTGCCACCGCACAATTTGAAAATGGTATAGTGGGGAATATGATGATTGATCTCATAAACAGAAAGGCTGGCAGAACTTTGAAAATAATTGGGACAGAAGGGACCATAGATTGGGATTGGTTGGGTAAAAAAATTAGTATTTTTGGTACAGAAAAAGGAGATACTGAGGTAATTGATCTTGACAGCGGGAAGAAGGTGGGACAATACAATACAGGTGAAGAAGCGTATGAAGCGGAGATTGGTGATTTTCTCCAGGCTGTAGAAGGAAAGAAAGAATTTCCGTATACATTTCAGGAAGATGAACGTATCCTTGGTTTTTTGGATGGCTTTAAAGATTTGTAGATTTTAATAATGAACATTAACTAATTTTTGTGACCATCAATAAATAGTAGGATATTTTAGCCATCAAAATCTAAAAGGAGCAGACTGTTGCTGACAAAAATATCCTACTATTTATTAACTTTATTAAAATAAAAATTGGAGAGAAATCTATTGCTGTTTTATGCCAAAAAATAATTTCATTCAAATTGGAGACAGGAAGATCGGTCCAGACTTTCCTACTTTTGTTATTCCCGATATTGGGATCAATCATGAAGGTGATTTGGAAGTGGCTTTTGCCATTGTCGATGCTGCACATCAGGCTGGAGCAGAAGTGATCAAGCACCAGACCCATGTGATAGAGGATGAGATGAGCAAAGAGGCCAAAAAAGTTATCCCAGGCAATTCTACAGATTCAATTTATGACATCATGGAGAAATGTGCTCTTAATGAAGAAGATGAAATAAAATTGAAAGAATATGTAGAAGGAAAAGGGATGATTTTTCTTAGTACCCCATTTTCTAGAGCAGCAGCTGATCGTCTGGAGCGAATGGGAGTGCTTGCCTATAAAATTGGATCAGGGGAGTGCAATAATTATCCTCTTGTCGAGCACATTGCAGGGTTTGGTAAGCCCATGATCATAAGTACAGGCATGAATAATATAGCAAGCGTCAAGAAGGCTGTAGAAATAGTAGAGAAATATAATGTTCCTTATGCGCTTCTCCACACCACCAATCTCTACCCCACGCCTCCGCACTTAGTTCGACTAGGGGGGATGCAAGAATTGCAAAAAGAATTCTCCAATGCTGTCGTAGGATTGTCCGACCACACAGTATCCAATTTGGCTTGTTTGGCTGCTACAGCTCTTGGAGCTGATATCCTCGAGAGGCATTTCACAGATAGTATGGATAGGCCTGGCCCAGACATTGTCAACTCCATGGATCCTGAAGCTCTTGAGAATTTGATTTTTGATTCAGGAGAGATATTCAAGATGCGTGGTGGCAAAAAAGAAGCAGCCAAAGAGGAACAAGTGACAATAGATTTTGCTTTTGCAACTGTAGTGACAATACAAGATATAAAAGAAGGCGAAAAATTAACAAAAGAAAATATCTGGGTGAAGCGTCCGGGTACTGGAGAGATAAAGGCAGGAGAATATGAGGGGTTGCTTGGTAAGATCGTAAGAAATGACATCCCTATAGATACACATTTAAAATATAATGATATAGATTTATAAATATGTCTAAAAGAAGAATTTTATTTGTTACTGAGAGGCGAGCTGATTATAGTAGACTAAAGCCAATCATGAAAGCTGTGCAGGCTAGCGAAGAGCTAGAGCTTCTTTTGCTTATCACCGGTGCTCACCTTCTCAAAAATTTTGGTGAAACAGAAAAAGTGGTCAAGGAAGATGGTTTTGAAATAGATGCCACCCTTCCTATATTTGCAGAGGATGATCCGGATGATGGTGCTTCGATGGTTAGGGCTATGGGTAAGGCCTTGATAGGCATGGCAGACATTATCCCAAAGCTGAAGCCAGATATAGTATTTTGTGGATTTGATCTAGGGGCACATCTTGCTGCTGCTATCACAGGCACCCATTTGAATATCCATGTTGCTCATATGCAGGGTGGGGAAGTTACTGGCACGATAGATGAAATACTGCGTCATGCTTGTACCAAGTTTGCTCATCTTCATTTCGCTGCTACCAAGCAAAGTGTGGAGAGAATTGTAAAATTGGGAGAAGACCCCAGCTATGTATTTTTGGTTGGTAGTCCTAGTCTTGATACTATCAAATCAATAGATTATCCAAGCAAAGAGGATATTAGCAAGAAATACGACATTGACCTGGCCAAAAAATTAGCTATATTTTTGCAACACCCGGTTACTACTGAAGTAGAAGAGGTAGAACAACAAATAGACAAAAGCATTGCTGCTATCAAAAAAACGAAAGAGACTCATGATTTGGAAGTTTTGGCCATTTATTCCAATCACGATGCTGGCGGTCGAAGAATAATTGAATCTATCAAAAAAGCAGGAATTCATGTCTTGCCCCACATAGTTTATGAAGATTTTTTACGGCTGTTGAACGTGGCTGACGTTTTGGTTGGCAATTCTAGTTCTGGTATTCATGAGGCTCCTTCGTTTGGTCTACCCACTGTCAATATAGGGACCAGACAGCAGCGTCGTGAACGAGGGGTCAATGTGATTGATGTGCCAAACGACCAAGAGGCTATTGAGAAGGGGATCGTGAAGGCCTTGACTGATGAGGAATTTATCGCTAGTGTCAAAAAAGGAAAAAATCCTTATGACCGTGGTAATACAGCCAAGCAGATAGTTGAGATTTTGGAAACCATTGATCTTCCTCCAATCCAAAAAGTAATAACATATTAGTATGCAGGTACTTGTGATAGGTGGTACAGGATTTGTCGGTGGGTATTTGTGTCGTGACTTGGTGAATTGTGGAAAAGAAGTGGTAGCCGTGCATGCTACTGAATTATCTAAAAATGAAGCGATAGAAGGGGTTTGTTATCAAAAAATAGATTTAAATAATGATTTTTTGTCGCTAAAAAATATTTTGGATGACATAGAAGTGGTGGTGATAGCCGTGCAGCCAAGTAGTGTTCGGATGGGGAATATTATGATGGCTCTGGAATCAGCAAATGGTTTGAAAAAGATCGTATATTTATCCACTTTACTAGTCTATCCAGATTCATCGCAAATACATGATGAAGAAGTGGTGCCAGAACCTAAGACTGATTATGAAAAAGCAAAATATGAAGAAGAAAAATTGCTTAAAGAATTTGTTGATAGGAATGATATAAAGTTGTGTATAGCTAGATTGGCAAATGTCTATGGTGATGTCAAAAATAAAGGAATTTTGAATTATATATTATTAGCATTGATCAGTAATCAACAATTTATTATCAATGGTGATGGAGGACAAGTGAGGGATTATATATTTGTGGGAGATGTATCAAGATTGTTGAATGCTATTGTAGAGTTTGACCAAAAGGAAAAAATCGAAGTTTTCAATTTGTGTACAGGTGAGGGGGTATCGATTTTGGATCTTATTGGGTTGGTGGAAAAAGTGACATACAAAAAATTAAATTATAGATTTGGCCAATCTGTTTTTGAAAAATTTTCAGTAATAGGAGATGGCAGTAAATTGAAGAATATTATTGGACAAGATTTGGAATATGATCTAGACTTGGGGATTAAAAAAATGTATCAAAAATATTTAATTTTTTATAAATAACCACTTCAGTCGTAAAAATATATCTAATTGTTTGGCGCCAACCAAGAGTCGCAAGCAATGGCGCTCAAACAATTAGATATATTTTTCCTCCTTCAGGTCTGGATGTGTAATATCTAGAAGGTAAACTAAAAATTATATGAAAGAACAATTCAAAAACAAAACAGTTTTGGTAACTGGAGGTACAGGCTCCATTGGTTCGGAGATAACAAGACAGCTTCTCGAAGCTGGTGTCAGACAGGTGAGGGTCTACAGTCGTGATGAAACCAAACAGTTTGAATTAGCACATAGATTGGGCAGAGATCCTAGAATGAGATTTTTGGTTGGAGATGTGCGTGATAAGGAGCGTCTGATGATGGCAATGGAAAATGTAGACATCGTCTTTCATACAGCGGCTCTCAAGCATGTTGTGTCATGTGAACTCAATCCTTTTGAGGCAGTGAAGACCAATGTCGGTGGTGTGCAAAACATCATTTCTTGTGCTTTTGCCAACAAAGTGGACAAAGTAGTCAGTATCTCCACAGATAAGGCTGCTGATCCGACCAATGTGATGGGCTGTACCAAGCTTTTGGCAGAGAAATTAATCTTATCATCATTTTTTTATAAAGGAAAAAAGCAAACCAAGTTTTGTTCGGTTCGCTTTGGTAATGTCCTTGGTTCTCGTGGTTCTGTCTTGCCATTATTTATCAGACAGATCAAGGAAGGTGGACCAGTGACTGTGACAGATGCAGATATGACCAGATTTTTTATGAGTACTCACCAAGCTGTGGATCTCATTTTTAAGGCTAGTACCATGACCAGAGGTCAAGAGATTTTTATTCTCAAGATGCCGGTGGCAACTATTGGTGACCTAGCGCAGTCAGTCCTAGAGATAGTAAAGGAAAAAAATGATTTGCCAAAAGATATAGAGACCAAGATAATTGGTCGGAGAGCTGGTGAAAGACAACATGAGAAGCTGCTTAGCCTGGCTGAATCAGAAAATGCTCTTGAGACAGAAGATATGTATATTTTGCGTCCCGATGTGGGTTATGAAATTTTTAATGACATCAAATCTATTGAGTATCCAGGCACCAAAGGCGCTGAATTCAAAGAGTACTCTTCCAAAGATCAGCAGCTGATGACTACTGATGAGATCAAGGAGATGCTGACTTCGATTGATGGTTTGGATTTTGAGGTCTAAATACAGATTACTTAGATTTTAGTAGATTACACTGATATCGAGTTGTAGATTAGTTCAAAACACACAAAAACAACAGACAAAAAATTCTCTACCTGAAGTAGAGAATTTTTTTACAATTTTTTAATTTCCCAAGTCAGCCAGTTCACGCTCGGCAATAGTTCGTACTTGGTGCATGTAGTGCCCAGGTGCAGATATCTCCTCTAGAAGATTTTTCGCTCTAGTGGTATCGCCTTCCCCAGCAACAACCCTTGCCAGGATTAGTTTGGCAGTTGTGGTGCTCTGTTCGTGTGGAGTTGGATCTGCTACCAGTACTTCTTCAGCTAGCTTCTTGGCCCTTGTTGTATCATTTTGCAACCAAGCTTCACAAGCTGCAAAGGCAGTTATATCATGCTTATGACTTTCTGCCACTGCAGGATCTATGTTGCTATATTCACGGAGCAGGTCTCCAAAACGATCAGTATCCTCTAGCGGAGCATTAGCCCAAACATGAGCTAGCAGGACATGGGCTGGCATGTTTAGATATTTCCAGCGGGTCTCATCATAAGTTTCTCCAGTGCATTCTTTTAATCTTTAAGCGGTTTTATTCCTCGATGCTTGCATCGAAAAAGTGAAAACTAACATTGGTTGAAATAAGATTTTCTGCCAATACCCCGCAGCTTGCTGCGGGGATGGCCCGATGAAGTCTTACTTAAACCAAATTTACTTTTATTAGATGATCAGAACGACTAATCATTTCTTCTAGATTCGCAGCTATTTCTGTTTGGTCACCATTTACCAAAGCTTCATTCACTTTCTGAACACTTTCACCGACATACCCGATAGAGGCACCTACTCTATCCCCGCTTGTCTCGGCTTTGGTTGCAGAGCGTTTTTTCAATTCAGCAGCCAGGTCATAATTTCCCATAACTCTATTCCACTCACCAGCATTATAATCCAACAGTGAGTCTAGGCGTTCTTTTTTAGTTCCATCCTCCAGCTGATCAATTTCCTCTGCGGCCTCTCTGATTAGTTTGTCAACTTCGTCTTTGATCGGTTCTTTATCGGTCATGCGCCTCAATCCGTTAATTTGTCCGCCTATTTTCAGAAGAATTTTTACAGCAGGGCTTTTACTTCTTTCTCCAGCATTTTCTGCAATATCAGCAAAAGTCTGGTTTTGGTGGTTTTCGTGCATTACTACACTTTCTAATTTGCGCAAATGTGCGTCAGAGGTCCATCCTTCTCTGATATTACCCTCACTTGGTTCAGTGGCATCAGTATCCATGAAAGTAGCAATTTGTGTGGCTAGTTTTTCATGATTTGGGATTTCACCAATGACCAAATTTGCATCAAAGCCTTTTTTTCAATTTCTTTTATGCAATTGCAGCCTCTTTCTGGAGCTCCACAAATTGGACATTGTTTCTCTTCACGTTCGGTAGTCATATAATTTTATTATTAACAATTTAGATATGATAAGTTTAGCAGATTTTTCAATATACACCATATTAAGCTGTGGATATGTTTTTGTATTTTTGGAGAGAGAATTTGTGTATGATTAAAATATTTATTTTTGCCATTTTTTTCTTATACTTAGGCAAATTTGTTCAAAAGTACAAGTATTGAAAAAAACACCAATTTATGCTACACTACTATAGCTTTTTTTAAAGAAAAATGTTAATTCATCCATTTTCGTAATTTTCGAATTTTTCGTATTTCGTACATAATTATGAACATTCTCTACATCGGATCTGGCTTTGTGGGAGCCTGCTCAGCAGCAGTCTCGGCTGACAGCGGCCACCAGGTTCTGGTCTATGACATCGATGAAAATAAAATAAAAAAACTCGGCTCAAATGATCGAGATATTATTCAGTCCTGCCTATTTGAAGAAGGTCTGGCTGATCTTTTGATCCGCAATAAGGAACGTATCGAGTTCACGACAGACTATGGCAAAGTTGAAAATTTTCTTGACCAGTGTGATATCATATTGATGTGCCTGCCTACCCCAGAAATTGGTGAGACAGGGGAGAGTGACCTCAAGTATTACAATATGGCTGCCGAGCAGCTATCTCAAGCTTTGACCAAGAGAAATAAAGGGAAACAAGAAAAATATATTGTAATCGTCAACAAAAGTACTGTGCCGGTAGAGATGGTTGATGAGACCAAGCGTATCATGGACGAGTCTGGGGTAAAAAATTATGGCGTAGTATCTAACCCCGAATTCCTGGTAGAGGGAAAAGCGATCGAAGGATCACTTCATCCTGATCGGGTGGTGGTCGGTGCTTGGGAAGAAAAGGATTTCCAGGTGATGCGCCAACTGTATCGCCGATTTTATGATTCTTCTGGTATTGCTTACATCGAAGTTAATCCAAAAGAAGCAGCAGCAGGAAAACTACTGGCAAATTTTTATTTATTTGCAAAATTACAACTCTGTTTTGATGTCATTGGTCGTACCAGCGAGACGTTTTCAGATGTTCAATTTGAGAATTTGCGGAAAGTCATCACTACAGAGTCTAGGATTTCAGGCTGGGGATTTTATGACAGCCTTTATGCTGGAGGTAGCTGTTTTATCAAGGATGCGCGTTCTTTGGCTCATCAGCTACAGACTGCTGGACAGAGTGCCTCGCTAGTTAGTGAAGTCTATCTAGCCAACAAACGACAATTAGAATTATTTTTGAATAGAGCAGAAAAAGAAGCAGAGCTGGACTGGTCAGGAAAGACTGTCGCAATAATGGGTACTGCTTTCAAACAAGATACCAATGATATTCGTAATTCACCAAGTATTGATATAGTTCGATTTCTACAAGAAAAAAATGTCCGAAAAATTCAAATATTTGATCCTGTCGCTGTACCCATGTTTAGACAACAGTTTCCAGCTTCTGATCAAATTGTCTATTCCACAGAAGAGGAAAAAGCAATAGAAAATGCTGATGTGGTGATTATCTCCACAGATTGGCCACAATTTCGAGGGCTAGCAGATTTACTCTCGAAAGAGTGTCAAGGAGATAAACCTCTCATCATGGATGGACGGAGGATGTTGCAGCATCGTTATGGTGATTTGAATAAGGCTGGATTTGATATAGTAGCAGTAGGCAGCCCATTTTTGGTAGGACGACAATAGATAACGAGTAGTGTGAATTAATTTTTTTGTCTGAATTGAGCTATTTTTTCGCTGCGAAACTCGCTTCGCTCAAACAGTCCTCGCTTCAAAAATAGTTCAATTCAGCCAATTGTGAAAATTAATTCACACTACTCGTTAGATATTTATGTTTGGAATATTCCTTACATTTGTAGGCACTTTTTTTCAGGAGTTTTCTGATAGTTTGGGAAAAAAGAAAGTAGAGGCTAAAGAGGAGAGCCTCTACACTATGGGTTTTTTGATCTTTTTTTTCTCCTTTCTTTTCTTTCTGTTGATTTCTTTTTTTAGAGGAGAATTTTTATTTTCTGTCTCTTCTCTACCCACTTTTGTACCCAAGTTATTCCTAGAGGTCCTCCAGGCCCATGTGACTATTTGGGCCATAGTGACAGCAGACAGGACCACTTTCAGCTTTATCAGGACTCTGACCATTCCACTACTACTTTTTGTAGATGTTGTTTTGGGGTATAGTATTAGTACTTTTCAGTTTATTGGCATTAGTTTGATATTTATTGTTGTTATTTTGATATTTCTAAACAATAAGATGAAGAAAAAAGGGAGATGGCTAGTACTTTTTACTGCCGTCAATGCTGTTGCAACTCTCTCCTTGTTTAAGTATAATATAACCTACTTCAATTCTGTGGAAGCTGAACAGTCTATTACAATTTTTGTTCTATTAATTTACTTTTTTATTATGGCTATGGTTAGAAAGAAGGAAAATCCGTTTGTATTCTTGAAAAAACCAATCTTTTTTTTCCAGTCTTTAAGTAGTGGTCTTTCTACTGTATTTGCTAGTTTTGCTTTTTTGTTTGCCCCAGCTTCAGTAATTATTGCTGCCAAGAGATCTTTTAGTATATCATGGTCACTTTTGTCAGGTTATGTCTACTTTAAAGAAAGAACCATACTCACAAAAATTATTTTTTTATTATTACTTGTCATTGGGGTTATATTGATGATTTTTTGATTTTCTATGATCAATTTTAAAGATTTACAATCAAAAAAAGAAAAAGTTTGTATCGTCGGACTAGGATATGTAGGCTTACCGCTCGCAGTTTTATTTTCCAAACATTTTGATGTTATTGGCTTTGATATCAACTCTCTTAGAATAAATGATTTGAAAGACGGAACAGACAAAACAGGGGAGGTAAATGATAAAGATTTGACAGTTTCTCATATTCATTATACCGACGACCAGACAGAGATCAGTAACTCAAAGTTTATTATCGTATCTGTTCCAACTCCAATAGATGAAAATAAAATTCCAGATTTATCAATTTTGAAAAAAGCCACTGAAATGGTCGGTAAAAATTTAACAAAAGATTCAGTGGTAGTCTATGAATCGACTGTCTATCCTGGTGTTACAGAAGATATTTGTTTACCTGTTTTGGAAAATCAGTCTGGTCTTCAGGCTGGTATTGATTTCAAAATAGGATACTCTCCAGAAAGAGTCAATCCTGGCGACAAAGAGCATACTATTGATAAAATTATCAAAGTTGTGGCCGGTATGGATGAAGATTCAGTCAATCTCATGTCTGAAGTATATGGTACAATCACAAATACATTCAAAGCATCTTCCATAAAAGTAGCAGAAGCAGCCAAAGCTATTGAAAACACCCAAAGAGATATCAACATCGCCCTTATGAATGAGTTGGCAATTCTGTTTAATAAAATGGACATTAGTGTGTACGATGTCTTGGACGCTGCAAATACAAAATGGAATTTTCTTCCATTCAAACCTGGACTTGTTGGTGGTCATTGTATTGGTGTAGATCCATATTACTTGACATACAAAGCTCGAGAAGTGGGGCATAATCCAGAAGTTATTTTGGCTGGACGTGGTATCAATGATAGTTTTCATAAGTTTGTTGCCCATCAAATTATCAAGAAAATGGTTGGAATGGGGAAGGATATGCAAAAATCAAACATTGTTATTTTAGGTATTACTTTCAAAGAGAACATTCCTGACGTACGTAATTCAAAAGTAGCTGAAATGTATAATGAATTGAAAAATTTTGGAATTATTCCTGTAGTTTGTGATCCATACGCAGACCAAGAAGAAGTGAAAAGGGAATATGGAATAGAACTAACCAAAAAAGAAGATTTACCAAAGGCAGATACACTGATCGTAGCTGTTGCTCATGATGAATTTAGATCTTTGACTTTTGATCAGTTGAAAGATATGATGAATCATGATAATTTACTTTTGGTAGATATAAAAAAGTTATACACCAAAAATGAGATAGAAAATATAGACATTAATTATTGGACATTGTAGTATTTATGAAATATTTAATAACCGGCGGCGCTGGCTTCATCGGTACAAATTTGGCCAAACAACTTCTGGCAGAAGGTCACGATGTAAAAGTGATAGACAACTACGCTGGTGGCAAAAAAGAAGAAAGAATCCAGGACGGTGTGGAATATATTGAAGGGGATATTCGAGATATGGATATATTGCTTCCTTCTATGGAAGGAGTCGATGGAGTATTTCACATGGCTGCCCTTCCTAGAGTGACATATTCTGTTGAGCATCCTCAAGAAACTCATAACACCAATGTCAACGGTACTTTGAATGTCCTTCTTGCTGCTAGAGATGCTGGTGTGAAGCGAGTTGTTTTTTCATCCTCCTCATCTACTTATGGCGATCAGCCTAGAGAGGCTTATCCACTAGTAGAAGACAAAATTAACAAACTACCGATTGCTCCTTATGCTTTACATAAATTGATTGGTGAGCACTATTGTCGTCAGTTTGCAGATTTGTATGGACTAGAGACAGTGTCATTAGTGTACTTTAATGTCTATGGACCATACGCAGACCCCAATGGTGCTTATGCTCTTGTTATTGCTAAGTTTTTACAGCAAGTCAAGAATGGCGAGTCGATGACCGTCTGTGGTGACGGAGAGTATTATCGTGACTATACCCATGTTTCAGATGTAGTGCGTGCCAATATCCTTGCCATGACAAAGAGTAGTGTCGGTAAAGGTGAGACTATCAATATTGGCAACAACAATCCTAACTCAGTAAATGACATTGTGAAAATGATTGGTGGAGACTTTGTAAATGTTGATGAGAGACCAGGGGATGTCCGATATACAGAAGCCAATATCACAAAAGCAAAAGAACTCCTCGGATGGGAGCCTACAATCACGCTAGAAGATGGGATTAAAGAGTTGAAAAAAGAATGGGGAATAGACTAAATTTCAGAATTTCCTTTTGACTTGAGACCACGATTGAAAGCTAGTTTCAAATTAAAAATAAAATTCCCAATTTAAATTTGGGCATTTTATTTTTAATCTTTAAGCGGTTTTATTCCTCGATGCTTGCATCGAAAAAGTGAAAACTAACATTGGTTGAAATAAGATTTTCTGCCAATACCCCGCAGCTTGCTGCGGGGATGGCCCGATGAAGTCTTACTTAAACCAAATTTACTTTTATTTTAACTAGTAATTTGTAACTATCGTCATTGACCCATCCCCCTGACGACCAGGTTGATAGTTTTGAGCAAGATAGATAGGTCAAGCAAAAATGACCTATTTTTTATATAATATAAATCGTACTGCAGCTTTTGCAAAGAAGTTTCCAGTGTATCAGTATAGTTTTGGTGAAGTACTGCCCAGCTAGTCAAACCAGGCTCAATGATGTGACGTAGTGAATAATAAGGCATTTTTTCTTCCAATTGTTGCACTATTTCTGGTCTTTCTGGACGTGGTCCAATGAGAGTGATATCTCTCTTGAGTATGTTTATGAATTGTGGTAGTTCGTCCAGTCTAGTTTTTCTTAAGAATTTTCCAAAAGGAGTAACTCGCTTATCGTTTTTTTTGGCAAATTGAGCACCTTCTGTTTCAGCACTGCCATCTTCTGCCAAGGAGTACATGGAACGGAATTTGTACAACAGAAAATGCTCGCCATATTTTCCTACTCTTCTTTGTTTAAAAAATATTGGGCCTCTGGAAGTGGCCTTGATTCCAAGAGTAATTAGAGGAAAAAGAATTAAAAACAAAAGACCAAGCATTATAGCAGTTATATAGTCTAAGACTACTCTTATTTTTTGATAGACTGGTAAATCATTATTACCAATATGATCCAAAAACCACCCTTCTGAAAAAGTAGAAGGAGGAATACGACCAGTGATTGCTTCATAAAATGAGGCCATGTCCATAATTCGTACATCCCAAAATAACAATTCATATAATTCTCGAAGTACTTTCTCTTCGTACCGCAAGTGAGGGGCAATCACTATAGTACTAATATGATGGTTGGTTATGGCGGGTCTTATGGTCTGTAATCTTTCATATACTTCAATTTTTTCACACTTTTCTTTTTTTATGTTTTTTTCTGGATCCACCCAAACACACACTTCATAACCTCTTTGAGGGAGTTTGGTAATTATATCCACCAGCTCATCCATTTCTTTACTATGTCCAACAAATAGTATTTTCTCTTTCAGTCCCTTGTTGCCAATGATTTGACTGTATAATAGCCTCCACAAAAATGCAAAACTGTAACCAAAAAATACAGCCAGCACCAGAATTGTTTTTGGTGTGAGATCTTTTTGGGGAATGATATAAAATAATATAATGCTGACAACCAGAGAAACAACAGATGTTTCCAGTATTCTTTTTGAAAAATTTTTAATATCGCTATATTTGACTAAGTCGTAAAGACCATTTATATAGTTTAAAACTATCCAAATCAGTAAGAGGACGGGTAATACCACTATATTTTGCAAAACAATTTCCCAAGCTGGAATTTGGAAATACCTTACTGCCAGACTGATCCAAAACGCAAAAATGAAGACAATCATGTCTCCAGCTAGTAGAATTAACTGTCTAATCCTATAAAATAATTGCATGAGGGCCAATTTTTTAGTATACTTCTATCGAGATTATATGTTATTTAGGCTAAAAAATCAACACCACATTATTCTCTTGGCTACTCTCTGTTTGTTGGTAGTATTGCTTGTATTTTTTGAGACAGTTCAAAGTGCTTCCTCAGATATTTATTTTAATATAAATAAAAATAAATCTGAAACTTCTGTCCGTAAGGTGACTCTCTATATTTCTGCCCCAGATGGTACCAAGAAAATGAAAATTTCTAATAAACTTGATTTTGATAATATAGACTGGGAATCTTATGCTAAAACAAAAAAATGGTATCTGGATTATGGCAAGGGTACAAAAACTGTTTATATTAAGTTTAAAGGAGGTGATGCTGACGAAGAAAAAATATACAAGGATACCATCACCTTGTCTGTACCAGAAAACATGGAAGTTAATTTTATTATCAATGATGGTGATGAGGAGACAGATTCTCGTTCTGTTTCTCTTGATATCAGTTTTTCAAAAAGTGTCGAGTCAATATTTGTGAGCAACCAAGAGGATTTTTCTTTATTTGATTTTATGCCTATCACCAAGAAAATATCTTGGATGCTTTCTGCCGGTAGTGGACAGAAAAAAGTTTACATGCAATTCAAAGATGCTGATGGCAAAACAAAAATAATTAGCAAGACAATTCAATATAATCAATCTCCTACTTATATTCCAGAAGGTAGCTTGATAAAGGGTAAGAACACTCCAATATATTATTTGGGATTTGATGGTTATATTCATCCCTTTTCTCATCCGGCAGTTTTGCATTCTTGGTATGATAGCATTTCTAATATCTTTTATGTTAGTAATCCGAAGATTAGTCAATATTTGGTTGGGAAGCCTATTTGTGTTAGGGCTGGGACTTGGTTGGTAAGTTTTGACCATTCTCCAAAAGTATATGCACCAGAGCCGGGATGTCAATTGCGACCAATCCGTTCAGAGGTAGAAGCTAAGCTCCTATATGGTAACAATTGGGACAAAAGAGTAATCACTTTGGAATCATCACAGAGTAGCTTTTATCAGATTAGAAGCTATGATGTGGGAGATAAAGATATTGTCGACAAGGATCACGATGGAGTAGACAGTGAAACAGAAAAGGAATATGGCACAAGTGATTTGAAACACGATTCTGATGGTGATGGCCTTACTGACCATGAGGAAATTTTTTATTGGTTTACAGATCCGGATATAAAAGACACTACTGGCAATGGCTTTAGTGATTTGGCGGATGCACTATCCGGGAACCTTCTTTCTGGTTTAGAAATTTTTAGCAGTGCCGGCTATCAGTATCCTCGAGGTTCTGTTGTAAAGCATCCAAACAAAAATCAAATATATTACCAATACATTGATGACTTGTTTTATGCAATTTCTGGAAATATAGGTGGAAAAGTATTTTCTTCGAATAATTTTCATAAAAAATTTGTAATTTATGGCTCTTCAGCCATTGGCATGAAGTTGAAATCTAAAGGATCTATAAAAGCGGGTACTGAAAATATAAAATATCCAACATTGCTTGGTAAAAATAACAGTTTACATCCATTATAATAAATAGATATGAAAAATTTTGTATTAATTTTAATTTACGCATCTCTCTCTTTTTTGTTTTTCGAAGTGGTCGAGGCAAAAAAACTGAATGATCCTTTTGTCGAACAATGGGCTTATGCTGATACAAATGTGTACAAAGCCTGGGATTATACTTTGGGCTCAAAAGATGTGGTGGTAGCTGTAATTGATAATGGGTTTGACACATTTCATCCCGATTTAAGGAAGAATGCCTGGAAAAATAAAGCAGAAATACCAAATAATAATTTGGATGATGACAACAATGGGTATGTAGATGATGTCTGGGGATGGAGTTTTGTTCCAGAAGACACTGACGGAGATAGAAAAATAAGCAAAGAAGAAGAAAAAGGAAATAACAATCCACGGCCGAGAGTAGACAAATTGACTCAAAGCGAAAAAGATGCCGGAATAGTACATCATGGATCTGTGGTTGCTGGGATTATTGGAGCTGTTGGGGATAATGGGAAGAATGGTTCGGGTGTAAGTCCAAATGTAAAATTGATGAACCTTCGTGTAGTTGATGAGGATGGTATTGGTTCTTTTGCCAAACTTCACAATGCTATCTACTATGCGGTGGATAATGGTGCTGATATCATAAACATGAGTGTAGTGGGAGATATCACTTCAGGTATAGAAGAGGCTGTGGATTATGCTTACAAAAATGGAGTAGCCATGGTCGCAGCAGCTGGTAACAATTATTATAATCTGAATGATTATCCCACCTATCCGATCTGTATTGATGCTGGGGAAAAGGTAAATAAAATTATTGGAGTAAGTGCAATCAATAAAAATCATAATATTGCTAACTTTTCTAATATTGGTTCAGATTGCATTGACATCACAGCTCCTGGAGAGGATTTGGCCAGCACAGTACGTTATTCTCCCAAATATGGTCTTAAGGAAAAGTATATGAAAGGTTGGAATGGCACCTCATTTTCCACCCCCTTGGTCAGTGGTGCGGCAGCATTAATCAAGAGCATCCAACCAAGTTGGGGTCCAAAAAATATTTATAAAGCCCTCCTATCTACCACCCACCATACACCTGGTCAAGATGAAGAAATATACGCCAATCTGTTTGGGGCTGGTCTTTTGCAAATAGACAAGGCTGTAAATTATGCTTTAGAAAAGTTTGTCAACAATAGGCCATTAAGAAATATTTTTATTTTAGATAATATTGGTGGTGATAGTGAATCTTGGGATCTAAAATCAGAAGGAGAAAATATAATCAATAAAGAAATTTCTCTATCTGGTATTGATGACTTTGATTCATATCAATATGCTGGTAAAACTTTTTTTGTCACAGCCAAGCCTTTTGATAGCAAGAGGACAAGAATTAGTATTTACAATTCTCAATGGGAGAGAGAAGATAGTTTTATTATCTCCCCTTCCGGAAAAGTCAGTCTGGAAGTGATTCAAGTGATGGACGACAAAGAATTTGAGATAGTGATAGTGCCACAGGAGTCTAGTAACACAGTATTTAGTATTTATTCTTTGACAGGTGAAGAAAAATATGTGCATAAGTTAGATTCTAAGCATAACGGAGTTTCTGTCTCTAGATCTTTTTCAAAATCAGGCAATAAGTATGACATAGTGGTGTTGTATGAGGCTGACTCCAATCTAATATTAGAAAAAATTACAGGAGATGGAGAGGTTTTAGAAAGTTTTTTGGTTGAATCTTTTTCTAAAATTGGTCCAATTGCTACGATTAATTTGGATAAAGATGATAATCTTGAATATGTGGTAGGAGGTGGAGATGGAGAGCGACCAATGATTGTTTTTTATGATGATGACGGTAGTGTAATAAGAAAGTTTTTAGCTTACGGATCCTATAAAAAATCTTTTTCTTTTGCTGTCGGAGATTATGACAATGATGGAGAAGATGATTTGTTTGCAATACCAAGAGGTGGAGGACAACCGGCACGTGTTTGGGATAAATTTGGAAAAAAAATTGATCAGAAATATTTTTTTACAAAGCAGAATGATATTAATTTAATTTCTGCACCTGTTTATAATTAGTGATGTTATGGATCAAACACCTATTTTTGAAAAGAAAAATGTCTTAGTGACTGGTGGGGCTGGCTTCTTAGGGTCTCATCTATGTGAGCGTCTTTTGAGAGAAGCCAATGTGATTTGTATGGATGATCTGTCCAATTCTACTATCCAAAATGTTGAACATCTGTTGCAATATCCTGACTTTGAATTTATAAAGTATGACGTAAATTTTCCTATTGATCTAAAAGATTTTCCAGAGTTAGAAAAATTCAAATTGAAATTTCAAGGTATACAAGAAATTTATCATTTGGCTTGTCCTACCAGCCCTAAGAATTTTGAAGATTTAAAACTACACTCCTTGCATGCCAACTCTAGGGCAATGCTCAACACTCTAGATCTGGCTGTAAAGTATCGCTCCAAGTATGTTTTCACTTCCAGCTCTGTAGTCTATGGTCCCTCCTCTCCAGAAAAAAGGTTTTTTACTGAGTCTGACGAAGGTCAGGTCAATCACCTCTCTCCAAGAGGCTCTTATGATGAGGGAAAAAGGTTTGCTGAGACTTGTGTCGAGACCTATAGACAAGTTTATGGTCTTGATGCTAAAATTGCCAGAGTTTTCACTACTTACGGACCGCGTATGAAGCTTCGTGATGGTCTCTTGATACCAGATTTTATCCTAGATGCACTTGACGGGCGGGACCTGGTGATCTATGGTGATGATACGCTTGTCCAGTCACTTTGTTTTGTCTCAGATACTGTTGACGGATTGGTTCGCCTGATGCATGCTGGTCCTGAGATATACTTAGTAAATTTGGGTCATGATGAAATCCATAAGATGTCTGCTATTGCTGAAAAGATTATTGCTATGACAGGTTCCAATTCTAGAGTGGTATTTGAAGACCCATTAGAGTTTCTTACTGCCAAAGGAATGCCAGATCTGACTCGCGCTAAAGAAGGGTTAGGATGGATTCCATTGATTAGGATTGATGATGGTCTGAAGAGGACCATCAACTATACTATTGCCAATAAGGAGATGATGACGTGATTTTGGCACTTTAGCACTTTAGCACTTTAGCACTTAAACACTTAAACACTTAAACACTTTTGAATTGGAATTATTTACCTCTCATATGGTAGTTAACTGCTCTGGCTTAATTGGTGTATTTTGAAATATGTTTCTTGCTATAGTTCCGGCATATAATGAAGAAGAAAGAATAGGTTCCGTTGTGCGGAGCCTTTTTGGACATGTTGATGAGATTGTTGTTGTAGATGATTGTTCCAAGGATGGTACGAGAAAGCAAGCTAGAGAGGCTGGAGCTGTGGTGATACGGCACAAGATCAATCGTGGCCAAGGGGCTACTCTGGAGACAGGTCATGAATATGCAAGAAAGCATGGAGCAGAATATGTACTTCATTTTGATGGTGACAATCAATTTGATGCTTTGGATATCAACCCAGCATTACAGAAAATGAGAGAGAAGGAGGCGGATGTTTTACTTGGTTCTCGTTTTTTGGATGACCGTTCTCGTATTCCTTGGTTCAAAAAACATATTTTATTGCCACTTGGTAGATTGGTCAGTCGTGCTTTTGGGGGGATAAAGCTCACTGATGTCCATAATGGCTTTCGTATTTTGAATAAAAATGCTCTTGATAAAATTAGAATTAAACAAGACAGGATGGCTCATGCTTCAGAGATTCCTGAATTGATAAAACGGCATGGTTTGAAATATATTGAATTTCCAGTCAAAGTGACGTATCATGAATATGGACAACGAGCGGTGGGTGGTTTGAAAGTTTTGAAAGATTTGTTTTTTGGTAAATTTTTGAATTAATATTCTTAAGTTTTAAATTTCTGCAGTATGTTAGTTGTATTTCAAGTTTTGTTGGTTTTGTTTTGTCTTTTTGCCATTGTGGGGGTTTTGAAGAGAAAAGAAGATGATTTACTTGGTCCGAAGGGGGCTTTATTTTGGATTTTATTTTGGATGGTGGTGGCAGTAGTGGTTGTCTGGCCGAATATTGTCCAGCGTCTTGCTGACTACATTGGTATAGGTCGTGGAGCTGATTTGGTAATTTATCTTTCAATTGCTGCTATCTTTTATCTTCTCTTCAAGCTTCATGTTAAGATGGAGGGTCTGAAACGTGATTTTACCAAGGTTATACGTCAGGACTCTCTTGAAGAGATAGACAAAAAATAAATTTGTATGCGTATCGCCCATATAGTCTGCAGCTACCCACCCTACTACGGCGGCATGGGCAATGTTGTGCTACAGACGATTAGCGAACTGGCCAAACGTGGGCATGAGGTGGAAGTATTGACACCGACATTTCAAGAAAAACTGCCCCAAAAAGAATCAGACTATGAGCCAGAAATTCAAGAACAGATCGAATATGCCAAATTTCTAAAGCCAAGCTTTCAATACGGTAAGGCAGCCAGATTGCCGCAGGTAAGAAAAGAGTTAGACCGTTTTGATTTAGTCCATCTACACTATCCATTTTTTGGGACAGCCAACTTGGTCCGAAAGTGGAAACTTCGTAATCCAGACAAGCCTCTCGTTGTCACTTATCATATGGACACACGCGGACCTGGATGGAAAGGTCTGATTTTCAAATATTACGCCAAATACTGGATGCCGAAAATTCTTGATGTTGCAGATCTTATCATAGCTAGTTCATTTGATTATATAGAACACAGCAGTGCTGCCAACATTTTTTTCACCCAAAAAAATAAATGGGCAGAGCTTCCTTTTGGTGTTAATACTAGCACTTTTAGACCTCGTGTAGGTAAGCCAGAGGCCCTTTTTTTGCGTCACAGTTTGAATCCAGATATGCCACTCTTATTGTTTGTGGGGGGCATGGATGCAGCCCACTACTTCAAAGGAGTGCCAGTTTTTTTAGATTCTTTGCGTTTATTAAAAAAAATGGATTTGGAAATCCAGACAGTTTTTGTGGGAGATGGTGAGCTGCGAGCTGATTTTGAGTCTAGAGCTAAAATTTTTGGATTATCTAGATCTGTCCGTTTTGTGGGTAGAGTGAGTCAGGAGGAGTTGCCATATTATTACAATATGGCTGACCTGACAGTCTTGCCTTCTATTCATCAAGGAGAAGCTTTTGGAATGGTCCTCTTAGAGTCTATGTCTAGTGGAGTACCTGTGATTGCAAGCAATTTGCCAGGAGTGAGGACTGTGGCTGCAGATGGTGGTGTAGTCTTCAATCCTGGAGATGCTTCAGATTTAGCAGACAGAATAGTAGAGTATTTTTCTGGGAGTGTGGATCGTTTTGGGTTTGGTCAAGATGTTAGATTGGCGGTGGAGAGGAAATATTCTTGGGGCCCTATTGTGGATATCTTGGAACTTTTGTACGAGGATCTTGCCGGGGCTTAGAGGATTTGCTATACTAAATAGTGAAATGTTTTGAGTTCATAATATTACAATCTCGTCATTGCGAGGAGTGCGCGAAGCAAGCACGACGTGGCAATCTCATTGTTTTATTTACAAACACTAAGATTGCCACGTCGTTCTTTCAGACTCCTCGCAATGACGAAGAGTTTAGTTTTATATTCTAAAAAATATGGGTAAATTTAAAAAAGGCTTAGTATTTGGTGGTCTCTTGGGAGCAGGACTTATGTGGCTCTCTACTACTAAGAAGGGCAGGGAAGTGCGTGACCAAATTTTTGACTATGCGGCCGATGTATATGCTGATGTCAAAGAGAGGGTTGCCACCTCTGATCAATTTGGTAAGATGACCAAGAATAAATATGTTACTTTGGTCAGAGAGACTGTGGACAAATATGCTATTCAAAATGGTTTGGCTGATAATGTTAAAAATATGGTAGTGAAGCTGGTCAGCTCGCAGTGGAAAAGTATACAGAGAGAAATTGGTGGTAGGAAGAAATAGTTAATATTAAAAAAATCCATCTACATGATGGATTTTTTTATCATGAAGTCTTTCCCTCCGACCCACCTCTCAAACTCCCGACGTTAATATATTCTCCACTTACTTTTTGACACCAAAAAGTAACAAAAAGTGTTGGGGGAGAAGAACTCGCCCGTGAGGTGCTATTAATATCATCTACACTTAGCAACAGGGCTCAAACAGCTTCTCCCCCAAACCCCCATGTGGATTCTAAAATGATAGGTTAGCTAGTAGTTTTGTTTTGTGCTAAACTAGAAAGGATATTAAGTCTTTCAAGCCTTCTTAGCTTTTCAAGCATTTTTAAGCCTTTATCTATGAAATCACTAAAATCATATTTTCAAGTTGCTATTGACAGTGGTGCGTCAGATTTACATCTTGTAGGAGATGAAAAGCCAGCAATACGTATTGAAGGAGTGCTTCAGTATTGGGAAGAGGGTCCTTTGCCTGCCAATGAGCTAGAGGGTTATATCATGGATATTATCTCTACCAAACAAAAAAAGAGATTTATTGACCAGGCTGAGTTGGATCTAGGATATGAGGTGGGTGAAGTTCGTTTTCGAGTCAATGTTCACAGACAAGACGGTAAGATCGGTCTGGCTGCTCGTCTTATCCCCAAGGACATTCCTACTCCAGAAGATCTTCGTTTTGAGCCAGCTCTCAAGAATTGTATCAACCTTCTAGACGGTCTGGTGCTTGTGGTAGGTCCGACAGGGCATGGTAAGTCTACTACTATCGCCAGTATGATTGAAGAGATCAACAAGACCAGGAAGTCTCACATCATTACGATTGAAGACCCAATAGAGTTTAATTTCGAAGATAAAGAAAGTCTTATTGAGCAGCGTGAAGTGGGGGTGGATACCAGATCTTTTGATTCTGCTCTCAAGCATGTCCTTCGGCAAGACCCCAATGTCGTCTTTGTAGGAGAAATGCGTGATCCAGAGACTATTGCCACTGTCCTCACTGCTGCGGAGACTGGTCACCTGGTATTTTCTACTCTTCATACTTCTACTGCTGCTGAAGCTGTAGAGCGTATAGTAGATGTTTTTGAGGGGGCAAAGCAAAAGCAGGTCTTGATTCAGCTTTCTGCTGTTCTTCGTTGTGTGGTGGCTCAGCAGCTAGTGCCTGCTGCAGATGGTAAGAGGGTTGCTGCTAGAGAAATTTTGGTCAACACTCCAGCAATTAGTAATTTGATTAGAGAGAATAATATTGCTCAGATCCAGAGCTCTATTCAGACCGGAGCGAAAGAGGGGATGATTACTATGGATAACTCTATAAAGCAGTTATTGAAAGATGGACTTATTACAGAAGAAGTGGCAGAGAATAGGACTGGGAGACATCGGAAGATATAGTTTGCTTAAAAATTGTAAAATGAACTACCAAATTCTTTTTGCTTTTTTGATGGCCCAAAATCGCAGAGGAGCAGACTGTTGGCTCCACCAAAAAAGCAAAAAAGAATTTGCATTCGTCCATTTTCTAGATAATAGGAATTTGTTTTTGTGTATAAAAATAAAAAAAGAAAATACAAAGAAGATCTCTCTAATCCCACAGACAAACGTCTTAGAATCGCGGTTGTTTTTTTGAGCATCTTTACCTTTGCTGTGATAGCTCGCCTTTTTGTCTTAATGGTCATCCAGCATGGATTTTATACAGCTCTTGCTGCTGGCTCTCATACACTCTATGAGCAGCTCTTTCCCGAGAGAGGGGAGATTTTTTTTCTAGAAGATGATGATACTGGAGAAGCTTATCCTGCTGCTCTCAATAAGGATTTTTTTACAGTATTTGCAGATACTCGTGATATTGAGGATGATGAAACTGCCGAGAGTATTTCAGAAGTACTGTCTGAAGTGTTTGGCTATGATGACGAGCAAAAATTCCAACTTTATTTACAACTAAATAAGCGTACAGACCCCTACGAACCGATAGAGAAAAAAGTGGAAGAAAGTGTGGTTGATATTTTGAAAGAAAAAGATTTGGAAGGAATCGGATTTGTTCGTCGACAAGAACGCTACTATCCAGAAGGACATCTCGGGTCTCATGTGATAGGTTTTGTGGGTAAAGATGAAGACGGTAATGATATTGGACGTTATGGTATAGAAGGGTATTGGCAGCAGGAGCTCAGCGGTAAGGGAGGGTTTCTTGAAGGAAAGAAAGGGTTGGCAGGGAGCTTCATCCCACTAGCTGGTCGGTCGTTCGAGCCAGCTGAAGATGGGGCAGATATCTTCCTTACTATTGATAGGACACTCCAATTCAAGGCTTGTGAGCGTTTGCGTCAAGGTATGGAAGAATATGGTGCAAGCGGAGCATCTCTTATTATTTTAGACCCTAGTACTGGTGCAATTCGAACGATGTGTTCTTTGCCAGACTTTGAACTCAATAATTATGGGAACATTGATGACGTAAATTTTTATAATAATTCTAGTATTTTCACGCCATATGAGCCTGGTTCAATTTTCAAACCAATTGCTATGGCTGCCGCTCTAGATGTTGAGGTTATCACTCCAGATACATATTTTTATGATTCTGGTAGTAGAGATGGCGTATGTCAAAAGCCAATCAAAAATGCTGGAGAAAAAATATACAAAGATCAGACCATGACAGGTGTGTTGGAAAATTCTATTAATACGGGAATGGTCCATGTGGCTGAAGAGGTTGGTAAAGAAAAATTTATTGAATATATTGAAAAATTTGGTTTTGGGGTGAAGACAGGTATTGAGCTTGATAGTGAATCTTCTGGTACAATAGATTCTCTTTATGAAAATAGCAAAGATCGTTTTGATTGCTACACGGCGACTGCTTCTTTTGGTCAGGGACTTACAGCTACACCTCTTCAGGCAGTTACTGCATTCGGAGCAATTGCCAATGGAGGGGAGATGATGAAACCCTATGTGGTAGAGAGAATAGAATACGCAGATGGTAGGATAGACCAGACTCATCCAGAGTCTACTGGGGAAATTTTGGACAAAAAAAGCGCCTCTCTTTTGGGAGCCATGCTTGTGAAAGTTGTGGATAGTGGTCAGGCTGGCTTGGCTGGTGTGAATGGTCATTATGTAGCGGGAAAGACTGGGACAGCTCAGATTGCTGGCCGGGGAGGATATACAGAAGATACCAATCATTCTTTCATTGGATTTGCTCCGGTAGATGATCCTAAGTTTGTGATGATAGTTAAGTTTGAAAAACCAAAGAGAAAATATTCTTCTAGCACAGCGGCCCCAGTGTTTGGAGATATTGCTAAATCTATTTTGGAATATTATCAAGTGCCGCCGGTCCGCTAGTTTTTCACTTGAACACTTAAACACCTAAGCACTAAAACATTTTTTTAATTCCAATCTTATATACTATTGATTTTGTCAATAACGTATCTAAAATAGTGATACAGAACGTAATTATTGACTAATTTGGTTAAATCGTATATAATCTTTTCGTCTCATTAGTCAAAAGTTAATTGTCAATTGTAAAATGTTAATTGTTGAATAAGGCCCCATCGTCTAGTGGTTAGGACACCAGGTTCTCATCCTGGGAACAGGGGTTCGATTCCCCTTGGGGCTACCCGTCTCCATCCCGACTCTGTCGTGATTGCGCCGGGCAGGCCAATTATTATTTTTTTGCCCAGAAAGCCCCGGGCCTGCCGGGCATAATTTGAGCGAAGCGAAAATGGAGCCCGGTCAGAGTAGCTCAGTTGGTTAGAGCGTAGCACTCATAACGCTAAGGTCGTGGGTTCAATCCCCACCTCTGACACAATAAAACCGCCTGATTAGGCGGTTTTTGGCTTAGAGAATGTCTTCCTTGCTAAAGATCCTTCGCTGCGCTCAGGATGACAAATATGGAACAAAAAATCCCGATAAGCATCAGGATTTTTTTGTTTGAAATGTGTTTACATCATTGGAGGAGCTTCCACTGCTTCTTCCTCTTTTTTCTTTTTGAGAGCATCTTTCAATCCCTTTCCAGCTTTGAACTTCGGTACTCTTACTGGTGGGATTTGGATTTTCTGGCTTGGGTTTTGAGGATTGACTCCGATCCGGCCAGCACGCATCTTGGCGCTGAAGGCTCCGAAGCCAGCAATAGTAACTTCGTCATTGGCCTGGAGAGTAGTAGTGACGATCTGGACAAAGGCTTCGAGCATGGCTTCGGCTTCTTTTTTTGAGACACCTACCTTTGAAGAGATGGCATCCGCTAGAGCAGCTTTATTGAGTTTAGACATATAAACATTGATTACACTAATTACTTATTTTCTATAGGAATTATACTTGATAATGCATATTTGTGTCAATAGAGCCAAAATATTTGTCCACAGGATGATTTATGTGCGAAATTACGAACAGTACGAAAGTTACGAAATTTGTTTGTTGTTGGAATTGTTAAGGCAACATAATTGTGCTAGGATTATATAGAATAGATTAAGTTTTTTTCGTACATTTCGCAGCTTTCGTAATTTCGCACATAACTTATGACAAAAAAACTCAATAAATCACAAAAACAGGCCGTCGAATATGTCGGCGGTCCTCTTCTTATTGTTGCTGGAGCGGGGACTGGGAAGACGACTGTGATTACCAAGAAGATTAGTTATTTGGTAAAGGAAAAAGGAGTGAAACCAGAAGAGATTCTCGCCCTTACTTTTACAGACAAAGCAGCAGAAGAGATGCAGGAGCGGGTTGATGTGCTCCTTGATATTGGTTACCTAGATTTACAGATTTCTACTTTTCATGTTTTTTGCCAAAATATTTTGGAGAATTATGGTCTTGATGTGGGTTTACCAAATCAGTTCAAACTAATGACAGGGACAGATGCCTGGCTTCTGATGAAAGAAAATTTGTATGATTTCAACCTTGATTATTATCGCCCACTTGGAAATCCCAGTCGTAATATCTATGCCCTTATCTCTCATTTTTCCAAATGTAAAGACGAGCTGATCAGTCCGGCAGAATATCTGGAATATGCCAAAAATTTACAACTAGATCATGACAATGCCGAAGAAGAGAAAAGCAAGATAGCAGAGCTCGCCAATGCTTATCACAGCTACAATCAGCTTCTGCTCAGGCATAATGCGTTAGACTTTGGCGATCTAATTTTTTATACAGTAGGACTACTCAAAAAAAGGAAATTAATTTTAGAAAGTTTGCAAAAAAGATTTAAATATATTCTGGTTGATGAATTTCAAGACGTCAACTATGCTCAGTATGAGCTGGTAAAATTGCTGGCTGGCAATAGTCAGCTCACTGTGGTCGGGGACGATGATCAGTCTGTTTATGCCTTTCGTGGAGCCAGTGTTTCCAATATCCTTAGATTCAAAGATGACTTTCCAAAAGGAAAAGAAATAGTGCTAACAGAAAATTATCGCTCCAATCAGAAGATCCTTGATTCTGCTTACCAGCTTATTCAGAATAATAATCCGGATCGTCTTGAGGTGAAGCTTGATATTGATAAGAGACTAGAATCAGGAATTAGGAATAAAGAATCAGGAGAATATAGTTCCCAACCATCAGTTTTGCATGTTAATGAACTTAATTTAGAAAGCGAAGTCAGATCTGTTGTTAGTGAAATTTTGAAATTGCAAAAAGAAGATAAAGAGTTTGTGTGGGATGATGTTGCTATCCTCGTCCGAGCCAATAGTCATGCTAGTCCGTTTATCCAAGGCCTTGAACAATCAGGTATTCCATACGAATTTTTGGCTTCTTCTGGATTGTATCGCCAGCCGATTGTGATGGATTGCTTTAATTTTTTTAAAGTGCTGGCTGACTTTCATGATTCTGTGGCAGTCTACCGCCTTCTTCGTTTACCATTTTTTGGAATGCGCGAAAATGATATGCAGAAGATTTTGTACTTATCAAAAAAGAAAAGCATTCCATATTACGAAGGTCTGAAGCGGGCTCGAGAATTCAAGCTATCAGAGGAGGGGGTTGGAATTTGTAATAAATTGATCGAACTAATCCACCATGGCATGAAGCGAGCCAGATTTGAGAAACCAACCACAGTACTAATTGAGTTTCTCGAAAACAGTGGATATCTATCTCACCTCACGCAGACAGAAGAAGATGGGGATAGAAAAACGATAAGAGAGATCAGACATCTCAAGCAGTTTTTTGAATTTGTAGAAAAATATCAAGAATCTATTCCGGATGCCAATGTTTTTGGATTTGTTGATTTTTATAACCAAATTATCATTTCTGGTGATGATGGCAAGCTCTACCAGCCGACCGATACACCAGACTCTGTGAACATTATGACAGTACATGCCTCCAAGGGTCTGGAATTCAAGTATGTTTTCGTCGTCAACTGTGTGGAAGGGCGATTTCCTACTCGTCGCAAAGGTGGCAATATTGAGCTGCCAGAAGAACTTGTTCGTGAAACTGTGCCAGAAGGGGACTATCATTATCAAGAAGAGAGACGGCTGTTTTATGTAGCGATGACGAGGGCGAAGGAGAGACTTTTTTTGACGAGCGCTGAGAGTTATGGTGGGGTACGCTCTTCCAAATTAAGTAGATTCGTGGCGGAGTTGGGAATGAGAGACGAACGATCCATTCGGCAAGCTCAGGACAAGCTCCTGACGAACGACGAACCCGTTACCATATCTTTTCAACAGAGGGATATTCAAGATACAAAGGAAAGTGAGGTGATCTATGATTTGCCGAAGAGGTTTTCTTATTCGCAGATTAGTTCTTATCAGACTTGTCCGTATCAGTATAAGCTGGCGCATGTCCTCAAAATTCCGACCAAGGGGAGTGCTAGCTTTAGTTTTGGCTCGACCATGCACAATACTTTGCAAAAATTTTATGAGCGGATTCAGGAATTAAATGGCTTGAAGCAGGATTCACTTTTTGGTCTACCGGCTGATAAGTTTATAGATTCCAATATCAAAGTGCCGTCTTTTGAAGAACTTCTACAAATATATGAGGAGAAGTGGATCAGTGACTGGTATGTGAGCAAACGCCAGCGAGAAGATTATCATAAGAAAGGAAAAGAAATTCTAAAAGTTTTTTATGCTTCTGAAGAAGGGAATTGGAATGTACCTATCTCTCTTGAAAGTGGTTTCAAGGTAAAAGTAGGGGACTATACAATTTCCGGCCGTATTGATCGGGTCGACAAACTGGAAGACGGCACTCTTGAAATTGTTGATTACAAGACTGGAAAAAGTAAAGAGAAATTAGTTGGTAAAGAGAAGGATCAACTTTTGATTTATCAGATAGTGGCTAGCACTTTGCCAGAATATAAGCATGTGGGTGAGACCAGTAAGTTAACATTTTATTATTTAAATGATAATATAAAGACATCATTCATCGGGAAAGAAAAAGAACTGGAAAAGCTAAAAGGAAAATTGGCCAAAACTATTGAGCAAATTCACGAACGAAAGTTTGAAGCTACGCCAAGTAAATTTATTTGTGGAAGATGTGATTTTAGGGATATTTGTGAGTTTAGGGTGTAGTACGTGAACGTATTGAAAGTATGAAGATGATGTACGGAATTACGAATAGTACGAAGGGTGCGAAAGTGGTTCAAATATTAGGATTCCTGCCGAAAGGCAGGCCGGCACAGACAACGTTCGTAGAGACCGCCTTTCGGCGGTAATCCTATCGCAGTAGTAACGTTTCGCAAATTTCGTAACGTTCGTAATTTCGTACATTCAGTAATTTTATATCTAATAATTAACCTTATATCAAGTATGCCTAGAAGACGAAGAGAGGGGCTGGGAGGTCATAGTCCTACGAATTTAGATGCAGAACCAGCCGCATCAGAAGTGGAAGAGATTGTGCCAGCTGATACAGAAGAAGAGGCAACAGCAGTAGGTAACGAACCTACGGTTGAGGCAAGTGCTGAGCTAGCTCAACTTCGTGCAGTGGTAACGGAGGCACTGGAACGACTTGAATCTGGAGATGAAAGGGAAGAATTGGAAGATTTGTTGCGTGTTATTTGGGAAGAATTGGATGATGAGGGAAAAAGGGTTGTGAAAGGATATTTTGGTACCAAATTTAAAAGAATGAAAGAAGAAGGATTTCCACTTGTAGTGATTTTTCAATCTTTAATTGAAGATGCTGGCAATATATTGAGAGATTTGCAAAATAGGGAATGATACGCTATTACAAAAATAAGTATTTATGAAAATAATATTCTCCGGCGGAGGAACTCTCGGTCCTGTCACCCCTCTCCTCGCCATGCACGAGACAATCCAAGAAAAATATCCAGAAGCAGAGTTCATTTGGGTCGGTACCAAGAAAGGTCCAGAAAAAGAATTGGTAGAAAAAGAAGGAATCCGATTCCGTACGATTACTTCTGGGAAGTTTCGAAGATATTTTTCACTACTCAATATTTTTGATTTTTTCAAGATTTGTTTTGGTGTTTTTCAATCTATTATTTTTCTTTGGAAAGAAAATCCTGATGTTTGTATCTCTGCTGGTGGTTTTGTCTCCGTACCTTTGCACTGGGCGGCATGGTTTGTGGGAGTACCGACTTGGATTCACCAGCAAGATGTGCGAGTCGGACTTGCCAATAAATTGATGTCACCATTTGCTAAGAAAATTACTGTGGTATTGGAGAGCCAACTAGATGATTTTCCTCAAAGAAAAACTATCTGGATGGGGAACCCGATCCGGAAAGATATTCTATCTGGCTCAGAAGAAGAAGCTAGAAAAATATTTAATTTGAAACCTGGTTTGTCTACCGTATTCGTTACTGGCGGGGGGACTGGATCTCTAAAAGTCAATCAGTTGGTTGTGGAATCTATCAATCATCTCCAAGGCTACGCTCAAGTGATCCACCTAACTGGTAAAGAGCGGCCTCAAGAATTATCCGAGCGCGCGGAAAAACATTTTGAAGATTACCAAGTCCATCAATTTTTTACCTCAGAGATGAAACATGCTTATGCTGTGGCTGATCTAGTGATTTCTCGTGGAGGATTTGGGACGATTAGTGAACTGGCTGCTCTCAAGAAGGCTGCTATTCTCGTCCCTAAGCCTGGACATCAAGAGGAGAATGTTGCATTTTTGAAAGATACCGAAGCTGCAATCTTTGTTAGTGAAAAGACTGGTACGGGATTGTATTTGGCAAAAGTTATCAAGGGATTGCTTGATGATGAAGATGGAAGAAGAGAAATTGGGGAAAGGCTTGCTAGTATGATGCCGGTAGCGAAGAGCGAAGATATTTTGGGGGTTTTGGGAAAGTTAATATCTTGACATTTATAGAATTCACGTGTTTGGATTTTTGTAGTTCTTTTTCTCACCACGCAACCCACCCTCTGTCTCCCTCCCTTAGAAAGGGAGGGAGAACGTGCTGCATAGGTCAAACTTATTAGTACGTCCCTCCTCCCTTTTTAAGGGAGGAGGACAGGTGGTGGGTTGCGAGAGAGTAAGGAAAACTCTAATCTAATATTTACAAAAAAATCACCAACTAAGCTTGGTGATTTTTGTTTGTAATTAATTTATCTTACTGTGGCAATGGAAAAGACTTACACATTTCTTTCACTTCTTCTTCAATCTTGCTTAGTTCTTCTTCATTTTCAATATTACTCAAAGCTCGGTCAATGAATCCAGCTACTAACCTCATTTCATCTTCTTTCATTCCTCTTGTTGTGAGAGCTGGAGTGCCAAGTCTAATTCCACTTGGATCAAATGGTTTTCTGGGATCATGAGGGATGGTATTTTTGTTTACTGTAATACCAGCTTTACCAAGAGCTGATTCACCTTGTTTACCAGTAATATTTTTGTTTCCAAGATTGATCAACAGGAGATGAGTTTCTGTTCCTCCAGTCACCAGTTGATATTCTTTTGAGATCAATTCTTCAGCCAGTACTTTGGCATTGGCTACTACTTGCTTGGCATAATCTTTGAATTCTGGCTGACTAGCTTCCTTGAGAGCAACTGCAATGGCTGCAGTCTGGTGGTTGTGAGGTCCACCCTGCAGTCCTGGAATTATTGCTCGATCAATTAATGTAGGAATATTTTCTTTTGTCCTTTCTGTTTTTTTGAGTGGAGTAGACGGATTACCATTGGCCATGATGATGGCGCCACGAGGGCCACGTAGAGTCTTGTGAGTAGTGGTAGTAACTACGTCAGCTACTCCGACAGGATTGGGATGTACTCCACCAGCTACTAGACCGGCGACATGACTCATATCAGCTAGAAGGTAAGCCCCGACTTCATCAGCAATTTCTTTGTATTTGTCCCATTCATAAATTTGAGGATAAGCACTCCCACCAGTGACGATCATTTTTGGTTTGTGTTCAAGAGCTAGCCTTCTCATTTCATCCAGATCTATGAATCCATCTTCACGACAGCCATATTGAATACTGTTGTAAATAGTTCCTGAAAAATTTAATTTTAAACCATGGGTCATGTGTCCGCCATGAAAAAGTTTCAAGCCCATTACGGTATCGCCCGGATCGACAAGAGCAAAATAGACTGCTTGATTGGCGGGACAGCCTGAATGGGGCTGGACATTAGCCCAGCTGGACCCGAATAGTGCTTTGGCTCTGTCACGAGCAATGTTTTCCACATCATCGACATTTTCACATCCTCCATAGTAGCGCATTCCTGGGTATCCTTCAGAATATTTGTCTGTCAATCTTGATCCAAGAGCTTCCAGTACAGCACCGGAAGTATGATTTTCTGATGGAATCATTTCTAGTCCTTCGCTTTGTCTGGTGACCTCTTTTTGCATGAGATTGTAAATGTCTGGATCTTGGTTTTGTAGTTGCATATGTTTTATTTTTGGAATTACACTAATGTGCGCGAATTACACAAATTATTTTGGATTACACGAATATTTAATTTACGACACGCCAAATTTGGAGGGGGTAGGCGCGAAAGTTGACTAGTAAGCCCAGTTTCAAGTCTAATGATTTGATATATCGTAGCAGTTGTTGTCTATGTTGGTCAGTTAGATGGGGAACAGTCTTGAATTCTATCAAAATTTTGTTATCAACAATCATATCTGCTCGAAATTTTCCTAGGAATTCTCCATTGAATGTTACTTTAAACGGCACTTCTATCCTAAAAGGAATATTATATTCTTTAAGTAAGGAACACACTGCTCTGACATAATGAACTTCTTGGAATTTAGTACCAAGTTTGTTTTGTACTTTAAAAAGTATTCCATTTACAGCATATGATAATTCTTTGTAAATAATACCCTCCTTACCCGACATATTCGTGTTATTAGCGTCTATTTGTGTGATCCTCGGCCTAGTTCCTTAAGATAATCACTAATAATAATCCTCACGTTTCCCGCCACATTCTCCGGCAAATTATCAATATCAAACCAGCCCCATTCCACAGTCTCTGGCCCTGGTTTGATATCACCGATTCTTCTAGCTAAATAATGAACAAGAATCGCCAGACTATCTTTATCAGGGCGATTAACCAAGAGTGTGCGGAGTGGTTTGATAATTTCAATCTCAATCCCGACCTCTTCTCGAGTTTCTCGTCTAGCAGTGTCTTCTAGTGGAAAAGAAAAGTCTTCTACAGTACCGCCTGGGAACATGAAATATGGACTTTCCTTGCCATCTTTTTTTATTTCACGATTAAGCAAGACTCTACCATCTTCAATAATTACTGGACCTGAGGCAATGATTGTGTTTGTTGGGAGATTCATATTGCTTGAATAGCACTCATTTGTGGTATTATTACTGTATGTTATCATACTAGTATATGATAGGTAAAGATTAGATTATTATTAGATATATGTCAAAAAAATATCTTGAACCTCATGCTGACCGTATAATGGTGAAGAAGTTACGTGAACATGCTGGTAAGCAAGCTGGTCTTGAGACTGCTCCCATCTCAGCTGTAGAATATTGGAGAGGATGTCTTGCAAGTGAATTAGAAGCTTTGACAGAGTCTGGACTTAATAGAGGTGATATTGCAGACATCTTAGGCATTCCTCCTGAGGATATGAATAGTATAGAAAGCATCCTAGAAAAGCGGGCGAGAAGTCTAGCAGAGGAATTTCCTTTAGTTTTCAATTCTACTTCTGACGAAGTAGAATTGACTGATCCAGAGGGAGAAGTTGTGACTGGGGCCGTGAACACAATATATATTGACAGGCCTTTACTTAGCACTGGAGAAGGAAGACTTGGAATTGGTAAAGGAGGAGAGAAAGATAGGGAAAAGAAAAGGAAAACTCATAAGAGAAAAGAAGCACTTGATATTTTATTGACAAGATTAGGTGTTGTCTCTGTGCGTGCAAAAACAAAATCAAAAGAAGATTTATCAAGTGGAGCAAAAAAACAAATTGAATCAACTGTGCGTGATTATGATGGTTTGTATGATTTGTTTGTTATCCCTGACAAAGGAGTGTCAATTTTCGTCTCTGATTTACACGGTGAGGGTACTCACATTGTTTTTGTCAATCCAGGTACTGAAGAGGAAGATATAGAGAATTTTCTAGGTCAAACTCCAGATAAGTATACTATGCGTTCATTTGAAACATATCCACATCCTCATGAAATAATTCCTTTTTCAAACATGGAAGACTGGCTGGCTGAAATCGAAAGAATACTTAATGATGTTCCTGCAGAAGTTGAACTTGTTAAAAATATGGAGCGTCCAGGTGGTGGTTGGTATATTATTGGTGATATTGATGGTGATAAGAATAGATCTCTTGCTGCTGTTGTTGGTAAATCTAAATATTGGATAAATAGTTCTCTTCTTGGTGTGGTGGATAGACTTAGAGATGAGGGGATGAGAGATGAGCAGATTAAACGACCAGGATCATACCTTGGAGGTCGTAGTTTGATGCTGTATAGTGTAGAAGTGGTCGAATTACTTTTGGAAATAAAACAAAAAGATGATGAATGGTTTACGGAAATGAAGTTGCATAATTATGTTAAATTAAAGTATGGCCAACCTTATGCTACCCTTATAGAGGAAGTTGTTGGGAGAGTGAGTAATGATGAGGATCTTACTTTTAAATCTTTAAGCGGTTTTATTCCTCGATGCTTGCATCGAAAAAGTGAAAACTAACATTGGTTGAAATAAGATTTTCTGCCAATACCCCGCAGCTTGCTGCGGGGATGGCCCGATGAAGTCTTACTTAAACCAAATTTACTTTTATTTTCCTCATAGAAGATATGATGCCAAATATAGTCCTAAGGTTTTGGAAATGATTGAGAGTCGTATTCAAGAAGATCGAAAACAATTTTTGATTTTTTTGGGAGCTGTGGAAGGTGAGGATGGAAGATTATACCCCCCAGAAGACGGAAGATATGGCTTGTCTCTGACAACCATACAGAGAAAAACAGGTCTAGATAAAAGGAAAATTGCAGAGAATGTATCAAGAATGAAAGAAAGTAACAAAAGTAAGCCCGAGGGAGATCAGCGGAATTATGGTTCAAGACATTTTACACAAAAGTTCAATACAAAAGAAAGATTGAGGAGAGAGGTATATCTTAGTCCAGATTTAGCAGAAGATGCGCTTGCACGGATGACGATTCTTGGTCTTTTGATTAATAATAAAAATTTTGTTCGCCCTAAATATATCCGTTCTAGATACGCTGGTATAACTTATATAACGATGTCTAGAATTTTGAAGGAAGCTCAAGAGAGATTGATGGGAGGTGAAGGACACAAAATTCCATTGGAAGAGCAGATTTATTTAGAATCCAATACTCCTCCTCGTGTTTTGGTAGCAATAAATCTCTCCAAAGCTGACACCATTATAGAAGGATATTTGAGAGATAAATCTGAAGGATAAAGGTATTTTCATGAAAGAAAAAAAGCCACAGAATAATAGACCACTCCCAGACCGCATGCGTCCTCGCAATTTTGATGAATTTGTAGGTCAAGAAGAAATTGTTGGGAAAGGCAAATTACTCAGACGCATGGTCGAGCAAGATCAATTATCTTCGATCATTTTTTGGGGTCCGCCTGGGGTAGGAAAGACTAGTCTCGCCAATATTATAGCTGAGCAAACTAATTCAGAGTTTGTCTCTTTGTCAGGAGTAGAGAGCGGTAAGCGAGATTTGATGAAAGCAGTCAAGGAAGCTTCAGAATTGTTACAGAATGAAAATAAGAAGACAGTGCTTTTTATTGATGAGATTCATCGTTGGAATAAGGCCCAGCAAGATGCATTACTGCCTTATGTTGAGAGAGGAGTGGTTACACTCATCGGAGCCACTACGGAAAATCCTTCTTTTGAAATCATCCGTCCACTTCTCTCACGTTCACGAGTTTTTATTTTGAAAAGTCTTAGTGATGAGGATATTGTCCTGCTTATAAGACAAGCTCTCGAGGATGAGGATAGAGGATTGGGGAAATATAATGTCGAGATTGATAATGAGACTATCGAATTTTTGGCAAGTTTGAGTGGGGAAGATGGGAGAGTAGCTTTGAATGGTATTGAACTTGCCGTAGTTGGGAAGACTTCCAGTGAGACCCCCTCCGTCCCGATTGAATCTAAAGCGGTTCTATTCCTCGATGCTTGCATCGAAAAAGTGAAAACTAACATTGGTTGAAATAAGATTTTCTGCCAATACCCCGCAGCTTGCTGCGGGGATGGCCCGATGAAGTCTTACTTAAACCAAATTTACTTTTATTCGGGATCGACTCCCCCTCATAGGGGGGGGGTGAATCTGGTGGCGTTATCTTGTCAGTTGACGATATAAAAGAAGCATTACAGCGTACTCACTTAGTTTTTGATAAAAAAGGTGAGGAGTTTTACAATCTGATCTCAGCTTTGCATAAATCTATGCGGGGAAGTGATGCAGATGCTTCGCTGTATTGGCTTGCTCGGATGCTTGAAGGGGGAGCAGATCCGCTATATGTGGCTAGACGAGTGCTTCGCTTCGCTTGTGAAGATATCGGCATGGCCAATAGTGAAGCAATGATTCAAGCTAACGCAGCGTATGATGCAGTGCACAAGATCGGCATGCCTGAGTGCACCGTCCACCTTGCTCAGGCTGTGGTATACTGTGCTAAGTCGACCAAATCAAACTTACTTTACAAAGCTTATGGTCGGGCGGCCAGAGATGCTAAGAATACTTCACATCTTGGTGTACCTTTACATCTCCGGAATGCTCCGACTGACTTTATGAAGGAAATTGGATATGGTAAAGATTATAAGTATAATCCAGATTTTGGGGGAGAGGTGGAGCAGGATTATTTGCCGGAAGAGTTAGAAGATAGAAATTATTTTTATTAATTCTTGATATATGTAAAGGTTTGTTTTACTTATGATTAGAGATTTTTTTGGTATCTTGATTGAATAATTTTTAATCCCGACCTCGTTCCTCGGTACGGGACGAGGGGTTGGTTTAACCTGCCTGCCGGCAGGCAGGTTCCCCGAGGCTTGCCTCGGAAAAAAGGGTCCAGGGCTTGCCCTGGGGTTCATACCTTTGATTTAAAAACGAGAAGGTGGGGGTTTGCTTAGATTTTTAAAAAAATATTTTATGGCCACAGAAGCAGAAAATATTTACAGGGGTGCGGTATATGCGCTACACGAAGATAAAAAAAGATTGGATGGTTTTGATATAGATAAGGTTGAGGAGGGCATGGGTCTAAATGAGGAGGGAATTAGGACCGATTTTGAAATTTTTAGTTTAGTAGATAGGATTGTTGAAAACGATCCGGAAATTGGACAGTCTAGCGTTCCTGAATTTGCAGAAATTTTGAAATCTTATCCAAGAGTGTGTACTGCTGATGGTATTTTGAGGCCACGATTTTTTGGTTTGTTTGTTGATTGGTTTGGTGAAAAAGACGCTATTGCAATAAAAAAATTGTTGGAACGACAATCTAAAAGAATGGCAGGTGACATTTATGATGGGTCTGACTTTGCAGAAGTATTTGCAAATTTACCTAAAGATGTCGGACATAAGATGGAGAAGTATAAGGATTCACCTCCAGAAGGATTTAGATTATTGGTAGGTATTTCTAGATTTTTGAAACCATTAGAAAAATCAGTAGTTCATGATAAACAGGCAATACATTCATTGATAAAGGAAATAATAGAAAGAGATAGTATTCTCTCTGAAGAGTATGGTAGGTACTATTGTAATAAAAATAGAGGCATGGCATGGTATTGTGGTCCAAGATTGACAAAAGAAATAATTATACTTGCTATGGGAAAGGAAGTGGCATCTGCGGAATGGCGCAGTGAGCAAGATATTGCCAAAAAATATCATAAAATCGCTAAAACAGAATATAATAAGGAAATTCCGTTTATGACTTTACGCACCTGGGCAAAGAGATTTGCCCAAAAAGCACACCAGGAAAGCCCGCTAACGGACGATGGAGAAACTTCCTCTATGAAGTGGCTTCTCAATCGTAATAACAAAATGAATGGAAGACATTATTCTTCTTCTCTGGATGATGAAATTGACAGGATGATGAGGATAAAAATAGATAAATACAAGCCATATAACATTGGCACGAGACCTAAAAGATCAGTATGATCTGACGGTTTATTTTTATAATCCCAACATTCATCCAATAGAAGAATATCTGAAAAGAAAAAAAGAAGTGGTACGTATTTGTGATGAGTGGGGAGTGAAGATGGTCGATGCTGATTATGATGTGAATAGGTGGGATGAGGCTATAAAAGGTTTTGAAGATCAGCCAGAGGGAGGGCTTCGTTGTCCAAAGTGTTTTTATCTGCGTCTCAATCAATCTGCTCAGTATGCTAAAGAAAATAATTTTGATATTTTCTCTACCACTCTCACTAGCGGACGAAACAAAAAAATGGAAATTATCGGGGGGATTTGTAGGAGGTTGGCGGAAAAATATAATATTGGTTTTTTAAAAGAAGACTGGAAAAAGGGTGGTAGACAAGAAAAGGTAAGAAAGATGGTGAAGGAAAAAGGAATTTATCGACAAAATTATTGTGGATGTAAGTATTCACGAGACACAAAACACGTAACACATAGCATTTAACACATAGCATTTAACATGCAACAATATTTATGTCCTGGATATCATACGCCCTCCTCACACATTTCTTTTGGGCTCTCACCAATGTTGGTGAGAAGTTTATGGTTGATAAGAAGTTCAAGAATCCGTATGTATATGCTGTGGTTGGTATTATTGCCGGAGCGCTCGTATTAGTAGTCATTCCTTTTATAGATTTTTTCGTTCCTACTGTATTAGAGCTATTTTTTATAGCCATTGGCTCTGTTGCTTTTTTTACAGGAGTGCTCCTCTATGTAAGAGCTTTACAAATTGAGGAAGCTAGTAGACTTAGTGTTTTTTGGAGTTTTGTTCCTGTCTTTACTTTGTTTGGTGGTTGGGTTTTTATTGGTGAGGAATTGAATAGCGTCCAATTACTGTCTTTCCTCATATTATTTGTTGGTGGATTGGTTGCCTCTCTTCATGTCAAAAGTTTTGGTAGATTTACTTTTTCCAGATCCTTCTTGTTGATGTTGGTAGCTACAATGTTTTTTGCAGCTTACCATGTTATTATTCGCTATGTCTCTGTCCGATTTTCTCTACCGTTTGAGGTTATGTTTGTCTTCTTTACTATATTTCCTGTCTGTCTTAGTTTGTTATTATTTTTTTCCAAAAAATTCAGACATGATTTTCGTAAAGATAAAAAATCTTTTTTTACTTGTAAAGTGCTTGCAATCATTGTTGTCATTAATATGATTGGTAAGCTTGGTATTTTTTTGAAAATTAAAGCTCTGTCTATGGCGCCTGTATCTTTGGTAAGTTCACTAGAAGGTTCCCAGCCTATAATGGTCTTTGCAATGACAGTTCTTCTGACCAAATTCGCGCCAGGTATTATAAAGGAAGAAGTGGACAAAAGAAATATCTTGCTGAAACTATCCGCGATTGGTATTATGGTGGTGGGAGTAGTCATTTTATCTTTTGGTTAAGTAATTTTGCGGTGAAAGTCATTCTTGAATATAATATTTAAATAATTGTGTATATAGCAGGAGAATCAGGTGGTCCAGATTTGGAACAAGAGGCTCGCAGGCTTCTAGAAGAAAGAGTAAAGATTCTAGGAGACATGGAACAATCTGTACAAAATACGCTAGAGGAAGTATCCGAATTGCACCAAAAGAATGGAATGGTGTGGTTTCCTATTTTGCGTTCAGGGGTGGAAATGCGAAAAATTCGTGGTGAAAGAAAACCAAAAGCAGCAGCTGTACTAGATCAACCCCCACTTCCTAGGAATGGGTGGATAGAAAAAGTTTTTCGTCGGAGAGAAATAGAGCATCAAAAAATAGAGAGTATCTATACAAAAAGTCGAACAAAAGGGCGCGGCTATACAATGTATATGCTTTCGAGTGAAGGTGTTCTAGTATTTGTTTCTGATCTTCCTGGTAGGGCTACATACTGTGTTTATGGAGTAGATAATGCTGAAAAAATGTACCAGTTGGCGAAGATGTCTACAAAGGATCTTGATGCTCTGGTTGAATCAGAATATGCGACTCGTCTGGATGGTGAAGATGAGAAAGAATGGAAGCAGGCATTGGACGACACTCTTGATAAACCTCATGATGTGAATGTCCAAGAGGGTATTGAAGGATTGGTGAGAGAAGAAGAAATTCCTGAATGGCTAAGTGTAAAAAAATTGCGAGGTTTTGTGCAAAGAAGGATTGATTCTATTGCAATTGAGTGTGCTGACTTGATTTATAGACCAGAGGCTGTAGGTCTGTATCCTAATCTTTACAAACGTATTCCAGAAATGGTGGAAGAATATAAGGAAAAATATCCAGATAGAACAGGAGATATAAAGTCTGACAAAAGAGGGGATAAGGTACGAAGACCTTTATCTGAATGGGTCATCAATACTGCGGAAGAAAGATGGAAAGAAGAGCAACAGCTACTATATGATTTTCCACTAACTGAACGTGGCATGAGTGCTTATCTGTCAGATATGTTTTCAGACGAGTTGGCAGCTATTGGAAAGAGTCGTGTTACTCCAAGGCGAGTAGGTGAGATAGCCGCAGATATTATAGATCGGCATGCAATAGACAAACAGCCAAATGAAAAATTTGATATGGATAGTTTTGCCGTCGGTGGAGAAAAAGAGTACTATCGCTATACTCGCAAGCTTTGTGAAATGATTGTTGCAGAAATTCGGAATGAACTCACTATTCCTCCTGAAACAGCTGACAGAGAGAGACTTCCCACAAGACATTCATTTAAAATCAGTTGATAGAGGAAGGATATACTGTATCAGATTTTGGATTACAGCCAATTATAGATGAGGTTGTCCGTAGGAGAAGACGCAATGAATTAGGCACAGATGGTCTACTTGTAAAGAGATCGGATCAGCATCGTAAAATAAGAGAGGTGCTCACACCTGAATTACAGACAGACATAAGACACGTGCTAGATATAAAACGACGAGGGTTTCGTTTGAATACTATTGCACGTGAATGGGAGATGGATCGTGACAAAAAACTTTTACCTATCGCGAAAACTATGCTAAGTGAACGCCCTGATTTCTGGGATGATTATGTGTATGAAATTGAGCAAGAGGACCGTGCAAAAGGATATGTATGGTATGCTCCGGAATTTTTGAGAGAGTTGGAGATACGAGCATACGGGGGAAGTAGGCTTGATGACATTGCCACAGAGTCTGGCGTTCCTGTATCAGAACTTTGTGTATTAATTGCAAATATGTTGAAACAGGAGACAATCCGTAACTATGAATTATCATCAGATGTATTAGATGAGTTTACTTGGATAAGGCCTGTGGCAACTGTAAGATTGAAAGAAAAAGTTGTAGAGAAATCTTCAAGCAAGTAGATTTTTTGTCATATAAGTCCCTTTTTTTCTATAACCTAATTTTCTATAGTATCCTCTCACTCCCACTCCAGAAATAACTGCCATACTATCAAATCCATTTTTTTTGGCTATTTCTTCAGCCTTCTCTACTAGCTTCTTACCCATGCCTTTGTGTTGAGAAGCTTTTTTATTTTCCTTGCCCAGGTTGACGAGTTGACCGTAGGTGTGGAGTTCACGAATGAATGAAAGGCTTGAAAAGCTGGAAAGGCCTAAAAGGCTTGAAATGCTTTGATTTTTGTTTTGCTTATCTGGCAGTCGGAGTCGCAAAAAAGCAAAAACAACCTGACGTTTTTCATCTTCAAAACTCAAGAAATATTCCGTCCCACCAATAGTTTCATATTCGTCGACAAACAATTTAATTTTGTTAGTTGTTAGTTGTTCTTTGTTCTTTATTTGATGTCCCACTTCTCGGCAGCGAAGACATTGACAGACCCAACCATTCTTCTTCATTTCTTGCGCCAAATATTCACGCAGATTTGTGACAGCATTACCAGCCTCGATGACATCACTTGGGATGTCACGGATCAATCTAGAGATTCGACAATATCGTGGGGTCAATTTTTTCATTTCCAATAACGCCCAGAATAATTCCTTTCCACTATACGGCTTGTAGCGACCATCTTGTAGCCAGCCATATAGTTCAGCCGATTTAATCACAGTGCAGGGATAGATCTTGATCATATCTGGCTTCAATCCAGGATCAGAGAAAATGGTCTCATACATTTCTACATCATGCTTCGCTGTGGTCCCTGGTAGATCGGGCATGAAGTGGAGGTCCACTTTGAAGCCAGCTTGGCGGAGGAGGAGAATAGCATCTTTGAACTGCTGGACAGTATGACCTCGTTTGATCAGCTCAAGAATTTTGTCATCAGGGGCCTGGAGACCAAGTTCAATTCTGGTACAGCCTTGCAGACGCATGTGCATGATGGTTTTCGGCCTGATGGCATCTGGCCTAGTCTCGAGAGTTAGACCGATGATTTTGTATCTAGCTTTTTTGTCATTGTATTCTTGCTCTTTTTCTAGTTCTGCTTGCACATCTGCTAGTGGCCTAGTTTTCCAATCCACTTCATTTGTCACTGCTATTTTTTTTCTCCGCGACAAATTATTACAAGCCTTGAATGACTCCATGATGAACCAGTATTGATATTTGATCGGATAAGCATTCCAAGTACCACCTTTGATAATGTATTCAATTTTTTCGACTGGATGACCATTGAGTTCCAGCATCTTGATTCTCCTTTGCATTTGTTCATAAGGACTAAACTCAAGAGACAGAGCCCGAGCAGCGGCTGGCTCGGTGGCGATATAGCTCTTGGGCATCCTTACTTCAGTTGGGCAATAGACACATTGTCCTGGACAGCTGTATGGTTTGATGAGTGAGGTGATCACAGCAACACCAGAGAGGGTGCGAATATCGGCTTTCCTTAGTAATCTTTCTATTTTTTGATTTTTCTCAATGCTTTTCTTTTTGACCAAATTCTGGTAAGCTTGCAGAAGTTTACGGTTAGACGGTTGATTGATACGCAATTCACCACAGATTTTTCTCCTCATATCATCAAGCTCACCTTTGGTGGAAGGATTTTGGGTAATGATAGATTTTACTATTTGTTCAAATTCAGACATACACATATGTAACTCAGGCCTTTAGGCCTGACTACATCAAACAAAATTGGTTCTATCAGGCCTAAAGGCCTGAGTTACATTCAGAAATTATGGATTCAAAAAAAATTATCAAACAAAACAAAGATATCTACGATAAGATCGCGCCACTTTTTGCTTCTACTAGACAAAAAGTTTGGGACGATATGCTCCCTTTTCAAAAATATATCAAAGATGGTGATAGCGTTCTTGATATTGGTTGTGGAGCAGGGCGATTATACCATCTTTTGGATAAATTTCAAGACATGGAATATGTGGGAGTCGATCAAAGTGAAGGACAGATAGAGATGGGCAAGAAAGATTTTCCTAATAATAAATTTGTAGTGGCAGAGATGACGGATCTTCCATTGGAGGATAATACGTTTGATCTTATTTTTTGTATCGCTACACTGCATCATTTGCCAGATGAAAAATCTAGACTGAAAGCATTATCTGAAATGAAACGAGTTTTGAAACCCGGGGGGCACATCATGATGACCAATTGGAATCTTTTTTCTGATAGTGTCAACAAAGTGGTAAACAAAGGAAAATTCAAAAAGCACGGAGCCAATTTCCTCATTCCTTGGATCACTCCTGTCGGGGGAGTGCTGGGCGAAAGGTATTATTATGGATTTAAAATTGAAGAGTTAGAAGATTTGTTCACTCGTTCAGGGTTTGAAATAGTCGATCAGTATTTTTCTAAGAAAGGTAAGAGGAGGGATTTGAGGAAGGGGCATAATATTGTGAGTGTAATCCGTGGATGACAAACTCCGCTGCGCTTCGTTTGTCATTCCGAATTTTGTATTTTTTGTATGGTCTTGTCACAAACACAAAATCGGAATTTACATAGACCGCATCATATTTATGGAGGACATACTTATTTTTTGACGGCGCGGTGTTGGGAGGGGAAAAAGTATTTTGAAAAAGAATATAAAAAGATATTGTGGCAAAATGTTTTTCGTCAATCGATTGAAAGGTTTAGTATCAGAATGTATGCATGGGTGTTATTAGATAATCATTACCATATACTTTTTTCACTGCCGCAATCTATTAATAAAAAGTATATGCCTACTGGGACAGATTTCGCTGTGGCTCAATCTGTCATTCCTATCAGACGAGAGAATATTTCCTATAAAGAATGGAATGATGAAATGAGCGCAGCGAATTTCGTCCCAAAGCAAGAAAAACATGTTCTAACTGAGTTCGTTCGTAAGCTACACAAAGACTCATCTCGTGAGTTAAACAAACTAGACCAAACACCAGGCAGAAAAATATGGTACCAATATCACGATTACTGCATCCGTAACATTACTGACTTCTGGAAACATTTCAATTACATTTTGAAAAATCCTTTCAAACACAGGTTAGTTGCTTCGTTGCAAAATAGTTTTATGTATAAATATTCCAGCAATCCTACTTGGTTGGAAAGATTTGGCAATGACGGAATCCATGAGGGATTTTGCAAATATCCAGTACAGGAAGTATTTGAACCATAACACAATGGAAAGTTATATGTTACAGGTTATATGTTATGTGCTATAATAATTATACTTTGAAATATTAGCTGAACTACCAAAATTCATGCCCACTCACCACCTCCAAATAAAGGGACAAGAAAAATCTACAGAAGACAAACAACATGTCTGTTTTTTTGCGCAGACTAATTATCGTAATCAGATGCGCAAGTTTGGCATCAAGACAGATGATCGCAGAAGACACATGTATGTGATAGGGAAGACTGGGATGGGTAAGACGACTATGCTCGAGAACATGGTTCTCCAAGACATATATAATGGTCATGGTGTCGGAGTGGTAGATCCTCATGGAGACATGGCTGAGAAGCTGATCGACTATATTCCTTCTCATCGTACCAATGATGTTATTTACTTCAATCCAGCTGATGTAGAGTTCCCAATTGGCTTCAATATTCTAGAAGTAGAATCTGAAGAACAAAAGCATCTTGTTGCTTCTGGACTGATGGGAGTCTTCAAGAAGATTTGGCCAGATGTCTGGAGTGCGAGGATGGAATACATTCTCAATAATACACTCCTTGCTCTACTTGATTCTCAAGGCTCTACACTACTTGGGATCAACAGAATGCTTGCTGATAAGAAATATCGACGAAAAGTTATTCGTCAATTGAAAGACCCTGTCGTCAAATCATTTTGGACTACAGAATTTGCCAACTACGAACCCAGGTACCAAAAAGAAGCGGTCGCTCCAATTCAGAACAAGATTGGTCAGTTTCTTTCTGCCAGTGTGATCAGGAATATGGTGGCTCAAGTGAAATCAACGATTAATATACGAGAGATCATGGATCAGAAGAAGATCCTCATCATGAATCTTTCCAAAGGTAGAATTGGGGAGGACAATAGTCGTCTTCTCGGGGGAATGCTTATTACCGAGATCCAACTGGCCGCTATGAGTAGAGTAGATATTCCTGAGGAAGAGCGTAATGATTTTTTTCTTTATGTAGATGAATTTCAGAATTTTGCTACTCAGTCTTTTGCCAATATTTTGTCTGAAGCTCGTAAGTATCGCCTTGGTCTGATCATGGCTCACCAATACGTGGCTCAGCTAGATGAGACTGTAGCTGATGCTGTATTTGGCAATGTGGGAAGTATTCTTACTTTTCGAGTGGGAGCAGCTGATGCGGAGGCTCTAGCAAAAGAATATGCTCCGACTTTTACCGAAGAGCATATTGTTAATCTGCCAAAATATCAAATCTTTCTAAAACTGATGATCAATGGAGTTGCTTCCCAGCCGTTCAGCGCGGTTGGCATGCCACCACTTGGCTCGTCTACTGGGAGCGCTAACAAAGTGATCCGAGTATCTCGGGAAAGATATGGTAAATCGCGTGATATCATCGAAGAGAAGATCACTAGGTGGAGTGGGATGGAGATCGCTGGTAGTGATAGTGGAGAAGTAGAAAAAGAAAAAAAGAAAGAAAAAAATACTGATAATAAAAAAGATGATGACAAAGAAAAAATAGAGATTGATAAGAAGAAATTAGAATCTGATAAAGAAGATATCTCTCTTGAAGATCTGTTACCTAAAAATGAAAAAGCTAAAGAAGACGACTTGGCGACAGATGATAAGTTTGATTTTCCCGAAGATAAAGATGGAGAGGCTTTGCCAGAAGTTTTTGATGAAGAAGATGGTCAAGAAGATGAGGTTGGAAGTGATGAAGAAAAAGCTAATGATGAAGAAGATCAGGATCTACTTGATTTTTTTGATGAAGAGCAAAAAGAACTAAAAGATTCAGAAGACTTTTCACCTTTGCCAAGAAAAGAAAAGGATGAAGAAATAAAAGATAACGAAGACAAAAACTCAAGTAAGGAAGAAGTGAAAGAAAAATTAAAGGAAGACAAGCCTAAGAAGAAACGAAAGAGGAAAAGAAAGAGGAAAAAGAAAAACGGTGGATCTGCCAAAGATGGTTCTGGCGGTGGGAATGGATCTAAAAAAGAGAATAAAGCAGATAGTGAGGACAAGCCTAAGAAAATTGATCAGGATCAGATTGTCAGGTTTGATAATTGATTTTGTAATTACTTTGAATCATAAAACTAGGGAATAGCACACAGGCCTTCGGCACACGGATCAAACGGATTTTAATAGATTTTATCCGTGTCAATCCATTAGATCCGTGTCATCCGTGTTCTATTCCCTAGTTTTTGTGTTTTATGATCTAAGTCAGTTATGTTTAGTAATCGTAATTTGACTTTATACATAAAATTACGCACAATATAGTGTGTATGCAGGCTATAGACAAATCAATTTTTTCTAGATTACAACAAGCTAATCCAGACAGTCATAAAGGTCAAAATGGCCGACTTCTTGTAATTGCTGGCTCTGATAAATTTCATGGGGCTCTTCTGCTATCTGTACAGACTGCTTCGCGGATTGTCGACATGGTCTATGTTCATTCTACAAGAGAAAATTTGAAGCTGATAAAAAAATTGCGAAGTGAAATATCAACATTTATCGGAGTGTCAAAAAAAGAATTATTCAAGACTGTCGAGATAGTTGATAGTATTCTGATTGGTCCTGGATTGCCGGAAACTTCCGAGACTATTGCACTAGTTCACGATATCCTACATAAGTATCCAAATAAAAAAATAGTGATCGATGCCACAGCTCTCTGGCATGTCAAGCCAGATTGTCTGCATAGTAATTGCATCCTTACACCACACTCTAGAGAATTTGCCAATGTTTTTGGTTGTGAAGCCAATGCCGAGAATGTCCAGAAAATGGCTGCAAAATATAATTGCATTATTGCTCTTACTGGCAAGCATGATTATATTAGTGATGGAAAAGAATTGTGGGAAAATAAAAGTGGTCATGTCGGGATGACGAAGGGAGGGACTGGTGATGTCTTTTCCAGCACTATTGCAGCCCTCTCTACTACCAATGATTTGCTTGATTCTACTTTGGCAGGCTCTCATCTGGTTGGTTTGACAGGGGAGAAGTTGGCAAATGAAAAAGGAACTTTTTATAATGCGGAGGATTTGATTGGGGGGTTGGGGAGAGTGTGGAGGGAATATTTGAAATAATTTAAAGATATATGGTAGAGATAAAAAAACCAGAAGGGTATAGCTCAGAATTTTGGGAAAAACAAAAAACAGAGCTTGCAGCAGAAATTGAAACAATCGAAAGACATCGAGAAGAAGCAAGAAGATTTGTAGCAGATCAGCTAGCACGTGATGCTCACATCTTTGTGATGGATCTAGGAGGAGTTCAAGATCCAAGAAAAGGTGGAGATGAGGAATTGAGCAGAAGAGCAAAGGAATTTCAATTTGCTGGTAGTGATCGTACCACATATGGTAGTGCCATTAGGGATTTCATGGGTTTTGAAAAAGGTGATGATAGGGTAAAAATTTGGGAAGCTTTTCGTAATCAAGAAATAGATCTATCTTCTCTACCATATCCTGATGTCTGGGTAACGACCGGAGGAGCATATATGCCGTCAGAACTAGACCCTGGTAATGAGACCGAAAATACTCCATGGTTGAAACGTGTTGTAGAGGTGATGAATAAATTAAAACAGGCTAGAGTGCCTGGATTAGCGATATGTCTTGGTCATCAGTTGTTTCAGCGTTCGGAAGGTGCAACTCTTGGTAAGGTGGGTGGAGGTACTAGGGAATTCGGAACACCTGATTTATATCCAGATGAAGCAGGGCTCGGTAAACAAATTCAATTATTGCAGGGATTTTGGGATGATGGTGGTTCTACTCCCATGAGTGCCAGTCACAGCGAAGGAATTATCACTCCGTCTTCAAAAGACAATATTCAAGTTGTGGCTTGGAATGATTATTTTCCTCATCAAGGGTATGCCCATCCACTTCGTGAGGGGCAGGGTGTGCTAGAAGCTGATCAGGATGATGAGCTGGTGGTCTCTCTTCAAAATCATCCAGATATTGTCGCTCATTGGTTGCATGTGATTAAAATAATTAGAGGAGATGCAATGGAACAAGAGGGGTTGGATCCAAAGGAAATTTTACTTCGTAATACAGCTGAAGCTCGCAGGATTTGGATGAACTTACTTGAACTCACTGCCAGACGCCAAAGAAAACGTTTGGGTGCAACCAGAGAAATATAACAGTAAAAACACATATGGAATATCAAGACACAAAAATATTTTTTACCTTATTGGATGAAACCCATATTTTTGAAGATAGCGCAAAAATGATTATAAAAAAATCAATCGAAGACAAGATGTTGCCCATTGCTGATTTTGAGTATCTTAAAAATGTCATGAAAATGGAACAAAATTTATACTTTTTAGTCGATCAAAAAAGGGATAAATTGGTCGGTAATTTAAAAAAGAAATATGACAAAAATGAAAAACAGAAAGATAGCGCTTGAATATGAGTTTCTTGCGATTGATGTCACTACAGGCGAAGCTGCAAATCGCGACCAGATCAAATCGATCTGGAGAAAATGGTCTGAAGAAAGTCATGTCAAGTTATACAAAGATTACGGCACAAAACAGCCAGTGGGGGTTTTGTATACCCAGAAAGATGGTAGAGAGGTGGTTATAAATACTGATACGGGAGTGAACATAGTGGAGTTTGGTTTTTTACCCTTTGACACCATTTCAGAATGTGAACAAAACATGGCGGTTATCTTAAAGGATTTTCTTTCTGTTGCAAAAGGGCTAAGTGTTGGCCTCATAGATCTTGGCGTCCAACCAAAGACTCCATATTATTATCCTGAATTGAAAACAGAAAAAATTTGGTATAGGGGTTTTTACTGGACTAAAATTTGGGCCGAGTATCACCATTATTTCTCAAATATTGCCGCTCATCAGGTATGTATTGATGTGCACTACGAAGACGCCATGAAAGTGTTTAATGTGGTTAATGCTTTGTCTGGAGTTATGGTATCTATATGTGCAAATTCTGCAATAGAATCTGAGCAAATTCTAGATGTGCATGAAGAACGTGAACATAGATGGAATCTTGTGGCAACCGGTTATGATGAATTTCATCAAAGATTGCGCGGTATTCCCACTGAGCCAATTATAAATATACAAAAATATGTAGAGAGAAACTGGTCTTTGCCTCATTTCATGATTATCAGAGATGCTGGCAAACATGTTCATGTCATAAGAGAATTGGACAATATTGGTCAATATTTTTCTAAGCAAAAATGGATAAGCTTTGATGTTGCTGAATCAAAGAGAGCAACCATTATTCCAAATATTGCTGATGTCTCAGATCAACTCCAGTACGGTTGGCCAATGGCTCGTCCCCGATTTGAATTTGATGAAAGTATCACACTAGAGTCATTCAAAAAATCGTATGAAGACGGTTCGATAGATCAATTATTGGATGGTAATCTGACTAAATTATATATTGAAACACGTTGCATTGCCTCGCAACCATGGTCAAGCATCATGTCAGCACCAGCACTTGTTTTAGGAATTATTGAGAATATTGAAAAGGCCGAAGCACTGGTCGCTTCAAAAGACTGGCAATACTGGATTGATCTTCGTGACAAAACTATTGAAAAAAGTTTATTAGTAGACGAAGTCATTCCACTTGCCACCCAACTTGTCGATATTGCCAAAGAAGGTTTAGAGCAACGAGGCTTGGGAGAAGAAGAGTATCTAGAGCCCCTATATGATAGAATAGAAAGGCGAGAATCTCCAGCTATGAAGTCGATCAAAGAATTTGAAGAGTTGGGGATTGATAAATTCATTGAAAAGCATGTTATCAAAGTATAATTGGTAATCATATGTCAAAAAAATACATCATTGATCCAAAAGAATTCGACCTGGTCAACAGAGTTGATTTGGAATATATAAATGAATTTAGAAAGAAATTTATAAAGACCAAAAAAACCTTGCCACATTTTTTAGATTTCAATGGCTATAAAATAAAGGAGGATAATAAATATTTTAATCTTTAAGCGGTTTTATTCCTCGATGCTTGCATCGAAAAAGTGAAAACTAACATTGGTTGAAATAAGATTTTCTGCCAATACCCCGCAGCTTGCTGCGGGGATGGCCCGATGAAGTCTTACTTAAACCAAATTTACTTTTATTGGTAGATTCATCGCTGGTGGCATTAAGCCTCGCTTCATCACCCCAGCCATGGAAACGCATGTCAAAAAGCGTACAGAAACATATTTCAAAATATTGTGTCGCCTGCGTGATTTGTTTCAAGAATCAAAAAATTTACAAAAATATTTCAACCTGACCAAAACAGAAATAAAACTATTGAAGACCGATCATGGATTTTATGATCCTGTTGTATTTGGTAGATTTGACAGTGTCCTCACACCAGAAGACGGCTTGCGAGTGTATGAGCTGAACACCAATTGTGCAGCAACACCAGGATGGGTGGAGATGCTTGGTAATGTAATAGAAGAATTTCCATTTTGGAATACATTTCAGAAAAAACATAATATCACTTATTACAACCATTGGTACAAAAAACTTAGGGCTGGTCTGATGAAACAATACCAGGCATGGGGAGGAAAAGATACTCATCCTCCAATATTGATGCTCCGCTGGGGAGGCCAATACAATCAAGACAGTGACATGATCTGCCAAGCATTGCAGAGGATGGGACATCATGTGGTGGTAGGTGATCCAGTTCAGGTTCATTATAGAGATGGTAAACTAGATTATCATGGTACGCAGTACGATCTAGTCTTACGCTGGTTTGATATGGATCATCTGCTCAATGAAGTTGGACCGCTTTATCAAGATCTCTTACGGGCATCATATGACAATGCTGTTTGTATTCTCAATCCACTTAGCTCTGCAGCCTTAGCTCATAAGGCCTTCTTTGCTTTCTTTACGGACGAACAATTTGACGAGTACATCACACCAAAAGAAAGAGAAATCTTGGGCAATATGTGCCCTTGGACACGAATTATTGAAAAGAGAAAAACTACAGGTATGACTGGTTACAGTGTGGATTTGCTTGAGTATATAAGAGACAATAGAAAGAAATTAATTATTAAACCATCAATCGGTACTTACGGAGCCAATGTCTTTATCGGTATAGAGCAATCAGATCAATCTTGGAGAAAAATAATTAAAAAAGGATTAAAGCATGGTGGTTGGATTGCTCAGGAATATATCAAAATTCCAAAATCATATGAGCCTTATATCACAAAAAAAGGTCTTATTACAAAAAAATTAACTAACCATGATTTCGGACCATATATGATCAATGGAAAATATGCAGGAGGAATGGCTCGCACCTCACACAATCTTATCACCAATCTGATGCAAGATGGTTGCTTTCAGATGCTGGGAGTAATTAAAAAATAAATTATGTCAGAAAAAGATTTATCTCAAGAAAGAAAAATATACATGTTTGGCTACGGTAGTTTGGCAAGTAGTGGTAGTAGAGAATCAACTGATGAAGGTTGGGGAGACCAGGAAGAAGTATATGTCCGTGCTCATGGATTACAGCGAGGTTGGATTTGGCGCATTTATCCTCTTGGTGGAGAGCCGGGAGTCCCTTCTACTCCTGGTAAAGATACTTGGGGTGGTGATGGAGCTACATTTGTCACCTACGTCGGAGTAGAAGAGCAAGAGGGTGCCACGACAAATGGTGTACTTGTCGAAGCAGATGAAGATATTAGGAATAAGCTCGCCAAGAGAGAAGGGGCTGGATCTGGCTATATTAAGATCAAACCACAGGATATGGAAATATTGGGGGAAGGATTTGCATTACCCGAAAATGCAGATGTATACTGCGCTGCACCTGCTATGAAGCGTAAGCCGCAAGAATTATGGCCTATTTCTCAGACATATGTGAGGACTATTCTTCTCGGTATGCGAAAAGTAGGTGGTGAAGATGCGGCACGAGAATTTATTCGTACCACAAATATGTGGAATGAATTAAAGAAAGGTGGACGATGGGTTGATGACAGAGAGGCACCGCTTTGGAATAGGCAGGGTGAAGAACCATCAGGAGAAGACGATGCCTGGGTTGAAGAAATTTTACAAGCAGAGCTTCCAGGACTGCTTGAATATCGTTTGCCGCTCAATGAGTGGCGTGAAAAGTATTATACAGAGGCAAGGCAAGAATATGTACAGGCAATGAATGAACGTCGAGCCGATATAAGTTGGGATTTTGAGGGACAGCGGGAAATAGAAGGTGGCAAGTATAAATAAACTACCATGTCTGGTTATATTCAAATTTTTTCTAAAATATCAAAAAATGATGTATCCACTGCCGGCGGCAAAGGAGCTTCTCTTGGCGAACTTACCAACGCTGGAATCCCAGCCCCGCCTGGTTTTGTCGTGGTTGCAGATGCTTTTGACAGATTTATCGAGGAGACAAATATTAATATCGAAATCAAATCCCAATTAGCTGAAGTAAATCCAGATGACATGAATAGTATCGACAAGGCTAGTAATATCTTGCGTGATGTCATTCATGACACTCCAATGCCAGAGGATTTGAGTGAAGAGATTTTGAATGGGTTTGATGGTCTATTTTCGGATAATACCTCACCCCTGACCCCTCTCCTAAAAGGAGAGGGGAACGCACTTGTGGCGGTGCGCAGTAGTGCCACGGCTGAGGACAGTGAGATTGCTAGTTGGGCGGGGGAGCTGGATACTTTTCTCAATATTACGAGAGAAAACGTGGTCGAAAATGTCAAAAAATGCTGGGCTTCACTTTTCACACCGCGGGCAATTTTTTATCGTCATGAAAAAGGTCTGATCGACGCTCAAGTATCTGTGGCAGTGGTCATCCAGCAGATGATTCAGTCTGAAATTTCTGGCATATGTTTTACCGTCCACCCGGTGACAGAAGATTATGATCAAATGATCATCGAAGCTGGGCTTGGTCTTGGTGAAGCGATAGTGTCTGGTCAGATTACACCGGATTCGTATGTTGTGTCGAAGTCTGAACTGTCCTTATTGGATGTGAATGTCGCTCATCAGAAAAAAATGTTGGTGAAGGATAGCACGAATGTTGGCGACGCGAATGACACGAATGTCAATGTGTGGGTTGATTTGAAGGAAGAAGGAAAGGAACAAAAATTGACTGGAAAGCAGATTATTGAATTAGCAGAGTTGTGTGTGAAGATTGAGAAGCATTATGGATTTCCTTGTGACATTGAGTGGGCTTTTGCTGCTGACAAATTTTATATTACCCAAAGTCGACCGATTACTACTTTGGGGAAGTAATTATAAATAGGAGGGGCTATGAAAAGAGATAGAAATATCCAAGATGAACAAAAGAAGGAATTTCGACGTAGGTTGCGTAGAAGGAATACAAAAGCTGAATATGTTTTGTGGCAAGAACTTAGAGCTTCGAAACGTGATTGGAAATTTCGTAGGCAGGTTGGCATTGGTAAATTTATTGTCGATTTTTATTGTCACGAACTTCGGCTAATCATTGAACTCGATGGTCCAATTCATCAGTATCAAAAAGAATATGATAGGAGGAGACAGAGTTGGCTGGAATCGAGAGGATACATAGTTATTAGATTTTTGAATGATGAAATATTGTTTGAACGGGATATTGCTTTGCAATGTATCGATGATTGGTGTGAGATGCTTTCGGAAGCTTGTTGAGTGTGTCAGCACGTTCCTTCTCCTCGTAGGAGAAGGACAGGTTGAGGTCTCGCACTCTCAAAGCTAAACTATCATTGAAATTGTAAATTAAACTTAAAAAAACGGACGAGACCTCTCTCTGTCTCTCTCCTAAAAGGAGAGAGAACTTACTGACTTGTTTTTCTACATCTCAATACCCTATGAACCTCCCCAACCTGTACAAAAAACAAATCTCATTGTCAGAATGGTTTGCTAATATTAATCATGAAGACACAGAAAGATTTCGAGAGGAGGATAATTGGAAGAGAGAAAGGATGGGAGAACTGGCTAGTATTATCCCTTTTCCATTTGATAAGCCTACTAGTTTCCAAGCATCTGAAGTTGTAAATCGAAGTCAGGAATTTTTAAATTTTTTAGACGAGCGTGGTGATGAGTACTGTGCTCTCCGACTTATTCCAAAAAAAGAAGGTCTCCAAAAATTACGGATGCGAGGGATGACTATTCGTGATGTAGTGGCAGATTGGCTGCCAAAGCAAAACATTGATCCAGATTATTATCAGGCAGATTTTGTTCCACATCCTAGTGACAATTTGTGGTCTAGTATATTTGTGGTCAGCAGACAAGGGGTGGTTGGTGAAGTGACCAGGGGTGGCCACAATCAATTGACCCAAGGTTTTCATACCGAGAGTGAGCCAATTCGTTTTCGTTATGAATTTGCGACGGGGGAATTGCAGACCGACCCAGAAGACGATGGTGCTGCCAGACATATTCAAGAACTTCTAGATTATTTGCTGATTGATGACGAAGAAAAAAGGAAGATAATCGAAGAAAAATTTTCTGTAGAGTTTTTCAATAATTATTTATCTGGGTACTTTGAATCAGTAGAGTCGAGTGATTATGGGATTACTTTTATTGATTGGAATCGAGTACTTGGTTCTTTGTATCAGGATTTTTGGATGCCAGTTAGACATACGGATGTGTCAGGAACTCTGTCTGGAGTTGGTGCTAGTCCTGGAGTAGCTAGAGGGCAGGTACGAATTATTCATTCGGACCAGATAAATTCAGCCGAGTTTGGAGATGGAGATATCCTTGTTTGCTTGATGACCAGTCCAGACTATGTGTCTCCCATGAAACGAGCTGGAGCAGTAGTAACCCAGGAAGGTGGGATTCTTTCTCACGCAGCTATTGTGAGTCGTGAGATGGGGGTGCCATGTATCGTGGGAGTGGATGGTTTGTTGGGAGAATTGGCAAATGATGACTTCATTGAAGTCGACGCTGATAAAGGTATTATTAAAAAGATAGTTTAAAACTGCAGGACTGACATTGACAGTGTTGCTTTCTTGATACATAATGAGGGTATAAGAATTACCAATATGACCAAAACAACAGATCAAAAATTAGATGAACTATTAGAGATTCTGACCTTTGTCAAAGATAATGGTGCCACTCAAGAATCACTTGATTCTTTTAAGTTAGAAACAGAAAATAATTTTGAAAAGGTAGAAAATAGATTTAAAGAGGTGGATGATAATTTTTCAGACTTGAAAACCCAGCTTACCTCCATGCAGTTAGAACTAGATGACATCAAAGCTAGTTTGAAAAAATTAGAAGAGAAAACTCAAGAAGACGACAATGCCCAAGTCAAGGATATCGTCAATCTTAAAGTGCGAGTGGAAAAATTAGAGAAAAAAATCAAACAACTTCAACCATCTTAATATACGAGTAGTGTGAATTTAATTACCACCGACTACGTCGGTGGATTAACGGGATGATACGGACTTCG
>CAYFPJ010000001.1:0-186031 GCA_964344965.1 uncultured Gammaproteobacteria bacterium | reverse complement strand
CTTCGATGGGATGGTGACCACTGACTTCGTCAGTGGATTATGGGGGTATTCAATCACAATCTTATCTTCTACCAAAAAATCTAAGAAATATTTTCCAACTGGATTACCTTTGTACAACACATCTACACAAACTTCTTTTTGGAAAGATAATCTTTTCTCTTGAAGTTCTAGAGCAAAGCCTTTTTGGTAATTCCTTTCATGATGTCCATATCCCATTGCATTGTAAACAGCAAAAGCACAGCCGACTAGAACATAACTCTCTTCTGGATAGACAACTTTTCCCTCCATAAAAAATTTGTGAAAATTAGTGTTAAGATTCGTGTTCCCCACTTCTCCCCACATGCATCCATTTTATACCACTTTTCTATACTTAGCAACCATTTTTACCCATTTTATTGTGGATAAGTAAAAAAGCAGTCTAATTGACTGCTCGTTATTATGTTTAGAACTGGAATTCTAAAGAAAATTATGACACTTCTCTATCATAAAATTCTTCGTCACCGATAGGTTCTCCACGATCTCTACCTGCAGGTATTGTGCGTAATTCTGATGGAGGTGTATCAGGAGGCAAATCATCCCTGTCTACAAGAACTCTAAAGTCCTCATTATGATCGCCAGTTGTCTTAGGAATCAAGGCGGCTGGTCTTTCTGGATCTGTAAGATCTTTCGCATATGCAGACCCTCTAGTAAATGGCTTGCCTTTTCTGAATGAAGGTCTTGGTATTTCTTTTCTTTTTTCTTCTTTTCTCAAAAATATTTATAATTTTCTTAATTTACGTTGATATTGAATTGCAAATCTATGTGCCTCGTCCCGTACTTGGATCAATAAGTCTTGATTCTGATTTACCCATTTTATCAGATCTCTATTCTTTGTGGCAAATATGAATTCATTCTTTTTCCGGGCTGCACCTTTGGCAATTCCAACTACTGGAATATCTATTTTCAATTCTTGTAATATTTTTTTGACTCGATTGACTTGTGGCTTACCACCATCGATAAGAAAAATATTTGGGAATGTCCATTCCGAGTGCCTCAGTCTGCGTCGTAAGACTTCATCCAGACAATCCACATCACTTTGTCCCTCCACAGTTTTTATTTTAAATTTTCTATATTGTGATTTTACAGGACCAGATTGATCAAACACCACCATACTACCGACCTTTCCTTTGTCACCAAGATTGGAGATATCATATCCTTCCACACGATCAACGATCAACGAACCACGATCGTTGATCGTTGATTGTTGGTGGTCGAAAAATGACTTATTCAAAAGTGCAATATCATGAATCCTCTCCAGTGCTCCAATCTGATTGCGTAGTCTTGCAGCTTCTTCAAAATTTTCTTCTTTAGCAGCCTTCTTCATCTGCACAATAAAACTTTTCACCAACCGCTTCTTTCCACCGCCCAAAAATGTGACGAGTGGTCTGATTACCTTTCTCTTATAGTCTGCCGAACTAATTTCTCCAGTACACACTCCCAGACACTGCTCCATTTGATAATAGAGACATGGTTTGCTGTTTTTATTAGGCCTACATGTAGAAACAGAAAAAAGCCTCCTAAGCAACTTCATCATCTCTCGAGTCTTCAAACCAGGATACGGGCCAAACAAATGCTTGATGTGTTTGCGCTGTTCATTCTGCTTGATTTGTTTATCAAATTCATGTGATCGCACAGTCTTCACACTAGGATATTCATCATTTGTAATTACAATATAATTCCAACTTTTATCATCCTTCCCATCCACATTATACTTTGGTTGATATTTCTTAATGTAGTTGGCTTCTAAGATGACAGCTTCTAAGACAGAATCAGTTTCTTTCACTTTGATATCGGCAATCTTGTGAATCATCTGCTCAATCGGGCGACTAGTCCTGGCACCGCGAAAATAACTACTGACTCGACTCCGGAGCGAGGTAGCTTTACCGACATAGATTAATTCTTTTTTCTTGTTATAAAAAAGATAAATGCCGGGAGTGTTTGGGAGTTTTTTTAGCTTATTTTCAATCAACATGTTTGAAAGGAAAGGTTGAAGGATTAATACCAATATCCATCACTAATGCAGCCTTGATAGCCCTAGCTACATCGAGAGCCGTCTTCATGTCATACTTCTCACCCTTAAACTTTATTTGCTTAACTCTACGTTTTGGATTTGGAGAGACCAATCTCATGATGACATGATAAATCATTTTATCCAACTTCTCATTTAATAACTTTCTAATATGATTTTTCTTAAAAAAAGAAACTTTTTTTTCATGCAGTTCTGCAAAATATCCAGGTGTTAAAATGTAACCTAACCAAGGCTTAGGCACAGCACCCATTGTAGAAATATCCCTACCGACAAGCATTTCATACATAATTTGCCCAAGAGCAAAAAGATCGATACGATAATCAATTGGAGAATCCTTTTCCTGAGAAATGATTTTTAGATACTCAGGTGCAAAATATTTTCTTGACCCAAAAAACTCTCCAGACATAGAAATACCTTCAGGCACTGGTAGTGTACTCGAACCTTTTACCGGCTCCACCTTATTTTCATCAAAAAATTTTGATAATCCAAAATCTAATAGTCTAGCCTGTAGAGACCTTGCCTCTCTTGTGGGATTACTTGAGACAACTTCTTCACCACCAGACCTACCAACCAATATATTTGTTGGCTTTACATCTCTATGGATAATCCCTGCTTCATGCATGTCATGTAAACCTAACGCTGCTTGAAAACAGACACTACCCATACGAGCAATTCTTATGTCTATGGATGGCTCTACTTCATCTTCTGTGTCAAAAAATACTTTTTTAGCATCCAATGATTGGCTCATATCACGCATAATCAAACCTTGACTACCGTTCTCCAATCTGACGACATCAATGGTCGGTACAACCCACATACTATCATCCAACATCATATTAATCTGCACCTCCCTTGCAAACCTTTCTTTAGAATATTGATGTCCTTCTAATACTGAAGGGCTTAATACTTTCATCAAAGCTCTCGGTCCATAATTATCTGAAAGAGTCTCAGCTATTTCTGGGTGAGGACTAAATTCCCTAGAAACTTCATAAAAAGTAGCCATCCCTCCCTTATGGGTAGTGCTTGGACCCAGCACTTTCCAATCAGAACCAACTATTCTTGGCCAATTCTCCCCCTCTCTTTGCTCTCTTCTCATTGAACCTTCTACTGACATAAATTTACTTTATAACTATACTATCCAATATATCATCGTAAGCCGCCACATCCAAATAAGGACTAGCCGCTACAACATAATATCTAGTAAACCCTTCTTGCCCTCTGAAATCTGTCACAGCATGCCTTTCATTACGCCAATCCGGCTGATCTTTGAAATTTGCAACTCCAGTCTTCTTTTCAATATCATATTCCCTGGCCACATAATCACCCTGTCCAATCGTCAAATCTTCTGTAGAAAAAATATTTACAGTAGAGAGAGTCAAAAAATCACTGGCATCAAAATAGCGAATAAAAATCTGGGAACGCTCGCGAGTAGTTCCTTTTCCATGAATTTCAAACAAGTTCAAAGATTGGATAGATGGGACATACTCGACGTCCCAGCCAGCAGGTAAAGTGAAATCAAGCTTGCCAAAAATTTTCTTACCTTGAGGATCAATTAATTCGCTGTACTTATGTTGCTTTGTTGGAATTACAAGGCCATGCTCTGCAAAAAAATCTTGTGGATTGACCCAATCATCGACATTGGCAACTTGTGTTTCATACCCTTTGATTCTTTTATCATTCCCCTCATAAATAGCAAAGTGGAGATGACGGCGCTCACCATCTGTATCTCCAGATTCATCTACTCCTAGCTCAGCAATCTTCTCACCACGACGTACTTCTTGTCCCGCTACTACGAGAAAATTGGTAGATATATGTCCGTATAAAGCTGTGTATTCTTTATTTTCTATATTATGCAAAATAGTAATCAAACCACCATAGCCACCAACTCGACTAGCGCTGACCACGACTCCGTCAGCAATAGCATAGATTGGTACAGGATCAGGAATAGCGGGATCTATCTCATAATCATCTCCGACATGGTAGCCAGTAAATCGATCTTGAAAATATTCTCCGAATAGTTTGTATGTGAGTTCACCTGAATCTAGAGGGGCTGATACTATACCCTTTTCTAAAACTTTTTGATCTTGCTGTTTTGTAGTCAAACTATCCAAAACCAAATCAGAAGGTTCTGGAGGTGTAGTACATCCTACTCCGATAAGTAAAAAAAATGACAAGGTTAAAATGTTTTTTCTCATGGTTGTTTATCAGAAATTAAGTTAGATTTCCATGGTCGATCCAAGCGACCAACATGGTTATAGGGAAACTCGTTGTATTGCTTTCTTTCTCCTAAACCCTCATCCATATGTATAGCATAAGTTATGGCTTTAGCTACTTCCTCCGCTGTATGTAAATCAAACTGTCGTCCGTTTGGGAATATAATGCTGGACCTGTCGTCAGGCTGAAGAGCGGTCAAAACCAATATTAAATTATCAAAAAAGCTTTTTGAATTATGTCCTATTTCTCCTCTAATTACCGCGTCTCTGTAATCTGGATCGTCAAATAAATATATATCACGGCTTTTTGCCAAGTGAAACAGAGATACGCCAAGTGAAAAGAAATCAGAACTAAAATCAACCCTGTTTTCATATTTTTGCTCTGGTGAAGAAAATTCTGGGGTGAATATTCTATCAATATCAAAAACACCCAAACTTGCAGTTATCCTTTTTTGCTTTTCGTAATTATCTCCCCACAATCTAAATTCTTTTTCAGAATCTTCACCTACTTCATAAGATGATACGCCAAAATCCGCCAAGTAAATTCTCCTGTGGCCACCGGGTAAATCTTTAAAAAAGAAATTACCTGGTTTAATATCTCTATGCACCAAACCAACTGAATGCATTTCATGAAGACCAAAACAAACTTGCACTGCCACTTCCGCCATTTCTGCTGAAGATAACAAGCCCTTCTTTTTCACTTCCAAATCAAGGGACTCTCCATCAATATATTTCATGACTAAACCTACTGCTCCATCTTTTTTTCTCCTTACCATATCAACTACAGGTAATAGCCACTGACTCTGGCTCAAAATTTTATTTAATCTGATTTCACGTTCAAAAAGATCCTCAAGGTATCTGTCAGAAAACTTAATTAAATATTTTTGTTCTTGTTCATCCGGTTCCATTTCTATATCACCGACAGTCTGCTTTTTGACAATCAGAAAATTAGGGTCACCAAAATCTTCATCCAAGACAGCCCACCTGCGACTGGATTCAGAGTCTAATTCTCTATTTTGTTGTCTGATATCTCTTATAAAATCAGGTGTTCTAAATATCATATATAATTTGACGAATAAAATGACAGCTTTTTTGAGCCGTCACCGACTGCGCCAAAAACTAAACTACATGGCGATAGGGATAACTGCCCCTCTTAACTCCAGCTTCTTTGATCATAGCTTCAGTAATTGCTTTAGCCACATCCAAAGAAGAATTCAAGGAAATTTCTCCTCCTTCCCAAGATAAACTCACCCTATTTTTTATATATTTTTCCAACAAATTCATTATTATGGCAGAAAACATTGGGTATCCTTTTATGGACAAATCAACAGGCCTTTCGTAGGCATGAGCATTGATGACTGCATCATAACTGGCAGATCTTTGCTCATAAAAAACAGGTTTTTTGGCAAGCATATTATACATTACCACCCCTAAAGAATACAGGTCAGACTGTGCTTTCACTTTGTCCCCTCGTGCTTGTTCTGGAGATAAATACTCAGGCGTCCCAAGCACCCAATTAGGGTCTGTTACTGGAAATGTATATATCCCTTTGTGACCTGCCCTACCTGGGAATGCAAGCGCGTTTTATATAAAATTTTCATTGTTAGCCAAACCAAAATCAATCAAGGTAGCCACATACCCATCATCAGAATTACTAGATTCATGGATCATAATATTGCCAGGTTTGATATCTCTATGGACTAATCCATGACCATGTAATTCATGCAAAGCCAAACAAACCTGAATAGCAATTTGAGCTACTATTTCTGGCTTATGCCTTATTTTTTCCCTATAAGACTCCAGACTCTTGCCTGGATAAAATTTCATAATAATACCAGGACGCCCATCCACAGTTTCTGCAAAGTCGACTACCGACACTATCCAGGGACTATTTTCAACTAATTTTAAAGTATCTTTCTCTCTTTGAAATCTTACACGTGACTGATGAAATTGTGATGGATATACCTCATCATTCCCTGATAAAAACTTTCCCAAACATAAACGATCATTTTGTCTGTCTCTAACTGTATAAAAATCTGCAGACACCTCAAAACAATGCTCTACCATCTGCCATTTATCACCTGTTATTTCAGGCAAATTTTTTTCAAATCCTGCTAATTTTTCTCTGCTCATTGGTTCTGTACCGGCCATAGTTTTAATTTGAATAAATACTGCTAAATATAAAAAAATTTTTATCTTTTTGGTACTAAATGAAAAGGATAATCATACTCCTTCATACCATAATCAGATATTGCTATGCCCTTCAATACTTGGGCAAGCTGTAGAGCTGTCTCAAACTTAAGTTCTCTAGAGGTTCCACCACCTTCCAGAACAGTACAGCTCCCTCTATGTTCATAATTAGTCTGAAGGAGTGTTTGTAGAATTTTATGCAATTTGTCATCCGGAAGACGTGCTGTGTATGATAACCCACCGTTTTCATTAAGTAATTGATGATATTTTTTGTCCGAGTGCAGTAGAGTCAACAGTGTTGCTCCCACAGAATACAAATCAGATGAGTGATAAACTTTCCCATCATACTTTTCCGGAGCTGAATAGAATCTAGACATCAATAATTTTTCAAATTTAACAAGCTTGTTGTCGACACCCCTATCGCCAGCAAGAGAAATTGGCTGGATCGTCTCATAATCTACTAGGGATACATGAGTCCGGTGATCAATATTTAGATCTTGAGAGTCTAGAGGCAAGGCAGACTCTATAATATTTCTATCAGCTTTAGGCAAGTGCATCCGCATGTTCCCAGGTTTTACATCTCCATGCACAGCCCCTCTTTGATGAAGTTGCTCAAGGGCAAGACAGAGCTGGATACCAAAGGATAGTAACACTTCCGGTGTCGCCCTTCTTTTTATCCCGTCACGAAAAAACTCCACACAATCAATCCCAGGAATATATTTTGTGACTAATCCGACATATTTACCATCTATATCCAGGACATCTATAACTTGCTCCAAGCCATGTGCTGTACTCCAAGATGTATCATCCTCATGAGCTAGTTTTGCTAAACCAATAATTTCATTTCTAGCAGCATGCTTAAAATCTGGTACACTCGGTATTCTAAAATCACCTCTCCTAAATGGAGAAGTTCTCAATACTGCGTCCGGCTCATTAAGCTGATCTTCCACCTCTCCTGGAGCATACCTGTGCAATAATGATACTGTACCCATTCGAACATTTCTTCCCCGAGAACTATCTTTTCTAATATATATCCACTTAAGATTTCTATCATCATCTCCAGCACTAAACAAACATTCTCTACCATATAATGGACTATTAGGATCATTGTTTTTATCTCGAACCATTCTATGTCTTCTTGGCCTAGGAAGTTCTACCATATCCTCCCTTGAAAATTCTCTTGACATATTTAAAATTACTTCAAAAAACGTTTAAGATACTTCCCAGTATAACTCGTAGTAGAGCGCCTAGCAACCTCCTCCGGAGTACCCACAGTGACCACTTCCCCACCCTTGTCTCCTCCTTCTGGACCAAGATCAATAATCCAATCTGCGCACTTTATCAAGTCCAAATTATGTTCAATGATCATCACGGTATTGCCTTTGGAAACAAGATCTTGTAAAACGGCAACCAATTTTTTTACATCATCATAGTGAAGTCCTGTGGTCGGCTCGTCTAGCAAATAGAGTGTCTTGGTAGTATTACGCTTCGCAAGCTCTCTACTCAGCTTAATGCGTTGAGCTTCGCCGCCCGACAAAGTTTTTGCTGATTGTCCAAGAGTGAGATAACTAAGACCAACTTGATTAAGCACTTTCAGTTTATCATAAATATTGGGAATATCTTGGAAAAAATCTTCTGCTTCCTCGATCGTCATCTCGAGAACTTCGGCAATATTCTTACCTTTGAAATGGACTTGGAGGGTCTCGTGATTGAATCTCTTTCCTTTGCAGACCTCACATAAAATCTCTACACTTGGTAAGAAATGCATCTCTATATTGAGCACTCCCCGACCTTCGCAATTCTCACATCTTCCAGCTGGACGATTGAAGCTGAAACGGCCAGTTTTGTACCCTCTAATCCTAGCTTCTGGTGTGGCTGCGAAAATTTCTCGAATTCCATCATAGGCTTTGGTATAGGTTGCTGGGTTACTCCTAGGGGTTAGACCGATTGGCTTCTGATCAATTTTAATTATTTTGTCAATGTATTCTGTATTGAGAATTTTTTTATGTTTACCAATTCGTCTCTTATTGTCTTTTGGAGCTTTGCCAGAATAGTTTATCCGATTTGCCACAGATCGATAAAGAATTTTATGCATGAGAGTAGATTTTCCAGATCCAGATACGCCAGTCAGACACACCAGACGACGCAATGGAATTTCTACATTGATATTTTTTAAATTATTTTCAGCTGCTCCCTTTATTTTCAACAGTGGAGTAACTCTATCCACTTTTCTGCGTTTGGTTGGAACTTCTATCTTTTCTTCTCCACGCAAATATTTACCAGTCAAGGATTTCTTGGCATTACCAAAGGTTTTGCAATTAGCCATGTTTCCCCCCCTATCAGGGGGGGTTAGGGGGGGTCCATTTTTCTTTGAACGTTTTCCTTTCTTTAGACCCCCTCCAGCTCCCCCTGATAGGGGGAGAGATTTTTTGTTCTCTTCCAACAAATCTTCCAACCTCCCCGAATACACAATCTCCCCTCCATGCACCCCAGCTCCTGGGCCAATATCCACCACCCAATCAGAAATAAGAATGGTGTCTTCATCATGCTCGACGACAATAATAGTATTTCCCTTATCACAAAGCTCACGCAAAGTTGAGACCAGTCTGTCATTGTCCTTTTGATGAAGACCGATAGTCGGTTCATCAAGTACATACAAGGCACCGACAAGTTGCTGACCGACTTGTGAAGCAAGTCTGATACGCTGAGCTTCTCCCCCAGAAAGCGTTCCTGCTTTGCGATTGAGAGTTATGTAATGGAGTCCAACATCATCCAAAAAAGACATGCGATTGTTGATCTCACTGAGGGCAGCACCGGCGATTTCTAGATCTGACTTGCTTAGTTTGGCAATAAGACCATCAAAAAATTCACACGCCTCTCCAATTGTCAAAGATGTTGCTTCCCAGATATTTTTCTTACCCACCTTCACACTAAGCGCATTAGCATTGAGTCTCTTACCTTCACATTTTGGACAATCTTCTTCACTAAATAATTCCAACGTCCCAAGACCAGTACACCGCCGACAATATCCATAAGGACTATTGAAACTGAAGAGTCTTGGTTCGATCTCTGGAAAACTAAAGCCATCTTTCGGACAAGAATATTCTGTACTATATACATCCTCCTCACCGTTTTCATATATTACTGTACAAAGTCCATCAGAGAGATCAACAGCCGTTTCTACAGCTTCTGCTAGTCGTTGTTTTCCATCTTTTGTTAATTGTTTTTTGTTAATTGTTAATTTGTCAATTACAACTTCAATCGTATGCTTCTTATTCTTCGACAAAGTAATTCTATTCTTGAGCGACTTCATCTTCCCATCGACCCGCACTTCGAGAAATCCAGAATTGTACATATCATAAAGCATCTGGTAATACTCACCTTTGCGACCACGTACTACTGGCGCCAAAACAATAATCTCATTCGTAGACTTTTTACTTTCTACTTTATACTTTTTACTATCTTTTAATGTACTCAAAATATTGTCCTGAATTTGATCCGTTGTCATGCGTTCAATTTTTGTCTGACAGACTGGACAATACGGCTTACCAATACGAGCATAAAGCACACGTAGATAATCATACACCTCTGTAATTGTAGCAACAGTAGAGCGCGGATTGGCACTGTGCGCTTTTTGGTCAATCGAGATAGCCGGGCTAAGCCCCTCAATCTCATCGACATCTGGCTTGGTCATCCCCCCCAAGAACTGACGAGCATAGGCTGACAGACTCTCTACATATCGACGCTGTCCTTCGGCAAAAATAGTATCAAAAGCAAGACTGGACTTGCCAGACCCAGACAATCCTGTAAAGACAATCATTTTGTTTCTTGGCAACTCGAGATCAACATTTTTCAAATTATGTTCTCTAGCACCTCTAATAATTATTTTATTCTGCATAGACAAAAGATCAAAAAGGCCTAAAAAGCTTGAAAGGCTTGAAATGATTTGTAAGGCAGGAAAGCAAAGCCTTTCCAGCTTTTCCAGCCTTTTCTTATACTACAAAAAGCCCCTCTGAGGGGTTTACACATGTTAAGGAAAAAAGAACTATTCTAATTATACTTGCTTTAGTGTATTTGTCAATTTGAGCATAAAGCAAAAAACCGCCTTCATCGAAGACGGTTTTTTTGTCTAAACCTGACTAAATTATTCTCCCAAATCAATCATCCAACCATGAACATCACCATCTACGCCAGTCAATTTACCTTCTCCGACAATATATCTACCATTAGGACTGATCGCTGTTGCATTTTCCAATTGCCATCCACTGAAAGCTGGCAAAACAGAATGTAAATCAATTGGGTCACATCCAGCACCTGGCCATGCGGTCGCTATTGATCCTGCATTTCCACTAGAATCCCCTACAATAAGGTTTGTATCTGAAACATCACTGGCCATAGACTGAACCTTACCATCTACAGGAGCCAAAGGTGAATGTCCACTACCAATAGTCCAGGCAAATCCATAAGAATCATCAGCACTAAGTTCTGACCAGCCCACAACCATATTATTATTGTTTATTGCCACAGCTTCTGCATGCTCTCCACCAAGAGTACCTACCACAGAATAATTCCATCCAGAAGAAAAAGGTGTGTCTGTAGTTTGATACCATAAAACAGGTGTCTTATAGCCACTATTATTTTTTGTCCATCCGACAATTACATTATCATCATTTATGTCAGTGGCCTTTCCTTCAGGATATCCGCTGGCTGCATTCCAAAATGTTGGTAGTTCGGTAGAGTTTCCTTGGTTATCCCAAACGACATGCCTACTATTTTTACCAGGAATTTTTACCGATCCAGCCATAAATCCACTATTGTTTATTCCCAAGACCTCACTTTGAACATTCACAGGACCTGGCAATCCTGGTAATTGAAATGGTGTATCAAAGGTACTAGTTGAAAACCACACTACAGGATAGTATTCGCTTGAGTTAGAATTTTTACTTGATTTACCCACCATGACATTATTTTCATTATTGTCATATACTTCAGCAAAATTTCCACCACCAAGAGTAGACAGTTTATTTATTCCATTAATCATATTCCAAAAAAATCCACGGTAATGAGATGAGTCAATCTTTGAGCTCCCTGCCACCATACCTTGATTATTTACAGCATAAGGTTTGGTGAATGAATATGGACCTTGATACAAATTACCCAAATAATGAATAGTAGAACTAGAGCTTGGATTCCATTCACATGAAGGAAGCAATTCTTCACATTGTGCTACATCAGTAGCGTAATCTTGTTTACATATAGTACGACAGGTATTCCATTGTTCCATGCTAGCAGGCTCAGCATAATATTCTGCACATTGTTCTTCATCTCTTATTTCCAGACAGTCTTGATATGTCTGGTATGCTTTTTTTTGGGCGAAATATTCACCAGCACAGTCATGGATACAAGAAGACAAAACATCCTTTGCCTCATCAAGACAATTCTCGTATACGTCGCCTGGTTCAGATGCAATAACAGGACTGGCATCTGTAGCTACAAAAAACCCCCACCCTAAAAACGCAAGTCCTCCAATCATGCCCACCAAAATCCCTCCAATCCCCAAAACTCTATTTGCCATAGACAATTATTTTATGAAATAAAAGTAAATTTGGTTTAAGTAAGACTTCATCGGGCCATCCCCGCAGCAAGCTGCGGGGTATTGGCAGAAAATCTTATTTCAACCAATGTTAGTTTTCACTTTTTCGATGCAAGCATCGAGGAATAGAACCGCTTTAGATTAAATTATTAGCAGCTTAGCATATTGATGTTTTTTTGTAAATATTAGGTACTAAAACAAATTAAGCTAAAGTCTTGACATTTGTGGCAATGTATAAACACAACAGCGGACGTAAAATATAATATCATTGACAAAATCCTAAAATTTCATTATATTTAGCCAAAATAAGGAAATATAATATGCAACTTCGCAATAAAATAAACAAAGGAGAACTGAAAAAAAGAATACTAGAAGATAGCACTCCTCGAACCACTATTTCTTTTTATCGTTATGTGAATATTACAAAACCAAAAATCTTGCGAGATGATCTATATATAAAATGGAGCGAGCTTGGGGTGTTAGGGAGAATTTATCTGGCAAGAGAAGGAATTAATGCTCAATTTTCTGTCCCAACTGAAAATATTAAAAAATTTACCAAACAGCTTTATTCTTATCCAGAATTCACAGATATTCCTTTCAAAATTGCTGTTGAGGATGATGGCAAATCTTTTTATAAACTGGATATAAAAATAAAGAAAAAAATTGTCGCTGATGGATTGGATGACAAATCTTTTGACACTGCCAATGTAGGTAAGCATCTGACTGCCAAAGAGTGGAACGAGCTAATGAGCGAGGAAGATACTATCGTCGTAGACATGCGCAACCATTATGAATCAGAGATTGGTCATTTCAAGGGAGCCTACTGTCCTGATGCCGACACCTTTCGAGAAGAGCTTCAAATTGTTAAAGAAGAGTTGGTTGATAAAAAAGATAAAAAAATACTTCTCTACTGCACAGGAGGAATTCGCTGTGAAAAAGCTTCTGCCTTTCTAAAATCTGAAAATTTTCAAGATGTAAATCAACTACACGGAGGAATAATAGATTATGCCAGACAATGCAAAGAAGAAAGATTAGAAAACAATTTCCTAGGCAAAAATTTTGTCTTTGACAGTCGAGTAGCAGAAAGAATTAGTGCGGAGGTCATCTCCAATTGCCACCAATGTGACAATAAAAGTGACACTCACACCAATTGTGCCAACAACGCCTGCCACCTTCTCTTCATCCAATGTGGAGAATGTAAGCAGAAGTATGATGGCTGCTGTACCCCAGATTGCCAAAAAATAGCAAATCTACCAAGATCAAAACAAGAATCTCTTCGAAAAGGAAAAAGTAGTAAAGAATCTCTGGCTGTATACAAGAGTCGACTTCGACCAAATTTGAAAGATATCCTGAAAACTGCCTAAAATTACCTATTGTGCAAAGATCGCAAATTTGATATTATCCTGACAGTAATCCATCTATCCCGACCAGCGGGAATTAATCAAATAGACTTATGTCTCGTAATAAAATAATAGGAGGAGTCATGCTATTCTCTCTAGTCTTGCTAGGGGCTGGATGTGACAACGCAACAGTCGAACAAAAAGCCACAGAAACAGAAGATGGCGAGAAGATGATGGAAGAAATGATAGAAGGAGGAGAAACTACAGCAAGTGTAGACGAAGGAGAAGCCAGAATAGTGCTTTCAGGTACTCCAGGAAAAGATCTGGCTAGACTTGAGTGGGAACTAAAAGGAGATCTAGAAGAGCCTATCAAATTCCGCTTGGTCCGTAGTGCAGAAGTAAATCCCGTAGACAATGGTAAAAATTACTGGTTCAACCAACCTGGATCCAGAAGATCTATCACCTGGCTCGGTCTTGGTGGAGGTACCCAAAACTTCCGTATTTGTACTTTGGTCAATGACCAATGTGAAGTGTACAGCAATAATCTAGAATTAACCATTTTGGGAAAAGTACAAACTGAAGAGACTGCAGAAGCAGAAGAAAATGGAGAGGAAACTTCAGAAGAAGTGGAAGGAGATTCTGAACAGCCTGAGGAAGAGACCACAAAAACAGAAACAACTTCAGAAGAAGAAACAACAGAAACTGAAGAAGAAACTACTGGCGAAATAACCACCGAAGAAGGCACAGAGGCTGAAACAACAACAGAAGAAGCTACCGAAGAAACTGTTTCTGAAGAGACTGAAACAATAGCAGAAACAACTACGGAAGAGACAGCAGTAGAAACCACAGAAGATTCTTCTTCAGAAGATACTACTCCTACTACAAAAATGGGATATTAGTTTAGTAAATAAAATAGAAAAACACTCTAGATGTATAGAGTGTTTTTATTTGTGAAGAGTCCCCGACTTTATGGCCCTCCAGCCGCCCTATTTTTTCAGGCAACGGTCACCACTCGTACACGACTCGGGGATAGACGCGTTTGAGGGATTTACACCCTCACAAACCCTCGGATCGAGATAGCTCGCGAGCTATCCCCTCGTCCTCAAACGGGTTGCTTCATCTAGGTGATGTTACTCATAGACCTCCTCGTCTGTCCGCGAGGACAGACAAAAAAAAGGTACACAAGTAGAGTACTCCAGCATAAATAATTTGTCAAGCCTAACAAAAAACCAGTGGATTAACCCACTGGTTTTTTATTTTTAACATGTCTCTCAATCTTGCTTATTACAGATTTGTTTTCTTTCAGCACCTCTTCATTCCGAAACCTCATCACGTAATAACCCATACCCTCCAATGTACCTGTCCGCATCTGATCATATTCTTTTTGTTCTTGCTTATCATGAATATCGCCATCTACTTCAATAATAAGTTTTTACTGATGACAATAAAAATCAGCAATGAAAAAATAGACGCGGTTGTTTTGGTGGTGGAGAATTGGATGTTGGCGGAGAAAACGAAGGCCTTGGAACCTCCCAAGCCGTAAAATATCCCACATCTCTTTTTCAGCTGGAGTGGGATTGTTCCTCATTTCCCGCGCCCGCTTGCGGATGATTTGCTTGTATTGTCTGTAGGGTATTTTCATATTTATAGTGTTATTACGCAACCTATCCTCCTGTCCTCCTTCCCTTATCGGGGAAGGAGGAACGTGCTAAGTAAGATAATCTTAAAATCAAGCTCCCCCTTCCCTTCGAAAGGGAAGGGGGTTGGGGGAATAGGTTGCGTGGGAAGTATACACACCTACTTTACTGTTTTCTCCCTCAACTTCAGCTCCCTTATCTCATCCCGCAAAATTGCCGCTAATTCAAATTCCAATTTCTGAGCAGCTTCTTTCATCTTTACTTCCTTATCTTTGATAATATCCTTCAGCGGACGAGCGTCACCTTTCAAATCCAAATCCAAAATACCTTTCCGTGAACGCTTATTTTCTTTCTTATTTTTTTGTTTGTCTGATGTAATCCCAAATTCTTCGAGAATATTTTTAATATTTTTCTCAATGGTCTTGGGGTTAACACCATGCTTCTTATTGTAAGCAAGCTGGATCTTACGACGACGACTAGTTTCTTTGACAGCACGTTCAATAGATTTGGTGATATTATCAGCATACATCACCACCCGACCATTGACATTACGCGCTGCTCGACCAATAGTCTGGATCAAGCTGGTCTCATTGCGGAGGAATCCTTCTTTGTCGGCATCGAGGATGGCTACCAAGGAAACTTCTGGAATGTCGAGCCCTTCACGAAGCAAATTCACCCCGACAATCACATCTACTTCTCCCTTTCGTAATTTGGTAATAATTTCTAGACGCTCGATAGTTTTGATATCGCTATGTAAATACTCTACTTTAACACCTTGCTCCTTTAGGTAGTCAGACAAATCCTCAGCCATTTTTTTTGTAAGAGTGGTTACTAATGTCCTCTCACCTTTTTCCACCCGATCCTTAATTCTTTCAATGACATCTTCTACTTGAGAAAGATTACCTCCTCCCCTTTTAGGGGAGGCTGGGAGGGGTTCATCTTTACTTGTAGATTTTACTTTCTGTGCCGAACCCTCTCCAACTCCCCCTAAAAGGGGGAGGGCTCTCCCTCCAGTCACGGGAAGAAGCAGGACCTCTGGATCCACCAACCCAGTTGGCCGCACTATCTGCTCGACCACCTGCTCACTATTATCCACCTCATATTGACTAGGAGTAGCAGAAACAAAGATCATCTGCTCTCTACGCTCAAGAAACTCTGCAAATTGAAGCGGCCTATTGTCAAGCGCACTTGGCAAACGAAACCCATGCTCCACCAGCGTCTTCTTCCTCGCCTGATCTCCATTATACATCCCCCGAATCTGCGGCAATGTAACATGCGATTCATCGACAACCGTAAGAAAACCGTACTTAGCACCACTATATTCACCTCTCCTCTTAGGAGAGGTCGACACGAGCGAAGCGAGTGCGGGTGAGGTTTCGTTGGTCGATCTAGCATTACCAGTAACGAGTCCGGAGGAGGTCTCGTGGGAAGTCCTCCCACCCCCAGCGGAGTAAGAAAAATAATCCAACAACGTAAAAGGCGGCTCCCCTTTCTCTCGTCCATCAAAATACCGAGAATAATTCTCAATTCCATTACAGTACCCAATATTTTTGATCATCTCGAGATCGTATTTTGTCTTTCTCTTCAATCTTTCATATTCAAGAACTTTTCCTTTCTTTTTAAAATACGCCAGCTGATCTTTCAGTTCTTCTTTGATCAAAGTGAACGATCTTTCTCGTTCGTCTTCTGAAATAACATAGTGCTTTGCTGGAAAAAACCAAACATCTTCTTGCTCACGAATTACTTTCCGAGTTACTGGGTGGAGCATTTCAATTTGGTCAATATAGTTACTTATTTCTAGCCGATAGATCTTCTCCTCATTAACTGGCATAATCTCAAATACTTGTCCTCGCATCCGAAAAGTCCCTCGCTTTAGGTCAGCATTGGTGCGGGTAAATTGCATGTTGATCAATTGCTCGAGCATTCCTCTTCTGTCTAATTGCTGTCCTTTTTGCAAATGTAAAACAATTTTTTCGTATTCTAGTGGATTACCCAATCCGTAAATTGCTGACACAGAGGCAACTATGATGACGTCTCTTCTAGTCAACAATGCTTGAGTACAAGCATGACGCAGGCGGTCGATTTCTTCGTTGATTTGGGCTTCTTTTTCTATGTACGTATCTGAGCTAGGAACATATGCTTCCGGCTGGTAATAATCATAATAACTTACAAAATACTCCACGGCGTTGTCTGGAAAAAATTCTCGAAACTCATTACAAAGCTGGGCTGCCAAAGTCTTATTGTGAGCAATAACCAAAGTCGGCATCTGAACAGCCTCAATCACATTGGCAATAGTGAAAGTCTTCCCAGAGCCAGTCACCCCAAGCAAGGTCTGATTGTCATGACCTTTCTTGATACCAGAAACAAGCCCTTTTATTGCATCTGGCTGAGAACCTGCTGGTTTGTATTTTGATCTTATTTTGAATTTCATTGGTCAATTAATATGCCTGCCCGGCGCAGCTCTGACGAAGTGCAGAGCGGAGACGGGGTTTGTAATTAGATTTGATCTTAAATTTTTTAACTCACTATTTATTAACATCACTCGTTATTTATCAATCTACATATTGCTATCATGAGTACTAATCTATTTATCCACGTCATTCTGTAAAAATATTTTCAAAATCTAGAAAAATAAGCTATAATAACCAAGATAATATACCATAATTAAAAATTTTATGAAATATGAAATAAACAAAAATAATGCTAAGATTACTGCTTATTTCGTCTTTTCATTGGCCATTGTCTTGGTACTGTTTACTTCTTTTGTAATAAATACAATTGCCGCTCCACCAGATAGCAAATACACTCCTGGAGAAACACTACAACCAAACTGTGCGCCAGGAGACACAAACTGTACTATCAACTATATCACAGTTGATTCTAGCAACAACGTAGGTGTGGGCACAAGTTTCCCATCATCCTCACTTCATGTGATAAAGACAACAGAACAACTGCGGCTGGGATATGATGATGACAATTACACTTCTTTTACTATCGCTAGTGATGGTGGCATGACTTTGAGTCCGACTAACAATGCCACGACTACTATTGGAGCGGGTCTAAATGTGAATAGTAATACACTAGTAGTAGACGATAGTAATAGCTTTGTTGGAGTTGGGACAGAGACACCAGAAACAGAGCTGCACGTCGTCTCATCAGGTGCTGCTGTGCGAGGCCTGACAATTGGCCAACACCAGACAGGAGCTGGCGGTACCCTCATAAACTACAAAAAAAGCAATGGGAGTTACGCTGGTCCTAGTGTTGTAAATAATGGAGACTTTATTGGACTATTTTCTTTTCAGCCTTATAATGGGGACAGTTACTCCCACACTGCTTGGTTTGGAGCCAAAGTAAATGGCACAGTCAGTGGTGGAAACGTCCCTACTGATCTGTTTTTTGCTACTGGACAAAATAATGATTCTGGTGTGAGCAACATTCGTATGACTGTCAAATCTGACGGTAATGTAGGTATTGGTGAACAAACCCCACAAAGAACCCTGCATGTCAATGACCTAATGCGTCTAGAGCCAAGGTCTTCGGCACCATCTAGTCCGGCACTTGGTGATATATACACAGATTCAGATAGTAATGAGTTGTGCTTTTACAATGGCAGTAGTTGGACAGGATTGGTGGCTGCCGGAGAATGCTCATGAGGTGACAAAGCAAGACAGTTATGGAAAATAAATTGCCAAAAATTTCACTCATCATAATATCTATTTTTTTGGTATTTATTTTTTTACCAAAAAATTTGTCAGCGTCTGAAACCAATGGTTCAATTAATTCTACCAATTCATATGCTTGGAGCAATGAAATGGGATGGATCAATTTTAATACCACAGAAGGTGCTGTATCTATCACTGACTCACAAATCACCGGTCATGCCTGGTCAGAAATTTTTGGGTGGATAAATCTCTCACCCACAAACAGCGGCATTACAAATGACGGTGAAGGAAATTTGTCAGGTAATGCTTGGGGGGAGCATATCGGATGGATAAATTTTTCCGGAGTCACCATAGATAGTAGTGGAAACTTTTTGGGCTATGCAACCGGCACAGTATCTGATCAAATCAGTATGAACTGTATAAATACAAATTCCTGTGCCAACTCCAATTTCAAAGTAAGTACTGATTGGCGACCTAAGAGCGCCAGAAGCTCTTGTAACAATTCGTCTGACGATGATGGTGATGGTTTGGTGGACTACCCAGATGATCCGGGGTGTAGCTCTCTTTCAGACACAGATGAAACAGACGAAACAACTGGCAATCCAGGTGGAGGTGGTGGTTGTCTGGATTGTGACAAAGAGTTGGAAAAACCAGAATTGGGAAAATTTTCAGTGACTATTAATAATGGAGCAAAAACAACCACAAATAATCAAGTAACCATCCAGCTAGATGGCGGACCAGAAGCTGTAGACATGTCTATCTCAGAAAGTCCCACATTTGAAAAATCTTCCAAAGAAAAATACAATACAGAAAAAAATTGGGCTTTTTCTCCAGAATTAGGAGAAAAAACTATCTATGTAAAATTTTTCAATGACAAAGGGAAATCTACAGAAACTATTTCGGCCAGTATAATCCTAAAAGAAAAAAGTTTTGTCTCATCACCAGAAATATTATCTCCAAAAAATAACAGTGTGGTATATGAATTGCCCATCAAAATATCAGGTGTAGGAGCATCCATTACCGAAATAATCGCCAAACTAGGAGAGACAGAATATTCAATAAAAAGCAAAGAAAGTGGTGATTTTGAATTTATAATATTAGAAACAATACCATACGGAACACACACTTTGCTAATCTACCAAAAAAATGAACTGGGGAGCATTAGTGAACCGACACAAATAACTTTGACTTATCAAGAAAAAAAACAAAAAGAAGAAGATCATAAATCCGAGGAAGAAGAAAAATTGATAAAAGACAAAACCACAGATTTAAAAGACGGTAGTGAACAAGTCTATGCAAATAAAACTACTGAGACGCCACAGAATATTTCAGAAGAGCAAAACTTGCCTACAACTAAAAAACAAAATGAGACCGTAAGTTCAGTGGAAGAAACAATAAAAGAGACAAAAAAGAGACAAGCTTATTTGGTAGTCAACACAGGAAAATCTGTGGCCTTTTCCAAAAGACAAACTCAAAAAATAGAAACTACAGGAAACGAAGAAATAGAGATCATCATCAGACCAATAGAAACGACTCATAGCATAACAGGCAGGCTCTACAAAAATAAAGAAGAGGAAGATCAAGGTTTTAATTCAAAAAATAATTCTAAAAAAAGTATCTTCTCAAGAGTAACAGATTTTTTAAAGCCAGAAAAAGTATTGGCAGTGACGAAACAAAAATCAAAATGGATCAAAGGTTACTTATTTTCTCATGAAAAAGGAACAAATAATTTTTTTGGCAATATAGATATACCGGATGTGCCTCCAGGTGAATATGATCTTGTCATCACCATGAATCACAAAAATGGAGAAAAAACAACTATAAAAAAATCTCTTTCAGTAAGCGAAAAAGGTAAAATACTATCAACTGGTAGATGCAATAATATCAAGAACGTGCCAAGAGCTAGGATAGCAGTATTTTATAAAAATGAAGAAAATGAGTTTGCTCCCTGGCCAGCCAGATTCTATGGTCAAGAAAATCCTATAATTACAAACGAAATAGGGTCATATACTATGCACCTTCCCGCAGGATCCTATTACCTGAGCATTGACGCCCCCAGACACAAGAAAAAAAATACAGAGGTTTTTACTCTGGATGAGCCAAGTATAATAAAAGAAAAAATAATCTTACAAAAAAATAAAGATAATTTTTGGTATAAAACAATCGATTGGCTACAGAAACTCTTGTTCGGCCTAGAATGTGTTTATAACCAAACACCTCAAAAATAAAATTGCGGAGGAGGAAAGTATCTCTGGTCGTATTTCGACGAATTTAATTACCACCGACTCTGTCGGTGGATTAACGGGGTAACCGACTTTGTCAGTAGATAGACCAAGTTTGTTCTAGTTGAGGTCTATTACCCCCCGACTTCGTCGGGGGTTTAGAATCAGTGTAATCTTTTCTAAATCAGTTTGAATCAATGATAATCAAGCGAGTTGTGATTCCTATATCTCCACCCTGCTTCTCACTCGGTCGCTGAAGCTACAGCGTGAATCCCCCTGGGGCAGAGACCCCAGGGCGTCACTGGAATAATTTTATTTCTGTGGCAAGAGACCACAGGGTGTTTGTCTTACTATAGACATTTTGTTTAGTATCTGTGTAATCTGTTTTAATCAGTGTAATCAATGTTATAAACAATTGGAGCTACACGAAGACCATGCGGGTAAGGCCTGAACCAAACGGCCAAAGATAGATAATTTTTCCCGATTGAATCTGAAAGATTTTTAACTTTTTTTGTAATAAAGAAAACCAGAAGAAGTATCAACTAATCGTCCCCACAGTAGAATTGTGGAGTATCTACAAAAAATGTTCAAAAATTATTTTCTATCGACATCTTCCAAAAATAATATATATATTGAATCTTCTTGGTTTTTTCCAGCCAAAATACGAACAGAAATATTAATAACTTTTGTCTGACCATCACCCACAGACCAAACAAATTCTCTTCTATTACAATCTTTGGACATTTCTTTAAAATCCTTTTTTAATTGTCTTTTTGAAATTTTTAAATTTTTGGTAAGTGGAGTAGAAGATTTCAAAAAAGAAAAATCAATTTTAGCTGCTGAATTACCACCTAGGATAATTAAGTCACTATCAACTATCAAAATACCAATAGGGAGCTCTTGTACGATCTTCTCATGCATTGTACTCGAAAGTTCATTACTATCATTTGGTCTAAACAACAAAACGTGAGCTGAAGAAGAAGAAAAAACTGTAAATAAAAAAAGGAGGGAATAAAGTATGGCATAAATCATTACCACCAGAAAAGGTTGGTATAGTAGTCCAATATCTTTGTAATAAAGTAATGAATATTCTGGTAATAGCCCGCTAGAAATAAGCGCATACATGAATACTAAGCCCCAAATAGACAAGACCACCAATGAAAGTGAATATTTGTATCCATATAACTGAGAAGTGACTATAATCAAAATAACGTACAAGATAATAAAAGGACTCTGAAACATTCCAGTTGCCCAAACCAAAACTGTAGTCAATAGAGAGAGGGTATAGAATATAAAAAGAGAAATTCTTGAAATCCCCTTATCTGTAAAAATTAAAGATATATAACTAAGAGCCAATACTCCAGCCATAATCAAAAGAATGTATTGAGCTGTTAGGGTATTTATTTGAAAAGCAGATTGCAAAAAGAAAAGTAAACCAAAAAAAATCAAAAAAACGCCTATCCCAAACCAATGGATTATTTTTATTCTAGTTTTTATATATTGGTCTTCCAATGTCCCAAGCATAGCAAAATTTATGACGTGACTCACACCAAATATTATATCATAATATATTTGGATAAATAAATATCACGTATCACACTTCTTGTCCATAGCTAATTTTGTTCTTAACTAAGACATTTTTGGGTCTTTAGTCTATAGAAAAAAATCAAATTTCTACAGTCTCTCCATATTCTGGCACAGTAGCTTTTAGACTTAAATATTCATTCAGTTTATCAGCCAAAGCAGTAGCAGAGCTCACCTCGCCATGAACGCAATAGACTTTTTCTGGAATCTTCTTAGCACCAGAAATCCAACTGATTATTTTCTTTTGATCACCGTGAGCAGATAGAGATCGAATAGTTTTTATTACACAATTTACGGGAATATTGTCTTGAAAGATTTTAACATTTTTTTCACCATCATAGAGCTGTCTCCCCAAGGTACCCTTGGCTTGATACCCCACAATGATGAGAGTCGAATTGGGGTCAGACAGATGGCGACGCAAATGATGTAAGATTCGTCCTCCATTCATCATTCCAGCACCTGCAATGACCATTTTGGGACCGATCGCATCATTGATCTGCTTTGATTCTTCGACAGTCCTAGTAATAGTAAGTTGGGGAAAATCAAGAAAATCATTCCCTTTTTTATACTTTTTCATGGCCTCCTCATCATAATATTCGGGATATTTCTTATAAGTTGGGAGAGCATCAATGGCCATGGGGCTGTCTAGAAAAATAGGGAATTTTGGCAATGTCTGATCCTCTTCGACCATTTCGTCTAGTTCATAAAGAAATTCTTGAGTCCTCTCTAGTGAGAAAGCTGGCACCATGATAGCACCTCCTCGCTCATAAGCCTCTTTGATTGTGTCGAGAATAATTTCTTTCCTCCTATCAATACCTTCATGAAGTCTATCTCCATAGGTAGACTCACAAATCAAGGCATCCACCTCTCCTAACTGCTCTGTCTCTCGCAAAATTGGCACCTCTACATTACCGATGTCTCCAGAAAAACCAAGTGTCTTACCTTCACCAGAAAGCTCGATAAAAGATGCTCCAAAGATATGACCAGCATCTTTGAAAATTGCACTAACGCCATCTCCCAGATCTACCTTTTCTCCATAATCAAGACCTTTACATTTTGCTCCGGCAGTGAGGACATCTTTTTCAGTATATAATACTGGTGTCTGATATTTGCGATGATTGTAGACCATAATCCTCTCGGCATCTGCCCAAACTATCTGAGCTAGTTCACAAGTAGCCTTGGTAGCGTAGATTTTACCCTTGAATCCATCTTTGATTAGTTTTGGGACTCTACCAGTATGATCTAGATGAGCATGACTAAGTAAGACGGCGTCAATGTCACTCGGATCAAAAGGAAAATCCTCATGATTCCTATCCTCATTGGAGTCTGCACCTTGGAACATTCCACAATCGAGAAGAATTTTTTTGTTACCTACTTCTACCAGGTGACAAGAGCCAGTCACCTCATGAGCCGCCCCAAAAAAAGTTATTTTCATAAAAATTTTAATAATTTTGAATTACGAAAATCAGGAAATAGTACACGCCTGCCTGTGTTCTATTCCTTAAAGTTTAGTTTTTTAGGTGATTTCTTAATTCAAAGTAATAATATTAATATTATACAGTATATCAAAAGCACTAATTAGTGGCCAGATTGTCTAAAGTGTAAAGCATGTACAAAAATATCCCATTTTGGTATAATAATCTCACATACATATGCGCAGAAATACCGACAATATAGAGATTCAAGAACCGCCAATAGAAGAAATAAAAAAGAAAAAATCATGTCTCAAACGTAGCTGTACGTCCAGTATGGGATGTTTGTTTATTTTTTTATTGGTGTTTATTTTCGTAGTCCAATTTGCCGTCAAACCAAAAGTGAAGAACCTGAAAGAAGTGCCAAATGATTTCCCGATACAAATACCAGTCTACGATGAAGATTCAATCATATCAATCAGCTACGTGTCTGGTGTACAACGTGGAAAAACTTTAGAATTACTAGGCTACATACCAAAGTTCATCCTCTCTCCAATAGTAATGGCCCTTGATCTAGATATTCCAGGACAAGAGAATGTGGTTCAGAAGACTACTTGGCAAGAATTTTATGCTTTGATGAAGAGTCCTGTCACAGACCATAGAGACATTACCACGATAGAATGGCAAGAGCTCCAAGCCAATCCAAACTTTATAGCAGACTATTATAAGACAGAGTTAAAAAATAAAAAATTTGAGATCAGTTCTGAAAGAAAAACAAAAAATATCCGCGTTTTTTCTTTTTCCTCTCAAAAAATCAGCGGATCACTCTACATCCAAGATAATCCAGAAGAACGAGGCACAGACTTCGCCACCCTCACAGTCTACTATCCAACAAAGCAAAAAAACTGATTTTAGATTTATGATTTATGATTTTAGATTTGTAACATATGGCCATCAAAACTATAAAACAAGGTGACCTACAGTGGATAGATATAGACCATATCGATGATGAAGTTTTGACATACCTAAAAGACAATTACAATTTTCACCATCTTGATTTAGAAGATATCCAAAGCGAGAGCCAAACTCCCAAGATAGATGTCTACAAAAACTATCTCTTTTTGGTATTTCATTTTCCTCACTGGCAACACCTTACCAAGACTGTGGTCGCTCATGAAGTAGACATATTTCTCGGAGACAACTTTCTCATCACCATCCAACACGGAAAAAACAAAGAGATGAAAAACTTTTTCTATCGTTGCATGAGAAATAAAAAGACAAAAAAAGAATGGATGGCTCAAAATTCTGGCTTCTTACTTTACAAGTTGTTGGAGGCACTCTTCCACAATACCAGAAGTATCCTCAACAACATGGGTCGTCAGATATCTAAAGCAGAAGATGAAATATTTGCCGGAGAACAAGATACGAAAATTATCAAAGAATTAGCAGTGGACAGAAGAAATGTCCTTGGGTTCAGAAGAATTATCGATCCAGAAAGATATCTAGTGGCCAATCTGTCCCACATTAGAAAGCCATTTTTGGATGAAAAATTAAGTCTGTACTTCGATGATATTGCAGACTATCTCAATAAACTGTGGGCTATTCTCGATACTTACAAGGATAGTATCAGTGGTCTGCATGTCACTGTTGAGTCTCTCATCAATCAGAAGACCAACAAAGTAATTAGTGCTCTCACAGTGATCTCTGTCTCCCTCCTACCACTAACCTTGCTATCTGGAATATACGGCATGAATATCATCAATCTTCCCTTTGCCCAAGACCCCCTCTGGGTCTGGATGATGTTCCTTGGACTAGCTGCAATCATTACTCTGTTTATTATAGTGATGAAGAAGAAGAAGTGGCTGTAAGACAGTATTAACTTATCTCTAAGTCCCTCCCCCTTTTTAAGGGGGAGGTTAGGAGGGGGTTGCGTTGCTACCACGCAACCCCTCCCCCAGCCCTCCCCTTAAAAAGGGGAGGGAGTAATTTATATCACCAAATCTATATAATGATAAAAAAAATCCTCTCCAACAAAACAAAATCAATCACCGGTGCCGCCATCATTTTAGGGGCGGCATCTTTTTTCAGTCGTTTGATTGGGGTTGTACGTGACAGAATCTTCGCTCATCAGTTTGGGGCTGGTGATGTACTGGATGCCTACTATGCAGCTTTTCGTATTCCAGATTTGGTTTATAATCTATTAATTGTCGGAGCCTTGTCAGCAGGATTCATCCCCATCTTCATGGACTTGTTGGTAAAAAATAAAGAAGAAGCCTGGAAAGTCACCAATAGTGTCTTAAATATTTTGGCCATCTCTGCCCTATTTTTTTGTGGAATATTATTTATTTTTACTCCCCAACTAATGGAACTCATTGTACCGGGATTCTCTGGGAAAAAGATGGATATGGCCATTCTTCTGACACGCATCATGTTTCTTAGTCCTATAATTTTGGGAGTCAGCAGTGTGGTCAGTGGGGTGCTCCAATCATTCAAATCATTCTTTGTCTACAGTCTCACTCCGATCATGTACAATATTGGCATTATTATCGGAGCAATATTTTTGGTACCAGTGTTTGGTGTGGCTGGTCTGGCCTACGGTGTAGTGATTGGTGCCATTATGCACTTGATAATTCAACTTCCGACCTTAATTGATCATGGTTTCAAATACCGACCACTGTTTGATTACAAAAATACTTTTGTCCAGAAAATTGGCAAGCTGATGATCCCTCGTACCCTTGGTATGGCTACTAGTCAGATCAATCTCCTAGCCATCACTGTCATGGCTTCGACCATTGGTGCTGGCAGTATCGCGGTTTTCAATTTTGCCAATAATCTCCAGTACCTCCCAATTGGGATTATTGGCATCTCTTTTGCTGTCGCGGCCTTCCCTACTCTTTCGCAATTTGTCAGCCAAGATGAGACAAGCAAAATGGTCGAGCATCTTTCGAAAACTGTCCGTCAGATATTATTCTTCATCATTCCTTTCACTGTAGCCTTCATTCTGCTTCGAGCCCAGATTGTCAGAGTAGTGCTTGGTAGCGGACAGTTTGATTGGACTGCCACCATTCTGACGGCCGATGCTCTGGCTTTATTTTCTATCTCTCTGTTTGCCCAATGCCTCATCCCCCTCTTGGCCAGAGGGTTTTATGCCATTAAGGATACTTGGACGCCATTTCTTATTGGTCTGGTCGGGGCTCTCCTCAATATCCTCCTGGCGATTTATCTCAAACAATTTATGGGAGTGCTTGGTCTAGCCTTAGCCTTTTCTATTGCTATGATTGCCCAGATGGCTCTCCTCTGGATCTCTCTCCATCACCGAGTCGGTTCGCTTCAGGAATCCAAAGTCATTTTTTCTTTGTACAAAATATCTTTGGCTGGCATAGTGATGGCTACTGTCATTCAAATCACCAAAGCTCCTATTGCCAATCTGGTAGACATGGAGCGCTTCTGGGGCATCTTGATTCAAGGGGCTGTCTCTGGTACCATAGGATTTCTAGTATACGGAGCAATCTGCTACTTCCTGAAGCTAGAGGAAATGCTGATTTTTAAGAATAGTTTGAAAAGAAGATGGTTGAAATTGAGTAATGTAAGAGGTGAGGTGGGAGATCCGGATAAGATTTAAATCTGCCAAAAATAAAAAACATTTATGATTTTAGATTTAGGATTTCAAATTTATGATTCGTAACTTCTGCATCATCGCCCACATCGACCACGGCAAATCCACACTGGCGGATCGTTTTTTGGAATTGACCGGCACGGTAGAAAAAAGAAAAATGTCCACTCAAGTCCTCGATACTATGGAGCTGGAGCAAGAGCGTGGCATCACCATCAAGCTCCAACCGGTCCGCATGCAGTACAAAGATCACACCCTCAATCTGATTGACACTCCTGGTCATGTCGACTTTACATACGAAGTTTCTCGCTCCCTCGCTGCTGTCGAAGGAGCAATATTACTAGTCGACGCTAGTCAGGGTGTCCAAGCCCAGACCATTGCCAACCTCTATCTCGCTCTTGACCAGGATCTGACCATCATTCCAGTCTTGAATAAAATTGACCTACCAAATGCCAATGTCGAAAAAGCCAGTGCCGAAATCATCCACCTTCTCGGATGTAAAGAAGAAGAAATCCTTACCTGCTCTGGTAAAACTGGAGAAGGTGTGGAGGAAGTTTTGAATGCTGTAATAGACCGAGTTTCCCCACCAGAAGACACTTCAAAAAAACCAGCCAAAGCCCTAATCTTTGATTCTTTCTATGATGACTATCGTGGAGTGGTAGCTGCGATCAGAGTGATTGATGGAGAACTAAAGAAAAAAGAAAAGGCTAGATTCATCAGTACAAAGGCAGAGGCAGAGATTCTTGACTTGGGCCATTATGCTCCTCAAATGATTTCTGACCAATCTCTAGAGAATGGTCAAATTGGCTACCTTATTACTGGACTAAAAGAACTTGGTGAAGTACGTGTAGGAGATACTGTCACACTGACTAAAAATATGGCCTCGGAGCCTTTGCCAGGGTACAAAGAGGTGAAACCAATGGTCTATGCAGGTATATTTCCTCAAGAAGGTGATGACTATTCTGCCCTAAGAGAAGCTGTAGATAAATTAAAACTTAGTGATTCTTCCCTATTTTACGAACCAGAACATTCTCAGGCTCTTGGTTTTGGATTTCGTTGCGGTTTCCTCGGAATGCTTCATTTAGAAATCTTCCAAGAAAGATTGAAAAGAGAATTTGGACTCCACATTATTGCCACAGTTCCGAGTGTAGCCTATAAAGTTTACCAGACCAATGGTAAAGAACTGGTGGTCAAGAGCCCGCAAGACTTGCCCGAAGTACAACAAATTGATCACATCGAAGAACCGTGGATGGAGGTAGATATCATCACACCAGAAGATTATATTGGTAATATCATGGGTCTAGTGTCAGAGAGAAAAGGAGCGTATCAAAATACAGAATACCTAAGTACAGGCTCAGGACATAGGGCTATTATTCACTACCAAATACCTCTAGCATCGCTCATTACTGATTTTTATGATAAACTGAAAACCGTAACTAGTGGCTACGGATCAATGAATTATGAATTCAAGGAATATCGGAAGGCCGATGTAGTAAAGTTAGATATTCTCATTGCCGAAGAGCCAGTAGAAGCACTGTCCACCCTAGTCTGGAGAGACGAAGCTTTTCGAGTGGGTAAGAAAATTGTTGGATCTCTAAAAGGTACACTACCCAAACAGCAATTCGTGATCAAAATCCAAGCTGCCATTGGTGGAAAAATCATTGCCGGAGAAAGATTGTCAGCTCTCCGAAAAGATGTCACAGCCAAACTATATGGTGGTGATGTAACTCGAAAAAGAAAACTATTAGAAAAGCAAAAGAAGGGAAAGAAAAAAATGATGAGTATGGGGAAAGGGAAAGTGAATATTCCGACCGAGGCGTATTTAGCTGTGCTAAAACGATAAAAACCTAATAACCTAAAACCTAAACTTACCTAAACCTATGAAACACAAACAACACAAAACACTTTGGATCGTTATTAGCACCATTGCCATCGTCGGCATGGTCTTCTTCCTTATTGCCCCAGCTTTTTATAGTGTTCCTCACTATTAATAAATATGTCTAAACTAGCAATTGATGTCGTCCTTCTGCCTTCTGAAGAGATCATGGATCTTTGTGTTGGAGTATGTGACAGATACTACGATCCAAATACCGGTCGACCAGGTCTAAACAAGGTGGACAATCTACCACATGTATCACTATTCATGGGAATGAATGAAGAAAGTCATCTAGACCAGCTTCAAAACACAGTAAGCAATCTGACAAATGACTTCCAGCCAATCAACACCGCTCTAGATAAGCTAACTCACATCACAGACTCTTCCGACTATACTGCCTATTTTTTTGAAATAAAAAATGTCCCCGCTCTCCGGAGTATTCATGAAAAATTGGTGACCGGATTGACACAGTTTTATGCCAAAAATACTACCATCGACATGCTGTATAGAGATGAAAATGAGCAGATAGATGAAAAGACGCTTCGCTGGATTGATGGCTATGTCATTGGCTCAAGTTTTGAAAAATTTTGGCCCCATATTACTCTCAAAGCCTGCAAAGATCCGATATACAAAGATCTTCCGAAAGAAATCACCTTGGACAGACTAGCAATCTGTCACCTCGGTAATTTCTGTACCTGCCGAAAAATCCTTTGGGAAACAAAACTAAAATAAAATCAATATAATTCCAAATAATACAACAACAAAAAATCAGCGTAATCCACTAAAATCCACGTAATCTGTGTTAAGTAACAAACATCTCCACCCCCACCACCGCTACCAACTAGGTATAATTTTTTATTTTATCTTAGGATTCTTACTACTGTTTGTATATTATTTAATAATAGAAAAATACCGTCTAGATATGGCCACCTGGCAATGGTACTACACTATTCCCTGGACAATACTCTACAGCTGGAAATGCCTTACTCTTCGCAATCACACCAAAAAACAAGAGCGGGTCAAACCACTGAAAAGACCGATTGTTCATTGGGTAATTTTAGGAATAATTATTATTGCTGTCCAACTCAACCCTGTAGATCTAGAACGAATATACAGTATTGACCTAGTATTTATAATTTTTACACTCTTCCTGGCAGATTCTTATTGGGATTTCCAAAAAGACTAAATCTTTAGTAATCACTTTGAGTTATAAAAATAAAAAATTAGGAAATAGAACACAGGCCTTCGGCACACGGATTAAATAGATTTTAATGGATTTATCCGTCCTAATCCATTTGATCCGTGTCATCCCTGCCAGCCGGCAGGCAGGCGTGTGCTATTTCCTGATTTGCGTAATTCAAAGCAAACAGTAATCTGCAAAAATAAAAAAGTATTATGAAAAAAAAATGGGAAATCCTTCCTGATCCACCACAATCTTTCTATGACGAACATCCCGAGCTACCTAAAATTGTAGCTAATTTGGTGTACAACAGAGGCCTGGAAACACAGGAAGAGATCGACGAATTTCTCAATCCAGACTATTCCCAAGATGTTCACGATCCTTTTCTTTTCAAAGACATGAATAAGGCCGTGCAAAGAATAATGTCAGCAATAGAAAAAGAAGAAAGGATAGTAGTGCATGGCGATTATGATGCCGATGGTGTGTCTGGTGCAGTAATTATTACTTCTTTTTTTCGAGCGATGGATCATAAAAATTATGACGTCTTCCTCCCCCACCGTGAGACCGATGGTTATGGACTGAACAAAAAAACTGTTCAAATGCTCAAAGACGAGGGAGCTAATATTATAATTACTTGTGATTGCGGGGTAAGTAATGTCGAAGAGACTGCTTTTGCCAATGAGCTTGGGATAGATGTGATAATCACTGATCACCATTCTATTCCTCCCATACTTCCTGAGGCTTTGGCTATCATTCATCCCAAAATTGAAGAAGAGACATACCCAGACAAAAATCTAGCAGGAGGATCTGTAGCTTTCAAACTGGTCCAAGGACTCTCTAGAAAGCATAGAGAAGATAATGAGCTACTGCCAAATGGTATAAAGCATGAAGCATTTGAAAAATGGCTCCTTGATATGGTCGCCATTGCTAGCGTGGCTGATATGGTGCCTCTTCTTGGTGAATCTAGGACTCTTACCAAGTATGGCCTATTAGTTTTGAACAAAACAAAAAGGACAGGTCTCCAAAAAATGCTTCTAGAGGCAAAACTAATGGAAGAAAATGGTAAAATGAAAAAAGAACTAAATGCAGAAACTATCGGGTTCCAAATTGCACCAAGAATAAATGCTGCCGGCCGCATCAATCACGCCAATGTGGCATACAAATTACTGGCAACCAGTGACCCTATTGAAGCCACAGACCTAGCTCTTGAGCTCAATAAAAACAATAGTAATCGTAAAAAAATAACAACAGACTGCGTAGAGCAGGCAGAGAAACAAGTCAGTAACCAAAAAGAAAATCCGACCCTCTTCGTAATGCAAGAAGAGTGGCCAGCAGGAATAATAGGTCTAGTAGCAGGAAGGATCAAAGAAGAATACCAAAAACCAACTATCGCCATGACTATCAACAATGGTGAACTAGTAGGATCTGGTCGTAGTGTGGAGGGATTCAATATGATCGAAACCTTACAAGAACTTCCTGAACACTTTTCCAAATTTGGTGGACACCCGATGGCTTGTGGATTTACTCTAACAAATTCAGAAAAGCTAGGAGAATTCAAAAAAGATATTATCAAAAAATTCCAAGAAAAAACAAAAAATCTTGATCTCACTCCCACCATTCACGTTGATGCAGAAGTGGATATGGATCAAGTAAATTGGGAATTATTTGATCTGTTGCAAAAATTTGAACCATTCGGACAGGCCAATCCAAAACCAAAATATACTGCCAAAGGATTGACTATTCTAAAACTGGATTCTGTCGGTAAAGATGGTACTCATCTCAAAATGACAGTCAAGCACCATACGGATAAAACAAAAAAAGTAATCGGTTGGCGACTGTGTAGTAAAAATGAAGAAAAAACCAATTGGTGCGAAGTCCTAAAAGAAGGAGACAAAATTGACATTGTCTTTGAAATTGGAGTAAATGAGTGGAATGGAAATCGAGAACTGCAACTGACGATAATTGATTTAAGAAAAGCTCAAAAGGCTTAAAAAGCTTGAAAGGCCCAAAAGGTCTTTCAGGCTTTTCTAGCCTTTCAAGCATTTAAAGCCTTTATTTTATGAAACTAACCATATACACAGACGGCGGCTCAAGAGGTAATCCAGGGCCATCAGCCACCGGTATCATAATAAAAAATGAAAAAGGAGAGACGCTCGCCAACTATGGTGAATTTCTTGGCAAACAAACAAACAACTTCGCAGAATATTCTGCGGCCATTTCTGGATTTAAAAAAGCTCACTCCCTTGGTGCCACAGAAGTAGAGCTAATCGTAGATAGTAAACTAGTCTGCGAACAACTCAATCGTAACTGGAAAGTAAAAGAACCAACTATCCAAAAACTTTTTGTCCAAGCCTGGAATGCTATGCAAGAATTTGACAAAGTAACCATCAAACATATTTTGCGTGAAGGAAATAAAGAAGCGGATGCAGAAGTTAATAAAGTGCTCGACAATTTGTAAGCATGCGCACTATAATAAATAGAGTATCTTACATATGTCATCCTGAGCGCAGCGAAGGATCTGTATTCAGTAAGATATCATCTATAAAAAAGATCCTTCGCCTGCAGCTCAGGATGAAAACCTTTTCTTTACCAAAACAAGCCTCGAAGTTTAATAAAAGTAAATTTGGTTTAAGTAAGACTTCATCGGGCCATCCCCGCAGCAAGCTGCGGGGTATTGGCAGAAAATCTTATTTCAACCAATGTTAGTTTTCACTTTTTCGATGCAAGCATCGAGGAATAAAACCGCTTAAAGATTTAAAATAAAAAATATCAGTACAAATACTGATATTTTTTATACCAAAAAGTTTTCCACAACCCAAAATTTTGAAAATAAATATTATGTACGCTATAATGTACATATTATTTATTTAATACAAGTTACATATGTACCCCACCAACATGGCTGGCCAACAAACCAACCTCTTAACAAACTTATTTTATAAAGTGGTGCCAACAAAAACAATTTCACCCGACTACTTACTAGGAGAAAAGTACAGAGCCAAAGAATACGGAATGTACGACTATAAGCAATACATCAAAAATCAGGCAGAGTACAATATTTACACAAAAATCCTAGATAAAATAAATGTCCTACATCAAATTTATAATGAAGCTGAAGAATCTGCAGACTACAGAAAAAAAATAAGAGAACATATCAAAAAACTAAAGACCATCTCGGGAATCAATGAATTTGCAAATCAAAATAAAATATCCTTAAGATCTCCACAAGAATTCTACGTTCGCCTCTCTAGACTACTCAATATTCAGCCGTTTGTACCTTTGGTAGGCATATACGGAGAAGAAGATTTCCAAATAGAAAGTAAGTCAAAAATTGCTGACCAACTAACTTCTTTTGCTGTGTTAGTAAACAGACATTTGAGTTTTGGAGGCGAAGAAAAATGCGAACACAATCCCAAACCAAATTCATGGGAAAGTCTTATCAAAAAAGGAATGATCGCCATGGTAGGAGACCTAAAAAAGGAAGTGATGCCTGTAGTGAACAATTATTGCACTCTTACTTCAAAAAATATATTTGAATACCAGAGAATAAAAGAAATGGCCGAAATATATGATACAATATATGAAGTATCAATAAATAAAAAAATAAGCATTCCTGTGTATGCCAGCACCCTCACAGCTCTAACAGCAGAAAAAGGAATCCTACTAATACCCCACAAAAACCATATTTCTCAAAATCTTTTATTTCTACTTGATGCTGTCCTGAGCGAAGGTGTGGGACTGTATATCAACAAAAAAGAAATACGCTTCCCAAAACAAAATGTCATAGTGCTGAGAATATCTGATAATGAATGTGAAAAAATAGAATGCCCGAACGACTCAAGGTTAGACAATTTGGAATCTAATATCTTAAGATGTAATATAAAATGATAATACTATGAAAATAAAAAAGGGGGATAGTATAAAATCTATAGAAAATATCGACAGACCAAGAGAAAAGTTGATTCAATACGGACCAAGCAAACTTTCTGACGCAGAATTATTGGCAATTCTACTTGGATCTGGTCAAAAGGGAGAAAATGTCATTCATATGGCAAAAAGATTACTCAGAGATATTGGTAAGCAAAAAATAACTCAATCTAGTGCCAAAGAATTACAAAAACATAAAGGAATTGGCCCTGCCAAAGCCTGTGAAATTACTGCTTGTTTTGAACTAGGTAAAAGGCTTCTAAAGGGTAAGAAAAGTACCATCTATCTCACCCCTCACGATGTTTGGCGCCAAATGAAAGACATCAGCAGTAGTAAGAAAGAGCACGTGGTTATATTTTATCTAGATAGTAGAAATCAAGAAATAGAACGAGACATAATTTCAGTAGGCACAGTCAATCACAGTATAGTTCACCCAAGAGAAATATTTGAACCTGCAGTGAAGCATGTAGCTGCTCACATCATCCTTTCTCATAATCACCCTTCAGGAGACCCAGAACCTTCTGAAGAAGATCTCCTGCTTACCGCCAGGTTAGTAAAAGCTGGCAAACTGATGGGGATAGAAATTACCGACCATGTGATAGTCACAAAAAAAGAATATATTAGTATGAAAGAACGTGGACTAATGTAAGATCTGAACAAAAGATATTCGCATAAATTAGTGTTAAAATTAGTGCTCCTATGATAAAAAAAATAACCATCTCTATCACAGAGGCAAGGAGGAGAATATTTGAGATATCTGAAGAGGTAAAAAATAAAAAAGTAGTATACATTCTTACAGAGCACGGCAAGCCAAAAATAGCACTGGCTTCTGCCGAAGATTTTGAACTGTGGGAAGAACTGATTCAAGACAGTAAAACAAAAAAGAGAAAGGCGGACCACGAAAAAATAAAAAAGGAAGAAAGAAGTAATATTTATAACACTCTAGAGAATATTCTCAGTCAGCATGGCCTAGTGGTAGCTGACAAGCCAAAAAAAGGATATAAGGCAACTGGCGGCAAGAAAAATAAGAAGAAGAAATAAAAACCCCTCGTTATGAGGGGTTTTTATTTCTTATAATTTATTCCGTCCACCCACTCTTAGTGTGAAACCTGTAGACAAAAGCCAAAAATAATGGGAGGAAAAACCAAAATGCCAAAGCACCAAAATTAGTAAACAAAGATCCACCAAGAACACCTAATTTTGATTTTATTTCTTCTGGAGCAAAATACAAAAATCCAGAAAACATCAAACCAACAATTGAAAAACGATACAGTAGAGATTGAAAAAAATGGAGCGGTCTCACTCGTGAAGAAAAAAACCGCAAGTTACTGAAAGAAAATAGAATGTGAAATAAAATAATCAAACCAACAAAAACCCAAGCGCGCAAATTAGCGTGTGAGATCATCCATTCCTGCCAAGGTTTGTGAGATATTGGTAAAAGAAAAATTATACTGAAGCTGAGATAAACCGACAATATATCTATAAACAATTTCGTCTTCCTGACAAAAATAAGATGAACTATTAACGCAAAACCAAATAAAACTAAAATAAATATATCAACAGACGGGAAGAGAGAAACTATATACTCCATAAATTATTATAAAAATAAAAGTCAAAACCTCCATACACCAACCTAAGAAAAAAGAGCTATCTATATTATAGCTCTTTTTCTAAATCTTGTAAAAGTTTCTTCGTTTTCCTATTCAACTTCTTCGGTATATCTACAATAACATTTACAAATTGATCTCCCCTACCACTACGTTGTAGTCTTGGCACACCGAGCCCCTTGAGACGAAATTGTTGGTGTGATTGTGTACCAGCTGGGATTACCAACTTCTTACGACCATCAAGAGTTTCTATTTCAATTTTATCTCCCAAAACAGCTTGAACAAAATTTATGTTCACTTCTGTATAGATATCAAAATTACGACGCTCAAAATATTTTTCTGACTTAACACGAACCCTGATATAAAGATCACCAGGATGACCACCAAGACCAATCGCTTCTCCTTTACCAGAAAGCTTTATTACACCACCATCATCTATACCGGCTGGAATTTTTACTTTGTATTTGGATTCACTCCTAGTCACCCCATCTCCACCACAATGCTTACACATCTTACTAGCCTTCTTCCCTGCCCCACCACAGTCTGGACAAGTAGTGGCAGTTTGCATAGCCCCGAGAATAGTCTGTTGAACGACACGAACTTGTCCAGCACCATTACATTTGCCACATTTGTGCACTTCTGCTCCAGGCTCTGCTCCAGACCCCTTACAGACATCACAGTCATTGTGTTTTGTAAGATTTATTTCTTTTTCAGTACCAAATACTGCCTCACGAAAATCTAGTTGTATATCAACTTGGATATCATTACCACGCTGTCTACGTCTTCCGCCAGCTCTCCGACCACCGCTGAAGCCAAACAAGTCACCAAAAATATCTCCAATATCTACTCCACCAAAATCAAAGTGGACATTACCACCGCCTTGACCCCTAGCCGCTCGCATGAAATCCTCCCAGCCAGCTCCACCACCAAATCCACCTTGCTGAGCAAAATCTGATCCAAACTGGTCGTACTGTTGACGCTTCTTCTCATCACCAAGGACTTGGTAAGCCTCATTTACTTCTTTAAATTTTGCTTCGTCACCTCCTTTTTTATCAGGATGATATTTATGAGCTAGCTTACGAAATGCTTTTTTGATATCTGGTTGTGAAGAATTTTTTTCAACACCAAGAATTTTGTAGTAATCTTTGGACATGGTTTTATTTTATTTTGAAAATATTATATTAAGGACAAAAGTGGTTGAGACAACCACTTTTGATTCTCAATCTAATAAGTATAGATTAATTTACACTAAGCATTGGTAGTAGATCATCACAGCTCTTTGCCTGACATCTTACTTCCAAAATTTGCCCATCACTTGCCAATGCGCCATAGATACTCTGTGTACCAAATTTTTTGGCAAAAGTAGGAGTTTGACTAGTTGCATTTTCCAACACTTCTGGAGCAAGCTTACTATCATCTGCTGACTTTACAAATACTTGCAAAGCTGTCTTACTAAATTCCCCAGATATATCATCCAGACTTACAGAATCTGAACTAACGTAAATTTGAGTAGCATATTTGGCTGGATCAAATGTATATGTATATGCCCCACTCTCATGAGTAAAAGTCTCAGAAGTCAATTCGACAGATACCTCTCCCACAACTTCACCACCCCCTTCTACATTTTCATCTACCACCTCTTCTACACCCTCCATAGCAGAATCTAAATCATGACCAGCTTCCATGGCTGAGTCTGACACATCTCCTTGTGATGCACAACCCCCACCTACCAAGAGCAATGCCAGTGCGAGCATTCCTACATACTTTGACAATAGTTTCATATTTGAAATCTATTAAATAAACTTTATAAATAAATTAATTTTTCTACCACAATTGGCTAAAAATAACTAATTGTTTCAAACTACTACTGAGATTTTTCCAAATTAGCAGTATTAAATACCACCTTAAACGGTTTACAATATATCACAACAGAATTATATTGATCAACATTGATACTGCTAGGAATAACATAATTCTGATTTCCTTTATTCCCTTTCAATTGTCCAAGTTCTACAAAATCTCCCAAATTCTTGCTGGTAGTAACATCACCATTCTTAGATAGATACACCCTCAAATCAGGCCCATTGGAAACATCAAGATTCTCAAATCTAAGAACAGAGCCTGCGTCACCTCCAAGATCTATCAACTTTACCTGACCACTGCCGGTATGACCTACACTGACAAATTCACCCGTAGATAAAACTTTTGGCTCTCCACTATCCATCACATCTTCACTCATTTCCTTATCTTCCATCTTGCTCATCTCTATTGCAAATTCTGCCATCTCTTCCTCACTCTTGATCTGGTCTTCTAAGTTTGTAGAGGCATCTTCTTTGAGCTCTGCTATTTTCTTTTTTATTTCCGCCACATCTGTATCTTTGATTTTTTCTCCAGCTTTTTGGAGTCCTTCGCCAGTTTTTTCAAGCGCAAAATTGATCGCTGACTCTACCTTTGGATCTAGCTCATCATCCACCTCTTTGTCAATGAAAAGTGGAGACAAAAGCCACCAAGCCACTGCCAAAACACCGACCATTAAAACTATCTTAATCAACTTGAACATATGATTATAATCTAAAAAATAATTATAAGATTTATAATTTTTGCCAAACTATTTTATCATCATCATTTTCAACTACAAACATATTTTCTTCTATTGCTACATCAGTATAAATATTATTTCCATGGACAGAGTCAGCCATTATCAAAAATCCTTTCGCTATCTGCCAAGTACCCTCTACAAAAGGTTTTTGATTTAGAAAAGTACTATAAGTCCCATCAACGTCAAAAATAATTTCTTCATAGGAAGCACCTTCCACGGCTTGCCAATTGCCAACAATCTGCTCTGGCTCGACTACCTCCACAAAAGAAAAGATACCCTCATCATTTTCCATCATAATTGGGGCTTGTTCAGGTAGATAATCTAATTCTACCTCATCTTCTGGTGTGACAGAAGTGTCTGGTATATTTTGTGCATTACCACAACCCATAAAAAAAGACAGGCAAATAACTAACATTCCAATCCTAAAAAAATAGTTCATATGTCAAAATTATTTTTCTTGGTAGAGATAAATAAGATAGATTGACCTATCTCATTACTTCCTATATAAATCCTCCCCAATATGGGGAGGATTGTAGTATACACTATTTTCCAGCCTCTTGCTCTCCTTCATCCACAACCTCTCCTTCTACAGCCTCATCCTTTTTTTCATCCTTTGGGGCATCGCCACTCTCTTGCTTTCCTGCTTCAGCTCCGCCTTCAGCAGAATTGGCCTGCTCTTGTTGATACATCTTCATACCGACTGCTTGTCCAGCTTTGGAAAGCTCTTCAGAAGCTGCTTTGATAGCTTCCATGTCTTCTCCATCTTTCAATTCTTTCATTTTTGCGAGTGCATCTTCTACAGCTTTCTTTTCTTCATCTGTGATGTCGATTTTTTTCTCTTCCACGTCTTTCATCATTTTTTCTGTAGTGTATACCATGGTGTCTGCGGTGTTTTTGACATCAATCATTTCACGTTTTTTCTTATCTTCTTCGGCATGAAGCTCTGCATCTTTTTTCATCTTTTCTATTTCTTCATCACTAAGTCCAGAGCTTGCTTCGATACGAATACTTTGCTCCTTACCAGTACCCTTGTCCTTGGCACTTACGTTCAAAATTCCATTGGCATCGATGTCAAACTTCACTTCGATCTGAGGAACTCCACGTGGTGCTGGCGGAATACCATCGAGCATGAATCTACCCAGAGATTTGTTGTCGCCAGACATCTCACGCTCACCTTGCAAAACATGGATCTCTACACTAGGCTGATTGTCAGTTGCTGTAGAAAATACCTGAGTCTTGTTGGTAGGGATAGTAGTATTTTTTTCAATCAGTTTGGTAGATACACCACCGAGAGTCTCGATACCAAATGAAAGCGGAGTGACATCAAGAAGAAGAATATCTTTACCAAGATCACCTTGGAGCTGACCAGCTTGGATAGCAGCACCTGTCGCTACCACTTCATCTGGATTGACACTGACATTTGGCTTTTTGCCAAAAAATTCTTCCACCTTCTTTTGGACTAGTGGCATACGAGTCATACCACCGACCATGATGATTTCATTGATAGCATTTTTATCAACACTGGCTTCTTTGAGAGCTTCTCTCACTGGACCCATAGTCTTCTCTACCAATTCACTAACGATCTCCTCTAGCTTAGAACGAGAGATTTTCATGTTTAGGTGCTTTGGACCTTCGTTTCCTTGGGTGATGAATGGTTCATTGATTTCTGTCTCTGGAGTGCTAGAGAGCTCAATTTTGGCCTTCTCAGCAGCATCTTTGACTCGCTGTAGAGACAATGGATCATTGGAAAGGTCAATTCCTTCTGATTTCTTGAATTCTTCGAGAATCCACTCAATAATTGCTTTGTCAAAATCATCACCACCAAGATGGGTGTCACCGTGAGTTGAGAGCACTTCTACTGTAGCGGCGTCTGTCTCAGCGTCGTGAGAAATCTCAAGAACTGAGACATCAAATGTGCCACCACCTAGATCATAGACAACGATCTTCTGTTCACCTTTCTTGTCAAATCCATAAGCAAATGCTGCTGCAGTCGGCTCATTGATGACACGACTGACTTTCACTCCAGCAATGGTCCCAGCATCTTTGGTGGCCTGTCTTTGAGCATCGTCAAAGTAAGCTGGGACTGTCACGACAATTTCCTCAATATTTTCACCAGTTTTTTCTTTGGCATCAGCAATCAGCTTTTGCAAGACCATGGCGCTGATTTCTTGAGGAGTGTAGTCTTTGTCACCCATGGTGACCTTCACTTTTTCACCGTCTTTGACAATCTTGTAAGGAGCGTGCTTTATCACTTCCTGCACTTCTTTGTCCTCAAAACGGCGTCCAATCAAACGTTTTATAGAGAATAGTGTATTTCCAGGATTGGTCACAGCTTGGCGCTTTGCTAGCTGACCGACCAGGCGCTCACCAGTCTTACTTATTGCCACCATAGATGGTGTAGTCCTATTTCCTTCCTTATTTTCAAGGACCTTGGGTTGACCACCTTCTGTGATGGCCATACAACTGTTTGTTGTTCCTAAATCAATTCCTAATATTTTTGGCATATTTTTTAGTTAGTTATAATTAAAGTCGACTTGTCCTTCCGAAGCTCGGAGCGCAGCGGAGAGCGTAGGAAGATTCCTAATATTTTTGGCATATTTTTAGTTAGTTATAAAATTATAGAACACAGATCTAACGGATTAAACTGATCTGAACTGATCTGTTTTTATCTGTTCGATCCGTTTAATCCGTGTTCTATTCTCTGGTTACAAGTTACTAATTACTAGTTACTTCTTTTTTTTTCTTCACCGCAATCTTAATCTTTTTCACTTCTTTCTTTTTTCCAACCTTTGGACAAGTGACCCTTAGCACACCACCATCAAACTCTGCTGTCACTTTTTCTTCTAGAACAGCAACTGGCAGAGGTACTTGACGAAAGAATGATCCAGAACGAACTTCTTTGCGATAATAATTTTTCTCTTCCACTTCTCGCTCTTTGTTTGTTTCACCTTGGATAGTGATCATCCCATCCTCGACACTTACTTCGACATCCTCTGGACGCACTCCAGGAAGTGTAGTTTCTGCGACTACAGAGTCTTTTGTCTCATAGACATCCATAGCGGGCACAAATCCTTTTGATGGCAAGGAAGAACCAGAGAGAGCAGGAAGACGATTCATCATCTCTTCCATCTCTCGAAATGGGTCCCAATTTGGTGACCAACGTATTAATGACATATGTTTGGAATTAAGAATTAAGAATTATGAATATAGAATGTAGAATTTGGTACGCCATCTCGAGCGACCGAAGGGAGCCAAGAGATATCAGGGAATTCACGAAATCCTTCGCCATCGTTCAGGATGGTTCTATTCTTTATTTTTTTTATTGAGAACCACACCCGCAACTTTCAATACCCGCCCCCCTTTCTTATACCCAGAACTTACTTCCCGAATGATCGCTCCGTCTTCATGCTCATCTGAACTTTCTTCACTCATGCACTCATGAAAATTTGGATCAAATGTTTCCCCGATTGTTTCTATCTCTTCAACACCATGACTTGCAAGTACGTCCGAAAATTGTTTTTTAATATATTCTACCCCGATAACCCAATTCTGTAGCTTCTGATCGTTGATCATTGCTCGCTGATCATTGTCAAATGCTTTTTTGAAATTATCATAGACTGGGATAAACTCTTCGAGAATCTGCCACTCACTCATCTCTGCCCATTGGCTTCTTTTTTCAGAAATTTCTTTTTGTAGATTGGAATAGTCTGCTTGAGCACGAAGCCATTTATCTTTATAATCAATGTTTTCTTCTTTCACCTGATCTGACATCATCTCCAAAGTCTTCACCATGATGGAATTTAGATCATCTTGCTTTCGGGCATCTTCTAGTGTCATCCACCGATGATCAGTCAATTCTCTCTTTTCTAATTTAAGCTTCGGTCTACCTTTTACTTTTACTTTAAATTGAAAGCTAATAAAATGTTTGCTTTTGTGGAAATCTTTTGGCTCTGCCATCTCTGTGTATCCAATATATTCAGCCTTGTCTGCATCAACTCCTGTCTCTTCTTTCAATTCACGGAGTGCAGCCTTTTCTAGTGCCTCACCTCTATCAAGATGCCCTCCCGGAATACCCCATCTGTCTCCCCATTTTGGCATTTTTACAAACAATACTTCATTATCTTCATTTTCAACAAAAACTCCTGTAACTATTGAAATATCCCGTGTCTTTTTTTGTGTTTTGTTATCTATATCATTTGTCATGTTATTTTGCAGAATTTATATAAGTAAGAAGTCCGACTGCTTTGGCATAATTCATACGAAGCGGTGCTAGGACTGTAAACAATGTATCTCCTACTCTAGTCCCCACCAGTCCACATGATTTGCCAAAAGGATTTTTTTGCCCTATTAGTACTTCTGTTTTCCCTTCAGATATGAGGTCATACATAGCTTCCAAATTGTCTTCACAGTGGTCAAAAATTTTTGAAATATTGACAGTATAGGCTGAATCTCGAAATTCTGGCTGGGCAAACAAATATGAAATGCCAGTGTAATAAACAGAGTGAGGACCAAAAGCTACGATAATAGAATTTTGCAAATGCTCGGCAGTAAACTTGGCTACTTGCTTTACTTGGGTGCGCATATCTGACTCTTCCTTTACTACAGTCTCTACCTTTCTAATCATATCTTTGTCTACAGAAGGCACTTCCATGATGTTCTCTACATAATATTGATACCCAATCTCAGTCGGAATACGTCCAGAAGAAGTATGAGGATGGGTAAGATATCCTAATTCTTCGAGAACACGCATCTCATTCCTGATCGTGGCACCACTAACTTTCAAGCCTCCTTTTTGGGCCAAAAAACTAGAGCCTACTGGCTCTGCAGTGTCTATATAATTCTCAATTACCAATCGAAGAAGTTTTTCTCTGCGAGGACTTAGCATATTATCACTCTAATACTGTGAGTGATAATATCATACTTTCAAATAAGGTGTCAATACTTATCCACACTGCTTCGCCCCCCTACGGTCGGGCTACGTAGTGCAGGCACTTTCTACCTACGATGAGAAAATATACAAAAACCACTTCAAAAAGTGGCAAAGAGTGGCTAAAACCAATGTTCTTCGACCGAGCCGCGACACCCCCTCCAGACCACGGCCCGGATAAGCATTTACAGTTTCCTCTGACCAAATCGGTCGAGAAAATGCCATGCTGACCCCTCCTCAGCCAACCCACGAGAGAAACCGCAAATTCGTAGGTTGGGTTGACAGGGCATGTCAGTCCTCCTTCTTAACGACGGAGTACCCGTAGTCGCAATTGTACCAAATCTTTTTCTTGTCGAGGAGTGTGTTCAAGGACTCCTCAACTCGAACCTGATCCCGGTACATCTTCTTCCCGGCCGGGATAACCTCGGATGTGATCTCTGCCAGGTCGGAAAGTTGCCCTTCCTCGGTCTCAAGAAACGCAAGGATCCTCTTCTGCAAGCGGTCCTCTCGGACCCAGAGGATCGTCTTTACGACGACAACGACCACAGTCGCCACCGCCACAGACGCCCAGAATCCTGCCATCTTGCACCTCCCTTCAGTGCGTATACACTCTAAACCATTTTTTAAAAAAGGCAACCAGTCTTCTATCCGTAAATCCGTATTATCCGTAATCCGTAGTATCAAAAAACCACCCAGCTTGGGTGGTAAAATTCGTGTTATTCCAACTCAATATTCGTGTCATTAGTATCATCATTCTTCCGCAGTCCGCTTATACTCCTGCACATTAGCAATCTCACTAAGAAGGACATTCTCGACATAAATACCACGAGAATAGAATATGCGCTCTAATTCATTCTTGAGCTCTGTCTCTACAGTATCTCGCTTCGCTCCGACCAGATCCTGAAATTCAAATCGACTGGCAACCATCCTAATCCTACTTCTGACAGTGGGACGGATAATCTTCGCTACAAAATCCTCACCAATGGTCTGCCAAATAGCTGGGATCTGATGAATGTCTAAACGAAGCAAGATAGTCCCTTCCACTCCAATCCTCTTCCCATCTTCTGTCACCGCTGCTGTTGGGATATCTCCCATTGCTTTTTCATTTTCTGGATTGAAATTACGAGAGATGCTGTATTCGAGAGTTTGAGTGTTGAAAAGCTTGGCCTTTTGCCAAAACGGAATTTTGAAGTGAAGACCTGGAGTCAAAACTTTTTTGAGTACTCCCCTACCAAGATCATAGACACAAGCAACATATCCTGGTGGCACGTAAATAAAAAATCCCTTGAGAACATCTTCCATCACAAAGGAATACATCAGTTTGTCGAGAGATTGGGACATACCTAGTCAATGAATATAGAGACTGTGCTCAAAACAAAAAAGCTGAGCTACAAAATCTGAAATTACAAATTAACAATTAACAATTAACAATTCACATCACATTATCTAAAAAAATTGTTAGTTGTTAGTTGTTAGTTGTATAACCCAAATCTACAATAGATTATCACAAAATCAATCAAATGTAAACAAAGAGAGCGTTAAAATGCCTTAGCTAAGCCTTTTTCTTTTTCTTAAAAAACGGTTTCATCAGCCAGTGAGCGACTAGTGAGAATGCTAATGAAGTGAGGATGAAAAGAGCTTTGACCATGGGCAACACCCAGAGTAGCAAGAAGACTGACAGAGGGAGAAGGAGGAAATAAAACAAATCAGCTCGGGATAAAGACTTGCGGTGACCTTTGAAACCCATATAAATCTCAAGCATGAGCCAGATTCCCACTGCTCCAGATAGGAATAATCCATAAGGTTCACTAAGATCAAGACCAAAGAACATAGTATTGATCACACCAGGAAAATCTACAGAAGAATAGAGGGTCTTGATCATCCGCTCTCCAGTAATCCCATTCACAAACACTTGGTAAAGCAAAAGTAAGACCAGACCTTGGATGCCAAGATTGATAGCCTTGGCCCATGGCTTTACTTTGCGCTGTTTCAATTTGCGACGTATTTCTTCTTTCTGAAGTACTGGGTCATAGTGATAGTCCTTCGCCACTCGCTTGATTTCGTCCTCTAGACCATCATTTTTGGCCTGATTACGTTCCGTAATGATGGTAAGAGGTAATAAGACCAAACGCAAAGAAACGGTCAAGGCAATTATCGCCCAACCCATATTGGCGTCTGTCCAATTGTTGTACATCCAGATCAAGAAGTTGAACAGGGGTTCGTAGAGAAATGTATTCCAAAATTCAATAATCATATACCACCTATTATACATTCTTTTGTTTTTGACTACAACATTATACTTCCACAAATTATACTTGACAAAAATGAGAGATATCGCTAGGGTAAAAGCCAGTTGTCGCGGGGAACGCCAGCTGGTTTGGCCGCCGGGTTCATGACCCGGTGCCTTGGAGATTCAAAACCGAGACTCTCCAAGGGCTCGCAGGTTCGACTCCTGCCCCCGCAATACTCGCCGTTGAGGCGGGGTCATCATGTTTGTGTGCGTAGCTCTAGCGGATAGAGCGCCCTCTTGGTATGAGGGAGGTCGCAGGTTCGAATCCTGTCGCACACATAGCATAGATATGACCCCGCCTCCGGTAACCAGACCGGACCGGTTCGCCACTCTCAAACCCAGGTTCTCCCAAGGGGGAGGGGCGCCCTCGAAGGAGTACCTATCCTTCCGGAAGAGAGTGTGCGAACCGGGCCGGTCCACACAACACAAAAACAAAAACGCTGCATTCACAGCGCTTTTTTATTTTCAAAATTAATTCGTCATTGCGAGGAGTCTGAAAGAACGACGTGGCAATCTCAGTGGTAGTAGAGAAAACAATGAGATAGATCGCTCCTTCGTCGCTCCTCGCAATGACGAAAGTTGTAGTTTTCTATAGTTCAAGATAAACTTTGGTCTAACCACTACCCCTCTCCCACTCCTCCGCCTCACTCACATACTCCTCTCGAATGCTTTCCAAAAAATTCTTCGCCTCCTCATAATCATTACCAATCTCACCATCAAGAATAGCATTTTCAATGCGTTTTTTTATTTTCCCCACAGTCGGACCAGCCTTGAGACCTGTGAGCTCCATAATTTCTTCTCCGCGTACTGGGGATTGGAATGATTTGAGCTTGTCTTTCTCTATCAGCTCGACAATTCGCTTTTCTAGAATATCATAATTTTTTAATCTCCTGGCCTTTTTCTTTTGATTACCAGTGGTAATATCAGCCCGACAAAGGACAAGCAAATCATCCAAATCCTCTCCAACATCAATGACTAAACGACGAACTGGACTATCTGTCACTCCTCTGTCCATAAGAGCAATCGGCTGGAGATGATAGCGGACCAACTTGGCCAGATACTCTGTGTCTTTTTTGCTAAATTTCAGTCGACGACAAATATCTCTGGTCATTTTCTTACCCAAATGCTCATGCATATCAAAGGTCCAACCTCTCCCCTTGGTAAATTTCTTAGTATCTGGCTTGGCAATATCGTGCATTAGACCAGCGAACCTAAGTAATGGCTTGTCTGAATTCTCAGCGATATTGTCGACCACGGCAAAAGTATGAGACAGATTATCCTTATGACTATACCCTTTGACTTCTTCCACCCCAGCAAGCTTGGATACTTCTGGCATGAATTCGTCAATCAACTTAGTTTGATAGAGAATAAAAAGACCAACTGAAGGCTGGACAGAAGCGAATAATTTGATAATTTCTTCTTGAATTCTTTCTTTGGAAACTATTTTCAGTCTCTTTCTGTTTTCATTGATTGCCTGGAGGGTCTTCGGCTCAATAGCAAACTCGAGCTGAGCTGCAAAACGAGTTGCTCGGAGCATACGAAGCGGGTCATCGACAAAAGTCTCGTCTGGATCTAATGGTGTACGGAGAATTTTATTTTTTAAATCTTTTTGACCATCAAATAAATCCACAATCTTTCCCAATTTGCCATTCTTTTCAACTTTTTGAGCCATTGCATTAACTGTGAAATCACGGCGTCTCAAATCATCCTCAAGAGTTGTTGATTGTACTTTTGGCTTACGAGATTTGTCGTTATACTCCTCTGTTCTTGCTCCAGCAAATTCTATTTCAAACAAAACCTTCTTTTTTATTTCATCGGATGGATCAATCTCCACTTCTTCCAGACCTTGTCCACCAATTACTACTTTTGTTTTTTTATCTTTCTCTTGAGGAACCAAAAAAACGATCCGAGCAGTATCAAAATCTGGAAACTCGACAAGCCTAGTATCTTCTTCATCAAAATTGGTAAAAAGCTGGGTAGCAAACTTAAGGCCACTTCCTGCTACAACAAAATCAATATCTTTCTTATTTTCAACCCCAAGCAACTCATCCCTCACATACCCACCAACAACATAGACGTCCGTATACGTCTCATCAGAAACATGATAAATTTTTTTGAAAATTTCTTTTTTATCCATATATAGATTATAAAATCCGCTAACTATTTCGTCATTGCGAGGAGTCTGAAAGAACGACGTGGCAATCTCATGGGTTTTGTGTAAAAACGATGAGATTGCCACGTCGTTCTTCTTCGCTTTGGCTCCGACTCTCTCCTCGCAATGACAGAGTTGCAAAATAAGTCTGACGTGCTTGACAGTTTTAACCTTAAGACAGTCATTATCCTAACCACAAAAAGCTCAAAAGTCAACCCTAGACAAAAAATCTAACATCGCCTTCTTAGCCCCTGATTTCTTATGAACTATATCAAAAATTACCTTAGCGAAAGGCAAATCTAGCTTATACTTACGAGACAACTTCATTAGTGACTCTGAAGAAGATATCCCCTCTATAGTCTGTCCTATCCTCTTACAAGATTTCTCTGTAGACAGCCCTCCGGCCAGACACTCCCCGAATTGCCTATTACGACTCTCCTTAGCAAGACCAGTACCAATCAGATCTCCCAGTCCAGCCAAGCCGTAAGCAGTCTTCCGTCTACCACCCATCGCCTGAACCAGGTCAGCAATCTCATCTACTGACCTAGTAATCAAATAAGCCTTGGTATTGAGACCAAGTCCCAGCCCATCACAAATTCCCATAGCAATAGAATAAACATTTTTGAATGAACCAGCTACCTCTACTCCAATAACGTCAGAAGTGGGGATCAAGTGCATATATTTATTTTCCACCACTCTCCTGACAAATCTAATAGCCTGCTTATTTTTGGAAGCAATGTTCATGACAGTGTGATGATGGTGGGACATCTGTTTGGCCACTGCTGGCCCAGACATAGTGACAATGTTTTTCTTCAATTTTGGTCGTACATACTTAGACATGATGGTAGTGATTGGCTGGAGAGTGTGAGGATGAACACCTTTTGATACATCAACCAAAACAGCATTGTGCTCAATATTCCGAGAAGCAAAAGCAATGGTATGCTTCATAGTTTTGGCAGGAATAACAAAAAATACAACAGACGAACCTCTGAGAGCATCCTCAAGTTTTTCTTCTGTAATAATACGGTGTGACAACTTAACTCCAGGAAGATATTTTTTATTTTCACGCTTTTTTTCAATCTGTTGCAAAGGCAAGAGATCATCATGCCAATTCCATAGATGAACTCGATGGCCATTCTCAGCCAAAACCTGGGCCAAAGCTGTACCCATATTACCAGCACCGAGGACAGTGGTGATTGTGCGGTGTGTTTTGTGCATAGGAATAATGCGGATTATACGTATACCCACAAGGCATTCCTCTTCAGGAATAATTCAGATTTACGGATATTTTGTTTGGTAAAAACTTTAGGTAATAGAACACGGATGACACGGATTCAACGGATTGACACGTATTAAATCCGTTCATATCCGTTGAATCCGTGTGCCGAAGGCCCGTGTTCTATTACCTAAATTTTTAATTCAAAATAATCACAACAATATAAGTATTAAAATACCTACAATAATCCTATAAATAGCAAAAGGCTTAAAACTCCACTTCTGAATAATCTTCATAAGTATAGAAATAGCAAAAAATCCACTAATCATCGCTGCCAAAAATCCAAATACCAGTGGAGTAAGGCTACGAGTATCTAGACCAGTTTGAAAAAGTTCAAATATCTTTAGAAAACCAGCCAAAACAATAATTGGTACGCTCATCAAAAATGAAAATTCTGCAGCAGTTTTTTTATCAAATTTGGCAAATAATCCCGCTGTCATGGTAATGCCAGACCTCGAAGTACCAGGAATGAGGGCAATGGCCTGACTACAAGCCACAAAGGTAATTTGCTTCCAATTCAAATTATTCAAGTCACTCAAATTCTCCTTTTTCTTCATCCAAAACTTATTTAGATAATCAGCTCCGAGCAATACCAGTCCCCAAAATATTAGACCAAAAGCAACTACAGAAGAAGAACGAAGAGTATTCCCTATCCATTCAGATCCAAAAAATCCTACTAGTCCAGCAGGGATAATTGTCAAAATTAGAAGCAATCCCAATCTTCTATTTAATTTTGAATCTACACCTCTCTCAAAAAAAGACCGGACAATCTGCCACAACTTTTTTCTAAAATAAAAGACCACAGCAAACAAGCTCCCCAAGTGGACAACCACATCGAAAGATAGACCTTGGTCAACCCAACCAAAAAATTCTGGCAAAAAAATAAGATGACCAGAAGAGGATACTGGAAGAAATTCTGTCAGGCCTTGGATAATCCCAAGGACAATTGATTGGGTGATTGTCATGTCTATATTTTATCAAAAATACAAACAAAAAACCACTTCCCAAAGCGAAAAGTGGCTTTTTTATCATGTAACTTAGTAAACTTATCTACTTAGCCAACTCAGTCAACTCCTCAACTTTATCCACCTTCTCCCAAGGAAATTCGTCTCTCCCAAAATGACCGTAAGCTGCAGTAGCTCTATAGATTGGACGCTTCAAATCAAGAGTAGATATAATTCCCGCTGGAGTAAGGTCAAAGACTTCTCGCACAGCTGACTCTAATTTTTCATTACTTATTTTGCCAGTACCAAAAGTATCTACTAGTACACTGACTGGTTCTGGATAGCCAATAGCATAAGATAACTGGACTTCACACTTGTCAGCTAGGTCAGCCGCAACAATGTTCTTCGCCACATAGCGCGCCATGTAGGCTCCAGAACGGTCTTGCTTGTTTGGCACCTTACCAGAGAATGCTCCCCCACCGTGACGTCCGACTCCCCCATATGTGTCAACGATGATTTTTCGTCCAGTCAGGCCGGTGTCTCCATGTGGCCCACCGATGACAAATTTACCAGTCTCGTTGATATAATATTTGGTATTGTCATCGACAAATTCTCCACACACTGACTTGATTACCTTCTCTTTAATATCTTTGCGAAGAATTTCTAAATCTATCTCGTCATGTTGGGCAGCTATCACCACAGCGTCTACTCGCTTTGGCTTACCATCTTCGTACTCTACTGTCACTTGGCTCTTCCCATCTGGACGAAGGTAAGACAAAGTTCCATCTTTACGAACTTCTGCTAGCTTACGAGTGAGACCATGAGCAAGCATGATTGGAAGTGGCATCAGCTCTGGCGTTTCTTTGCAGGCATAGCCAAACATCATCCCTTGGTCACCTGCTCCCTGAGCTTTGTGATCTCCCTCAGTTTCAATCTCTCCCTGAGCAATCTCTGCACTCTGCTCGTCTACTGCCACCATCACTCCGCAACTCTTGGCATCAATGCCATAATCATCATCTGTATATCCAATGTCAGTAAGGACACTGCGAACAACGCCAGGGATGTCAACATAAGTCTTGGTAGTAATCTCACCACCGACCACTACTAGACCAGTAGTTGTGAACACTTCACAACAACATGCTCCGTCTGGGTCATCTTTCAATACTGCGTCAAGTACTGCGTCAGAAATCTGATCACAAATTTTGTCGGGATGACCTTCGGTCACAGATTCTGAAGTAAAAAATTGTTTTTCCATAAAAAAAGCTTGAAAAGCTGAAAAAGCCTAAAAGGCTTGAAAAGCTTTTTTGATTAAAATTTATTTTAACCTCCCAAGAAGATAGATGTCCCGATCTAATCGGGAACGAACGTTGTTGAGTAGTAACCAGACCATCGACCAATATCTGATAAGACCGACCAACAACGAGCACCATCTTCTTTTTAGCACATATATTAAACACCATTTTGAATTGTTTTGCAAGAAAAAAATATAAAAAACACCACCAATTTGGCAGTGTCTTCCTGTGTGGGCCGGGAAGGATTCGAACCTTCGAAGGTATATACCGACAGATTTACAGTCTGTTGCGTTTGACCGCTTCGCTACCGACCCATTTTAGTTAGTACTCTAGCAGACCTGCCGGCAGGCAGGTTTACAGTCTGCCCTCGTTGACCGCTTGAGTACCGACCCGTATTGTTAAATTTATAATTTACAATTTGAAATTTTTAAACAATGTCTTAATTTTTAATTATTCAATGGACTAAACAAATTTTAAAATTAAAAAATTAAATCAATAAAAGTAAATTTGGTTTAAGTAAGACTTCATCGGGCCATCCCCGCAGCAAGCTGCGGGGTATTGGCAGAAAATCTTATTTCAACCAATGTTAGTTTTCACTTTTTCGATGCAAGCATCGAGGAATAAAACCGCTTAAAGATTTAAAATTGTTTTCAAATTAAAAATTTCAAATTGTAAATTATCGTGGAGCCAACTCGGGGACTCGAACCCCGGACCGATGGTTTACAAAACCATTGCTCTACCAGCTGAGCTAAGTTGGCATGTGTTGTATAATAATTGAAAGAACAAAACGATTGCGGCATTTATCCGCCGAAGCTTCAGCGTAGGCGGACCAGCTGATCTAAGTTGGCATAATGCTACAATTAACATTTAACTTTTGACAATTGACTAATTGTCATGTAGCTTTTTCAAAAAAGTTAATTGTTAATTGTCAAAGGTCAATTGTTATAACCTGTCTATCTTATCCTTCAAGACTCCCAATCTCCTATTCTCTGGGTCTGTCATCCGTAATTGCTGATATCCTTCTTCTGCCAATTTCTTATTCCCGACCATTATACTAGCTTCTATTAATTTGTCAAGATACTTGGGGTTGTTTGGTGATAATTCTACGGCTTGCCTGATTGCCTCTAGAGCACTATCACCCTGATTAAGTCTCAGCAGTAATTCATATATTTTTACAAAAATATCAGGGACATTATCTTTGATTAATACTGCTTGCTGATAGTACATGACAGCATCTTCTAGATTGTTTTGCTCTTCGCTTATTTCAGCCAGCTTTGTAAATACCGCTTCATTTTTTGAGTCAAATTGTAGTAAAAATTTGTAGGTCTCTTTGGCTTCATCGAGCTGCCCTTGAGAAAAGTAAACATCAGCCAGACCTTTATACGCTTCTTTATTCTTTGTGTCACGCTTGATAAGAGCAATATATACCTTTTCTGCATCTTCCCATTCATTTTGTTCAGCAGCACTTTTGGCCTCAGTCAGTAAATTGCGGATATCAAACCCTGAATAACTAGAAGAGTTGCTGACAATTTTATTCTGTTCTTCTTCCATTACATCTCTTTTTATTTTACCAACATACTTACGAAATGAAAGCTGGACATCTCCCCATTTCTTTACCAGGGGCAAGGTGCGCTGCCTCCAGAGACTGTCTTTTTCTTTTGTCTTTTTCTTTACTCGATTCATTATAATCTCGTCTTTCTTCCTTTCTTCTTTTGCTTCTGGTATGGTGTCAACATCTAGTATGCTTAACTGAGGGAATTTGCGTACAATAAGAATCACGATAGAAGATAAAGATAAAATAATGAGAATAAATGGGATTATATCTAGCATAATCTGACTTGAACAACAAAAAATAAATTATGTATTTAGACCAACCCGGAGTTAAGAAATATTTTCTATTTCACGAATAATAGGCATTAAGGTCTCAAATTTGGCAGATGCTCCTCCCACCAACACACCAGAAATGTTGTCTTGTGACAAATATGATAGCACATTTTCTGCCTTTACACTACCACCATAAAGAATGGAAATTTCTTTATCAATGTATTGTTTTGTTTCCATTTTTATAATGTTTGCCATTTTGTTTGCGTCTTCTGGCATGCAGGGCTCTCCGCTGCCAATAGCCCAAACTGGCTCATAGGCAATAATCAACTCGCTACCATCAAGTTCCAAATTCTCTAATGCTTTCATCAGTTGTTTTTTCAGCCTATATTCTGCCTTACCATCATCTTGATCTCCTTTTGTATCTCCAATGCATAAGACTGGAGTTAGCTTTGCGTCAATGATTGCTTCTAACTTCTTCCTCACATCTTCATAAGTCTCTCCAAAAATATAGCGTCTCTCTGAGTGACCAACTAGAGCATACTGGCACCCAAGGCTGCTATAAAAATCAGCAGAAATAGCTCCAGTATAGGCCCCTCGTGGTGTCCAGTTGGCAGTCTGAGCACCTACACTAATTGAACTATCTTGTGTCGCCTTGAGCACTTCGCTTGTCGCAAGGGCATTGGGAAAAACTGCTAAATTAATTTTTTCTGTATCAAAATTTTCTGCCAATAGTTGGTTGGTGAGGATCATGGTCTCATCAAAATTGAGATACATTTTCCAGTTGGCGAAGATGTGTTTCATAGTGATTAATTTTTATATAAACAAAATTTAGGCAGCTTGTTGCAATTCCTTTTTAATTTCCTTTTCAGAAAATACTCCTCGTTTTCCACACGAAATCAAATAAACCTTATCCCGATACTTAGGATCATCTAGACCAAACATCGCATAGCCATCAACCACACCATCTTCATCTTCTATTTTCCCGCTAAGTAACTCATAAAATTTTTCGGCCAACTCTTCATTATCTATAGCAATAGATACCACCACATTGTCATCTCCACTGTTATCAATAGCATTTTTTGCCTGGATAAGCTTCCAAAAAACAATAGATAAATTTATTTCATTTTTTCTTTTTTTTATATTTATCCCAAATAGTTTAGACAAACCAACAAACAAATCTCTGTATGCTTCGACATTATTGTCCTCGTATTTTTTTACAATTTTGCGATGAGAAGTTATCACTTTTATCATCTCATGACTCCATTCCTCTCTATCAATTATTCTACCCATCATGTCCAATTTAACAAAAAAGTCAGATTCTGAAAATTTGTTGGCACGTGCCTTTATTTTATCTTTAATATCTTCTAGAACTTTTTCTGGTTGCGCAAGAGATCCTCCAAAATTGAATTCTGCATAATTAGTAAGGAGATAATTATATAGTCTCTTACCTATTGTTTCCCAAAACTCCTGAGCTAATTCTGGACTGTCAAAATAATCCACAAGCTCTTTATCTTCCTTACCAAAAACTAAAAACAATTCACGGAGAATCCCCAATTTTTCTGCATCTAGGAAATCTGGCAACACAGGATCCCTGCCGTCATCGGTGAATATGGTATTATCATACTGAAAAAATTGAAATAATTTATCCCATTTTTCACCAATATCTGCTTCGTCTATTTCTGCCTTTTGTTCGTCCAAATAACGTTGAAGGTGCCGTGCCTGTTCTTCCAGATATTTCAAATATCTCTCTTCTAAATCATCTAGCATTGGCATGTCGGGATTTTCTCTAAATAATTTTCCATAAAAACCTCTTTTCAAAGACTTGGTATACATATCCAGTCCACTTTGACTGGACAATAATTCTTCTAATCCTTCTATACTTACACCCTCTACTGCTTCAACAGATTCTCTCCACGCATCTTCTGGAGAAATATATCTAGTCCCTGGTAAAAATACACCCAATCTCGGAGATTCTATGTCATATTGGCCCAATAGTGTATCTATACGAAGCCCGCTAAGATCAAATGAAACAGTGCCTGGCATACCATACACATATTGATTATCTATATATTCTGATATATCATCTATATTGTTTTCTCTATATTCTCCTGCCAACTGCCTTCTTACTACATCATCATTTCTAGTAGTAACAATACCATTAATAACACCATAATCTTCGTGAAGAGATTGCAAAATAATTCTGGCACTAGGACGAATAACACCTTTTGAGAAACATTTCGTATACAAAGTTTCATCTACATCATAGAGCATGGAAGTATTGAATTGTAATACCAGATGTGAATCAGAATCATCTGGCGACAAATCCTCTTGACTAGTTCTTAGTCTATTATTTATGTCTTCCAGTCTATCAAACAAATGACGACAGAAAGCTAATTCTCTCTCCAGAATAATATCAACCACCCGACCTTTTATATCCCCTTGAAAATAAAAGTAAATTTGGTTTAAGTAAGACTTCATCGGGCCATCCCCGCAGCAAGCTGCGGGGTATTGGCAGAAAATCTTATTTCAACCAATGTTAGTTTTCACTTTTTCGATGCAAGCATCGAGGAATAAAACCGCTTAAAGATTCAACGGGGGTCACATTTTCAAATTCTTCAAACACATCGTATTTTTCAAGTATTGCTTGTCTGATATTTTCTTTGTGTTTTTTTTCAAATGCATCAAACCAAGACTCTTGTCTTTCCACTACTGATTGTTCAGGAGATGCGGGCTGGTCACCAGTCCTTCTTCTACCTCTCCTTCTTCTGTCTCTTTCTGACATAAGATTATAAATAAATATCTAAAACTTGATACTTCCTTTATCTACATCCCCAATAATCGCTACTCTCATTTTATTCCATTTGAAAACTTGGTTTGCCACTTTCATTACATCTTCATTAGTGACCTTGTCGATTCTGGCCAATTTTTCTTCCGGCGACTTGATCTTACTGGCAAAGAGAGCTTGGCTAGCATACCAATTGGCCTGGGTGCTTGAATTTTCCATAGATAGGGTCAAACTCCCACGAATGTTGGATTTGGCATCAGCTAACTCTCTTTTTGTGACACCTTTGGCAACAATTTTTTCAATTTCCTTTTTGATGACAGCTATTGCCTTGTTGATATTTTTGGCTTCCAGTCCTGCCCGCACATAACTATATCCTGTGTCTCGAAAATTCTCTACCCCACTGCGAACATGATACGCAAGACCACGTCGTTCACGAATCTGGATAAATAATCTAGAACTCATAGATCCGCCAAGTACATTGTTCAGTACTGATAGAGCAATATTACGCTTATCACCATATTTGAAAGCTGGAAATCCGAGCATCATCTGAGCCTGATCAGTATCTTTTTTTTCTACAAAAATACGATCTTTCTTGGCAGTAGAACCAAAACAAAATGGCTTGAACTTTTTGGCGCTAGCTCCAAGTGCTCGCTTAGATTTTACTGAGCCAAAATATTTTTCAATATATTTACTTGTCTCCTCATTCACAGCTCCAGCGACCACGATATGCATATTACTTGGATCATAGTATCTGTCTCGAAACTTCAACACATCTGGACGTTTGTAACTCCTGACATGATTTTCTGTTCCAGCAATATCCCGACCCAGTGGACAACCAGCAAACATAAGATCCTCAAAAATATTATCAATATTCATCATTGGATTATCTTTATACATGCGAATCTCTTCCACGATTGGCCCTTTTTCCCGCTCCATTTCTTTGGGGTCGAACTTTGACCCGTGGAGCATATCGGAAAGGATGTCGATAGAAATTTCAGAATACTTTTTATCTGTCTTAATATAGTAACCTGTATATTCTTTGCCAGTGAAAGCATTGTAGTGTGCTCCGAGTCTATCAATCTCACGGGTTAAAGTAAGTGTATCTTTTCTTTTTTTAGTACCCTTGAACATCAAATGCTCGATGTAGTGTGAAACTCCGGCCATTTTGTTTGGTTCGTAACGTGAGCCGACTGGGTACATTACTAAGACTGTCACTGACTGGGCATCGGCTTGGGGTACGAGATAGACGTTGGCGTTGTTTTTTAGACTATAATGTTCGAACATAGCTAATAAAATTTCAAGTTAAAAATTTCAAATTTATAATAAAATACTCAATTACTTTGAATTATAAAACTTATCAACAAAATAATTTTTCAACTCTTCAATCTCCACTCTCTCCTGCTCTCCACCCAAGGAGTACCGATCAAAAATTCAACACCCAAACTTTTCAACAAAGTAAGTGTGCAATTCAATAATATCTATTCTTTCTTGTTGCATCGTATCCCGATCCCTTACTGTCACCTTTTTATCTTCCAATGAATCAAAATCAACTGTCACACAATACGGTGTACCAATCTCATCCTGACGACGATAGCGCTTACCGATGCTGCCCGTCTCGTCATACTGAGTTTGATGGCTGTGCCAGAGTGACGATTGTATTTCTTGTGAAAGCTTTTGCAATGGTTCTTTCTTTGACAATGGTAAGACTGCAATCTTGATTGGAGCCAGGTCTTTGTGCAATCGAAGGACGACTTCCTTTTCATGCTTTCCTTCTTCTCCACTTCTGGTCTCTACTTCATCATAAGCATTGAGAAGAAACACAAGCGTCGCTCGATCTGCTCCATCTGTGTTCTCTACTATATGTGGGATGTATTTTTCTCCTGTCACTTGATCGAAATATTCATGATTCTGACCACTAAATTTCTGATGTCGAGACAGATCCCAGTTTCCTCTATTGTGTACACCACCGAGCTCTTGGAATCCCATGCCAGGAAAATCATATTCAATATCAACAGCAGCTTTGGCATAATGGGCAAGCTCATTCTCAGCATGATCGCGAAATCTAATAGACTCTTGTCTCATACCAAGAGAGAGGTACCATTCTTTCTTTATTGCTTTCCATTTTTCATACCAATCTGCTGCATCGTTTGGGTGAACAAAATACTGGAGTTCCATCTGCTCAAACTCACGAGTTCGGAAAGTGAAGTGCCCTGGCGTAATCTCATTACGAAAAGCCTTGGCAATCTGCGCAATACCAAATGGAATTTTTTTACGCATTGATTTGTGGACATTCAAAAAATTGACATATGTGCCTTGTGCTGTCTCTGGGGGAAGATAAATGTCATTCCCTTCTCCTTCAATCACTCCCATCTGGGTCTTAAACATGAGATTGAATTGTCTGACATCTGTCAGCTCACCACCACACTCTGGACAAGCGACCTTTGCCTCTAGCCATGCACCTGGACGAAAATCTGGCTTGATCCCCTTTGCCTCCAGGAGATGATCTGCTCGGAATCTTTTTTTGCATTCCTTACAGTCGACCAATGGATCAGAAAAACCACCAACATGCCCACTCGCCTCCCAAATTTTGGGATGCATAAGGATAGATGTTTGTACACCTTCCACTTCATTTCTGGTCTGGACCATAGTACGCCACCAGGATTTTTTTATATTATCCTTGAGGAGCATCCCGAGTGGCCCATAGTCATAGCAAGATGAAAGACCTCCGTAGATTTCTGATGATTGGAAAATAAAACCACGTTGCTTGGCAAAGGAGACAATTTTTTCTAAAGAATTCAACATATGTATTTAATCATAAATCATAAATCTGAAATCATAAATAAAATTACCAAACAGACAAAAATAATTTATGATTTCGGATTTTAGATTTAGGATTTTTCTACATTATATCAACTAAAAAAGAATAAAAAAAGACAGTTTATCACTGTCTCAGGGTCCTCAATAATATTCGTATACCATTAGTATCATTTGTACTATTAGTATGTTAGCATCTTTAAGGACGGTTCCACCTAAGTTTCCCCCGATTCAATCGGGAGACTCTCTTTAAATTTGTACCTTCTCCGCAGTTTCCATCCTGCTTCTTCAAAGGTATCTAAACTATAGCAAAATTATGAAAAAAGTCAAGTGAAAAAATACTAAACAATTTGAAAAGAATTTGCCATCAAGACAATGGTCAAAATCATCACACAAAAAATTATGAAAGCCATCAAAAATAAAATACGTATCTGAGAATAAATTTTTAAAAACTTAACAAATGAAACATTGATAGTTCCGTTTTTTCCTCTTCCACCACTTTTTTTATTGACAAATTTTGTAAAACCATCTGCCGCTGAATAACGCAAAATAAGTGGGATAGACCTAGGATCTCTTGTGATAACAAGAGAAGACACAAGTAAGGTGAAAAAAAAGCCGAAAAAAAATCCCAATATAGTTGTGTTACCAAACATATGTAATATAAAAATTCTAATTTCTCTTGCCAAAGCTTGGATGCCAAAAATAAAATTTTTAACCATGATATTGAAATTAATTTGTGAACTGGTATTAAGTTTTACCTATTTTTGACCAAAGTAGAACAAAATATTAACTTATTTTTTAGACACAATTGTGTGAGCCCAAAGACGAGTTTTGGGGCTAAAAAATAAGTTAATATTTTGGTGGGTTTGAAAAACTTGGTATGAGTTCTATGATAATGTATTATACCAAAAAATAATTACATGACATAACATACTAAACTAAAAAACACTCCAATTTTATTGGAGTGTTTTTGAACTTGTAATAAAGCTTAGGCTTCGTCTGAAGTAGCAGCAACTCTGCTAACCTTGATAGCGTTCAAACCTTTTGGACCTTCAGCAACCTCGAATTGAACTTTGTCACCTTCACGAAGATCGTTATACTCTACGTCTACAAGCTCGCTCATGTGGAAAAAGAGATCTTTTTCTTCACCTTCGCGAGTAATGAAACCAAACCCCTTATCGGTAAGTCTGGCAATTACACCTTGTTGCATAAATTGTAAAACAAATGAATAACTCACCTGCCATACTTGTACGCCTTGAGCGTAAGCAGGTTTATCAAAATCCAGCATAGTCCTCAACTTGGTTGAGTAGGTCAAACTTCGACTATGTTTGCTTTACAACACTGTTTTTGATGGCTATAGAGTACTATATATAGATCAATTTGTCAATAGTAGAGATAGAATAATTACCTAGTTTTCTAGTATTAGGGTTGTAGGGCCATCATTAACTAATTCTACCTGCATGTACCCACCAAACTCTCCTGTTTCTACTTTCAAACCTTTTTCTCTTATTTTATCCACAAAATACAGATACAATGGCTCAGCTACTTCTGGCCTAGCGGCTTTGATAAAGCTTGGTCGGTTGCCTTTTTTACAATCTCCATAGAGAGTAAACTGCGAGACCACTAAGATGCTTCCACTAGCCTGGACAATATCATTGTTCATCTTACCTTCAGAGTCTTCAAATACTCTAAGCTTAACAAGTTTTTCAGCCAATTTCTCGGCTTGCGCTTTTGTATCATTGTGTGTAATTCCAAGTAAGACCAAAAAACCACGATCGATTTGACCAATGGTTTTGTTATCTACTTTCACACTTGCTTGTGATACACGTTGAACTACAACTTTCATATCCGTAAATCTGGATAGTTAATTTTATACTTTCAAAATCTCCTCCTCCTTATCCTCACCAATCTCTTTCACTTTTTCATTATATTCTTTGACAGCTTTATCCAATTCTTCTTGGTAATTATACTTCTCATCTTCAGAGATTGTTTTATCTTTTTCTCCCTTATTTATTTCATCCCGTACTTCTTCTCTAATCTTACGAATAGCTATGCGGGCTTGCTCCAATTTGTTGTGTAAAACTTTGATAAGCTCAGCACGACGTTCAGTAGTCAAATCAGGTAAAATCAATCGAATCAAAGTGCCATCGTTAACTGGATTCAGACCAAGGTCAGAATTACGAATTGCAGTCTCAATGTCTTGGAGCACGCTTTTGTCCCATGGCTGAACATTGATAGTTTTGGCATCAGCCACAGAAATAGAGGCCATTGCTTTTAGGGGTTGCTTGGATCCATAAGCCTCCACATTTAGATCTTCAACTAACGCGGGTGTAGCCCGACCAGTCCTAAGAGATGAAATTTCTGATTTCAAAAATTCGATAGTCTTTTCAAACTTTTCTTTATACTGTGTAATAAAATCCATAAGTTTAGATTGTAAATTACAAATTTTTAAAAATTATTGTTTTGGAGGAATGGTAAACCCTAGATAAAGCAAATCTTCTCTGTCTGGGTGAACTCTGAGTATTGTTGGAATCTGACCAGAAGGCATTTTCCTAGTGATCCAATTGTTACCACCATCTATACTTCGATAAAAAGTAGAGCGATTGTTGATGGTTGCTGTATAGTAAATCTCTTTATCATTTTCAGGATTTATGGCAAAGCTATAAATCTGGGCACTTCCTGGAGGAGTAATGAGATTGAGAGGATTCCAATTTATACCCCCATCTTCGGAGATCAAAATACCATAAGTAGAAATCCAATACAAGGTATCTAACTTATTTGGATGAATATAAAAATTCCTATACTCTGTTGCTTTAGAATACTTATTCAATCCTTCTGAGAGAGAATTCCAAGTCTCGGCCCCATCGTCAGATCTATACAGACCCTTTGTTTTGGTGATCAAGTACATCACACCTTCTTGGGCTGGGTCACCGACAATACTGACTATATGAGAACCAAATCTTTTTGATACAGACCAGCTCTTCCCAAGATCGTGACTTTGGAGTAAGTCTCCATTGGTCTCAGCCAAAAAAACTTGATGAGGAGGGAACGGATTGACTGCCAAAGCTCTAATACCAACATTGGTACGGGATTCACGATACACTTCTGTCCAAGTCCTATTACAATCTATGCTTTTGTAAACATGACTGCCGTCTGTAGCATATACAGTACAGACATCTTCTGGATGAATAGCAATACTATAGACAAAACCTTTGTTCAGCGGAGCTGGAGCTTGCTGCCAAGATTTGCCATCATCATATGTAAAAAACAATCCATTTGTTCTCGTTAGCCAGTAGAGTGTCTTATTGTCTTGCAGATCTGGGATAAGACGATAAACACTGACATTAGATATATTTTCCACTCCTTGTGTGGTGGGTTTTGCTGAAATTTGTTGCCAAGATTCACCCTTGCTTGTAGAGATAAACATACCTCCTGGCCCAGATGTAGTCGGCACATTGGATGATGAAAGTGACATACAGCCGGCACCTATGAGAAATGGGATAGCTACTGCCAAAAGAGGTTTAAAAAAAGGTGTTTTCATAAATTTAAGTAAGTTATGATAACTTTCCTTGAACTACAAAATTCTAGACACAACCCAATATTTCTTTTTTTATTGGAGCCGATGTGATTTTGCACCTTCGGTCCAAGAAAAAAAGAAATACTGAGGTAGAGATTTTTGTAATTCAAGGCAACTTCAACAAAACTTGTTCAACCAACAACCGAGGATGAACATTCTTATTTAACATTTCTATAGTATACAAGATTTGGTCATATATATCCACTTTTTGATTTGTATCTATTTCTAGATTATCCTCGAAAGAACTTAACATAGTCTGCCAAATACCGAGTACTTCCTGTAACTTATTTCTGGTAGCAACATGATCTGTCTTGTCACCAAATAACTCGTCAACATTTTTTAACTTTTGATAAAATGGCTTACCAATTAAGCCTGCGAACCTGTCTCGTTCTGCTTTGTATTTTTCAAACGACTCCGGATCATCTTTCCAAGCTATGGCTCTGCCTGGTAGGCCATAAGAATACTTAACAATCTCCTCTGCAAACTTACCACCATCTTGAAATAAAAAATTAAATATATCTTGAGATGATACTGGGTGGAAATAGACCATCTGACAACGAGACTGAATGGTAGCTGGGAGCAAACTCTCATCTTTGGTAATGAGGAATATTATGGTATTTATGCTAGGCTCCTCAAGGGTTTTTAGGAGAGCATTGGAGGCTCCTATACTCATTTTTTCGGCTTCATCAATGACAGCAATTTTGTACTTTTTGACAAAGGGACTTCCAGTCAAAAAAGATCTCAAAGCTTGTAATTGTTCAATCGAGATATTTTTTTTGGTCTTACCAGTCTTCTCATCCTGGATCTGCTGGACCAGTGAAAAATCAGGTGTGATATTTAGCTTATCTGAAGAAACTTCAAGCAACTGGGCGCTAATTTCTTTTGCCACAGTCAACTTACCGACACTGTCTGGACCAACAAAACAATAGGCATGACTGAGATTGCCATTTTCAATCACCTTATCAAAAAAATCAAAAACTTGTTTGTGACCGATAACTTCATCTCTCATATGGGCCTAGTGTAGCACAGTCTTAATCCCTAGACAACAAAATATCCAAAGTCTCTTTAGCACATTTTTCCCAAGAAAATTCTTTCACTCTCTCCATTCCCAATTCAACTTTTTTCATTCTAAGTTTATCATTTTGCATTAATTCAATAATAGCATTGGCAATTTCTTCTGGCTTCTCAGGATCAACATACAGAGCGCAATCTCCTCCCACTTCTTCCAAGCTACTCCCTCGAGATGCAACCACAGGTGTTCGACAGGCAAGTGCTTCCAAAACTGGGATACCAAACCCCTCGTATAGACTCGGGAAAACAAAAACTTCTGCCGCATTCATGAGTATTGGGATATCTTCTTCATCTACCCAGCCCGGTGCAATTATGTCTGATTTGAATTGAGAGTTATCTATTACCGACTTGATCTTTGAATATCCAAAGCCTGATTTACCAATCAACAACAGTTGACAGTTGACAGTTGACAGTTGACTTTTTACTTTTTCAAATGCCTCAACAATACGCAATGTATTCTTCTTATGCTCCAGTCTTCCAATCGACATCACAAACGGCTTAGCAATAGAATATTTGTCTAATATTTGTCTAATATTTATCTTATCTTCAATCACTCGATATTTCTCATCATATCCATGATGCACTACGGATATATTACCTGAAGTCTGAAGTCTGAAGTCTGAAGTCAATTCATTTTTCGTAAACTCACTCGGCACTACCACTTTCCACAATTTTTTCACTGCATACCGCGCCGACCACACCGAATACCACCTTTCAAACCAATTATAACTTTCTGGAAACCTGGTAGCAGCCACATCGTGAACTGTCATCACAGTCTTCTTCGGGTGAATAATCGGGAAGACATGAGCTGGGATGAACAAGACATCAGGCGGATTACGAAACATCTCCCAACTCATCCGAATCTGCGTCCAAAATCTACCTAAAGGCCAATGCAAAACTTTTTCACTCCACCCTTCTGGCAACTTAGCCAATTCTCCTTGCAAAGGCTTGTCTGTGTACAAGACAAACTCAACGTCCTGCTCCATGAGCGATGAACTATGAACCATGAACTCTCTAATCAAAAAATAAGCATACCATTCTACACCTGTCTTCTGCTCATGATTTGCCCGACTAGCGTCGATGCCGATGATCATATTTTTACTTGCAAACTTTTCAAAAATTCCACAAAGCTATCAACATCATTTTTTTCTTGATCATGAAAGTATGTTTGGAATCCCATTTGTTTTGGGATTATCAAATTTTTCTCTTTATTGTCTACAAATACACATTGATTTGGTAACATATTGAGAGAATCTAGTGCAGCTTCAAAAATTGGCTGCTCATTTTTCATAGAGCCAACCTCAGCAGAGATAACAAGAGAATCAAAGAGATCTTCAAAATTAAAAGTTTGATAAAGCAAAACTGCTCTTTCGGTTGGATTATCAGTGATTAATCCCACCTTGTAATTCTTTTTCAAACTTTTTAGAAGTGCAATCATTTTTTCATTTCTTGGAGGGTGTCCCATTGCGTATTTCAACTCTTGATATGGAATATCAGATCCTATTTTCTCACAAGCTCTTGACCACCCAGACTCATTGATTAACCCTTTTATTTTATCTCTACCAAAAAATTCTTCGTGATAAGCAGATCTAATTAGATCTTGATCAATTTGATATTTTTCTGAAAGATATTTGGAAGTAGAAAAAGAACCACTAGGATCAGTAGTCAGTACACCATCGAAGTCGAAAAAAAATGCTTTTATCATATATAAGTCAATAAAAATTAACCACTCCCATATATTTCAAATCATCACCTACCATGCTAGTCTCCACATTATCCAATTTCAGACTTTTTTCCAAAGTGGCAAATCCCCTACCCCCAACAGCTGGCAAAGAATCTACCCCACCAATAATCTTCGGAGCGATATAGAATAAAACCCGGTCAACAAGTAGTGGATCATAATAAGCGTCGTCGACAAAATAACCATGAGTACCGCTACCGCCCTCGACATAAAGATGTTGAACATATTTTTTACCCAAGTGCTGAAGAAGCTTTTTCAAAGAGACTTTTTTTACTCCAAAAGATTTGAAGTCAATGTTAGCCTTTTTGAACTTCTCTCTATTTTTCTCACTGGCTAAATTACTGCAGGCAACAAAGACATTCTCATCTCGAAAGACATCTAGACTTGTTTTCAGCTCAAGGGCAGGGTCAATAATTACTCTTAGTAAATTCTTGTTGCGAAATCTACCGTGAGGAGCAAGCTCTGGATCATCAGCCAGTACAGTCCCCGATCCTACCAGCACAGCATCACATAGACTTCTCTCCATGCGAGCATCTTTCCGAGCTCTATCACTTGTAATCCATTGTGACTGACCAGTCCTGGTGGCAACTTTACCATCCAGACTGATCCCCGCCTTGAGAGTAATATAGGGCAGTCCAGTCGTCATCCACTTGATATAGGACTGCATCATGGTTCTGATTGCTTTGTAATCTGGAGAACTTTTGGAGAGATATTCCACCTCAATTTTATTTTTTTTCAAAATCCCAAAACCCTTACCATGGACCTTTGGGAAGGGATCTTTCATTCCGATCACCACCTTCTTGATACCAGAAGAAACTACCAAATCTGTACAAGGCGGAGTCTTACCAAAATGGCAGCAGGGCTCAAGCGTAACATAAAGAGTAGCTCCTTTTACATTCTCTCTTGCATTTTTCACAGCTTCCACTTCAGCATGAGGACCACCATACTTCCGATGCCACCCTTCGCCAATGATTTTTCCTTTCTTCACCAAGACAGCACCAACAGCAGGATTGGGTGAGACATGGCCAATTCCTTTTTTAGCGAGTTCGATGGCGCGTTGCATGAACATATTGAAAATTTACAATTTGAAATTTTTAATTTGAAAACAATTTACAATGATTTAATTTTTAATGTACAAAACTTATAAATACAGTATGTCAAAGCAAGTATTAAACTTGTAACATTGTAAATTTATTAATTAAAAATTGTTTAAAAATTTTAAATTATAAATTAAAAATTACTCAACACGTGCCCCATCTTCTCCTTCTTAGTCTGCAAATATTTATCATCCACTCCATTGGCTGGAATCTCAATCGGAACTTGCTCGACAACTTCTATTCCATAACCTGTAATTCCCCCCATCTTCTTAGGATTATTTGTCATGAGACGAATCTTGCGTACTCCCTGATCCTTGATAATCTGCGCTCCTATTCCATATTCACGGAGATCTTCTGGTAGACCAAGAGCCAAATTGGCTTCCACCGTATCAAGACCTTTTTTGTGTTGGAGCTGATAAGCTTTTATTTTATTAACCAATCCAATCCCTCTTCCCTCTTGCTCCATATAGAGAATAATTCCTGAACCTTCTTTTTCGATATCAGCCATTGCTTTTGACAACTGCTGCCCACAATCACAATGAAGAGACCCGAGCACATCACCAGTGAAGCATTCTGAATGAACACGAACTAGAACTGATTGATCGCCACTGACATCTCCTTTGACTAAAGCAGTATGGAGAGTACCATGAAGCAAGTCCTTATAGACTTTCATTTGCCAGATTCCGGTCTTGGTCTGCAAGTCTGTTTCTGCCGCCAGTTCGATGAAGGATTCATTCTTGTGTCTGTGAGCAATCAGGTCAGCTACTGAGACAATCGCCAGATTGTGTTCTTCGGCGAATTTAAGCAACTCTGGTAGACGCATCATCTTACCATCATCATCCATAAGTTCACTTATCACCGCAGCCGGCTTGACGGCAGCCAAATTGCAGAGATCAACCGAAGCTTCGGTGTGCCCCCCGCGCCAAAGCACACCACCATGCTGGGCTCGCAGTGGAAAAACATGGCCAGGACGAGACAAATCATCTGGCTTAGCGTCATCAGCAATGGCAGCCTTGATGGTCGTTACTCGATCCTGAGCTGAAATACCTGTGGTCGTCCCCTCTTTAGCCTCGATGCTGACTGTGAAAGCAGTCTCTAATTTGGAAGTATTTTTGACCACCATCGGTGGTAAATCCAATCTGTCGGCTAGATCGTTTTCCACTGCAAGACAAACAACTCCGCCAGTGTGACGGATGATGAAAGCCATTTGCTCTTCTGTGACGTACTCGGCCGCCATTACTAGGTCTCCCTCATTCTCCCGACCCTCGTCATCGACGATAATTACCACCTCTCCATCTTTTATAGCACGGACAGCATCCTCAATTGAATCAAAGTTTGTTTTCATAATTCACCGTCCACAAAAACTATGAACTATGAACTATGAACAAAGCTTGCCCTGAGTAAAGTCGAAGGAAACTACTTAGTTGCCATAATACTCCTCTTGTAGCTATCAAGATTCTCAAGTGCAATGCCAGTACCTTTGGCTACACAAAGCATCGGTTCCTCTGCCACATAACAAGCAACACCTGTGGCCTGGGTGACTAGCTCGTCAAGATTACGAAGTTGGCTTGATCCACCAGACATGATGATACCCTTTTCCATTACATCAGCAGATAATTCTGGTGGAGTATCATGAAGAACTTTTTTGACAGCATCTATCAAATCCTCTAGATCAAGTTGTAAAGCTTCTGTAGTATCACTAGATGTCACTTTGATAATACGAGGTAAGCCAGATATCATATCTCGACCCTTGACCTCCATCTCAAGAGGTTTATTCATAAACATGGCTGACCCAACCCTGATCTTCACCTCTTCTGCAGTCCTTTCCCCTACTGCCAACCCATGCTTTTTACGAATATGCTCAGCAATTGATTTGTCAAAACGATTGCCACCAATCCTGACCGAACCGCAAGAGACAATCCCACCAAGAGAGATGACAGCAATCTCTGCTGTGCCGCCTCCAATGTCTATGATCATGTGCCCACTAGCCGTCCCAATCGGAATATCAGCTCCAATGGCAGCTACAATTGGCTCCTTGATGATGTAGGCCGCCTTGGCCCCTGCTGCCATTGAGGCGTCAATTACAGCCCTGCGTTCTGTAGAAGTAATTCCAGCAGGCACAGCCACCATCACTTCCGGTCGAAAAAGCCGAGCGCCACCAATAGCTTTATTGATAAAATAACGAAGCATGGCTTCGGTAGTACGATAATTAGCCACAACCCCATCTTTCAGTGGTCTTTCAGCTATTATAGTGTCTGGCGTACGCCCAATCATGTCTTTTGCCTCTAGACCAACTGCCAACACCTTCTTATCATTCACTGATATCGCCACCACAGAAGGTTCGTTAATCACAATACCTCGCTTCGGAATATGAACCAAAACGTTCGTAGTACCAAGATCAATTGCCACTTTTTTTATCCACATAAATTATTTGTAATCCTGAGGAGTCCCAAAGGACGACGAAGGATCTTTCGGAGTGAATAATATTCAATATACATATATTATTTGTATGATGTAAGTGTATTGACTCCGAAAGATTCTTCGCTGCGCTCAGAATGAAATATTAAACTCCCGATCCAACCTCAGGTCACCTTCGTATTCATAAGTAGTATCGCCCCATTTTTCTTCTGACTCAGCCGGATTTGCAGACTGAATAAGCTTACCAAAATCAAGGTGGAGCGTCAATCTGTGATCAACCGTGCCAAGTTGTTTTTGAATGGTTAAATTATAGTTATTACTATCAATATTTTCTTTTATATTTGATGGTAACTGATAAATAAATGATAATAATTTTTTGTTACCTGGCTCAACTGAAAAATAAGTCCCAAACCATTGTTTGCCAAGCTCTTCACCGCTATCCACTTCTTCCAATTTTATATCTTGTCCATTTTTCTTTTTACCAACTACAGACACCAGCTTTGAACCTTTTGGCACATAGACTCTGGCATAGGTCAGATAGCGACTAGTCCGCCAATCAAAAGTACCCTGATGATCATATTCCATAGTAGCCGAAGCAAGATAGCGATCTGATTCACTCTCATGAGCAGCTGGACGCTTGGACAGAGTATAGTCCAAAGTTCTGTCCATAGCATGATCAGTTTTTAAAGCACCAAGATTGGCATCTACCCAAAGTAAATAATCGCCCTCTGTATCAAATACGTTTGCAGACAAATCAAACTGATCTAACAAAAATTGGAGATCATCTGTCTTGGAAAAGAAAACCAAATGTTTTTCATGAGCAAGATCTAGTAAGGTATCAAAATATTTTTCATAATTTTCAAACAAAGTGTCTTTCACTCTTTTCACAAGTGCCTCCATAAATGGTCTTATGATAGCTTTTCTCTCCTCAAAAACAATTCCTTTTTCTTTATAACCATATTCTACTTCGTATTCTAGAGTCTCTGTCACACTTTCAGTAGTAAAATCTACACCTTCAATAGTGAAGTCACCTGTAATTTTCATTAATCTTTCTAAAACTGTTGGGGTAATTCCGACCACAACATCAATTTCATTTGCTTTCACCCCATCTTCAATTTTATAAAACTCAAGAGCTTTTTTGGCACTTTCTTCGAAGTCTGGAGACCAATTACTGTCACGGAAATACCACCTGTCGACACCCAGATATTCTCCGACTGGTTCAGGTGGGGGCTGTAAAAGATCTTTTGAAGCTCTTTTGTCCAAAATTCCACTCCCCTCAACTTCAACAATTTCCATACTTCCTCTATCCACTTCCACAACTGCATAGACACCAATAAACCCTCCACCTGGTCTTAATTCTGTGTTGTTTTGGAAAAGGAATAAGTAAGTCTTGGGCTCTGTAAATCCCAAAACTATCGGCAATATATCCAAAATTTCACCTTGGTCTTCACTTAGCTCAGCCCGAATTACCTCTTCTACAAAATCATTATCAATCACAGTGGCCAAATCAAAATCACGCAAGGCATAGTAACTAAAAATTGCAAAAGAAATAACCACAATTAAACAAGAACCAAACAGCCATTTCCAAATACTAGATTTTTTCTTTCTTCTAAAAAACATACGGGCTTCACTTGAACACCTTAGCACTTAAACACCTAGACACACAACGTGCACAGAACCAAAAAGTATTAAGATATTAGGGGGATTAAAAGATATCAAGATGTTAAAGTGTTAAAGTGTTAAAGTGTTAAAGTATTCAGTGCCTAAGACGCTTCTTCTGCGAAACATTGAATCCCAAATACTTACCCCTCATCATGTGAGTAACAGCGTCGATTGCCGGGATAGCACTAATAAATATTAGAGAGATTGGCAAAAGAACCCACTGCAAAACCATGATCACGTACTTGTGTCGAGGATGTGACTCTGGACGTCGTGGCAAAAGTGGTAAACTCAGTATAGCAGAAAGTACAAGCCCTAGCATGGCGCTAGTCATGAGAATCTGCAACATGTGCGGAGCATTGAAAAACAAGGCGCTCTGCCTAACTGATTCTGGAGCCACCCATAGCGGTAATTGACCAAGGACAGTAATGAGAAGAGCGATCAAACACCAAGACCACTTCCCTTCCCATTCGATGAAAACCCATTTGAACTTTTTCCAAAGTGGAATAGACTCTCCTTTTTTGCGAAATTCCCAGAGCAGATATGGAACATGCTCTACTCCCCAGGCCCAACGCCTTTGTTGATTGTAGAGATTTTTAATACTTTTTTTCCACTTGTCATCACGAACAGTATCCATGGATACTGGCAAGTACATTGGTGTTACTTCATAGTTACCATCATAAGCAAGTAAGCATTGATAAAAAATTCTGGAGTCTTCACTGACAATTCGCTTCTCATGAAATCCAGCATCGACTATCGCTCGGAAGCTCATAGAGTGAGAAGAGAAAGTGACAAGAGCATCTTGTCTGGCAAGAGAAGTGAGCATCCAAAAGGTGGTACCAAAAGCCATGATCCTGAGTACTGCTGGAGAATCCCAAATGTTGTTGTTGTAGACTGCGATTGGTTGATAAGAGCTGCGGGTTGGATTGGGGTGAGTGCAGTACAGATAAGTAAGATAAGCAAAGTACTGGTGATGACAGACAGTATCGATATCAAAAATAGTGGTAATTATTTTGTCATAATTCCAATCTCTTTCATCAATGTATTTTTTCATTTCTCGTTCGGCATAGTGGAGATTGGACCCCTTGCCTGGGATCTCGTCCGGCAAGTCACTCGGGTGACAAACTCCCACAATATCATGGAAATTATTATAAAATTTATTCTTGATATGACTCAAGATATTTTGATAGTGTTCTTTCTTCCGTTCTTCGCCAGCCACCACGATGACAAACTTGTCTCGATCATAGACAGCCTTGGCAATACTATCGACTGCAGTTTCTACCACTTCCCACTCCTCATTATATAGTGTGAGGAAAACTAGGTGATATTTATCTTGATAGTTTGTTAATTCATGTTTGATTTTATCTTTCCAATCAATCCTTCTGGTCTGTCGAAATCTGCTCCAAGCCACTATCAAATAAAAAGAAAAATTAATTACTTTCAAAACCCAGTAAATATCAAAGATGATGATAAAATAAATCATCCATAAAGGCTTCACAAATGAGAGAAAAATAGCCAATATCAAAGTACCCCAAATAGAGAGACCGGGGAGGATTTCGTAGAGACGGTAGCGTTGGTAATCAGTTAACACAATTTTTAATTTGAAATTTTTAATTTTTAAACAATTTCTAATGACTGAATTTTAAATTAATAAAACCTGCAAAACATAACTCTTCGGAGTGAAAAGTGAATTTGTGACATTATAAATTTATAAATTAAAAATTGTTTAAAAATTTCAAATTGTAAATTTCAAATTAATACATTACTCTAAACTCCTCAAACTTCCTCTCCTCCACATCTCGCCACTCCTCCACAACCCTCTCAACATGAGCATACTCCGGTCCTTCTTTACACCATTCCAACAATTTTTTCAAGTCTTGCTCCCTGCCTTCAGCCACGATCTCCACTGTTCCGTCTGGATTATTTTTTACCCAGCCAGTCAGGCCAAGCTCACTTGCCTTTTCACAAGCTGTCTGACGAAAGAAAACTCCTTGGACTTGGCCGTGGATAGTGAGGTGGAGGTTGTTCATATTTTATTTGTAAATGGAGTGGTCGCCAATCTCCATAAACAATACTGTTTCGTTATCAATAAATTGAAACAGAACTCTGTGACTTGAAGTAACAGAGAAAGACCAGAGGGCTGGTTTTTTACCTTTCAATTTGTGCGTTCGCAGTTTATGATCAAAACAATTTTTTCGAAACAAAATTTCTCTTTTTTCAACAATAGAAATTAATTTGAGAGGAATTTTTTTGAGTGAACGTTTGAAGTGCGAAGAATAAAGAATGTTTTTAATTTGTTGCATGTGCTTCCTCCATTAGGGTTGCCAGACCCCCTTCTGGCAAAGTTTTCAATTTTCCAGCCGCTTTCTCTTCTTCTGCGATACGAATTGCCTCGTCAACATCTTGCCATTCAAAGTACTGTCTTAGTGCTTGACGCAATAATTCAGAGCGAGTCATGTGCTGCTTTTTGGCGGCTTTGTTGACTTTTTTGACCATACTGTGAGGCAAAGATGTAGTGATGATGGCTGTTTTGCGCATATTTAAGTGTATTACTTAGTAATAAATATACAATACCTCATGTTGGCATATTTTGTCAATTACTCTATTTTTTTCTCATCTTATAAAGGTAAGTAGAATCAGCAAAAAGTGTATCGTCTTGTACTTGGTCCTCAATCTCAAAATACTTCTCGATCTTTTGTCTTTCTTCTTCCCATGATCGTCCCACTGTCCATACCTTTCCTCTCGGAATGATATCTCGTATTTGCTGATAATATTCATTGATGACCGGGTCACTAGCATGATTTGCCAGAATATCAAGCATTCTATCTGACGAAGAATCAGGATTATTGTGAGTTTGGAAAATAAGCCAATTCCACAACTCTGTAATAGTTTGTTTTGTAGGAGGTTTGTCACGGTACATATCTATCAGTTCTTCCACATCAAATATTTTTGTATGGGAATGACGACTAGTCAGACGAGTAATATGGTAGCCTCCTGGTACAAGCACACGAGCAATCTCTCTATAAAGCTGACCCAAATCTTCAAATGCAACATTACACTTTATTTGATCTCCAAACACCACATGAAATGACTGACCATCAAATGGAGGCGAAAGCCAATTTCCCTCCACTTTTGTTTCCGTACTATGGCTCTCTTTCATGTATGAGCCCATAGCATCGATCATATTGCCATTAATATCAAGAACTGTGACCTGGACATTGTTTCTGGCGAGCATATCTCTCAATTCTGGTGTGGCACCAAAAACAACAGCTTGAGGTGACACAATTCCGGCTGTTGCTTCTAGAAAAAACTTTTCATATAGATCGAGATCATGAGCTGAGGGGTGATTACCTTCTCCAAGTCTTGCCCATTTCTCGGCAATATTTTTCCAAGGATCAGCGTATAATTTATCATTCATATTTACTCCTTTTTATTACCCAAATTCGGCTCCCCACTATATTCTGCTGAAATGTAATTACCTGGTTTCTGTTGTAACAGCTTAGGAATCAAATCTTGAATATTATCAAAGTCTTCCACTGAAATAGCCAAAAGTGGAATCTGCCGAACGTATGCAAAAGTATTGGCGACCACACACACGATTCTGGTACTTGTGAAACTGCCAGCTCCCACTACGACCATTATCCCTCGAACACTTTCTTTGTTCAAATTTTTGGTACTCAAAAAATCATCAATCGAAGCTAGAAGTTCTCGATTGCGACCTTCGTAGGTCTTGTCTTCTCTATTTTGTTCATCAAAAAGAGCCAAATGAATTTGGTCCTTCTCTGACATGTTGATAAGTAAATACATGGTAAAAAATTTATAATTTTCAATTTGAAATTTTTAAACAATTTCTAATGACTCAATTTTAAATTTATAAAACCCACAAAACATAACTCGTCGAAGTGAGCGACAAATTTGTAACATTATAAATTTATAAATTAAAAATTGTTTTTAAATTGAAAATTATAAATTGTAAATTATCCTATACCCCCAATTCATTCACCACCACCACACCTTTGGATTCAAACAAAGAAAATATAAACTTGTCCATCATCTGCCGACGCTCAAAAAATTCCTCTGGAGTCATCGTAGTATAGCGAATATCAAATCCTACCTCCTTTTCATACTCTGTAATCAATTTAGAAAAAGTCCTCTCTTTTATTTTACCAATGACAAGCATATCACTCTGCACTTCAGAGTTACCGACAAACTGCCCAGTAAGTAATAGTAATTTTATATCGCCTGACTTTTCTCTGATTGTATTGATAAACTCCTGCTCACCCAACATTTGAGCTTTCACAAGCAAGGCTTGCATTTCTGGGAAAAGCAGAGAGGCCGTGTTGATAGTATAATATTTTCGTAGTCCTGCTCCTGCTTTCTTCTTATTTATATTACCTGGGGCGGTCACCTCCATGACAAGAGTAGCTCTAATAAGTAGTTCCAATTCCCTTCTGACAGCATTAATCTGAACATCTATCATGCGCGCCAACTCACGGACATAAAAAGATTGGGTAGAGTCTCTAAAAAAAAGACGAAGCATTCGAAAACGAGTCTTTGAACCAAATAAGTGTTCAAGCATATGTTTGATAAATCAAAAATTCTAAATTCTAAATTCTAAATATTGAAAATTGCAAAATAGGTTGACTAAAATTATATTGCCTCATTGCCAAGCGATAATAATCTATAGTATAATACCCTCAATATCAAAAGTCAAAGGTAATATCCCATATGCATAACGTAGATATACGAGAATTTTTTGTTGAAGGAAATGACCAGAAATCCTCACATGTCCTCCTCCACATTACAGAACCCTCGACAGAAGAAGAGTCTGAGAAGGGATATTTTTTGGCACTTTGTGAAATCAATAATGGATCAATAGAGCACATAGAGCAAATGCAAGAAATCATTGATGATATAGAAGCTGGGTACTATGATACAGCAAACCAAGACGGAGAAAAAAGTCCATTTGAGCTGACCTTAGAGTATATCAATCGTAAAAATTCAGGAATTCTCGACAAAAAAGTTTCCATCCACTGTCTAGTTGCAGTGGTAAAAAAAGACAACATATCAATAAGTTATCATGGTACCCCTCATGCCATATTATTTTATAAACAAAAAAACCACACAAATACTTTCAATATTTTGGATGAGCACACTGATGAGGAGGATGGTGCCACACTATTTTCTTCTGTAATTGAAGGAAACATAAACCCAGAGGACAAAATATTTCTCATGACCCCTCAGGTTGCCGACCACTTTTCATACGACAGACTCCAAAAAATAATTGGGTCTAGAAATATCCAACAAAGCGTATCTCACATAGAAAAAGTCCTGAGAAATCTCCATGACAAATCTTCTTTTGGAGGTATCTTATGCAAATATTTGGCACAAAAAGAAGGATTGCAAACAACCAACAACTCACTTTCAAGCAGAACAGATCAAAGCTCAGCCGAATCCCTTGATCAGCTACTCCAATCAGAGAGAGATACAGCTGAGACTCTTTCCCCTCCCCTATTTGGCAGTCTAAAAAAGAAAATAAAAAAAGACAAAAAACAAAAATCTTCTTCAAAAAAATCTTCAAAAAAAAGGAGAAGGATAGTCAGAGATAATATAAAAGAAAGTAATTATAGACCAAGACGAGACGAAGAAATACAGTCCTTAAAAAGCACAATCCTAGTAAGCGTAGGTAGAGCCTTAGTACAAAGCTGTATAGGCTTGATAAATATAATAAAAAAAATAGCAATTGTAATTGGAAAAATATTTATCATGCTTTTTATTCTAATTACTAATAAAAATAATAGTAGAAAGGAGTCCATTCAGTCATTCAAAAACACAGGTCACAATATTGGGCAGTACCTAAAAAATCTACCTTTTTTTAGTAAAATATTACTAATTGGTACGATATTGGCGGCCATGCTGTTTGTTGTCAGCATCACTGGGATAAAAATAAAAGAAGAAAACAAAATAAGAGAACAAGCTTACATCAATCATATTCAGGCCATTGAAGATAAGATATCAGCAGCTGATGCAAGCATGATATACAATGACAGCAGCAAGGCTTTGACGCTACTCAGGGAGGCACAAAAGTTAATTGACACAATACCGGACAACAAGAAAAATACTGAGGAAATTGCCTTACAATTCTCTAGTCTAGTTGAAGAAAGCCTCCTTAAGCTTAGAAATATTGAGGTGGTGTCCCCCAAGTTGTTGGCAAATCTACAGAGTCAATACCCTGAAGCAAACATACAAAAAATAGCCAGAATCGACAATACTCTGATCGCCTATGGACCAGACGATAAATCATTTTACAATTTTGATCTTGACACCCAAAATAGTGAAGTTCACTCCCACGACATAATACCAAACATAGCATCAGCATCCACTCCAAAAGAACAAGACAAGATAGTGTTTTTATCAGACAGTCAACACGTTTCTGACTACAACAAAGAGACAAAAACATTATCAAAGAATGACATAAACTATCCCAGTGAAAAGGTGGATATTGCTGATATATTTGTGTACAATTTACGCCTATACGCAGTAGACAGAGACGGCAATCAGATATATAAACACAACAAAACTAAGACTGGTTATGACAAAGGTAGCTCATGGATAAAGACAGAAGGGGCGGACGTAAGCGACGCCACTTCCCTGGCGGTTGATGGTGACATCTTTGTTTTGAAAGCCGATGGAGAAATTTTCAAATTTGTGAGTGGAGAAAAAGAAGAATTCAATATCACAGGACTAGACCCAAAACTTGCCAACCCAACTATACTCTGGACATACAATGATGTCGAAAATATTTATATCCTTGAGCCATCTGGAAAACGTGTAGTAGTACTAAATAAAGAAGGAAAGCTACTAAATCAGTACACTGCCGAGGAATGGCAAAATCCGACCGGAATGATAGTGGATGAAGCAGGGGGTACTATCTATATTCTAGATAGTAACAAAATATACTCTTTTGGAATATAAATAAATCGTATGTCATCCTGAGCGCAGCGAAGGATCTTTAGTAAGGAAGAAGTCCTCTACAAGAAAGATCCTTCGCTGCGCTCAGGATGACAATTTCTATTAAAAACAAAAATCAGCCGCTTTCACGGCTGATTTTAAATTCGTATTGATTCGTATCAAAATTCGTGCTATTTGCATTATTTCAATTCAACTTTACCACCAGCTTCTTCGATTTGCTTCTTGAGCTCCTCGGCTTCAGCTTTGGCTACATTTTCTTTAATTGCTTTTGGAGCACCATCTACTAGAGCTTTGGCATCAGCCAAACCTAGACCGGTAGCTGCTTTGACAGCTTTGATGACAGCGATCTTGCTGCTACCAGCATCAGTAAGCTCAACAGTGAATTCTGTCTTTTCTTCTGCTCCAGCTCCAGCGTCTCCACCAGCAGCAGTGCCAGCCATCATCATGGCAGGAGCAGCAGCTGATACACCAAATTTGTCTTCCAAGATCTTCACTAGTTCAGCTAGATCAAGTACAGACATTTTTTCAACCTCTTCTACAAGAGACTTAAATTTAGCTGGTACTTCCACTTCCTTGTCTTCTGCCTTTTCCTCAGCAGCAGGTTTTTCTGCTTCAGCAGCCGGAGCTGCAGCTTCTTCCTTTTTTTCCTCCTCTTTTTTTTCTTCTGTCATATTTTTTTATTAAAATTTTTTAATAAGCATTAACCTTTCAAGCCTTTCGGGCTTTTGTGGCATTTTAAGCTTTTTCTTCTTTAATTGCATTAAGGACATTAACTAATCCACGCAAATTTCCAGCAAGTACATTGACAAATCCAGAGACTGGAGCGTTCAATGAGCCAACTACTTTTGCTAGCAGCTCTTGCTTACTTGGTAGAGCAGATAGTTCTTTTACTTTTGCATCATCTATCAAATTGCCTTCTAGTATTCCGCCAAAGATGTTGACCATCTCGTGATCCTTAGCAAACTTGGCAATGATCTGAGCTGGAGCTACTTCATCCTCTACTCCGAGGACTACAGCTGGAGCTCCTTCAAATGCTTTAGTATCCACTTCCATTCCTAATTCTGAGAGAGCCTTTTTCAGGAGAGTTTTCTTACTGGCGATATATTTGACGTTTTGTTCACGACAAATGCCGCGTAGCTCTTCTGATTCAGACACTTTCAAGCCCTGGAAATTGGCAAACACAGCAGCTTTGGAATCCTTGAGATGAGCGATCAAATCTTGGACAGCCTGCTCTTTGGTTTGTTTTGTTTTGGCCATAATTTATTTATTTAGTTCTTAGCCAATAGTTCATAGACAATTGCTATAAAATAAAAAACTGTGGTTTGACCACAGAACTTCTTGTTATTTTCGACCTCTCTACGATCACCAAATTATAAAAATTTGGAAAATTCGGAGTAAATAACCTCGGCAGTCTGGTATATTATCACCTTTCGGTCTAGATGGGACTTGGCATCGATTGGATCGAGCCTTATCCACCGTAGCCTTAGCGAAGGTGGGCTGCTGTCTATGGTGAGCTTGATAATACCATTCTATAATAGATTTGTCAAGCAAGCAAGCAAGCTAGTAGCCCCAAGGGGAATCCCCGCCCAAGGCGGGTCCGCCTTGGGCGGAGAACCCTTCTGTTCTCAAATACACTTAAAGTACATCATACATTGGTGTCTACCGTGTAGACCACTCCACTGACCATTGGAACCTTTTTGTGGAAGAAATGCGGCTGTGGAGCCAATTTTTATCTTCCGGGTTTGGTTAGATGAATGATCTGGAATGGAAATACGTGTACGTGTTTTTTCAAAAAATATCAATTCTTCTTTGCTTTCTTCGGGGATAATACCTCAAGTAATTTGACATTGATAAAAAATCGGTACTTTCCAACTTTCTTCTCCTCCAAGAGTGTTAACTTCTTGAGTACCTCAAGATGTCTCGTGGCAGTAGTATAATGGATATTGAGAGACTCACTCAATTTTGTGGGGGTGATAATTGGATATGTAAATAGCGACTCTACCAAATCAGCGGAATACACCCGTGTTTTCTTTTCCTTTAATTCTTTTTTGTACGCATCAAAGAGCGTCATAATAGATTGCAATACATCTTTGGTTTCTTTTGCTTGGTCAGCAAATCCAACCAACATAAAACGAATATAGCTTATCCAGTCATTTTTCTTAGTTACATTGATAAGGGACGAGTAATACTCCCTCTTATGCGTGTTGATGTAGCCGCTGATATACAAAATTGGCCAGATAAGAATTCGATCTTGGATCAATTCTAAAATCATTAAAATACGTCCTGTTCTGCCATTTCCATCAGGAAACGGATGGATTGATTCAAATTGATAATGCCCAAGAATGGCTTTTACCAAAGGATCAACTGATTGCTTGTCATCATTCACAAACGTTTCCCATGCGCTCATACACTCTTTCATTACGGGTACAGTAGGTGGGGTATATATTGCTCGACCTGCTCCATCAGCAATAGTATTTTGCTGTGAGCGATAACCTCTGTGTATGGTAGGCATCAATTTGTGATGCACTCCATGAATCAATCTGGTTGAGACAGCCAATTTTTCTACTTGTTCGAAGCCCCAAAGAATAGCATCACGATAACGCAAAACTTCTTTGTCTTTTTCTCGCTGCTCCCGTTCAGGAAACAACTGGTTTTCCAAGACATCAATCAACGTTGTGTGAATATTCTCAATTTCAGAACTGGCCAATGATTCACGCAAGATGGCGGGAGACAAAAGTAATAATGGGTTGGGCACAGCCACACTAAACCCTTTGAGTTCAGCGAGGGCTATACGCGCCTCCATGATCTGTTCGCTTAATGCTGCCTCAATTGCCTTGATATCTTTGGGAGGAAGCGTGGGAGGTGTATATGGAGTTGTTGGATTGAATGTTTTTGGCATATATTTGATATATAGCAGAATATGATACATCCCTGTAAATATATCACAAAATTAAAAAAAATGTGATATATCACTGTGGATATCTGAAAAAAATGACAAGCCGATCATAGCAATGTTCTCATATTACTATTACCTCCATACTCTTTTTCATAATATTTTTTCCTCTTTTTGAACATCCTCTCGAAATAAGGAATGTCGCTGTCTCTATAATCATATACATTCTTTGAACTATTATCGCTGTGTAATACTCTGCCAATATATTGCGTCAATTTTCCACTAAATGAACACGGATATACCAGAAACAACGAATCCAGATCGTCAAAATGCATACCCTCTCCTATGTACTGTCCGGTCGCAATAATCACCTGAAAATGACCACTTTTGATCTGTTCAATCTTCTGTTTTCTCTTCATAATCCTTTCTCCACCGGTGAGCGTGATGGTTTCATATTTTTTACCAAGATACAGCTGGAATATCTTTACGTGTTCCTTCCGTTCTGTGAGCAACAAACACTTCTTACCTTGTTCAATTTCCGAAGTCACGTCGGCAATGATTTGTTCATTTCTCTTGGTATCGGCAATAAGCATTTTTGACACAGTCTGATAATTTCTCGTGTGAACGGTAAATGGAAAAGATAATTCAGTTTCTTGAACATAAATTTTCACATCAGATGAATCTTTGGAGCTATTTTGTTTTATATCCTCCTTTGAGACTTCATATATGTTTTCTCCTAGATACAAAAACATTAGTCTTTCGTCATTATGTTTGCGCATTGGTGTTGCGGTAAGTCCATAGAGATATTTCGGGCTGAGCTGGGTAATGACACGTCTGAACATTTTTGCAGGGATATGATGGCATTCATCAACAATAATACATCCAAAATGTGTGGCCATCTCGTCTTTTATCGTATCTACCATCCGAGCAAGTGTCTGAATCGTAGCGACAGTAATTGGAGATCGTATAACCTTCTTTGTAGATGTGATTTGTCCAATGTTCTTTTTAGATATTCCCATGAATTGTTCGATACGTTCTAACCATTGCTCATAAATTTGTTTTCTGTGAGTGATAATCAAGCTCGGTTGTTTCCTGGCTGCGACGAGAGACAAACCCATGATTGTCTTTCCAGATCCCGGAGGGGCAACAAGAATACCTGTATCTTGTGAAAGGCAAGCATGTACTGCTTTCTCTTGATATACAAAGAGAGGACACGATAATGAAACCTTTGTCGGAGAATCAAATTCTATTCTCGCATCACGAATAGTGTACGGGATATTATTTTCTCCAAGAAAAGAAGTAAATTTTGAGAAGAAACCTCTTGGGAGGAAAATATGTTCATCAGACTTTTCAATTGTATTGAAGAATCGTTCCGTATTATGCGTCGACAGCCCCATCTTTTGTTTGACCGCGTATTCTGTATTGAAAAAATGTAAATGATCTGAAAGAAAATTCGCAAAATTTTTTGATACAGCTTTTTTAGGAATAACAATATGAGTCGATATTGTAATTGGGACACTTCCGGTATCTGCGTCTAACATTGTTGTGTCATTCTCAATGAAATAATCCCTATTTTGTGTGGATATCTCAAATAGTTTATCCAATGTCTCCATAGATATGCGTTTTATCCCTTGGAGCAATCCCCATTGATCTTTGGCTACTCGAAAATCATTCTCAGGGTCGAGAAATACAGTGGCACCTCTTTTTCTTGAGCTACCTTGCAATGGCAGAGCAATCAAATTACCCAACCCTTTACCTGAAAGATAATCTTGGTTGGGAAATAATCGATCAAAACTTTCCGTTTTATCAAATTGATCTATGATTCCTGCATTTTTGAGAAGGGTAAGAAATATCTTTCGTGATTTGTATGCAGGATACGCTTGTTCAAAAAACCACCACGCGTGAAATCCGCTACCTGACTGAGATCGCTCAATGTAAGTCTCTATTCCACGTTCTCTACATACTTCTATCAGTCTTTTTAGCAAATTCAGACAGTCCGGTGTATCAAAATCCGCTACGACAAATCTAGATGTATTATATGTGAGAAATGGGTATACCCCAATTGTTTGATTCCCCAAGAGGTGTTGCTCTACAACATTTTTAGTGAAAGGGATATATTGTTTTTTGTTACTATCTGCGTACGCGGGAGCATACCCTTTCTTTCCGCCCCTACTTTCCCAACGGTAGGCATACACGTCTTCACGTCCGGTAAAAAGAGACATAAACAAATCAATACGTTGTTCTCTATTCAGAAAAGACATAGAAAAAAAGTTTAGGGGAATCGAACCCTGTATTTTGCTAAGTTGGGCGTAAGAATCGTTTTATGTTGCCCTTTTAAAAAAATTCCATTACAAAAAATGGAACTCTATAGTTTTAGCTTAATGAAAACAAAAAAATCTTGTTTTGGCAAGACCTCTTTGTGTTTCGTAGCCCCAAGGGGAATCGAACCCCTGTTCCCAGGATGAAAACCTGGTGTCCTAACCACTAGACGATGGGGCCATAGTCAGTAATTGACTAAGACGGAAAAATTATATAGCATTTTGGAGAATATGTCAATATATATATATGTCAATATATTTTGATCATTTATCCTCAACACTGGAAAAATTCTCAAATTCTGCTAGAATAAGGAAGAATATCATAATATATGCCAATTTCTATGGATCAGACAAAAGACAAAATTATCCAATTTATAAAACACCACGTCGGTGACAAACCAGTAGTAATCGGCCTAAGTGGCGGAATCGACTCATCTGTCGTAGCTTTTCTTGCTACCGAAGCCCTCGGAGCCGATAAAGTCCATGTTATCATGTCCCCTTCTGACAGCAACACTTCGGAAGATCTCGAACTTGCCAAACGTGTGGCAAAAATCTTAAATCTTAAGTCTTATGTATTCAGTATAGAACCAATGTTAGAGGCATTCCAAAAATCTACCAACAATCTCTACAGCTCCCAATATTCAACCGGTAACCTCAAAGCCCGGATCCGAATGTCGCTCCTTTATGGTGAGGCAAATGAGATCGGCGGGATAGTACTCGGTACAGGAAATAAAACAGAATTGATGATTGGTTACTTTACAAAATATGGTGATGGTGGAGTGGACCTCTTACCTATCGGAGATCTTTACAAAACAGAAGAACGCGAACTGGCAAAACATATTGGTGTTCCTCAAGAGATAATTGACCGACCGCCGACTGCAGGACTATGGGAAGGTCAGACTGATGAAGAAGAGATTGGAATAACGTACGAAGTGCTTGATAAAATTTTGAAAGCGATTGAGGATGATGCTAGTTTGGATGGATTTGAAAGTGCAGATGTAGAGAAGGTAAAAGAGATGATGAAAAATTCAACTCACAAAAATACTACAGCTCCAATCTGTGATCTGTGAAATCCGTAAAAATCTGTGCAATCTGTGTCTATGCAAAAAGTCCTCTTCATCGGCCGCTTCCAACCCTTCCATCTCGGCCACCTCGATGCCTTGAAACAAATTTCAGAAGACGAAATAATTATTGGAGTTGGTAGTTCACAGTATAGCGATACTGATGAAAATCCCTGGACTTTTGAAGAAAGAAAAGAAATGATTGAAAAATCTCTTCAAGATCAAAATTTAAATTACAAAATACTTGCCATTCCAGATATTCATGACGAAAAAAATTGGATCGACCATGTGGTGAAGATCGTTGGAAGTTTTGATGTAGTCTATACTGGTAATGAATGGGTAGCGGGTTTGTTTGAAGAAAAAGGATATAATGTAAAAAAGATTAAGATTAATATTAATATTTCTGGAACAGAACTGCGTAAGATGATAAAAAATAATAACTCATTATGGCAACAACATGCACCATGGACTAAAAAGAATAGCCTAGAATTGTCATCCTGAGCGTAGCGAAGGATCTTTTCTACCAAGAACCTTTTAAACCACTATATTATTTACAAATAAAAAACAACTTAAGAAAGATTCTTCACTTCGTTCAGAATGACAGAAATTATGAAATATTCACCAGAAAAAATCAAAGCAGAAACCAATCGACTATACGAAAAACTAAAAAACGTCAACTGGTCTCTCGAAGACTGTGGTTTGATAGCCCACATGACCCTGGAAATTAATGAGCTCAAAAAAGAGCAAGACGCTATCATTCTCGCCCACTCTTACCAAACTCCAGATATCATGTATGGTATTGCTGATTTTGTGGGAGATTCTTATGGTCTCAGCAAGATTGCCGCCGAACACAGCGCTAAAAAAATAATCTTTTGCTCGGTACACTTCATGGGAGAAACTGCCAAGATACTTAGTCCGGAAAAAGAAGTCCTAGTCCCAGACGTCGCTGGCTGTTCTCTAGCTGAGAGTATTACTGCTGAAAATGTAAGAGAATTGAAAAAGAAATATCCAGGCGTACCAGTAGTGACCTATGTCAACACTAGCGCAGAAGTGAAAGCTGAAAGTGATGTCTGTTGTACCAGCTCCAATGCTCTCAAAATTATTGAATCATTTGAAGAAGACGAAGTGATCTTCATTCCCGACAAACTGATGGGAGAAAATCTACAAAAGAGAACCAAGAAGAAATTAATCCTCTGGCATGGGACTTGCATTGTGCATGAACGCTTTGACAAGCAAGCCATAGATGATATACGAACGAAATATCCTGGAACTCACATCTTAGCTCACTATGAGTGTACTTCATCAGTCACTGACGCTGTAGATCTCGTCGGAAGTACAGCTGACATGCTCAAATATGTAAAAGAAAATCCAGCTGACAACTACATGCTCATCACCGAATGTGGGATCACTGATAGAGTAAAGACAGAATTCCCAAACAAGCAAATAGTTGGCACTTGTCAGCTCTGCCCCTTCATGAAGCAGATTAATCTCGGGCAAGTCCTAATGGCTCTGAAAAATCCTCACAAAAAACAAATTGTTGATATTCCTGATGAAATTCTACAAAAAGCAAAATTGGCTTTGGATCGCATGATGGAGCTGAGTAAATAAAATCCGTTCAAATCAGTTAGATCAGTTCAATCCGTGTTCTATCTAAATGGTGTAATTAAATAGAACACAGATCTAACAGATTAGACAGATAAAAACTGATCAGTATGAATAAAAAACAAAAAATATATAAGTATTTTAATCAGAGAGCCAAACTAACTCTCAAAAATAAAAAATACTTGGAGCAAGTCAAACGATTGACTGCAGATTTTTTGTCTGAAGATCTTGAAAATATCGGTGACGTCACAAGTGATGCAATGATAAAAGGAAATCCAAAAGTGACAGCTATTGTAAAAGCCAAGGAGAATGGAATTGTTGCTGGCCTCCAAGAAATACAATGGTTTCTCTCTAGTTACAAGTTACAAGTTACAAGTTACAAAAAGGATGGTCGCAAGATCAAAAAAGGCGAAAAAATACTCAAGATAACTGGAGGAATAAAAAATATTCTAAAAGTAGAACGGACAATTTTAAACTTACTACAAAGAATGTCTGGTATTACCACCCAAACAAACAAACTAGTAAAAAAAGTAGGCAAAGATATCCTCATCGTCCCAACCCGTAAAACTCAATGGGGACTAGTCGACAAAAAAGCAGTAACCTTAGGTGGTGGCGGAACACATAGACTAGGACTCTATGACTGGATTTTAATAAAGGACAATCATATCAAAAAAAACAAAAATCTTAAATCTTCTATCTTAAGTCTTAAGTCTTTCTGGGAAATAGAATGTAAAACAAAATCCCAAGTATTAAAATTTGTAAAACAAAACCCCGGCGCCATCATGCTCGACAACTTCAAGCCAAGTGATATCAGAAAAATTCTCAAGCAAATTGGCAAAACTAATATTATTTTCGAAGCATCAGGTGGAATTAATGAAAAAAATATTGCTGGCTATGCCAAGAGTGGTGTCGATGTCATCTCACTTGGGAGCCTCACCCATTCTACAAAAGCTTTAGATATTTCACTAGATATATTGTGACTATCCTCCCCTTTATAAGGGGAGATGCCCGCCCTGTCTGCCGTAGTTTTAGCGAAGGTGGAAGGGCGGAGGGGTTACTCAGCATGAAAAACTATGAACAATTTTCAATTCGACTTTCTTGTAATAGGCTCTGGAATAGCTGGCCTCAATTTTGCATTGGAAATAAGTAAGCATGGCACAGTAGCAATCGTCACCAAAAAAGAATTAATGGAAAGCAACAGCAACTACGCCCAAGGTGGTATAGCTGCAGTGCTTGACAAGCACGATAGTTTTGCTAGCCACATAGAAGATACCATGAAAGCTGGTTGTCAGATCAATGATAAAAAAGCTGTGGAATTGCTGGTAAAAAATGCCCCAGCCCAAATCGAACATCTGATCAATATTGGAGTCGGATTTAGTAGAGAAAATGGAGAGCTTTGTCTGACTCAAGAAGGAGGTCATAGCAATAAGCGGATTGCCCATGTCCACGATGCTACAGGAAAAGAAATAGAGCGAGCTCTTCTTCATCAAGTGAGACATAGTGAGAAAATCACCACATTCGAATCACACACTGCTTTTGAACTGATTGTAGAAGATAAAAAATGTATCGGTGCGCTAGTCTTTGATGGAGAAAAAAATGTGGTACAACAATTTTTTGCCAAAGCCACTATCGTGGCTACTGGAGGTGCAGGACAAATTTATGCCCGAAATTGTAATCCCAAAATTGCCACTGGAGATGGAGTCGCCATGGCTGCGCGAGCTGGAGCTGAAATCCGTGACATGGAGTTCATTCAATTTCACCCTACTGTCCTAGCTCTAGAAGACAAGCCAGCTTTCCTTATTTCTGAAACAATACGCGGAGAAGGTGGTATCTTGAAAAATATTGATGGTGAAAAATTCATGCAAAAATATCATGGAGATAAAGATCTTGCTCCTCGTGACATAGTCTCTAGGGCAATCTATGCAGAAATGCTTGAAACAAAAAGCGATCATGTCTTGCTAGATATCCGCCACAAAGGAAGTAATTATATAAAAAAACGTTTTCCCTATATCTACGAACAACTCTGGTGGCATGGTATAAAAATGGATCAAGACATGATCCCTGTCGCCCCCGCAGCTCACTATGTTTGTGGAGGAATTCATACTGATTATGATGGCAAGACAAGCTTAGATGGACTATACGCCTTCGGAGAAGTAGCTAATACAGGAGTGCATGGAGCCAATCGTTTGGCTTCGAACTCTTTATTGGAATGCTTGGTATTTAGTGCCAGAGCAGTCGATTCTGCAAAAAAATATGCAACTAAGATACAAGATACAATTTCCAAAAAATTTCCAACCACCAATCACCAAATTTCAGAGACTACACAATCTCAACAAATTACGAAATTAAAAATTGATATTCAAAAAACAATGTGGGAAAATGTTGGGATTGTTAGGAATGAAAAAGACATGAAAAAAAGTTTGGAAAAATTAAAAAAATTGAAAGAAGAAGTTGAAAAAATATATAAAAATGGAATCAATCAGGAAATACTGGAGCTCCGAAACTTAAATACAGTAGCAATACTTATTACTGAAGCTGCACTAGAGAGAGAAAAAAGTATTGGTTGTCATTATATATCTTAAATATTCTGTGTAATCCTTAAAAATCTTTATAATCTGTGTTATGAAAATACTAGGAATAGAAAGTTCTTGTGACGATACATCTGTCGCTCTCGTAGAAATAACTGATGACAAAATTGAAATCCTAGCTGAACTGACAGCTAGTCAAATTGAAGTACACAAAAAATATGGTGGTGTCGTACCAGAAATTGCTGGCAGGAAACATGCTGAGAAGATTATTCCCCTTGTTGAGGAGGTGCTTTCAAAGGCAGGAGTAAAAAAACCAGATCTTATCGCTGTCACTTCTGGTCCTGGACTAATCACAGGTTTGATTGTGGGAGTTGAGGCGGCAAAGACACTGTCATACCTATGGGAAGTACCTCTGATTGGAGTTAATCATATTGAAGGACATATACACTCTGTTCAAATCCTAAATCAAAAATCAAAAATCAAAAATCAATTTGAATATCCTGCACTATCTTTAATTGTTAGCGGAGGACACACAGAGTTAATCCTCTCCAAAAAACAAGGTAATTATGAAAAGGTCGGTGGCACTCGTGACGATGCTGCTGGAGAATGTTTTGATAAGGTGGCAAAACTACTTGGTCTCGAATATCCCGGTGGTCCAAAAATTTCCAAACTCGCCACAGAGGGAAATCCAGAGACAATAAACTTTCCAAGACCAATGATAAATTCCAAAAACTTCGACATGAGCTTCTCCGGCCTAAAGACTGCTGCTTTATATTGGCTCCAAGACAATGCAAAGAAAAAAACTATTGACTATGAACTATTGGCTCCGAACTTGCCAGACTTCTGCGCCAGCTTCCAGCAAGCCATCACCGACGTCCTTGTCGAGAAAACCACCAAAGCCGCCCAAAAATACAGCCCCAAAACAATCATCCTCGCCGGCGGCGTCAGTGCTAATAAGAAACTTCGCCAAAGTCTGGAAGACAAAACAAAAACTATTGGCTATGAACTATTGGCTCCGAACTTAAAATATGCCATGGACAACGCCGCCATGATCGCCGTTGCCTCTTATCACCATGCCAAAAATAAAAATTTCACCAAGTGGCAAGATATAGAAGCCAATCCAAATTGGAAAATTTATGAATAACAATCTCAGTAAAAATGTCCAAAGGCTGATTGTATCGCACTCTCTAGCAATGTTTGGTCGCTCCATTTTCAATATATTTTTCGTTGTCTTTCTGTGGGGTGAAACCAATTCACTCAGATCTCTGGCTATTTATTCGATTGCTCTTATTACGGCTCACATCATTTCATTTACCCTTTTTGCTAGTGTTGTAAAAAAAGGCAAACACCACACCCCAAGAGTACTTAGTCTTATTGGTTCTTCAATTATTTATCTCATTCTATTTATTCTAAAAGACTATGTGGCTAATCATCTTATTCTGACAGGATCTATGATTGGATTTTTCAATGGTATGTACTGGATTAGCTACTTGTTTCTTCAATTTGAAACTACTCACACCAAAAACCGTGGCAATTTCAACGGGACCATGCAAGCCCTCACTACTAGTATCTCCATCTTTGCCCCTATCTTGGGAGGGGCAGCGATTGGACTGAATTTTTTAAATCTTGGTTATGGTAATATTTTTATCATCAGCATCATAGTTTATATTTTTTCAATCTTCATCGGATTTGTAAAAGTTGAAAATCACAAATCCCCTCCTCTCCATTATAGAAAAACATTAAAATTAATCTGGCAAAAAAAAGATATCGTAAAACTAATCTTAGCCAGATTTTTTGGGAACATTGGATACAAAGGTGCTATCGAAAGACTATTGCCAGTATTTATTTTTGATATTATAAATAGTGAGCTACATTTGGGAGGACTGCTTTCCTTGTTTTCTCTCTTTGGAATAATTGTAGTTCTTTTCCTTGGGAAAAAAGTCCCTTATTCTAAGTATAGATTTATTCTTACTATTGGTGGCTCATTATTTTTTATTGCTACCATGACTCTCGTTGGCTTCCCCATTCTATTTACTTATATCTTTTATGGATTTGCTCGAGAAATTTTCTTACCACTTCTTCAAATTCCAGCCAAAACATACCGCGACAATTTGCTTCACCAAATTCCAGATTACAAAAATCACCGTGTAGAATATATTGTTATCAGAGAATGGATTTATGTCTTTGCCAGTCGAGTGGTCGGTTATGGATTATTTTTCTTTGTGCCTAGTATATCGAGCACAGCCTTCCAGATTGTACTAGCCATCATGGCTTCTGCTATACTAATAGATGTCTTAATTATGCGTTCTATCAAGACTAACTTATCAAATCCCAACCATATCTATAATTAACTCCATTAAAGAACAGTATGACAACCAGACAAGAAGCAGCACATCGTCCTATCCCTGATGAAAAACGTCCTGCAGACAGAGAAAAATTAAGAACAGAAACAATCAGGAGACTATCAAGCCAGATGAGTGAACAGTTTCACTTGATTATTAGGAGTCAAGGTAATCAGATATCACTTGTTGACGCAGTACGCTTCGCCTTTGATTTTATGGATCTGTATGAAGATGGCATCTACCCAGTGACAGAACAAGATATCACTACATTCATGTCAGAAACTGCAGAAGACGGAGATCAACAGATACCCACAATTGATGAACGAGAGATAAAAATTTACTTCGAAACCCTGGTAGAAAAAAAACTTGACCAGTTCGAACTATTGACGCCAGAAGAGTCTGATGATGTTGATTTTTTTATCTTCCCACCAGATACTAAAAACGGGTCAGGCCCATCTTCAAAAGCTGAAGGCAAAAGAGGAAAAGAGTTATTCAGAGAACTCAAAAAGACAGAAGCCGTAGAAAAAGCATTGAGTGATAACGGAATTACCTTTGTAGACAGGCACGGAAAGTCTGTGGATGAACTCAATCGAGAGCTTGGTCGTGAGACTATGCGAACACACGAGTATACTGTCTTTCTCATAGCGGACCAACATGACGAAAGACGTTATAAAGCAATCTTTGTATCTGATCAAGTTGGGCTAGCAACTATTGTAGCCCATCGACTCTCTCATCCGGATGATTGGAAAAATCTAGCCAAACTAGATAAAACAGAACGTCAAGAAGCTCGCGGGACATATGGACTGCAAGATATATATGCAAATAAAAGTCACAGAACACCTCTTGAAGCTCTAGGAAATACTGTTGTGATGGCTGTCAATTTTGAAACAGAAGAAAAAATACCTGATTTTGCAGAAGGTGACAACATCCCATATGATAGTCATTTAGTGCCACCAATAACTGACCTCCGACTGTGTAATAATCTATACACAGCACTTCAAACAAGTGAACAGATGGTGGATCTACACGAATACGGAGTATACAAGACCAACACTGCCCGACTTAAAATTAGTAGACACTTAGATATATCGTATATAGGTGTCTATGAATTACTAAAGTATGTCTATAAAAATAATCCGACAGAATCTACATTGGGTGAAGAAATAAAGGATATCCAAGCTAGATTTCCAAGAAAATTGCCTGATGGGGTAGAGTCGGCTCTAGAGCTGTCACACCCAGGATTTCAAAAAGAGAGCTTGGCCGCAAAAGAAATTGGTGTAGATAGAAGTCTGTTCAAGAGGCTGGCAAATCAAGTTGCAACAAAATTATATAGTGAGGCAAAAAGGTCAGAAAATATAAAAACTATCGGACACAACACTATCATCTATTCCGAAAAACTAATCCTCGAAGTAAAGTCCTACATACACCAGACTTATCCTGAAATCACAGATGCTTATACACCATTAAGTCATTTTGTTAGGAAAACATCCTCTACCTCTGAACAGAGAGCTGTCCCTAGTGTTAAAAAAGCCTGTTTGCAAATTATGAAAAAAAGGAGAATACTAGCAGAACGAGCAGGTGATTTTGGTTATGGACTACCAATAGATGTTCCGCTCTTAAGAGAATTTCGTATGAAAGGTGACTTCAGAATTCGCCTATGCATCAACAAAACACTAATAGAAGATCTAGAATATTTTCAGGAAATCATAAATAAAAAAGTATTTGTTGGGAGTTTGGGTCCTAAATATAATATAGATCCCAGAGCTCCTCGCCGGTGTTTGAAAGAGTTGGTGGAAGAAAATCCAGAATGGGTCCTCCATTTTTGGGGTGATCATGAAAAACTAGGATCTCAAATCACGATTGACCAAGAACTAGAAGAAGCCATAATTGAACGGTATGAAAGCGGGCGTAAAAGAAATAAAAAAAAGAAAGTCTAATTACATAATGATATTTTATGTCACTCAAAATCATAGGAGGATCAAGTCACAAACAATTCACCAAAAAAATATGCGAGCATCTTGGCATAGAAGAAACTAAGACCACATCTTTCACCTTCAGTAATGAAAACAGATTCATCACAGTAGATGAACCAGTGCGCGGCGATGATGTATTTGTCATTCAATCTCACACTCCTCCAGTCGACGCCCATATCATGGAACTTCTTATCTATATCCGTACGCTTCGTGATGCTTCAGCCAAGAGAATCACAGCTGTCCTCCCCTACTTCCCTTACTCAAGATCAGACAAGAAGGATCAGCCCAGAATCTGTATCACTGGCAAACTAATGGCTGACATGCTCCAGACTGCTGGAGCCAATCGAGTTATCATTATGGAGATGCATTCTCCTCAGCTCCATGGTTTCTTCAATATCCCTTGCGACCATCTGATTGCCGCCCCAGACATTACGAAATATATAAAAGAAAATAGTAATATGGAAAACTATATCTTGGTGGCTGGAGATAGTGGAGCTGCCAAGCTAGTAGAGCCCTACGCTGACAGCCTGCATCTACCAATAGCCATGATGGACAAAAGAAGAGTTGGGAATGATGAAAAAGTAAAAATAAAAAGCGTCCTTGGTGATGTGAAAGGAAAAAAATGTCTCATCATAGACGATGAGACTCTCAGTGGCGGGACTTTAATCGAAGATGCTAAATATTTATTAGAAACAGCAGGAGCAAAGAGTGTTGATGCCTGCTTTATCCATGCCAACCTTGGTGAAGGGGCAGGAGAAAAATTGAATGCTTCACCAATTAGAAAATTCCTCACCACAGACACCATTCCGATTGCCAGACATAATCTGCGAGACACAGAGATAGTATCTGTCACCAGTAGATTTGCCGAAGTGATCAAGAGAATTCATAACAATGAGAGTGTGAAATCGGTGAATGATCTATAGTTTGTCATCCTGAGCGCAGCGAAGGATCTTTCTTATAGAGGGTGTCTTCCTGAATACAGATTCTTCGTTTCACTCAGAATGACATTGCCATCACCCACTCACCTCCACCTTCTCATCACCCAACAAATCAACTAGCCTGCTTTCCAATTCTGAACACCAGGCAATTTGTGTTTGCCCCTTGATAGTACTAGAACCCACTTGGACGTATACATCGTAGTTTCCTGGAAATTCTTCAAAAAGACTTTTCAAATTTTCTGCATTACCCTGTAATTCTTCGTGAGAGAGTGTGATAGTGACAAAATTGTCACTCTTTTTTTCTTCTTTTTTTGAAGTACCACTTCCTAAAGACAAATAACGAGAGACCTCTTCAATACTTTCTTTAGAGAGATTATATGCTTTTTCTACAAAAATCTTATTATCCCCTTCTTCCCGAGGAGTCTTCCCTACTACACAAATCACTTTTCCTACTTCCCATGAATCTTTAGTAGCTTCATATGCTTTTGGGAATACTAGCATTTCAATTCTACCAGACATATCTTGAAGAGTAGCAAACATCATTACAGATCCTTTTTTAGTAATCTTTTTTTTCAAAGCATCCACAACACCACCAACTACTACCCAAGAATCTCGGTTCAGTCCTTCCACCTCTAATACGGGTGTTATTTTTTCTCCCAAAAACTTTTGATAATAAGCAAACGGGTGAGAAGACACATATATTCCAAGCAATTCTTTTTCCCAAACCAATTTTTCATCCATTGTAGCTTCTGCTGATTCTACAATTCTGACTTTAGAATCAATAGCAATACTTGTCCCGGCAAATAATGAATCCTGATTTGTCTGTCTCCTCTCTTTTTCTTGACGAATAAATCCGAGAATATTCTCACTATTAGCCATCAAGACCCCGCGATCAATTCCAAAACAATCAAGAGCCCCAGTCTTTGCTAGACTCTCTACTGACTTTTTGTTCAGATCTTTATCTTCTATTCTCTCAAGAAAATCTTCCAAGCTTTTGTACTGACCATTCTTCTTTCTTTCTTGATAAATTACTTCACAAATATGATCACCCACATTCTTGATAGCAGTGAGACCAAATCGAATTCTTCCCTTCTCGCCAGGTTTTGAGATCATTGCAAAAGATTTGAAACTTTCGTTGACATCGGGTGGTAGCACTTCAATACCTATTCTTCTACACTCACCTACAATAGCAGAAATCTTGTCAGCATCATGTGACTCAGCTTGAAGGACGGCTGTCATATACTGCACCGGATAGTGAGCCTTCATGTGAGCAGTCTGATATGCAACCATGCCATAGCTTGCGGCATGTGCTTTATTAAATCCGTAAGATGCAAAGGGTTTGATACGATTCCACAAATCTTCCACGGTATCTTTTGGAATCTTATTTTCAACACATCCTTGCTTAAACTTTTTCTCTTGCTCAATCATAAGCTCAGGAATTTTCTTCCCCATCGCCTTACGAAATTTGTCTGCCTCAAGCCAATCATAGCCAGCAAGCTTGATCGCCGTAAGCATGATATCATCTTGATAAATCAAGAGTCCGAGCGACTTCTCAAGAATCTCTTCAATATCCGGATGCGGATAATCAATTACTTCTGGGTTGTGTTTGCGACGAATATACTCTGGAATGAAATCCATTGGCCCGGGACGATATAGTGCGACCATAGCCATGATATCGTCGATGTTTGTCGGCTTAAGTTCTTTGATCCACCGCTGCATCCCCGAGCTACCAAACTGAAATACTCCCATTGTTTCTCCGCGTGAAATCATTTCATATGTTTTTATATCGTCGAGTGGAAGGTTATAAATATCGACACGCTCGCCTGTTGTTTTTTCCACGATCTCCACAGCCTTTCCAAGGATAGAAAGATTACGAATCCCAAGAAAATCATTCTTCAGAACTCCGGCAGACTCTACGTCATACATGCTGTACTGAGTGAGAATACGCTCTCCCCCGGTTTCTCTTTGGACTGGGGTAAAATCAGTTAGTGGTGTAGGAGAAATTACCACCCCAGCAGCATGAATAGAAGTATGTCTAGCACACCCTTCCACTTGCTGGGCCAGACCGAGGAGACGCTTTACGTCCTCATTTGTATCGTACAATTTTTTCAAATCTGGCTCTTCTTTTAGGGCACGCTCGATTGTCATAGGAAAACCTTGGGCTCCTATAGGAATCAGCTTAGCTACCTGATCACAAAAACCATAAGAAAAACCAAGTACCCGACCCACATCACGCACACTAGCTCTTGCTGCCATAGATCCGAATGTAATGATCTGAGCAACTTTATCAACACCATATTTATTAGTTACATACTCGATCATCTCATCTCGTCGGTCATCGGCAAAATCAGTATCTACATCAGGAGGACTGGGACGAAATGGATTTAGAAAACGTTCAAAAGGGAGTTTGAAGTGAATTGGATCAACAGTAGTAATTCCAAGAACATAGGAGACTACTGATCCTGCTGCTGAACCACGAGTGGATTCTACTATTCCATTATCCTTGGCATAGCGAACATAGTCTGCCACGCAGATGAAATATGGTGAATATCCTTTGTTTTTTATAATGTCTAGCTCGTATTCAATTCGCTCTTTTATCTCTTCTGTCACTGGATCATAAAAATTTCCTACATATTTGTAAACCTCATCACGAAGAAATTCATCTGCATTCTTATCTTTTGGTAAATCTACTGGCGCGAAATGCCACTTGTCTAGCTCTATTTCAATATTGACCATGTCAGCAATCTTGACAGTGTTCTCTATTGCCTCTGGCACATGACGAAAACGAGAAGCAATATCCTCTCCTGTATTGAGAGACCGATCGACGTGACGATAATCTACACGATCTGTCTGACCTATCTTCCACCCTTCACCAATACAGACTAAGACATCCTGGGCTTCAGATTGATCTGGCTCCAAATAATGAACATTGCGACTGACAACAAGTGGTATTCCGGTTTCCTTTGACATCTGAGTCAATTTTGTGTTCACATCCAGCTGACCTTCTATTCCCGGATGATCTTGCATTTCCAGATAAAAATTATCAGGCCCAAAAATTTCATTGAGCTCCAAAGCTTCTTTTTTTGCTCCTTCCAAATCATTATTTTTTAATAAGCGAGGAATATTTCCTAGGATAGAGCCGGACAAACAAATTATATCTTTGCTATACTGTCGCAACAAATCTTTATCAACTCTTGGCTTGCCATCAAAAAATCCATCGAGGTGTGAAATGGAACAAAGTTTCATCAAGTTACGATAGCCGTCATAATTTTTGGCCAGTAGCACCAAATTGGAAAATTCTTTATCATGCTGTGAATCTTTGTCAGTATGATTTCTCGGAGCCAAGTATGCCTCGAAACCAATGATCGGCTTTATATCTTGTTTTTGACATTCTTTATAAAATTCAATTGCCCCGTACATGGCCCCATAATCTGTAAGTGCAATAGCAGAAAAACCCTTCTGTTTGGCAGCGGTTACTAGCTCTTTAATTTTTGGCAACCCACGCAAAAGAGAATAATGAGAGTGAGTATGAAGGTGAACAAAATTCATAAAAATCGAGTTAGCTGGATCTATCTTACCGTCAATTTAGGCTCTTGTCTAGCCTGAAAACACTACTCGTCATTGCGAGGAGTGGGCGAAGCCACACGACGTGGCAATCTCATTATTTAGAAGTAAAACATCGAGATTGCTTGAGCCTGTCCTGAGCGTAATCGAATGGATCGCTCCTTCGTCGCTCCTCGCAATGACGAGTATATAAAAACATAGCGTACGAAATATTTATAAAACAAAAAATCTACTCAGTTTTATGAGTAGATTTTTATAAAAACTATTTTTTCTTCCTCTTCGCCTTCTTCCTCGGCTTCTTCTTATCTACCTCTCTCTCGGCAATCCTATCTTCAAACGCATTCTCAAATTTACTCATCACCATCTTCCCCACCGTGCCAGTAACAAACTTACTGACTGAATTCATGTGATCTGTCGCTCTATCTACCTTACCACGGATAAATTCTACTGCATCAGAAATCAATTCAAGTTTGTGAGTAAGGTTCTCAATAATCTCATTGGCATTACGCAGTACTCGAGCGGCTTGGTATAGCAGCCAGCAGAGAAATACTGTGAACCAGAGGATAGAGAGTGACAGAACAATATAGAGTAAATCTTGGGAAGTGTTGAACATATGACAGGCTTTTATTAACAGTTAACTTTTGACAATTTACAATTAACAAATAGGGAAATTTATTAAGTGCCAATATTATACCATGTTTTTCTTATTGAACAAAATTCTATTTACTAATCTCTCACCTCAACCCCAAACCTCTTCTTCAAATTCTTCACCAGCCTTTCATGAACTTTCTCCACCTCCTCTGCCTCCAAAGTCTTTTCACCAGACTGATATACAATATGATAAGCCATTGATTTTTTATTTTCACCAAGTTTCTTATTTTCAAAAACGTCGAATAATTCTACTGAAGATATCAAATCATCAACCTTCTGTATTTCCTCTACCACATCTGCATGAAGAACGCCACTGTCTAATACAAAAGCAATATCACGTAGTACTGCTGGATAGTGAGACACTTGATTATAATTATTTTTTTCACTGACAAATTCCAAAAGCTCATTAAGATTGACCACCAAAAATCCGACCCTACTATCTATGCCAAGATTGTCCTGATACATTGGATGGAGTTCAGCGATCAGACCGATTTTTTTCTTACCAACCAAAATATCAGCACATCTAGCAGGATGATTTAGAGACAAATTAGAAGTGCACCCAGAGCTAATAGTATAATCAAGACCAAGGTCATTCATAATCTCTGACAAATAGGAAGAAACTTCAAAAAATGGCGTATCATCTTTCTTAGCAGAGTAGACACAGCCAAGCATACTGTCTTGTCTTGGTAACAAGGCATCGCTATCTAAATCAGCGTTGATCCCATCTTGTTCCAATCGAAAAATCTTACCAATCTCAAACAAACCAACCTGATTATAATTATGAATATTCTTTTCTAGATTATCTAGCAAGTTGGTCAGGATATGACGGCGAAGGTATGGTCTATCTTTGGCAATCGGATTGTCTAATTCAATATATTCACCTGGATCAAAACCAAGCTTGGCAATCTGTTGTGGTGAGACATAGGAATAATTGAGAGACTCTGCCAGTCCACAATTCTGTGACAGCACTTGCTTTATCTTTCTTTCTAGGATACGCAAATTATTTCTCTCTGGGGGGACTATTTCAAAAACAGGCATTTTTGTTTCTACGTTTCCATAACCATAGACTCGAGAAATTTCTTCTACCAGATCTACTGGAATAGAGATGTCTTTGGTTGCTCTCCAGGTTGGAATGGTCACTTTCAAAATATCTTTTTTACTAGACACACCAAACCCGAGGCTTTCCAAAATTTCAATCACTTTTTCTTTTTCAATTTCTTTTCCAATTTTTTTATTAAGAAAATCTAGAGACAATTCAATCGGCCCTTGATTCAATTCAAAATTACTTTCGTCTGCCACTTCGCTAACCACTCGTGCTTCTGGACAAATCTCAAGAGTGAGCTCTACTGCCCTTCTAAGGGCAAGTTCTGCATTGTTTGGATCCAGACTCTTCTCAAATCTAGCCGAAGAGTCAGTACGAACTCCGACAGCTGTAGAAGTCCGACGAACACTGACTGGATCGAAGTTGGCAGCTTCAAATACTATACCCGTAGTCTCTTCATATACACCGCTTTCTTCTCCACCTATGACACCAGCAAGGGCCACAGCTTTACCTCTACTAGATATCACTAGCATATCTTCAGTGAGTTCATATTCTTTTTGATCAAGAGCGACAAACTCTTCACCTTTGTCTGCTCTCCTGACTTCAATATCTACTTCTCCATCTTCGGAATTAAGATTTTCAATATCAAAAGCATGCATGGGCTGACCAAGATCAAAAGCAATGTAATTTGTGATGTCAACTATATTATTGATCGGATTCAAGCCTGCAGAAAATAGCCTTTTCTGAAGCCAGTCTGGCGATGGACCCACTTTCACACCTTCTATAGCGACAGCCATATAGCGTGGACAGAGAGTTTTTTCTTTTACTTTTAGATCAATTTTAACTTCTTTACTGGATTTAATTTTTGCAGGATTATATTCTTTCAATTCTAGATCATACGCAGCTGCCAACTCTCTAGCCATGCCATAGTGTCCCCAAAGGTCTGGACGATGAGTCATTGATTTATTGTCAATATCAAAAACAATATCATCTAGCCCAAGAGCTTCTGCAAGTGGTGTGCCGAGCTTGGCGTCGATGTGACTTAGGTCAAGTATCTCAGCTTCATCAGAGATGGGATAAAGAAGACCAAGACCAATCTCTGTAGATTGACAAATCATACCTTCAGATACTTCGCCTCGAATTTTTACTTTTTTCAATTCAATAAGATCACCTTCTCCGTGCCATCTTACTTTGGCACCAATTTTACCCAAAGCAATTTTCATCCCCTGTTTCAAATTTGAACCTCCACATACGATTGGGAAGTCTGTCTTTCCATCACTGACTGTACAAAGCTGCAACTTGTCGGCATCTGGATGTTTTTTCAATTCAGTGATCTCACCAATTACAATATTTTCTAAATTCTCACCCTGAGCACTCACTTCTTCTACCTCTACCACACCCATTGTCATTTTCAAAGCCAGTTCTTCTGGAGTGAGAGATTCTAGTAGGTCTACATATTGTCTTAGCCAGTTATAGCTTACTAACATATTTTTTCATGTATCATGTACCATATAACATGTAACAAACTTAGTGAAATTTAATAAAAAATTGTTATATGTTATATGATATGTGTTATATGTTTTTAAAATTGTTCTAAGAATCTAAGATCTCCTGAATGAAGATGTCGAATATCTTCAATCCCATACTTTTGCATAGCAAGTCGCATAGAACCAAGACCAAAGGCAAACCCGCTATAGACATCTGGATCAAGACCACCAGCTTCGATGACATGAGGGTGGACAAGTCCACAAGGCAAAGTCTCTACCCAACCACTGTGTTTACAGGCACCGCATCCTCGACCTTCGCAAACCAGACAACGCATATCAAGCTCAAATCCAGGCTCCACAAATGGGAAATACCCAGGTCGCAGACGAACCTCCACCTCACGTTTCAATACACCTTGCAACAATTCTTTCATAGTGCCAATAAGATTGGCGATAGAAATATCCTTATCCACCACAAGTCCTTCCATTTGATAAAATGTATGTTCATGACTAGCATCAGTTGCTTCATTACGAAAGCACCTACCGGTCACCACTGTTCTGAGTGGGGCACCATACTTTTGCATAGCTCGCACTTGGACTGGAGAGGTGTGTGTCCTCATCACCCAGTCTGGGTGATCTTTTATGAAGAAGGTGTCTTGGGAATCGCGGGCTGGGTGATCAGCAGATATATTGAGAGCTTCAAAATTATAATAATCACTCTCAAGCTCAGGTCCATCAAGGACCATGAAACCCATAGAGGTGAACAAGTCTTCCAACTCATTATGGACAATAGTCATGGGATGAAGGTGTCCTCGACTTTTTTTCGGTAATTTAGGCTGGGTGACATCTATTGCTTCTGTTTGTAAAATATTTTTCATTTTCTCAAGCTGCAATTCACTGCGCTTTTTTTCCAATCCATCTACAATTTCTGTTCGCACTTCATTTATCAGCGGTCCTATTTTTTTTCTGTCTCCTTCTGACAGATCTTTCATTTGCTTGGTAATAAGAGTGAAGGATCCAGATTTGCGTCCCAAAAATTGTTGCTCCAGCTTCTCAAGTGTCGTCAAACTGGAGATTTGTTTAATCTCTTTTTCAAAATCTTGTTGTATTTGTTTTAACTGTTTTTCCATAAAATTACTTTTTTGATGGGAATTGTAATACTTTTGCCTTACCGTCATCCCAAAATTTCTGCAACTCCTCCTTGAGAGTATTGTATGTTTCTAAAGAAAATTTTTTATGCTTCAAATGCACATCCATTAAGCCATACCATATGGCAACCCCAATCCTTTCATCAAAGGAATCTTCAGCATATCTGTCGTTACGGGTCACAGCATCAAACCATTCGGTGAAAATACCCACCAATTCATAATGATGAGAACTTTCCATTATAGGTACACGAGCAATAATAGGAGAAATAATGTCTAAAAACCTGTCAGACTCACTTCGCTCATTTTCTGCTATTCTACTGATCTTACCATCTCCCCTTACTATCTTTGGCATAGACATTTATTTATCTCTTAGAAAAACGATCCTCTGCATGCACGACATTATCAGTACCCTCTCCAGATACCAGCCCTCCTTCTCGTCCTTCATCATTTGCTATTTCATCTACCCTTCTCAGGTAGCTGTCACGAAAAGCGCCGACAAGCCCCTTAAGCATTGGAGCATTGACTTCTCTCCTACATCCATCAATATGACTAACCCAAGAAGAAACAACCTCTCTAACACTCTGTCTCAATTTTTTAAAATTCAATTCTCCGTTGTTAAAAATATTTAACAGATCTCTCTTGAAATCAGACATTGTCTTCCCTCCTCCCAAAAGAGCACTATCTGGATAGGCACATATATCACCAAACTCCCTAACAAGCTCTTGTTTCAATCTTTGTCTATCCAAATCATTTAATACAACCTCATCTTTCATAATAAAATTCTACTTAGAATAATCCTACTATATCCCTCCAAGTCACCACCACAATGAGAGCCATCAAAAGCAAGAACCCGACAGTGTGAGCCATTTGTTCATACTTCAACGGGACTGGACGCTTGAATATTTTTTCAAGAGTAACAAATAGTAGTCGCCCACCGTCCAGAGCTGGAATGGGCAAAATATTTATCACTGCCAAGCTTAATGATAACATGGCCGTGATATTTATCAAATAGGATAATCCAAGACGAGCACTCTCCCCCACAATAACAGCAATACCCACTGGACCAGAGACTGCAAAAGCAAGACCTTGACCCAAGATTAAATTCTTGATCAATATGGCAAAAGCAAAAAAGATATTGATAGTAGTAACCACAGCTCCGACAAATCCTTTGTAAATTGCAATATACCACGGATAGCGAATGATCCCTGCCTCGACTACTGTAATCCCAATTCTGGCGGTTTCTTCTTCAGCCAATTTTATAGGGGCCATATTGAGACTAATCTCTTCATCCGCTCTTTGAATTTTTACAATTGTTTCTTGGTTTGCGTTTTTGTTTACCACTTCCGCCATTTGAGCAGCGTCTGTTATTTTTACCCCATTGACAGATAAAATCTTGTCACCAAACAATATTCCAGCTTCTTCTGCCGGCGAATCATCTTCTACTTGCTGAGCTGTGACAGCAGCCTCCTCAACTATGATAGCGCGCGGGTCTTGCAAAGAAGTAGAATCAGCAGGCAGTCCAATCATGAAGCCAATTCCAAGCAAAACGGCAGCAAGCAAAAAATTCATTGTTACTCCAGCTACCAAAACCAGAGCCTTTTTCCAATACTTGTGATAACCAAAGCTATCCGGTTCACTAGCCATCTCACCGTTTTCACCCTTGATCTTCACAAAACCACCAAGAGGCAGCCAGTTGACAGAATAGACTGTGGCTGGGCATTCCTCTTCCCGCGCTCCCCCGCCGACAGTATTAGTCAGAGTAGAGTCTTTTTCTTTATTCTTATTTTTATTCTTTTTTACTCGTATAATTTTGCCGGTTTTTGGGTCTTTATAAAATCCCAATGCCCGTGGTGGAAACCCAAACCCAAATTCATATACTTTCATTCCAGATTTTCGAGCAACAATAAAATGCCCAAATTCATGGACAAATACAAGGAGACTGAGGATCAATATGAAAAGTATAATAGTGAGCATAACGGAATAGTTGACTAAATAGGCTAGATTAGCGTAAAATAATGGTAATATTATTGCATAAAAAAATCTAAAGAGCAAGACTGATTACCAAATCAAATACATACTTATTAATCACTTGCAGAATAGGCAGATTAAGCAGAATAGGCAAATTAAGCTAAGAACAGCTTATTTTGCATACTCTGTCCATTCTGCACAATCTGCTAAAAATAAATACTATGTCTTTTCTAGCTATAATTATAGTAATTGCCGTCGTCATAACTCTTTGGCTGATCGGCCTTTACAACAAGCTTGTCAGAGAAAGAAACAGAGTAAAAGAAGCCTGGAGTGATATCGACGTCCAACTAAAACGTCGTCACGACTTGATTCCAAATCTTGTAACCAGTGTGAAAGGATACATGACACACGAACGCGAGCTACTTGAAAACATTACCAAGGCTCGCTCCCAAGCCATGTCAGCTCAAGAGGCTGGCAACACAGCAGAGCTAGCAAGTGCCGAAAGCATGCTCGGTGGCATGCTTGGTAAATTGCAAATCGCAGTCGAAGCTTACCCAGACCTAAAAGCTAATCAAAATGTAGCTCAATTAATGGATGAGCTAAGTGATACTGAAAATAAAATCCAAGCCTCACGCAGATTCTACAACAGCCAAGTAAATGGCTTCAATACATCTATCGAGAGCTTCCCTGCCAATATGGTTGCGGACACTCTAAAATTCAAAAAGTTTGAATTCTTCGAAATTGCAGATGCAAATGAGAGGGAAAACGTAAAAGTAGAATTATAATAGTTCATAGCCAATAATTCATAGCCAATAGATAAAAACTATTGGCTATTGGCTACCTACTATGAACTTTTTATATGTACTCCCAAATCGATTCCAACAAAAGAAAAACAGTAATTCTCATATCAATCTTCATCGCCATCATTCTCGGTATAGGCTATTTTTTGGCTGAATATATGGGTTATGGATACAACGCCATGGCTGTCGCCATTTTATTCTCTTTTGGGATGACCATGCTCAGCTATTTCAAAGGCGACAGAATAGCTCTAGCAACGACAGGAGCAAAAGGAATAAAAAAAGAAGACAATCCATATGTCTATCGAATGGTAGAAAATCTCTGTATCACAGCCGGACTACCAGTGCCGAGAGTACATATTATCGACTCCCCTGCTCTCAATGCCTTTGCCACTGGTCGCGATCCAGAGCATGCCTCCATCGCCCTCACCACAGGAATCATAGAGGAACTAGAGAATGAAGAATTGGAAGGAGTGATTGCTCATGAGTTAGCTCATATAAAAAATTATGATATTCGTATTATGACCATCGCAGCTGTGCTTGTTGGATTTATTGCCCTAATTTCTGATATGTTCTTCCGTGCTCGTTGGATTGGTGCGGGAAGCAACAGGTCATCCAATAATGGTGGTGGAAAAGCAGGTGGTATTATAGTCTTGATAGGTATTATCCTATTAGTCCTCTCCCCCATCATTGCCGAGCTAATCAAACTGGCAATCTCAAGAAAACGTGAATATCTGGCTGACGCTTCTGGTGCCCTCTTGACCCGCTATCCAGAAGGGCTGGCTGGAGCTCTAGAAAAAATAAGCGGGTCAAAAGAAACTCTTCCTCATGCTAGTGCCGCCACTGCCCACCTCTTCATCTCCAATCCATTTAAAAAAAGAAGTATATCCGGACTATTTTCAACACACCCACCGATCAAAGATCGAATTTCAAAATTGCGCAATATGGCATAACACTTAATATAAACCAAAGTCTGTGACATCATCAAATAAATTCGCACAATCAATATCCAAAAAAGTCCTCATCACCGGCGCCAGCTCAGGAATCGGCCTAGAATTTGCTCATCTTTTTGCTCGTGATAATTATGATCTAACTCTTGTAGCTAGAAATGAAGAGAAGCTTGAGAAGCTAAAAAAAGATCTAGAAGAAAAATATAATAGTAATATAAAAATAATTATTGCAGACTTGTCTAAAAAAGAAAACTCTAAAATAGTATTTGAAAAATCCGGACCAGTAGATGTGCTGGTCAATAATGCTGGCTTCGGACTGACTGGTGAGTTTGCCAAAAATGACCTAGAAAGAGAGCTGGATATGATTGAATTAAATATTTCTTCACTAACAGCTCTGACAAAATTATTTCTTCCTTCAATGCTAGAAAATAAATCTGGAAAAATTCTCAATGTCGCCTCGACAGCAGCTTTCCAGCCCGGGCCTTTTATGGCTGTATATTTCGCTACCAAGGCCTATGTTTTGCATTTTTCTGAAGCCTTGGTTGTCGAATTAGCTGGGACCGGTGTATCTGTCACAGCACTTTGTCCCGGCCCGACCAAAACCAATTTTGAAAAAACAGCTGGTAGAAATGATTTTTTCAAAGGAAAAATACTGACAGCCAAACGTGTGGCTGAGATAGGGTACCAAGCTATGAAAAAAAATAAAACATTTATCATAACTGGTACTAAAAATAAAGTCTTGATATGGCTCAATCGCCTTACCCCAAGGAATATTGTTGCCAAAATAGTTGGCAAATTGATAAAATGAAAAAATATGACTGGCAAATATCATATTATCAAAAATTTCAAAAAAGGTTCAACAATCTTCCATAAGATTTTTGGTAATGTTCTAACATTTTTGGGAAAATTGAAAATAAAATTTCGCAATAATCTTCTTACTCATTCTGATTATAAAAAAACTGCTCGTCTTGTAAAAAAAGGAGATATTGTGGTAGCTGGTAATCTCACCTATGCCAGCTCACTGGTCATTCCCGGCCCTGTTACCCACTCTCTTCTTTATGTATCCAAAAAAAAAATGATTCACTCTGTTGTAGAGGGAGTTTGTTATATCAACATGAAAGAGATATTCAAACAATATGATACTCTAGCTATTCTAAGACCAAAAATAAATTCAAAAAAAAGAAAAAAAATAATCCACAAAGCAATAGGGTTTGCCAAAAAACAACTTGGCAAACCTTATGATTTTTATTTCAAAAATGATATTGAAGATTTTTTTTGTACCCAACTTGTAGATCATGCCTACAGGCAAGCTGGATTTGATCTAAAAGCCTACAACACAGAAAAAAACAAACATATTTTGGATCAGGATCTTAGAAAAATAAAAAATGTAATTTACCCAGTAGATTTTATAAAGGCTAAAAATTTAGAACTAATTTTCTTATCCCACAATTTAACAAAAAATGAAAAAGGAGATATAGTAATCAAGGACGATTAAAACACTTAGTACCATAACCACATATGAAATTACCCATCAATGCCAAACTAGCCTTCAAAGGCAATATCTTCGATACTTACCAGTGGGAGCAGGAAATGTTTGATGGATCAACAGCCACTTTTGAAATGCTCAAACGACCAAACACTGTCAATGTCATCGCTACTGCTGGTGACAAAGTCTTCATTGCAAAACAATCCCAACCTTCCAAAGGAGAATTTCATTGTCTTCTTGGTGGCAGGCAGGACGAGAGTGAAGATCCTCTAGACACTGCCAAACGTGAACTCCTGGAAGAAGCTGGGATGGAGAGTGGTGACTGGGAGCTCTGGCAAGTTACCGAGCCCTACAGCAAAATTGAGTGGGGAGTGTACACATATATTGCCAAGAACTGTAGGAAGGTAGCAGAGCAAAATCTTGACGCTGGAGAAAAGATAGAAGTCCTTGAGCTTAGTTTTGATCAGTTTGTAGATAAAACATTAGAACCTGACTTTGATAGTCGTGAAGTGGTGGAGAGTTTTTTGAGGATGAAGTTGGAGAATGATGAGTTGGAAGAGTTTAAGAGAAGAATATTGTGAACATACGAATTACGAATTGTACGAATGTTCGAATATTGTTTCCATAGTTTTATTTACAATATTACAAAGAGCAATGTTACAGGTATTCGTATATTCGAAATATTCGTAATTCGTATGTTTATCTACTCCTAATATCCATTAACAATTCTATGTACCATATATATCACAACCCCCGCTGCTCCAAAAGCAGACAAACTTTCCAACTCCTAAAGGACAATGGTATCGAACCAGAGGTAATTCTTTATCTTGAAAATCCACCAAACAAATCTGAATTACAAGATATAGCTAAACTGCTTGGCATGAAACCAATCGAGTTCACTAGAAGAAAAGAGTCAGAATTCAAACAAGCTGGATTATCAAAAGATAGCAGTGATGTAGAGGTGTTAAATGCTATGGTGAAATATCCGAAGTTGATTGAAAGACCGATTGTGATTAAGGATAATAAAAAAGCAGTCTTGGGTAGACCGCCGGAAAGTGTTTTGGGGATTTTGTGAAAATAACTCTTGCACACTTATGAAAAAATTATTTGTTATTTTTATGGTAGCTGCGCTAATAGGAATAATTGCAACAAAAATAGCGCTAAAACAAAATCAAGAAAAAATCATTGACTCTAGTTGGGTTATTTTTGACGAACAAAAAGAAGGTATGCTGGGCATATTACCTGACTTTAAGTATCCTGGCGACTGGCATACCAGCAACTTCGCCGGTGGAACAAAAATTAGTATATATTTCTCAGACACAAGAAAACAATTTGATAAAACACATCTAAAAAAAATTACAGACGAGTGTTGGTTTGTTGTCTCCTATGACGGCAGTGCAGACACTTATACAAACAAAATACACAACTCAAAAACAGACAAAAAACAAAACAAAAAATGTGATTCTATTCTTACTATTTTGTCTAGCCAAATTCCAAAAAAATAATAGTTGTACAAAAACTATGCATTTAGAAAATAATAAAAATTAAATCAATATCCCTTTTTAACCTATGGCTGAAAAAACGGAAAACAACATGAGTCCAGAGCTCCAGGAAATTAATTTACATCTAGAATTTTTAAGAGAAGAGAGAGATGAATGTACTGATGAGCTTCCGGAAAAACACATTAGCAACTATCCTGAAATATATTATCAGGCTAAATGTAGAACTAATTGGTGGAATGGAATAATCGGAAGATTTAGATTATTACTTGGAATTGAAATGGGCACAGGCGAAAATGAAGTGGTAATTGAAGATCCAACCGTAGCAGAACAAGTTAGACAATTTATAAAATTTACAGAGAATATTAATTTTAAAGAATACAGAACTGCTAATGAAATAAAACGTGCTGATGAAGCAATAACTGTTGTCATTAACTACTTGAAAAAAAGAGCAATGAAAGCAATGTAGAAAAAAATCTACATTACACAACAAAAGATATGAGGTTCAAAAAAGTTGGCACAAAATATTTTTCATGGGATAGCTTGCTTTGCTTACTCCTCAGTTAGAGAAAAAACACCGCTCTCCCAAGCGATGTTTTATAATACTTACTTAAATTGAACCACTATCGGCTAAAGCCGAAAGAATCTATAACTTTGTCGTCCTGAAGGACGCTAAAGAGTATAAATTTATAGTGATAGTACGTTATCCTGAGTGAAACGAAGGATCCCTTATACTTTGTATATTCATACAAATTTGATGTTTAAGAGATTCTTCGTTTCACTCAGAATGACAAGTAGTCATGAGATACATGGACTTGAAATATTCCCGACCAAGTCGGGAGGGATTTAATCCCACGGGGGGGCTTTAAAATCTATTATCACAAAAAACATCGCTTAGAGAAGCGATGTTTTTCAATACTTACTCAAATTAAATCTAGGAGTACACACTATGATCACCCACCGCAAGCAACTCTGCATCCCCTTCTTTTGTATACTCAAACACAATTCGATACTTATAATTAACAGAAAAGCTATAACTTCCTTTCAATGGTCCATGCAATTTATGCGTCTTTAAGAAAGGGTGAGACGGATCATCTTCAAATAGATTTATCTTTTCTTTTACCTCTTTCTGAAGATTTTTTGGTAACTTTTTGTACTGCCTCAAAAATGTCGGCTTATAGAGAATTTTCATGTCTATATCTTACTTACCAATTCATCCAAATCACCTTCAAGCGAAGGTTCAGTCCTTGCCCGAAGAACAGCCTGCACAGCCTGTTCTTCAGCAAAGAATTTGAGAGCTTTGCGCATTACATCAGCCTTGTTTGCTCCGACACCAGATTGGACAAGCTGATCAATCTGTTTGATAAGATCAGCAGTAAGTGGTACAGAAAGTGTAGTCATACTAAATATATGATTATATAATATGATATTATCATACTATATTATCATACAATTTGTCAAGATCCAATAACATTTGAAACTTCCCCCACCTTCTCTCTCATCACATCTTCCGACACAGCTTCCAAATTGAGCCTTACTACATTCTCCGTATTACTCGGTCTGACATTGAACCACCAATCTTCCCATTCAAAGGTGACTCCGTCGATCTCAGTCGTCAAATGATCACCATATTTTTCTTTCAACCTCGCGAATACAGATTCCTTATCCTCGACTTCAAAATTGATCTCTCCAGAATGAGCATATTTATAAAATGGCTTAGTGTACTCGCTAACAGTCTGACCACTCTCAGATATTTCTTTCAGAAAATTGAGAACAATAATAGCGGGCATCTCAAAAAATCCATGAGGCTCGTTGTAAAAAAAATGTCCAGACGACTCACCAGAAAAAGGAGCATTCATCTCAATCCCCTTCTCTTTGATCAGTGAATGTCCTACCCTCGTCACAAAAGGCTTGCCCCCAGCCTCTTCTATCATATCCCGGGTAATCTTGCCTGGTCTGATGTCATAGCCAATATTGGCACCAGGATGATCTTGCAAAACAGCGCGAGCCAGTATCCCACGCACTATGGCTGGCTCGATAGTTTTCCCAGTCTCATCAAAAAAGAATACTCGATCTCCATCACCATCTAGCGCAATCCCCAGGTCAGCCTTCACTTCTCGGATCTTATTTTGGATATCAACATTATTTTCTTCTTTGAACGGATTAGCTTCGTGATTTGGAAAATTCCCATCAAGATCAAAATACATTTTTTCCAATTTGCAAGGTAGATGCTGGAACAATTCTTCCATAATCGGAGCACCCATGCCATTGCCAGTGTCGATTACAATGTGGAATGGTTTGATAATGTCTGGATCTTCCTTCTTGAGGGCATAGGCAATTTGCTCTTCGAGCACACCTTCTCTACTACTCATACTTCCCACATTTTTGAGCGGTGTGAAATCCTCTTTCTCGACCATATCCCTAATCTCTTGAATGCCACTCTCTCCACTGATTGGCCTGGCTTTGGGTCGGACCATCTTGAAACCATTGTACTCGGCAGGATTATGGGAAGCTGTGACCTGGATCCCACCATCATAATCATGAAATCCTACGCCAAAATAAAATGTAGGAGTAGAAGCAAGACCAATATCGACCACATCCACACCCTGATCGAGCATACCTCGAATCACTTCTTTCTTAATTGGGATAGAAGAACTCCTCATATCTTGACAAACCACCAGAGTCAAATCTTCTCTCCCAAGATCACTTTTCATAAACTGTGCATAAGCAGACCCAATTTTGTAGGCCAACTTTTCATCGATCTCCTCTGGATAAAGACCTCTAATATCGTATGCTTTGAAAATATGGGTAGGAAAATTCATAATATGAAATTTAGTTACGTGATAATAACTTAACATACGAATTACGAATATTTCTAATGTACGAATACCGGTTACACTACTATCTATCATTTTGTAAATAAAACTCTGGAAATAGTATTCGAACATTCCTGCCTGCCGGCAGGCACGGCGTACAATTCGCAATTCGTATGTTAATTATCAATATATTTTAGCTGCAATTCTGGTTGATAAATGATGCGTTTTATTATATACTAATCATATTACTAAAGCAAAAATCGACCTAAAAATATTAGGGTATTTTGTTTATATATATTTGAAAAAATAACCTATGAATACCGATCATCTGCTAGACAAATTATCGACTCACCTAAAAAATGTCATTGCAAGAAGTATATCTACTGCATCTGAAAATAAACATCCAGATGTCACTCCTCTCCATATTCTCCTAGCACTGAGTGAAGAAAAAGGTTCGATAGCCAACCAAATTTTACAAAACAATAAAATAACCCCAACAAAAATTTCCACTCTGCTTTCTTCTATCATCATAAAACCTCACCAAAACGAAGAGGGCTCAGGACACACACTGACCGCCACCTTACCAAATCTAAATTCTGCCTCAAAAAATGCTCTCGAAAAAGCCATGCTCTTGGCTTATGAGTATGGCAACGGCTACGTCGGTACAGAGCATCTTCTATACGGACTCATCAAAACAAAAGACTTACATGTTCAAAAAGTAATAAATCAAACAAAAACTGCAACCGAAGAAATAGAGGAGCAGATCCTGGCTATTGTCCAAAATACAAGCCGTTTCCCGACTGTGGATGATGTGGCAGAAGCCATGGATCACATGGAGCAAGATATAGGTCCGCCTGCCATCTCTTCTCCAAAATTACAAATTAAAAAGAGAGAGAGAAATAACAAAAATCACCATAAGCAAATGACTGCTCTTGAAACCTTTGCTACAGATCTGACAAGTAAGAATATTCAGGCCGACCTGGACCCAGTGATAGGCAGAAAAGACGAAATGGAAAGACTGATAAATATACTAGGCAGAAGAAACAAAAACAATCCTGTCCTAGTTGGTGAGCCGGGTGTAGGAAAGACAGCAATTGTAGAAGGCTTGGCAAAAAAAATATTCAAAGGTCAAGTCCCAGATGTGCTGAGAAATAAAAAAATTCTCTCTCTTGATATGACCCTTCTGATTGCGGGGACAATCTACCGCGGTGAATTTGAAAGTAGATTGAAACAAATCATTGAAGAAGTACAAATGAATCCGAACATTATTCTTTTTATTGATGAAATCCACAACATCATTGGAGCAGGATCAAATCAAGGCACCATGGATGCGGCAAATATCCTCAAGCCAGCTTTGGCAAGAGGTCAGCTACGCTGTATCGGTGCAACCACAATTGATGAGTATAAAAAACATATCTCATCTGACCCAGCACTTGAAAGAAGATTTCAGTCCATTGACATCGATGAGCCAACACGGGAAGAAGTCTTAGAAATCCTAGAGGGTGTGAAAAAGCAGTATGAAAAATTCCATCACGTCCAGATATCATCAAAGGTAGTCGAATCAGCAGTGGATCTCAGCATCAAGTATGTGCATGACAATTTCTTGCCAGACAAGGCAATTGACCTAATTGACGAGGCAGCAGCTTCTGTGAAGAACAAGCAAAAAATGCATCCTACCCAAAAAAAATTAGAAAAAATAAAAAAAGAATTGGAAAATGTATTGGAATGTAAGGCTCAGGCTATTCATGCCGAAGAATTTTCAGCAGCAATGGAATTGAAAAAACAGGCTGAGAAACTGCAAAAACAAATTTCTAATCTAGAGAAAAAGATAGCCAACAGCAAATCAATCCCCAAAAAACCAATTACAGTGACCCATATTGCCAAGATAGTAGGAAAAAGATTGAACGTCGACCCTAAAATATTGACTAGTAGTACCTGGAAGCAGCTCGACGTCTTGGGTAAGAAAATAAAAAAACAAATTTTTGGCCAAGACAAAACAATAGATCAGATAGTCTCCTCTCTCAAGCAATCCCACCTTGGATTCAAATCAGAAAAAAAACCTTTTGCCTCTCTACTCTTCGTGGGCCCAAGTGGAGTGGGTAAAACCAAACTAGCCAAAGTCTTAGCCAAAGAAATGTATTTTGATGAGAAAGCTCTTGTCAAACTAGATATGAGCGAATTTGCTGAGCAGCATGGAATATCGAAGCTCCTTGGCTCCCCTGCTGGATATATAGGGCACAAAGAAAGAAATAGGTTTGCAGATGAGATCAAAAAAAGACCATACTCGGTCGTACTATTCGATGAAGTGGACAAGGCTCATCCAGATGTCGTTCGTTTGTTATTGCAAATTTTGGATGAAGGGGAATTGACAGATAGTGCTGGTAAAAAAATAAACTTTTCGCATGCCACTATAATTCTCACTTCCAATGTTGGATCAGAGCTATACAAATCTCACGGTATTGGATTTGGTCATTCCAGAGATAAAGAGACTGCTGAAATAAAAAAAGAAATAAACTCCGCCATCAACTCCAAACTAAAAGAACAATTTGGTTCAGAGCTGCTCGGAAGACTGGATCAAACTTGCTTCTTCTCTACTCTATCAGAAGAAACACTAGAAGAGATAATAAAAAATAGGATAGAACAAATAAATAAAAAGTTGGTTAAAGACAATATCACAATTTCCTCAGACAAACCTACCATAAAGAGTATCATCAAAGAATCGTACGATGAAGACACAGGAGCCAGAATACTTGAAACTGTGGTAGAAAAAATTATTAGTGAGGCTGTATCTAATATATTAAGAAAAAAAATAACCAAAAAAGACTATACTCTAAAGAGAGTGGCCAAAGAGTATAGATTGGTCTAAAAAATTTATGGCAGATCAATCTGATCAGCAAAACAGAAAATCAAATGCTGCCAGAAAGGTGCCAGCCCCTCTTGTGGGTGATGATCAGGATGCTCCACGTCGTCAAGGCAATAAGAAAGAAGCAAAAAGAAGAGAGCCTAGTTCGCGATCAGCTACCAATAGAACGCGGGGAGCATCATCAAACAGAGAGGATCTGAAAAATTCTGCCAGAGATAGCAATCAACTAACTCCAGGACAAAGGAGGGCGCAAGAAAGAAAAAAGAAAAGAAAGGCAGCAAACAAACGAGCAAAAAAAAAGAGGGATAAGGCAAAGAAAGCAAAAAGGAAGGAAAACCAAGAAAGAGGACGACAGCCTACTCCCAAAAAACAAACTCCCAAAAAACCAGAAAAAGCACAAACTAAACCCGCCTCTGAAAAAGCTGAGGTACCGAAGCAAGAATCTGGACAAGCTTCGACTGAACCAAGCAAGCCAAGAACAGTCATGCCAGGCGGATTGCCAAGCTTTTGGGGTGCAGACAAGTGGCAACAAGCTGCAGATAGTCTTGATGCGCCAACAAACGATGATAACAAAAAAAATGAAGAAGGTTCCGACAACAAATCCAATGAGTCAGATGGTAAATCTGATGACGCACCAAAAGAAAAAGGAAATCCAGAAAAGTCAGATGGCGACAAAGATGGCACAAAAGCAGGAGAACCAAAAGATGAAGCAGAGCCAGAGAAATCGAAAGAAGGTGGAGATGGTGAAAATGAGGATGAGAATAAAAATAAAAAAGATGAAAACCAAGAAAAACCAGGTAGACCAAAAGGACCGGCAAGCATGTGGGGTGATGATCAGTGGCAACAAGCAGCTGACAGCCTTGATGATACGCCGAGTGGTGATCCGGCATCAGATAATGGCGGTAAAAAAGTAGAAGAAGGTTCCGATAAATCCAATAACAAGTCTGACAATACACCGCAAAAGGAAGATCAAAAAAAACCAGAAGACGAAAAAAAAGATGGTACAGAAACAGACAAACCAAAAGAGGAAGAAGGTGGTGACAAAGATAAAGATGCAGGTGGTAAAAATGATGGTGATGATAGCGGAGATGAAAAAAGCGAAGAACCAAAAAAACCAAGTAACCCAAAAGGACCGGCAAGCATGTGGGGTGATGATCAGTGGCAACAAGCAGCTGACAGCCTTGATGATACGCCGAGTGGTGATCTGCTACCATCAGACGAAAAACCAACACCCGATGAAGGTGAAAAAAGGCCTGATGAAAAAAAAGATGCAGGTGATGACGAAGATAAAGCTGACGATGAAAAAGATACAACTGATGAAGATGCACCAGATGGTGGACACGGACTGGCAGGAATGGCACAAGGTGTGCCAGGCATGGATGATTTTTTTGATGATGATGACGACGAGGGAGAAGATCAGCCAGTAGATGGTGAGAATGCAGACGATGATACTGATTCACCAGAAGACGCAGAAGAAGATGAAGAGGACGATGACGGAGATGATGAAAGTGATGAACCATCTGAAAAAGAGAAAAAAGCTGACGAAGAATCTGCAAAGAGTGCGCCAGGTGGTGAAGAGTATGTAAAAGATGACAAAGAAAAAAATGATGACAAACAAGATGGTGATACAGAAGATGGCAGTGATCCAGAAGAAGACAGTAAGCAAAAAATGCCCGGTGGTATGCCAAGTTTTTGGAATGCTGACAAGTGGCAGCAAGCAGCTGACGCGCTGGACGGAAAAAAAGATTCTGCCATAGACGAAAAAAAGGAAGAAGAAAAGGAAGAAGAGGCTGAAGATGAGAGTAAAAATGAGGGAGATGATTCAGAAAAAAAAGATAAACAAGAAGGAGAAGGAGAAGGAAAAGGAAAAGATAAGGATAAAGAAAAAAATAAGGAAAGATCCGAAACAGAGAAAGACAGAAAAAATGAGTTGGATAACAAAAAAAGAGAGCAAAAAAATAAAAATAATAAAAAAGCACAGGACCTGGATAAGGACATTAGCAAACTAAAAAAACAAAAAAAGAAAATAGACAATCAAATAGATAATGAAGATGAGCTTACCGGGTGTTTTGTACATTTACTTACACTTTCAGGGATTGGAATGCCCATAGTAGCACTGATGAAACTGACCCAAGGTAAACCCTACAAAAGTGGAAGTTGTGTGACATTTTTGCTAAAGATGATTCCTGGCGTCAACATACTTCTGGTTATTTTTGAATTTATAAATGAACAAGATAACAGGAGTGCATCAAAAAAAGTAAGCAAAGAAATAGAATCAAAAGAAAGAGAAAGACAAACACTCCTCTCCAAAAAAACAAAAAATTAAAAACTTAACAAAATAATAAAATATGGACAAAAAACTTCTTGCTCTCATAGTCGGGTTCATAATAATCACTATTGCACTAGGATACTTACTGTATCGCATATTTTTTGCTCCACCAAAAATTGACCCGGAGGCTACTACCACAACCACTGGAGAGGCTGGTCAATTCCCTGCTTCAGGAGAAGGGTCTGTCGATACAGGGTCTGCAGGAAGTGGGACCAGTGACCTACCTACCATAGGCACAGTACCGGGCGGTGGCGGAATAGACTTTGACGATGATGATACATTTTTTGAGGAAGACATAAATATAGAGCAAGTGATAGAATCACCACTTGTTGGTGTCCAAAAAGATAGTATTGGAGCGGCAAAATTTTATAATGAAGGAGATGGTAAATTTTATAGACTAATGGATGATGGTACGGCCCAACCTCTCAGTGATGAGGTATTTTACGAAGTCCAAAAAGTGACATGGTCACCGACAAAAAATGAATCCATCATTGAGTATCCTGACGGATCCAATATTTATTACAATTTCACCACCAAAAAACAGGTTACCCTACCTCAGCATTGGCAAGAATTCACCTTTTCAGATGACGGAAGTCAAATCGCTTCAAAGAGTATGGGCTTTTCTCCAGAAAACCGTTGGTTGGTAACATCCGATCCAGATGGAAACAATGTGAAAGCTGTAGAGCCAATGGGAAAAAATGCTTACAAAGTAATCATGGATTGGTCCCCAAATAAGCAGGTAGTGGCTCTCTCTAGGACTGGAGAGGTGCTTGGCAATGATAGGCAAGAAGTGCTACTGGTCGGACTACATGGAGAGAATTTCAAATCCATCATTGTGGAAGGGAGAGACCTGAAGACCAAATGGTCTACCAGTGGAGACAAGCTTCTGCACAGCGTCTATAGCTCAAGAAGCAACTTTCAGCCAGAACTCTGGATAGTTAATGCTCAAGGAGACAATATAGGAACAGGCAGAAAGCTCTTGAATGTGAACACCTGGGCAGACAAATGCACGTTTGCTGATGATAGATTTGTATATTGCGGAGTCCCAACTGATCTTTCCAAAGGGTCTGGATTTGTCCCAGAGTTAGCTGACAATACTCCTGACAAATTGTATAAGATAGATACTCAGACCGGCCTAAAAAAAGAAATTATCATGGACAAGCCGCACACAATAGATAATCTATTTTTGGATGACAAGGGTGACAAAATTTATTTTACAGACAAAAACCAAGATGGTTTATTTAATGTGGAATTATAAACTTTTACTGAAATAAGTCAGAGGTAACAGGTATATGGAGTCATGGTAAAATAAAACTCTTATCATGCAATAAAGTATCTGTGCTACCTTTTTTAATCAGTCTACTTTTCTGCCTTGGGTGGAATAAATGTTACAAATATGATCAAAACAAAACACATTTTATCTGTTTTTGTCCCTGCCATACTTCTAATCACTATTATATTTGGCATCCGTCTGATACAGCACAACAATATTTTTCAAAAACCGCAGATAAAAAATCAGGCAAATACAGGAATAGAGCTAGTACCAATATTCCCAGATGATCCTGTGCTTGGAAGTGTAAATGCCGGCAAGACTATTGTAGTTTTTGAAGATTTTGCCTGCCAAGGATGTAAAAATCAGATGGTAATCTTAGACGGACTTAGAAAAAAGCATCCGGGTCGGATAAAAGTAATCTGGAAAGGACTGCCTGTAAAAACATTCCCTGTATCTAGTGAGCCATCCCATCGCTACTCTTATTGTGCTGCCCTACAAGGAAAATTTGAAGAATTCAAAAATCTAGCCTTTGATAATTTGGAAAATCTATCTCCAGAAACATTGGCTGCCATATCATCTGACATAGGACTAGATACAGAAAAAATGGCTGGATGCCTTGCCACTTCAGCACCAACCGACTATGTAGAAAGAAACAAACAACTTGCCATTCTACTAAATATACAAGCAGTACCAGCAATATTCATAGACAATGAACAAATTGCTCCTCCTTCATATGTAGAGGGTTGGGAGACTATTTTACAACTATGAACAGCATCTTTGGAAATAAAGTAGTGAAAACAATTAGTTTTATATTTTGTGTTATATTCACATTTTATTTTTTTTATCCAGTCACCAGCATAGCTGAGACAGAGGAGGGTGGTAAAATTGCAGTCATAGGATCATCCACCTATGCAGCTGGATGTAATAAAAACTGGGGAGTGATAAAAAGATTAAAAAATTCTTTACCAAAACACAAAATTGATTGCTTCGTAAAAAGTAGTACCGGTCACAAATGGTTTTTAGATCAATTCAATGACAAGGTCAAAGGGCGAGGCTACGATGATCTGATAATTTATTCTGGTCTAAACTTCATGGGATCTACAAAAGCACCAGACAAATCCAAAGACAGTTTTAAAAAAATACTCCAACAAGCTGAATTAGAGGGAATAAGGACGATAGTCACTGGGGCCCAACCATTTGCCAATTATAAAACTGTCACCAAGGAAGGGAAAACAGTTGAGTGGACCAAATTGTGGGGGAAAAATGTTCGAGACAATGCTCTGTGGTTGAGTTCCAAACCTTATGGTCTCGACGTATTTGTAGATATATATCCATATATAGAAGATGGGGGTCAAGGCATGCAGACCATCTACGACAGTGGGGATGGTCTTCATATGAATAGTGAAGGACATAAACTACTTCACCAATTGATAATGGTTTTAGCTTACGGCGACAAAAAATTTGATTTTGATGGCTCAATAGTTGTCTCAGATTTATCAGTGTTCGGTGACATTGAACTAAAGATAGAAAAACCGCAAACAAAAATAAAAATTCCTGGTCTTGATTTTTCTAATCCCGAAAATTTACTCCAAGAAGAAGATGAGGTGGGTAGTAAGTTCATCTTAATCCCCTACCTCGGAGAATATCTAGCTGCCATCTATAGATATGCAGTAGTCATCATCAGTATAATTGCTGTTGTGATGATTATCGACGCTGGTTTCCAATACATCATATCCAGTGGCAATAGTGAAAAAATCACCAAAGCAAAAGATAAAATAATCCATTCCATTACAGCTCTTATCCTTGCAGTAGGCTCTTACACCCTACTCTATACTATTAATCCAGAGTTGGTAAAATTTAAAAATTTACGCATACTCACTGTACAAGGTCTTCCTTTGGATATCTTAGACAAAGGTCAACCCTTAAAAATTTCTTCATCCTCAAAATCATCTACAGGAAATGCTACTTACGATTCTATATTCCAAAAATATGAATCTTGTCTTGATGTAGATTGGAAAATTCTAAAGGCGGTTGCTTATAGAGAATCCAGGCTAAATCCAGATGCAGTGAGTGATACAGGATATAAAGGATTATTCCAAACGACAAAAAAAAATTGTGAAGGAAATGGAAGTAACGGGTATCTAGGAAAATACGGGCTTAGTGACTACTGTGAAGAAATAACTGATCCTGAGGTAAGCACCATGGTGGGAGCAAGCTCACTGCGCGCCTCCTATAAGCTAGTCGAAAAAGTCTGCCCAAAAGCCACAAATGAATCAAAAGTATTCTTTATGTACACAGGTCACCACAGTGGACTTGGTGGTGCAAAAAATATTATGACAAAATTAAAAATTATAGATCCCACATGCGATTGGAATAAAGCACATGATGTAATATATGATATGTGGATCAAGCATGAATTCAAAAATCCTACGAAACAAGTTATTATGGGAGAGGCAACAAAGGCTGGTGATGAAAAACTGTGCAACACAATAAACCCAAAAACAAAAAGGAAATATTATTGTGCCAAAAGACATACAAACGATGGTTTCAAAGGAGGGAAAGGGGTTATTGATACAGCCAAGTCCCTTGGCTCAACTTTCAAGTTCAAAGACAGGAATGATACAAAATGTCCACTAATAGACACAGACTTGATCACAAAAAAATTGTAATCTATTTTAGCCTGTATACTTGTTTGCCTGGAGTAGAATCAATGTTATAAAATTAGGAAAATATGAAAAATATTTGGTATGTAATATTTTTATTAATCATTATCCTTTTCCCTCTTCCCTCTTTGGCTGAAGAAGACGTCTTATTTAGTTTCGCAGTAATATCAGATACTCATGATATAAATAAATGCCACATTAGACAAGGAAAGTGGTCAAAATATGCTGTAGAGATTATCAACGATCGAAAACCAGCATTTGTAGTGGGTGCGGGAGATCTAATTGGTGGTGGCGGAGAATGCAAACACACACATCCTTTTCATACTGCCGAAGAACAGTGGGCCGAATTTAAGAAAGTGTATTTAGATAAATTGAAAGTACCCTTTGTACCAGTGGCAGGAAATCACGACGGGTTTGGTATTGGTAAGGATAATGGCATGATATTTTGGGAAAAATTCTGGGACAACAACAAGAGTAGTGTTCTATCTCAAGCCAAAAATGCTTCTGGATTTCCAGAGAGCTCTTATCGTTTCACTTACAAGGGGGTTTACTTCTCTATGATCAGTTACTACAAGTCATGGGGGCTCCAAAATGAAGAAATGAGTTGGATAGAAAACAATGTTCAGTCCGGAGACCTGGTCTTCAAGCATATTCACCCCTACAATGTAAATACAGAAAGCGCTCTAGCTCTAAATGATTCTGGAGATATAAAAAACTATCCTCTATTTGTAAAAAAATTAGAAGAAAAAAATATAAGCACACTGTTTTCTGGCCACAATCACGCCTTTTATGATGCGACCTGCAATAATTTTAGATATGTTAACACAGGCACACTGGGAAAAAGAGTAGTACTACCAATCAAAGGTATGGTCAATTACTGGAACTCCAAAAAAATCGGCCAAAAAGACAAAGCTACTCAGTCATTTGTGTGGGTAGATGTTTTGAAAAGTGGCCTACTGTCTGTTTCTTTCTATTATTTTGACGGTACAGAGATGGTTTTGTTTGATAAAGATAATTTTCCAGGTGAAGTGAAGGCGCATATAGGTAAATACAATGGTCACGTATCTGGAGTAGAATCAACATGTGAAACAATAAAGGATGATGTGCTTATCCCAGAGCATGGATCTGGAGTAATAGGTGAAATAGAACAAATCACCCACAGACCACAACCAAAAATAAATATTCCCGGCCTCAACTTTAGTCCTGAAAATCTTGTATTACATGCAGATGAGCATGGAAATGAATTTTTGTCTATCCCCTACCTCGGCGAATACCTAGCTGCCATCTATAGATATGGCGTAGCTATTATGAGTATTATTGCTGTTGTGATGATTATTAATTCTGGTTTTACCCTTATCATTTCTGGAGGAAATAGTGAGAAGGTGACAGAGGCAAAGAAGATGCTTTTGAACTCGATCACTGGATTACTCTTGGCGGTAGGATCTTATACTATTTTATACCTAGTAAATCCTGAATTGGTAAAATTCAAAAATCTAAGAGTAATCACTTTCACTCCACAATCTCTAGATTATGCTTTAGAGGGAGAACACATTCATCCCGAAGATGAGCTTAACCCATCAACAGCCAAGAGGCTGTGTAGCTCAGAAAAGGAATGTCTACCAATCTGTAAAAATAAGGAAAAATGGGGTGAATATAAACTAGCTGGCATTCCTGATGAATCAGAAGTTATACTATTGTCAGATGCTGTCAAGAAACACAACATGGTAGGTATTGTAGCCAGATCCAGTGCTACAACCGGTAAGCCTGCTCGCATTCTACCTAGCATAGTAGGTCCTTTGAAAAAAGCTGGTAAACTAGCCAGTAGTCAAGGATTAGAAATAAATGTTTATTATGGATTCAGATCTTTGGAAGAACAACTAGAGATAGCCTGCGACAAAATTATCAAAGGCACCTTCAATCCCTCAAGTATAGCTTGGCCAGGTGGCTCAAGACACGGCTCTGGGACAGCAATAGATGTCCAATTGAAAGGTACTACGATCATAAATGGGAAAAAAGAAACTGGCATCAGTGCGCCAACAAAACGTGCTGTGCAAAACAATAAAGAATACAGAAAATTCAACAAAAAACTAGCTGAGATTATGTATGCCGCAGGATGGAAGAGGTTGAAATCAGAGGTATGGCACTTTGAATATCCAAAAAATCCATTAGAGGATAGCAGGACTGTTAGTTGTTTTGAAACTTCGTGTTAAACTGTATAGATATGAATAAAAAAAATAATAAAATCTTTGAGTGCTCTCATTGCGGAGCTCAATTTGGAAAATGGACTGGAAGATGTCTAGAATGCGGCAAGTGGGGAACTTTAGAACAGACTACGAACTATGGACCACAGACTACTGACAAGGTGCAACAACACGCACCTGCAAAAACAAAAACTCTCACTGAAATCAAAGGTGAGAATGTAAAAAGAATTAATACTAAACTTTCTGAACTTGATCGTGTGCTTGGGGGTGGCCTGGTACCTGGCAGCCTAATATTGCTTGGTGGTGAACCCGGGATTGGCAAATCCACTTTGTCGATTCAACTTGCTGCCAGTGTTTCCCCTACTCTATATATTTCTGGAGAAGAATCTATAGAACAAATAAAACTTCGAGCTGACCGTATCGTAGAGACACAAAATTTTGCATCTCTACAACTGGCCAACGAAACAAATGTCGAATCTGTCTCAGCAACCATCAAAAATAACAAACCATCTTTGGCAATTATTGATTCCATTCAGACACTTTATTCCAATGATGTCAGTGGAGAGCCAGGGAATGTCAACCAAATCCGGGCTTGCACCACCAAACTATTGGAATGTGCCAAATCAACCAATACAGCAATAGTGCTCATTGGTCATGTCACCAAAGATGGATCTGTGGCTGGCCCACGGACACTTGAACATCTGGTGGACACAGTCCTATATCTCGAAGGAGACAGATATCACCAGCACAGAATACTCAGGACTGTCAAAAATCGTTTTGGGCCCACAGACGAAGTCGGCATATTTGAAATGACTGCAACCGGCCTAAATGGAGTCAAAAATCCTTCTGCCAATTTTCTAGAGGAACGTGGAGAAGATATGCCTGGCAGCATTGTCACCTGTCTTATGGAAGGAACCAGACCAATACTCGTAGAAATACAAGCTCTTGTGAATAAAACCAGCTTTGGGTATCCAGTCAGGAAAGCCAGCGGCTTTGACCTAAATCGTCTTCATGTCTTAGTGGCAGTATTACAAAAACGTGCCAAACTAAATCTTGGTCAGTATGATATTCACATCAATGTGGTCGGTGGAATGAAAGCTAATGAACCAGCAGCTGACTTGGCAGTCTGCCTAGCTATTGCTAGTAGCTTCAAAGACAAAGCTGGGGGTAAGGATCTGGTAGTATTTGGTGAAGTGGGCCTTGGTGGCGAAGTACGCTCAGTTAGACATGTGGAAAAAAGGATCAAAGAAAGTAGCGCACTGGGTATGAAACGAGTAATCACTGCTGCTGGAAAAAATTTACCAAATATGAAAGATGTAAAAATGACAGGAGTGAAAAATATTGAGGAGTTGATTGCGAAGACATAAATATGAACATACAACATTGTGACTATCGCAACATCTTCTACATACTCGAATGAAGGTGGAACCAACTGATCCTCTCCATAGAGATACTTTATAACAATAAGATCTACGTAAAGCAAAATGTTTAATACAGACTATAGATCAAGATGGTAATACTCAGATCCAGTTACAGGATCTTCTTCAATATCAAAACCCTGTCTTCTTAGAAAATCATTTCCACTCTCTGTGTCGGCCATCGCAGTAATATATTGACAGCCACTACCTCTAGCCTTTTCTTTTAAAATCTCAAAAAGTTCATAAGCATGACCTTCACCTCTTTCTCCTTCGTCTACAACATGCATACCAAATTGACAATATTTAGTTTTAAAAGAGTTTTCAGCAAAACAATAAGTTAATAATGCCAAGAGATCTCCATCTTTTCTTTTTTCAAGCACTTCAAATCCATCTAGGGCAGAATTTATAACCTCCACCACCCTTTCTTCGTCTCCAGGATAATGCTCTCTAATAAAACCAGCCCTTTCCTCAAACAACTGGTGCTCAAAAACTCTTTCTGCATCTATACCCATAGATTTATTTTTAAAATGAATAACTAATTTTTTATAACTTAAAATCATTCTAAATGAACAGAATCTTCCCATTCCTCCACTTTCTCCCTCAGCTCAGGATACTTCTCAAAATCAATTCCTCTCGCCACTTCTCTAGCCAGTTTAATCAACTCACCGTCTCGCATCGAAGCCAGACGCAGTTGCTCCATCCCACTCTGAGCTTTACCATAGACCTCTCCTGGGCCGCGCATCTCCAGATCATATTCTGCCACATCAAAACCACTATTATTTTTTTCAAAAAAAGAAAGTCTTTCTTGTACTTTTTGGCTATCACTATCAGTAAACAAAAAGCAATAAGATCGATGCCCACTCCTACCTACACGCCCACGAAACTGATGTAGCTGGGCCAGGCCAAAATTTTCAGCACCTTCGATCATCATCACACTGGCATTAGGAATATTCACCCCCACCTCCACCACCGAAGTAGAGACCAGGATATCTGTCTCCCCTGTCACAAAATTTGCCATCGCCTCATCCTTTTCTTTTGCCTTCATCTTGCCATGAAGAAAACTAATTTTCAAATCTGGAAATATTTGTTTAGAAAGTTTCTCATATTCTGCAAGCACTGATTTTTTTTCTACAGATGGAGATACAAGATAGGCATTCTGTTTAGCAGGCTGCGAGATAAAAGGTATCTCTTTATCTCTTATCTCTTTTCCTTTTTCTTGTATCAAAGGACACACTACAAAAACCTGCCTACCGTCGCTCACCTGCTCCCGGATAAACCTATACGCCTTATCCCTTTGATGTGGGTCCACAAGTCTAGTCTGCACTGGCTTCCGACCTGCCGGCATCTCTCGTATGATAGACAAATCGAGATCACCATACACAGTGAGGGCAAAAGAACGTGGAATAGGTGTAGCTGTCATAGATAAGAAATGTGGAGATGTTTTTTTATTACCAGACTTTTCTCGAATCTTTTTTCTCTGTTCCACTCCAAATCTGTGCTGCTCATCCACGATGACCAAACCCAAGTCTGCAAATCCTATGTCATCAGAAAGTAAGGCATGAGTACCAACAATTATTTCCAATTCACCATTCTCTATTTTCTCTAACATTTTTTTCTTTGACAATTTTTTTGACGAACTACGATCAACCATCGACGAACTTTCTTCTTTGTCACTTGTTCGTTGTTCGTTGTTCGTTGTTCGTTCTGAACGTGACAGCAAACCAATACTAACTTTACCGCCAAGCAATTCACACAGTGAAGAAAAATGCTGTTTCGCCAAAATCTCTGTCGGTGCCATCAGCACCCCTTGAAAACCATTCAGCACCGAACTGTAGAGAGCCATCGCTGCCACCACAGTCTTTCCAGACCCCACATCTCCCTCCAGCAATCTATTCATCGGTTCTGCTTTTTCCAGATCCTGCAATATTTCCCAAGCAGCAATCTTTTGATCTTTAGTTAATTTGAATGGAAGTGAGTCTACAAAAGTTTTGATTTCATTTTCTTGAAATTTGATCTCTGGAGCCTTTGATCTCTTGATCGATTGTCTGATCATCTCTGCTCGAAGTTGTAAGAGAAATAACTCATCAAATTTCAATCTCCTTTCAGCATGTCTAAGCTCATCTTGAGAATCAGGAAAATGAATTGCTTTTATGGCTTCTGAGAATTCCATGACATCCACCCGATCCTGAATATCATCCGGCAGCCAATCTTCCATACTACTAGACAAATCAATAACCTGCTTCATCAAAAAACGCACTTGCTTCTGTGTAACCCCCGCAGTCAGAGGATATATCGGTACAATACGAGCGGTGTGCGTCGTATCTAAAGCAGGTTTGGAAGCACCACCATATTCACCTCTCCTTTCAGGAGAGGTCGACACGAGCGAAGCGAGTGCGGGTGAGGTCCTGCGGGAAGTCCTCTGTCCAGCTTTCTCATACCCCGGTCCCACCATCTGTAACCCAAACATATCATCCTTCACCTTACCAGAAAAAAATACATCATCTCCAGCTTTCAAAATCTTGGTAATAAAGGGTTGGCCAAACCAGATAATTCGCAAACTATCGGTGCCGTCACTGACTATTGCTTCTGTAATAATTTTTCGCTTACGAGAACTTCTCTTGTTGGCTATCAATTCCACTCTACCTCGCACAGTCACCTCCAATCCTTCTTGTAAATCTTTTATATCTACGATCTGACTAAAATCCTCATAACGGAAAGGAAAATAATTTAGCAAATCTACAACTGTAACAATACCAAGACGTCCTAGCTTTTTTTCCAGAACTTTACCGACTCTATTCAATTGTGAAACCTGCGAATCTAATTTCATGTATCTACAAAAATGATGTCTCACCATGCCAAATATGCTCCACAACATGCATAGTCATATCAGCCACAATTTTAAATGCCAAAAAAAATAAAAGTGTTGATTGGTCTGAAGCAAAGTTCAATGCTAACCAAATTAATATAATCATTGGAAAAATACGCAAATATGGGAAAATCATAATTTTACCAATATGAAAAACCCGTAGACGATCTTGTTTTCTATTTATGATAAAAGACAAACAGTGATTTACAAAGAAGATAATTGACCCGATTATTACCATTTTCCAATCAACCTCCCCAGCCATATCACCAATAGCAAAATAAATACAAAAATGCACAAAACCATAATGGAGTAAGAAAAACCAAGCACTTTCTTTTTTAAACTTTTTTGTTGGTTTTACCAATTTTCCATTGACCTTTACTCCCTCGGTAGAAAAATTTTTTAGATCAAGTATTTTCAAAATATAGAAAAAACCAATAATCAAACTTTGGGCCCAAAATACCAAAAAAAATGTATGAAGCGACCAGTAATAAAATAAGGCTAAACCAATAACAAGTATATTGGCAAACAACAATATAATAACTGAAAAAATAATTTGTGTTTTTGGAGTATTTTTTTCTATCTTCTGCATAAAAAAATAAAACTAGAACATTTCAATCCTAGTATACCAAAAAGTTTAAATCAATGGTATGAGCCCCAGTCCCGATTTTATCGGGACTGGACCCATTTTTCCGGGGCAAGCCCCGGGGAACCTGCCTGCCGGCAGGCAGGTTAAACCGATCTCTCGTCCCGTACCGAGGAACGAGGTCGGGATTAAAATCGTAGGAAACGTACGTAGTACAAAACCTTCAAAAATAGTGCTCTCGGCAGGAATCGAACCTGCATTGCCAGTTCCGCAAACTGGTGTCCTATCCGTTGAACGACGAGAGCTGAACCAAAATCTATATATCGGGACTATCCATTATCAGCCAAAGGCTGATCCCGACAAAGTCGGGAAACTACAGGGGCAACAGGGGCATTTGACGTCAACAATATATCGTAAAAAAATAAAACTGTCAATAAGACAATTTTAAAAATTGAAAATTAAAAATTGAAAATTTCACTAATGTATCTTCCATCTCCTCGCAGCTCTGTCACTAAGTGGCTCATCTTCCTTTTCGAGATCCTCTTCCAAAAAAATAGAAAGATCTTTCCTGACCTGCACAGGATCTTCGTCAAGTAGAGGGATACGAATCGATGGACGGAAGGTGCTTCTGGTCTCTAGAAACAGAGTCTTTACTTCCGGTGGCTGGTAAATCACATAAAAACTTTCAAATTCAGAATAAGCATAAAATCTACGACCAATCACTATACCAAGATCTGTAATTGCGAAATTGACTTGTAAGGCTTCTTGATTAGACTGTAAAAAAATTACTATTGAAAATAGTACCACTATCAAGGCAAACAAAAAATTACCAGTCCATAAGGCATACACCACAAATATTATCCCCAAAGTGATCATGAGGATGTGCCATAAAGTACCTCGATCATGGCTATCATACTCTTGGATAGTCCATCGGTGCTTTATATCTCCAATTGTTGTTTGTTCTGACAATGCTTCTGGCATAAACAGAAAAATACTCCTTAAAGAACTTGTATTAAGTTTTACCTATTTTTGACCAAAATAGAGCCAAAATATTAACTTATTTTTTAGACACAATTGTGTGAGTCCAAAGACGAGTTTTGGGGCTAAAAAATAAGTTAATATTTTGGTGGGTTTGAAAAACTTGATATGAGTTCAAATTTAAACTAAGTATAGCACAAAGCTAATATTTTGAGCAAGACATTTTGAGCAAGACAAGATTAAAAATAGAAAAAGAGAGATCGATTGTAAAAAATAAAAAAATCACGTATACTAGGGTCCATTATGGAAAATAGGAAAACAAATTTCTTAGAAGAAAATACTAGAGAAAAAAGAATAAAAAACCGGAATAAAAAACCACGTTTTTTTTTATATTTCATAATTATTGCTGTTGTCTTGGTTGGCGGATATGGAGCAAAAAGCATGATCCAACAAAACATACCAAACGACCCAGAAGCTTACGATCCGGTTACACTGGAACCAAAAAAACCTGCCAGTCTATTGAAAAGAATAAAGAACTTCGTATTCAGCAAAGACATAACATTAGAAGGGCAGAGAGACGACCGTATCAATGTCCTTCTTCTTGGCATGGGAGGTCTTGGGCATGACGGACCCTTCTTGACTGATACCGTCATCATTGCTAGTATCAAACCTTCCACCAACCAAGTATCGATGGTCTCGATTCCTCGTGATCTTGGTGTAAAAATTCCAGGGTATGGCTGGAGAAAGATAAACAGTGCCAACGCTATAGGTGAAGCAAAAAAAGAAAATAGTGGAGCAAAATTAGCAACAGAAGTTATCTCCGACACGTTCGATATAGACATTCATTATTACATAAGAGTAGACTTCCAGGCTGTAAAAGATGTGATAGAAGAGATAGGTGGCATAAAAATAAATGTAGAACGGACATTCACAGATCTAGAATATCCAGCAGACAACCATGAATATCAAACTGTCCACTTCGAAAAAGGGATAACCAATATGAATGGAGAAGAGGCTCTTCAGTACGCCAGATCAAGACATGGCAATAACGGAGAAGGCTCCGACTTCGCAAGAGCAAAAAGGCAACAAAAAATGATCCTAGCCCTAAAAGAAAAAGTTATATCTTTTGAGACACTTGCCAATCCAATTCGTATCCACAATATTATAAAAACCTTAGACAAGCACATAACCACCAACATGGAATTTTCAGATATTATTGCCATGTTGAAATTAAGTAAGACATTAGACACCGACAATATAAATACAGTGGTGCTTGACAATAGTGTTGACGGATACCTAAAAAATGCCCGCAGCCTAGAAGGAGCTTTCATTCTGGAGCCATCTTCTGGAAATTTTAAAGAAATAAGTGAAATGATAGAGATGATTTTTGATCAAAAAAACCCAGTAAAAATAAAAGACAATACCCCCAAACAAGAAACACCAACTGTCAGTCAGGCAAATGTAGAAATCCAAAATGGCACATGGCAAGCTGGTCTCGCAGCTCGGACCAAAAAAGAATTAGAAAAAAATAATTTTCTTATCACAAAAGTAGGCAACACATCAGAAAGACCAATACTGGAAAGTGGTATATACCAAGTTAGCAATAAGGGGAAAAAAGATATTACACCAGCCCTGAAAGAAATACTAGATATTCCTGTCAAAGAAAATCTCCCCAGCACAGAAAGCTTTGCCCCTGGATCAGACATACTGATAATCTTGGGAGAAGACTTTGACTATGATTCACTATAAAATTTCTAGTTACTAGTTACTAAAATAAACATTATGTCAAAAAACACAAAAAGAAGTATAGATAATTTGCCAGTGGTGGCCTTAGTAGGTAGAGTAAATGTCGGTAAATCTACCCTATTTAATCGCCTCACAGAAGAGCAAAAAGCAATTGTTTCCAATGTGCCGGGCACAACGAGGACCAACAATGAGGGGGTGGTGATATGGCGTGGCAAATATATTCGTCTTGTAGACACAGGAGGTCTTAGATTTGAAGAAGGTGTTCCTCTAGAAGAAGATATTTTGAAGCAGTCAAAAAAAGCAATGAAGGAGGCTGACATAATATTGTTTATGACTGATGCACAAACAGGAGTACTCCCCCAAGAAAAAGATCTAGCCAGGCGTCTCAGAAGAATCATCGAAAAACCAGTAATCTTAATTGCCAATAAGGTGGATAGCAAAAAGTATCAAAAAAACCTTTATGAAAAAGAGTGGTTTTCTCTTGGTCTTGGCGAACCGTTTGCTATCTCAGCCACCAGCGGTGCCAATACTGGCGACTTGTTGGATCTTATTTACAAATTATTAAATAAATCCAAAAGACGTCCCAAAAAAAGTTACAATTTGGATGACTCTGTCATAAATGTAAGCCTGATAGGTAAACCAAATGTAGGCAAATCATCATTATTCAACAAGCTAATTGGTCAAGAAAAAGTGATAGTCAGCGACATGGCTCATACAACTCGTGAACCACATGACACATTAGTAATATATGAACACAAAATTGGTTCAAAAAAAATAAACCAAAAAATAAATTTTATTGACACTGCCGGTATAAGACGTAAATCCAAAGTAAAAGGAAAATTGGAAAGAGAGGGAATTTTCAAAAGTATTGACGCCGCCAGTGAGTCAGAAGTTGTCCTATTTGTGATTGACGGAAAGGAATCTATATCATCACAAGATATGCAGCTTGGAGGATTATTAGAAAGACATGGCAGAAGTGTCATTATACTTGTTAACAAATGGGACCTTGCAGAAGACAATAGTGAACAAAATCAAAAGTACGTAAAGAGAATGGTCTATTCATATTTTCCACATCTAAAATTCGCCCCTATGCTCTTGGTGAGCGGTAAAACTGGACTACATGTTCACAGCATACTACCAGAAATTATGCGAGTGTGGAACTCTAGAAAAACCAAAATACCTGTAAAGGTGCTAGAAAACTTTTTGGAGCAAGTAACAAAAGAACATCGCCCCTCTAGAGGAAAAGGGACTAGGCACCCAAAATTGATGGGTATAAGACAAATAGATACAGCCCCGCCAGTATTTGAAATCTTTGTAAAATATCGCACCTCAGTACACAGATCATACATCAATTATCTAGAAAATAAGCTACGAGAAAGATTTGATTTTTATGGTACACCGATTATAATTAAATTAACTAAGATGAAAAGATAATTTACAGTTCATAGTTCAAAGCCAATAGTTCATAGATGACAAGAATATTGGCCAAGAACTATTTGCTATGAACTAGCCTTATGAAACTCATCATCGGACTTGGCAATCCAGGTAGACAATACGCACGTACCCGTCATAACGTGGGTTTTATGGTGCTCGATGCATTGAAAAAAAAGCTGGAACCAGGATCTAAAGAGATATGGAAGCTAAGCAAAAAATTCAATGCAGAGATCTATGAAACAAGCCTAAATGGAGAGAAAATTATTCTTGCCAAACCAATGACCTATATGAATCACTCTGGCCAATCAGTCTGGCTTATTACCAACTTCTACAACATTGGCATTGATGATATTGTGGTGGCTCACGACGACAAAGATCTGAAACTTGGAGAAATAAAAGTGCAAAGTGACCGTGGCCATGCTGGGCATAATGGCATCAGATCAATTATTAATCATCTTGGCACCAAAGACTTTACTCGCATCCGCATTGGCATAGCTAGTAATAACGAAAAAAAAATGGAAAACACCTCTAGATTTGTTTTGGGAAAATTTGGTCTGCTCGAAAAAAGAGAACTAAATAAAATACTAGAACAAAGTGTCGATGAGATAAATAAATTACTTTAAATTTATAAATCCAATCAAAGGTATGAACCCTAAGACAAGCCCCTGGACCCTTTTTTCCGAAGCAAGTCTCGGGGGGCCTGCCTGCTATTCAGTCTGAGCTTCATAGTCGAAGACCGGCAGGCAGGTTAAACCAGTCCCTCGTCCCGTACCGAGGAACGAGGTCGGGATTAAATATCCGTAGATCTGAATTATCCGTATATCTGCATACTCATATGGACAAAAGAATTCTCCTATCATTTTTTCCAAAAATAACTGTCAATCGCTATCAGCAGCTACTGGCAGTTTTTTCTTCTCTGGAGGAAGTGTGGCAAGCTAGTGCTAAAGAATTAAAAAAAAGTAAGTGGAAAGAAGAAATAATTACAGAATTTGTAAATTGGCGAAAAAAGATAAACGAAGAAAAAATAAATAAAATATTAGAAAAAGAACAAATCAAATGTGTCTTCAAAGACAATGAAGAATATCCGGAATTATTGAAAGAAATATATGACCCTCCATTTTGTTTATTTGTCCGTGGTGAGGTAAAAAAAGGCTTCAATCTAGGTGTGGTAGGTACTAGAAAGTACACACCCTATGGCAAACAAGTGACAGAAGAAATTGTCAGTCAACTAGCTAGCCAAGGAATAAATATTATTAGCGGATTGGCCTTTGGGATAGATGGTATTGCTCACAGCACGGCTATAAGCAACCACGGAAATACAGTGGCAGTTCTGGGGTCAGGGATAAACAAATCCCACATATATCCAGCTGCCCATCGTAGTTTATCAGAAAAAATAATAGAAGCAGGCGGAGCTATAATCTCAGAATATCCCCCAGGAGCTTTACCTAGTAAATTCACTTTCCCAAGAAGAAACCGCATCATTGCTGGCATGTCTCTCGGAACCCTAGTCATAGAAGCCCCAGAAAAATCTGGAGCTCTCATCACAGCTGAATGTGCCCTCAATGATGGGCGAGAAGTATTTGCCATCCCCCAAAACATCACCTCACCTACAGCAGCAGGCCCCAACAATCTTATCAAAATGGGAGCGAAGGTGGTCACTACTGCCACAGACATACTGGAGGCTCTCAATTTGCAGGACATTGAGAAGTATGTTACAAATAAAGAAATATTGCCCGACTCCCCTACTGAGGCAAAGCTACTTGAACATCTATCGCGAGAACCAGCTCATGTCGATCATCTCACCAAGCAATCTGGGCTTTCTAGTCCAGAAGTAAACGCCACTCTCACCATGATGGAGATGAAGGGTAAAGTACGGAATGTGGGGAATATGAATTATGTGTTAGCAAGGTAAACGATACAAACATATGTTGTAAATATGATACCAATATACTAACTTTACTAATGATACGAATGAATACTAATATATTTTTCAAATCATTCTATTGTCAGTAAAGTCAACCAAATTATCTTAATCTTATTATTCGTATACAATTAGTATCATTAGTACAATTCGTATACCTGCCTGCCGGCAGGCAGGTTAGCATCTTTTTATTATGACAAAAGAATTCAAACTCACTATTGTCTCTGCCATTTTTGTGGCAGGACTACTCGCTGCCAACCTACTTGGTTCGAAAGTAACAACATTATTTGGAATTGCAGTGTCCGTAGGAATCTTTGCTTATCCTCTTACATTTCTCATGACTGACGCCATCTCTGAAGTCTATGGTAAGAAGAAAGCAAAACAACTAGTTTATGCTGCTCTTATCGCCCAAGTTCTAGTCTTAATACTTACTTACATATCAGTAAAACTACCAGCTGCAGACCGCTATCATCTCAATGAAGAATACGTCCAAGTCTTTGGCGGGAGCATCCGTATGATCATCGCCAGCCTGATCGCCTTTATTGTTGCTCAAGTCCATGATGTGTGGGCCTTTGAATTTTGGAAGAAAAAAACTGGAGGCAAACACTTGTGGCTTAGAAACAATCTCTCTACCTTTGGCAGCCAGGCTATCGACACTCTGCTCTTCATGTTCATTGCCTTCTATGGTATCAATGACAAATTCACAGTTGGCTTCATTCTAGAACTTTCTGTCACCTATTGGCTCTTCAAGATTGCTTTTGCTGCGCTAGATACTCCGCTTGTTTATGCGTTGGTGAAGTGGCTACGCAGTGAAAAAGTTGGTAATAAAAAATAATTAACTTCTAGACAACAAATCATCAAGTACTCAAGTTAGCAAGTTGACAAGTTTTTATATATGGCTACAATTACCAAATTTATAGATATAAGAGCATGGCAACATGCACATACCTTTAATCTAGACGTGTAGCAAATAACCCAACAATTCCCAAAGGAAGAAAGATGTGGATTATCTTCACAAATGCGTCGATCTTCAACCTCTGTAGCAGCTAATATTGTTGAGGGTTTTTATAGAAAAACCTCTCGTGAAAAATTATGCTTTTATGGGATATCAATGAGCTCTCTCGAAGAGGTAAAATATTATATCATACTATCAAAAGATCTTAATTATATATCCATTGAAACGGCAAGAGTATTGTATAGCAAAGCTAATGAAGCAGGTAGAACCCTTCGTGGTTGGATGAATATAGAAAATAAAAAAACAATGTAATAAATCAACAAGTTTAGGTTGGCTGAATACTTGCCAACCTGAATACTTGCTAACTTGCTAACTTGTGAACTTCCAATCCGCCTACAACTACCTCATCTCCCTCTTCAACTTACCCCGCAAAGAATACATGACCGACCCACGAAAATGTGAGTGGTATCTTAAGCGTCTTCAATTCTTCCTAGATATTCTAGACAATCCAGAAAAAAAAATCTCTCACTACATACATGTTACTGGTACTAGCGGCAAAGGCTCTGTCACCAGCTTCCTTCACTCTATCTTGAAAGAAAGTGAAAAAAATGTCGGATCAACCTATTCTCCTCACCCTACTACAATTACTGAGCGCTGGAAGGTCGGGAATAAATACATGAGCAAACGTGAATTTGTTGAGCTAATAGAATACATCAAACCAAAGTTGGATGAGTATATCAGGACCACCCCGTACGACATGCTATCTTTTTTTGAATTAACCGAAGCAATCGGTTTTGTCTATTTTGCGCGTAAAAAAGTAAAATGGGCAGTACTTGAGGTGGCTTGCGGTGGACGCTACGATGCTAGCAATGTCATCCCTCACAAAGATGTTGCTGTAATTACCAACATCGGATTAGATCATGTCGGAATCATTGGGAATAATAAGGAGGAAATTGCATATGAGAAAGCGGGTATTATCAAGCAAGGCAATCTTGTATTCACAGCAGAAAAAAACAAAAAAGTATTGAAAATTATTGAAAATGAATGTAAAAAACAAAAAGCCTCGCTTAAAATTTTCAATTTTCAATTTTCAATTTTCAAACAATTTTTTAATGAACAAATTTTTAATTACCATAAACAAAACTACAAAATAAATGTACCTGGACAACATCAAATCAGGAACGCAATTTTGTGTATAGAAATAGCAAGATCACTTGGTGTTCCAGAAAACAAAATAAAGCTTGGTCTCAAAAATGCACACCAACCTCTCCGCATGGAAATAGTCTCTCAAAACCCAACGATTATTCTCGACGCCGCCCACAATCCATATAAGATGAAAACCACAGTGGAAGCAATTTGCAAACTTGCAAACTTGCAAACTTGCAAACCCATACACCTAATTATAGGTTTCTCCGCCAACAAAGATGTCTCAACCATGCTCCGCGAACTTGCCAAACTAAACCCAAAATCAATAGCTATCACTCGCTATACCAGCAACCCTTTTCGCAAAGTAGCTGACCCGCAAACAATATATAAAAAGCTAAAAAAACTTCTGCCAAAAACTAAGATGAAAATTTTTCTTGATCCGAAAGAGGCTCTTGAGAGTATAAAAAAGATCACCTCGAAAGATGATCTAATTTTAGTTACCGGTTCTATTTTTTTGAGCGGAGAATTACATACAAAAAAATAGCTAGCACTAGCTATCCATAGTAGGTTTATTTTTAATTTTTTCCATTACTTTTTCAGCAATCTTATCTATAGTTGATTGTTGTAAGCCGTGTATTTCCTGACCAACAAAATTAATACCAAACTCCTCTTCAATAGAACCTACAAATGATATCAAATCAACTGAGCTTAAATCAGCATCTTCCAAGACGCGACCTTCTTCTAAAGTGTTAAGCACCAATTGCGATTGATCTACTTGCGGAAATATATGACCTTCCCTACTGGAAGTTATAAATTTTGTCAAACCCAAAATTTTACTTTTTACATGTCCATGTGACAACTCTTGAGCATCAACGTTTTTTCTTGGTTTCCCTGCGTCCATTCTTTTCATATAAATAAAAGTAAATTTGGTTTAAGTAAGACTTCATCGGGCCATCCCCGCAGCAAGCTGCGGGGTATTGGCAGAAAATCTTATTTCAACCAATGTTAGTTTTCACTTTTTCGATGCAAGCATCGAGGAATAAAACCGCTTAAAGATTTAAATTATTTAGTAAAGTTAATGTAAAATATATATTTAGTTAGTTAATCCTATATTCCGTAAGAGATATATAAATATATCTAAAATTTACTTTCTCTCAATATGGTGCGATATATACTACCACCCAATTTTTTTGGAGACAAGCTCCATCAATTGAGCAACTGTACCTGTAGAAATACTATCAATCTCCTCTCTTGTAAAGGAGATGCCAAAATCTGCATTTATTCTACTCTCTAAATCAGATATTTGACGTGGTTCTGACAGTAACTCATTTATAACACTGTCTAAAGAAATATCACTCTCAGAACCAGATACATCTTTTATGAAACTAGATACTTCTGAACGAACTTCGTTCACTCTCGATTGCTCAATGCCTAGATTGTCCATATGAAAATACAATTAAAAAATTACATAATACAGAATACCACCATTTGACATGCAGTGCAATATCGACTATGCTGTTAAAAGTCTAAAAAAGATCTAAGCATAAATTACCTAAAATCAGGTAAACTTGACTGGCATAATCTGCTTGATCTGCATATTCTGCCTAATCTGCTGACCTTATGACCAAACTAGTAATCGTCGAGTCCCCTACCAAGGCCAAGACAATCTCCAAATTCCTTGGCAAAGACTACAAAGTAGAGTCTTCTTTTGGGCATCTCCGAGATCTACCGAAAAGTAAGATGGGGGTAGATATCGAAGGCGGTACTTTTGAGCCTACTTATGCTATTTCTAAGGACAAAACCAAACAAGTAAAAAAGCTCAAAGACTTTGCCAAAAAAGCTGATGAAATCATCTTTGCTACTGATGAAGACCGCGAAGGAGAAGCTATCTCCTGGCACTTAGCTCATATCCTTGATGTAGACCCAAGTAAGGCAAAAAGGATAGCCTTTCATGAAATCACCAAGCATGCCATCGAAGAAGCCTTGAAAAATCCTCGTACAATCAACCAAAAACTAGTAGATGCTCAGCAAGCTCGTCGAGTGCTCGACAGACTGGTTGGTTATGAACTTTCTCCATTCTTATGGAAAAAGGTGGCTCGTGGACTGTCTGCTGGTCGCGTCCAGTCTGTTGCAGTACGATTGATTGTGGAGCGTGAGCGTGAAAGACAAGCTTTCAAAGAAGAAGAATACTGGACTGTTCAAGGAATATTTAATAAAGAAAAACACGACTTTGTCGGTAAGCTACATTCTATCGATGATAAGAAACTAGACAAGTTGGAAATTGGTAATAAAAAAAGAGTAGATGAAATCTTGGCTGATCTAGATGGTGCCAAATATGAAATTGCCAAGGTAGCCAAAAAAGAAACAAAACGCACTCCCCCACCTCCATTTACAACCTCAACCTTGCAACAACAAGCTAGTCATAAATGTGGTTATTCAGCTCGCCAGACCATGCGTCTTGCCCAGCAACTGTATGAAGGTGTAAATGTTGGAGCAGAAGGTCAGACTGGTCTCATCACCTACATGCGTACCGACTCGGTCAATTTATCAGCCAAATTTTTGGATGAAGCTAAAAATTTTATTGGCAAAGAGTATGGTGATAAATATGTTTTGAAAACTCCTCGCAAATACAAAACAAAATCCAAAGGAGCACAAGAAGCTCACGAAGCAATCCGACCGACCAATCCTGCCTGGACTCCAGAATTCCTGTCAGCCCATCTCGATGACAAGCAGCTAAAAGTGTATACACTGATTTGGAAAAGAGCTCTTGCCACCCAGATGGCAGAAGCAAAATTGAATCGGACTTCAATTGACACTACTGCCAAAAATTATATGTTCCGCACTAGTGGTCAGACTATCATTTTCCCAGGTTGGCTCAAACTATATCCAGAACAAACCAAAGAAGAAATGCTCCCAGAGCTATCTGAAGGAGATGCAGTAGATTGCAAAGAACTAAAGCCAGAGCAACACTTCACCCAGCCACCAGCCAGATATTCTGACGCTACACTTGTCAAAGCAATGGAAGAGTATGGCATCGGAAGACCTTCAACCTATGCTCCGACTATTGGCACTATTGAAAATCGCGGCTATGTAGAGAGAGATGATAATAAAAAATTAGAACCACTCGATATTGCTTTTGTGGTCAATGACCTCTTGGTAGAACATTTTTCAAACATTGTAGATTACAAATTTACAGCTCAAATGGAAGATAATCTAGATGCTATTGCTGATGGTGAAAAAGATTGGAAGCCAATCATCTCCACATTTTACCACCCCTTTCATGAGAATCTGGTGGACAAAACTGAAAACCTTACCAAAGAAGAAACAGTGGCCATGCGAGAATTGGGTGCTGATCCAAAGAGCGGTAAACCAATCTACGCCCGAGTCGGACGATACGGAGCATTTGTCCAAAAAGGAACCAAAGATGATGAAGAAAAACCAGCCTTTGCCAAACTTGCTAAGGGTCAAAGAGTGGACACAGTCACTCTAGAAGAAGCTCTAGAACTTTTCAAGCTCCCAAGGGTGGTAGGAAAAGATGAAAATGATAATGAAGTAATCGCCAATATTGGCAGATTCGGTCCATATGTGAAAGTGGAAGGAAAATTTTATTCGATTAAAGACGAAGATCCTTATACCATAAAAATTGAAACTGCTCTCGAAGTAATTGCTGCCAAGAAAAAAGCTGAGGCTGAAAAAATAATTAAGACATTTGAAGGAAGCAAAATCCAAGTCCTCAATGGCCGGTATGGACCATACATCACCGACCCAAGTACGAATACTAATGCCAAAATTCCCAAGGACAAAGAGCCTAAAGATCTGACACTGGAAGAATGTGAGATAGAGCTAAAAGAAAATCCCACAAAGAAGAGAGGTCGTAAAAAAACAAAAAAATAATACACTCATATGGTAAGGGCAAGAATATACAAACCACCAACAGTAGCAGAAAGACCACAAAAAAGAGAAAGAGAGAAAGGTGTCCTCGTTACAAAATTACAAGGAGAGCTTGGTGTAGATTTTACCACCTTATTGTACGCATATAAGTTAATGACAGCTGACATCACAAGTCAAATGAAAATGTCTGCTTTGATCAAGCCTGCTCAGGCTGAAGAGCTACGAACATACATAAATGATATCAATGAGGCAGCTCCAGAAGGTTGGGAACCGATGGTTTTCTTTTGTAAAAAAATGCATATCACAGAAACAAGATTCCTAGAAATTGCAGGGGCAGAAGACCTACTTACAGATATAAAGATATTTCGTACAGAAAGAAAAAAGGGGGACGGCAGAAGTAGCGCAACCACAAAAGAAGTATATATCTCAGAAAGTCTGGCAAAAAAAATAGAAAGTGCTCCTCACACGATTGAAGAGGGGTGGATACCATCTTCAACATTTTTGTCAATGTTTATGGAAAGAGTAGCAAATGGTGGCAGTAAGGATAATTGGGAAACAAGATTACAAAAATTAATATCATCCTCTCTTAAAGAACAAGAATTTATAAATATCATAGAAAAAAACTCTTTTAAAGAAAGATCGAAAATGTTCCCAGGGCATGATGATGATTTATTTGCCATACCAGACGAAAAAGTTGACGAGCTTTTGACATATTTGGTACAAAAATATGAAGGAGGCAAACATATTAAAATGTTAGATCAGCCACCCTCAGGTTGGTTGGACAAAGAGAGTATTATGAAAATAAAATCTACAGAAGAAATTGACTACCCAGGTCCAAATCCACCATTAATAATAGATCGTCCACTTAAGGCGAAAGAAGTGCTAGATGCTCTGGATGTGGTCAAATGGGCATACGGAGGTGGAAAAAATAACAAAGATAAATGGGTAAAGGTCGGTAAAATAGGAAGGGGGAGGGAATATTTTAGTCCAAAAATTGTCATGGAAATGTTTATAGAGGCATTAGGGGCTCGAAATAATCCCCCCTCTGGATATATCAAAAAAAGAAGCAGAGTACTTCCCAAAAAAATACATAGTAAAGAAGAGGGAAATTCTGATGTAAATTCAAAAAATCAAGAAGTTTATATCGGTGACGAGGATATTTCTATAGCATATGACATCGAAGAGGACATAATAGAATTACAATAATCATCAAAATAGATAGAGCAAAACTTCCACCTTCAAGAATAAAGCACAAAACTCTTTATAAATACATAAAGAGTTTTTATTTTTTTATCTTAAATTAGCAAAAAAATAAGGTCTACACCTTGCCAAAACACCAAACCTCATATAATATAGAAATATTATGAGCAAGCACAAAAAACAAACAATTGAGAAATTGCTTGAGAAAATAAAAGAATACCATGACAAGGCTGATCTAGACATGATCCAGCTTGCTTATGATTTTGCCGCCTCTGCTCACGAAGGACAAAAGAGGCGTACCGGAGAGCCATACATCACTCACCCCTTGGCAGCAGCCCACATTTTAGCAGACATGAAAATTGACCCGACTATTATCGTAGCCACCTTATTGCATGATGTTCCAGAAGATACCGAAGTGACACTGGAAGATATAAGGAAAAATTTTGGCAGCGAGATAGAAGGATTAGTAAGAGGTATTACAAAATTAGGGAAACTAAAATATCGGGGGGTAGAGAGATATATTGAAAATCTAAGAAAGATGTTTATTGCCATGGCAGAAGATGTAAGAGTGATGATTATAAAATTCGCAGACAGAATTCATAATTTGAGTACTCTAGATGCCCTTCCTCCACAAAAAAAATATCGTATAGCCTTAGAAAGTCTAGAGATATATGCTTCGATTGCCAACCGTCTCGGGATGGCTGAAATGAAAGGAGAATTGGAAGACTTGTCCTTCAAGTATGTATATCCAAAGGAGTATGAGAGGGTGAAGAAAATCAGAGATGAAAAAATAAAGGGGAAAAAACAATACCTGAAAGATATAATCAAAAAAACAGAAAAAGCATTCAAAGAGGCGAACGTAAAGACAATCTCTATTTATGGCAGAAGTAAAAGACTGTACAGTTTGTACAAAAAATTACTTAGAAAAGAAAATTCTGTTGCCAAAATATATGATCTAGTTGCCATTAGAGTAATTGTATCCAACATAGCTGACTGCTACGCCACTCTTGGAATACTACACCACACTTACAAACCACTGAAAGGAAGAATAAAGGATTATATCTCCCAACCAAAACCAAATGGTTACAAATCACTCCACACCACAGTTTTTGGAGACTCTGGAGATATTATTGAATTCCAAATCAGAACACCAGAAATGCACGAAGAGGCAGAGTATGGTGTAGCTGCACACTGGCACTATGATGAAAATGGTTCTAAAGCCCAAAAAAAAGAAATAGCCTGGATCAAAGAATTAGTGAGTATCCAAAAAGACATGCTCAACAAACTTTCTGACCTAGAACAAATGAAAGTAGATTTTTTGCAGACCAGAATTTTTGTCTTCACCCCCAAAGGAGATGTAATAGACCTGCCAGAAGGTGCTAGTCCTGTAGACTTTGCATATCATATCCATACAGAAGTCGGCAACAAGTGTAACGGAGCTCTAGTGAATGACATGATGGTAAGTCTTGATACTGAATTGAAGAATGGTGATGTAGTAGAAATAATACTAGACAAAAATAGAAAAGGCCCAAATCCAGACTGGTTATCCTTTGTAAAAACAACAACTGCAAAAACCCACATCAAGACTACACAAAAAAATAAAATAACTGGCTGGATTAAATCCATGTTACCGAACAAGTGATTATTGGAGTTCATGGTTCTTGGTTCATAGATCATGGGCCCTCAAATGATTATCTCCTCCACAATCCTCTTCAGCTCTCCTTTGGAGTTATACTCAATCACTATAGTACCCCGCTCCCCCTTTTGGGTAATATGCACTTTAGAACCAACTCTTTCTTCTATCAATTGTTCTGTAGCTCTGATATTAGGATCACGTCTCACAGAACCTTTGCGTGAACTCTGCCCCTTGGCAGCCACAGCTTTTTCGACATCACGGACAGTAGCCTTTTGACCTATCATTTCTATGAATACTTTCATTTGTTCTTTGTCACTTTTGAGACTAAGCAATGCTCTTGCTTTCCCAACACTAATCTGCCTATCCACCAAAGCTTTTTGAATCTTGTCTGGCAAGTCCAACAACCTAATAGTATTGGCAATTACAGGACGACTTTTGCCCACCTGAGCAGAAACTTCCTGCTGAGTAAGCCCAAACTCTTGTATCAATCTCTGATAAGCAAAAGCCTCTTCGATTGGATCAAGATTTTGACGTTGAATATTTTCAATGAGAGCCAACTCCAATTTTTCCTGACTTGTGGCACTGCGCACAATGGCTGGAATCGTGGCCAAGCCCGCAATCTCAGAAGATCTCAATCTTCTTTCCCCCGCAATAAGCTCATACCCCCCGTCTTCTTTTTCTGTAACGGTAATGGGTTGTAAAATGCCGTGTTTTTTAATTGATTGTACCAAGTCTTCGATCTCTTTGTGAGAAAAATTCTTTCGAGGCTGTTCACTATTTGGTGTTATTTCTGACAAAGGGATATACCAAATACGCTCATGATTATTTTTATCTGAGCTAGTCTCCTTACGTATTCTTTTGCGAGACTTAGATTGTGGAATAAGAGAATTTAATCCTTTTCCTAAAGCCATAATGACAATTGACAATTAACAATAAAAGTAAATTTGGTTTAAGTAAGACTTCATCGGGCCATCCCCGCAGCAAGCTGCGGGGTATTGGCAGAAAATCTTATTTCAACCAATGTTAGTTTTCACTTTTTCGATGCAAGCATCGAGGAATAAAACCGCTTAAAGATTTAACAATTAACAAGTCAGACAAAGATTGTTAGTTGTTAATTGTTAGTTGTTATGTTTGTCAAGAATTTCTACAGCCAACCTCTCATAGGCTCGCGAACCTTTTCCTCTTGGATCGTATTGTAATATTGTTTGACCAAAACTTGGAGCTTCTGCCAATCGGACTGTCCGTGGTATGACAGAACGGAATATGGTATCTGGAAAATACTGATATAGCTGATCCATGACATCTCCAGAAAGCTTGGTACGCTTATCAAACATAGTAATCACTGCTCCAAGAATTCCCAGATCTGGCTTGATGTGTTCTTGAATTAAATTGATAGTCTGTAAAAGTTGACCAAGACCTTCAAGAGCATAGTACTCTGCTTGTACAGGAATAAGAAGTTCGTCTGCAGCCACCAAGCTATTGATTGTAAGGAGACCAAGAGAAGGTGGACAATCTATAATAATATAATCATAAGCGTGCTTAGCCTCTTCAACCAAATTGAAGAGTTGCCTCTCTCTATCTTCCATGTCTACCAGCTCTATGTTCGCTCCAGCCAAATTGGTAGTAGCCGGAATTATTCTCAGACCCTCATGTCCAGTATTGAAAACAACATCATGCATTCTTTTTTGCCTAGCGAGAACTTCGTATATACCATGAGGTGTATCGTCTTTGGAAAATCCAAGTCCACTACTGGCATTACCTTGTGGATCCATATCTATGAGTAAGACAAATTTACCAAGCTCAGCCAAATGAGCGGCCAAATTCATGGCTGTCGTGGTCTTTCCCACTCCGCCTTTTTGGTTGACAATAGCTATAACACGGGACATATGTAGCATATTATACCTCAAATTGACAAAATGAACAATAAAATATATAATATCCCTTGCTCAAGTGATATGCCGAAGTGGTGAAATTGGTAAACGCACAGCACTCAAAATGCTGCGAGCGCAAGCTCTTGAGGGTTCAAGTCCCTCCTTCGGCACGAAAATAATTAAACGCACGCCTGCCCGCCGTAGCTTTAGCGAAGGCGGGACTCAAAATCGTGTTCCTTCGGGAGTGAGAGTTCGATTCTCTCCTCGGGCACAAGACAACATGAAAAAATACTTTGACCTTCTCATCACTATCGGAATTATTATCACGGCTCTCCCAGCCGTTATTTTGTTATATCACAAAAATAGAGACAAAAAATCATGGGAATACAAGCATAAAAAATCTACAGTCCTAATGTCTACAATGTTGCTATTTGGGACAGCAATATTAGTATATGGGAGCTTCATAGAGCCACATCTCCTGGTAACAAACAAAGTATCAATTGATTTAGAAAATCTAGGTCAGGAAATAGAGATAGTTCTGGTGACTGACATGCAAGTTGGACAGTATCGTAACGTAAAAAATACAGAAAAAATAGTAGAGAGAGTTATTTCTCTCAATCCTGATATTGTCCTACTAGGTGGAGATCAAGTAGACAATAGTCTGTCTATTGAAGAAGAGCTAGTAATGTTAGATCCTTTAAAAAAATTAGTAGAAAAATTTCCAACCTTTGCTATTCATGGCAACCATGAATACGGTATTGGCTCTGGCAAAGCAGTGACTGACCCTCGATATCGTATAGCCGATGTTTCAAAAGAAGCCAAAGAAAAAATAGAAAGCTTAGAAATAAAATATCTGGTAAACGAATTAGAAACAATCAAAATAGATAATCAAGAAATTGACATTTTTGGTGGGGACGCCCCTTGGTCTGGTAATTTGAACTGGAAAAACATAAACGCATCAAGCTCTACCACCCCAACCATTGCTCTCATCCACAATCCAGTTGCAGCTCTGGAAGATTTATCAAATTATCACTTTGACTTGATGCTGTCAGGACATACCCACGGTGGACAAATCCGCCTGCCTTTTTTGGGGCCACTTGGAAGAATAGATAATAAAACCCCAGCACAATGGTACCAGGGTTTACACGATGTTAAAAATTTTAAATTGTTTGTCAGTAGTGGTACTGGAGAGTCTGGGACGAGGGCGAGATTGTTTAATCCCCCGGAGGTAGTATTAATTACTCTAAAATAAATAATCCTATTCAGGATTATTTTTGTTTATGTATAAATTGCAGGAGAGCAGACACTGTCCTACCTTCAGATATCTCCCCAGTCTGACACATCTCAAGAACTTTTGAAAATTCAAACCATCCCGATTCTCCAATCTCTTCACCTTCCGCATGTGTTCCCTCAAAATCAAAACCTACCACATCTTTGGCTATGACATAGTAAAGATCCCATTCCACAAGTGTGCCACAAATTTTTTTGTCAAAGATCATCATATTTTCAGAATCAAGATGAGCTTCTTCTTGTAATTCTTTTCTTGCAGCCTCAAATACTATTTCTTCTGGTAGTGGCTTGTTAAGATATTCTTTGTAAGCAACAAAGGAATCAACTACTTTCCCACCAGGCAATCTCCAATCCCATTTTTTCTCACTTTCTACTCGATCTTCTTTTTGGAGATAAATTTTATCATCTCTGAGAGCTATAATTCTTGTCCCCGGTGAACGGACATACTTTTCATACATCTTTTGGACATAGCCTTCTCCTGCGTCTTCAAGTACAGGAAAATTTATCACAGCCCCAATCCTAGCCTCAAAAACTATTTTTGGCTCACCATTTTTTAACATTGTTGGCTCTCCTTCTTCTCTTTTTCTGACAATATTATTCATAAAATTATATTACAGAACGGATAGCTTCACCAGCAAACAATGTAATCAAAGTCACCAAAGTAGCTGCCACGCAAATCCCAGCAGTAATAAGAGGTACTGACTTTTTGAAAGGAATATTAAATATAAATGCAGCCAGTGACCCTGTCCAAGATCCAGTCATTGGCAAGGGTATTCCCACAAACACAACCAAAGCAATGGCTCCATACTTTTGGTATTTTCCACCAAAAGCCTTTTCGGCATGTTCAAGTTTTTTAGTCAAAACACGTCCCAAAAACTTTTTCTTCATTATCCACTTATGAGCATAAGGAATAAAATAAAGAATAAATAAAGCTGGGACAAGATCGCCAATAACAGCAATAATCCAGACTTTCCATACAGCAAGGTTGTAGACCTCTATACCAATAGGGATAGAAGCTCTAAGTTCAGTGACAGGAATCATGGACAGAAAAAAAACTGCCCATTCAGGAGGGATGCTAGTGAACCATTCGACGGGATTAAGCATAGGTCTTAGATAAGTATAAGTAAGTATAGGCTACAGGTCTTTAGGTTGTTAGGAATTTAAATTACCAAGTCACAAAAACCTAATAACCTAAGCACCTAAATCTACCTATGTGCCTAATTTTCTGGCCAAGTATAATTTCCAAAAACAGATTCTGCCACATCACGAGCTTCGGTAAATCTGGCTTCATGAACATCAGCCCCGAGCACTACGACATCAATTATTTTCCCTTGCTCATTCACGATTTGCATAGCAAAATTGTATCCAGAAGCTGGAATATAACCAGTCTTACCACCAAGTATTTCTGGGAGAGTATGAGGAATCCAACCAAGAAGTAGCCAGTTTGTATTCCAAATATGGTGGGAATTTTCTCTTTCTTTTGAATACAAATCTTGTTCTCTTGTCAACAATGCTTCTACTATTTTTTCTTGTCTCATACTCTCTTCTAGAAGCAAAGCAACATCAGAAGCAGTAGCAATATTGCCAGCTTCTATACCTGTTGGATCAACGAAGTTACTGTCACTCATTCCAAGTTCTAGAGCCTTTTGGTTCATGCGTTCTACAAAGGCTTCTCTTGGCCAACCAACAGCATCAGCAAGCGTGAGGATGGCTTTATTGGAAGAACCAACCAGAGATGAAATCCATAGCTCATCAAGAGTATAAGTATCGCCAGCATACATATGAGTATCAAGTATATTGTCTGAAACAACAACAGCTGACAAATCCCAATCTGGATTTTTTTCTAAAATTACTAGAGCACTCATCAGCTTAGTTATACTAGCGATCGGTCTTGTCTGATAAGTATTTTTTTCATACAAAGTTGCTCCAGTCTCCACATCTTTTGCAAATATACTAGCGGCAGTAAGTTGGTCAGAGGGAAGCAAATCTCCATCCAAAACTGGCAACAAAATTCTCTTTGGCTGCACTACTATATCTCCACCTACACTGGCTTGCACTTCTCGATCAGAAGAAACTGGAAAAGTTTTTTCTACAAATTTTTCTCCACTTATCAAAAATTTAGTAGACAAATCAGTAGAAAAAAATCCTACAGTCAAAAATACTGTTGCAACCACAAAAACAGCAAAAAAATTCCGCCAACGATTAGACCTTTCATTGCCTGGTTCGATTTGCAAAAAATTATTTCCCATATTATTTATTGATTTACCACGTTCTCCACATACTCATGAGCATGTAAATCTTCATAATTATTTAATTCACTCACAGAACTAATACCCAGATTACTTAAAGCTTCTATAGAAAGTGAATATTCTGGCAAAAGAGCGTCACTGTCTGACTTTTCTTTTATCAGACCTCTTATAAGAAGATTTCGAATAATGACAGCACAATTCACCCCTCTAATTTGTTCCAATTCTGGACGAGTGACGGGACTGCGATACGCTATCACGGTCAAAGTCTCAAGTTGAGCTTTAGTCAGCTCTCCTCTGGTCTGATCTTTTACAAATCCCTCGATTACATCCGAATTACTTGGATTAGTGGCCATCTGAACAGTTTCTCCTTCCACCAGCAAATGAATTCCAGAATCTTCTTTATTATATTTCATTTGTAGAGTCTCAATCGTCTGAGCCACCTCTCCACTCATCTTCCCCACCGCTTTGGCAATCTTTTTGAAAGACAAAGGCTTCGATGCTACGAAGAGGATTGACTCAATTTTTGATAATAATGAACTCATAATAAACCAAGTGTTTAAGTGCTAAGGTGTTAAAGTGTTTAAGTGTTAAGCCCGATTCACCATAATATCCCCAAAATTACCTTCTTGCTTTAGACCCACATGCTTTTGTTTTACCAGCTCGAGTAAAGCCAAAAATCCTACTATCACATCTGTCTTATTTTCTGAATCTTCTAGTACCTCCTGAAAACTAAACTTCTTTTTACTTCTCAACAATTTTCTAATATTTGCAATTTTTTCTTTGATGGATATTGCTCTGTCAATCTGAGTCTGCGGTAATGGTTTGGCAGGCTTGATCCGGTTTATCAATTGTACCATGAACTCGTATAGGCTTGCTAGAGTAGTATTTGCTGGCATGACAAATTCTTCCGACACCCGTGGTGGCTCGATACGAAATCTACTTTGCCTATCATTTTCCCAAAGAAGATTAAAACCTTTGCTTGCTTTTACAAAAGACTGATATAAGCGTAGTTGATCTTCAAGTCTTGGACCTTCGTCTTCTGCTGGCGCAAACTGAGGCATTAGTCTACTAGATTTGAGGAGGAGTAGTCTGGCTGCCACCACTACGAAGTCAGCCAACTCTTCACCAGAACTTTCCTCCAGACCTTCTATATAGCCAATATATTGTTCTGTCACCTGAGAAAGCGCAATAGCTGTAATGTCCAACTTCTCTTCATGTACAAGAGATAGTAATAGATCAAGTGGCCCACTAAATTCCTCAAGGCTTATAGGAGTATTCATAAATCAATAATTTCCAAAATTTTTGCTAAAATAAGGCATAAAAAACGAAATAATTATAGCATATTTTTTATCTTCATACAATAAAAAACTATCTCTGAGGATAGTAATTTTTATTCTAAAAAACTTTAAAATGATTCACCAGTAGATACGTCTTTTGGAGGATTTATAAACAAATCAGCCAAAGCCAAAGCTTGTGAGACCTCCAATGACTTAGACTTGCCACTACGCACCATATCCAACGCTCCCACCAAAATCTGGGCCTGCTCTGCCATCACCCTACCTTTTGTATCTTCTAGCCACAGAGACGGATCTGTCACATCAGGACGATAAAATTTTTCTCTTAGTTTTTCGATATCCCCATGAGGATTTCCCTGAAAAGCAAGTCGGGCCTCATTTTCCTGAAAAGCAGTAGATACCCACGGCTTAACAGCCGTGGCACTTGTGGCCTTGAGGCCTACAGTTCAAGCTGGGCTTGTCCTGCTTGAGCAGGATTTGACTCTCATCCCCACCTTAACAGGCGGGGAGTTCCCGCTGAATTAAAAAAATCTTCGTCTATCTCTCTGTTTTTTGAAACAAAATGATTGCGTAAATCTCTTTTCGCATGAGCCAAGGCTTGAGAGAGTCTGCTATCTGCACTTCTCTTTGAACTTTTATATTCTAATCCTCCAGACCTTTTCATATATTTTTTATTTCCAATCCTAATTCTTTCAACTGCCCTTCATCGGCCTCAGCAGGACTACCCACCATTGGTTCTTCTGCTTTTTGATTCTTGGGGAATGGAACTACGCTACGAATATTTTTCTCTCCCAAGAGGAGCATAGCCATCCTCTCGATACCAGGAGCAAATCCACAATGAGGAGGAGCACCAAATTCAAAAGCTCTGATCATGTGACCAAATTTGGCATCCACGTCTTCCTTGGTATAGCCAGCTATTTCAAATGCTTTGTACATTATTTCTGGATCTTTGTTTCGTACTCCGCCAGAGCTAAGTTCAAGACCATTAGCAATGATGTCATACTGAAAAGCCTTGATATCTAGTGGATCTGTGTTTTCTAGAGTCTCCATACCACCTTGAGGCATTGAGAATGGATTGTGTGAAAAATCTATCTTGCCAGTCTCCGCATCTTTCTCATAAAATGGAAAATCCACTATCCAAGCCCAAGCAACCTCATTTGGATCTGCCAGATCAAGCTTCTCTCCTGCCATATGCCTCACCGCCCCAAGAGCTGTACAACTCACTTCCCAATCATCAGCCGAGAAAAAAAGAATAGCATCCCCAAGTCCACCCGATTCCCTCCCCCCTTGTAGGGGGGAGTCGGAGGGGGGTCTCGCCTTAAGTAAATTCAACAACTTTTCTAGCTGATCATCATCAAAAAATTTACTCACCCCTCCTTCAAACTTGCCATCTATATATTTCATCCAAGCCAGTCCTTTGGCGTGCGCTCTCTTGGCCACATCTGTAAACTCTTTGTCAATCTCTTTGCGAGTAAATTTATCACCTCCAGGGATCACCAAAACACGGACATGCTCTGCACTGTTGAAAACTTTGAAGTCTGTTCCTTTGGCCCATTCTGTTACTTCTTGAATTTCAAGATCATAGCGCAAGTCTGGTCGGTCACTACCATAAGTCTCCATACACTCTTTGAATGGAATCCTTGGTAGTGGTTTTGATTTTACTTTTTTACCTGCAACTTTTTCTGTCAATTCGATAAACAAGGGTTCCATGAGTTCAAAAAACTCGTCTTGACTCATGAAACTAGTCTCACAATCCAGCTGGTAAAATTCTCCCGGAGAACGGTCGGCTCTCGGGTCTTCATCACGCATGCAAGGAGCAATCTGATAATAACGATCAAAGCCAGCCACCATCAAAAGCTGCTTGTACTGCTGCGGAGCTTGCGGTAGGGCATAAAATTTACCAGGATGTAGTCTAGATGGGACGAGGAAATCTCGTGCCCCTTCTGGTGAACTAACAGTCAAGATTGGCGTATCAATGTGGACAAAGTCGTGCTCGTCCATATATTTACGAATGTGGGAGACCATCTTGGCGCGGAAGATAATATTTTCACGCAATCTTTCTCGACGCAATTCAAGAAAACGATATTTCAATCTCAGCTCTTCGTCTTCTTCACCTTTGTTTGTTTCAAAAATCTCAAAAGGCATAGCCTTCGCTGTACTGAGGACACTCAGTTCTGTAGCCATCACTTCAATCTCACCAGTCTTCAGATCTTTATTAACATTTTCTTTCTTTCTGTTTTCTATTTTACCTTTTACTCTGACCACGTATTCGTATTTCAGACTTTCTGCTACAGCAAAATCAGCCAACTGATCAGGATGAAAAACTACCTGAGTAATCCCATAACGATCTCGGAGGTCAATAAAAATAAGACCACCAAGGTCTCGACGACGGTGTACCCAACCAGAAAGAATTACTTCTTGTCCAGCTTGTTTTGTGTTTAATTGTCCACAATTGTGAGTACGATATTCCATAAATATTTTGCTAAATTAACAGTAATATCTTAGCAAAATAATATAGTTTTGGCAAATATCTAAGATGTGCAAAATTACGAAAAGTACAAAAAAACAACCAAAACGTTAGGATTCCTGCCGAAAGGCAGGCTAGCACACACAATCTTCGTGGTACCGCCTTTCGGTGGTAATCCTTTAGTATTATTAATGGTTCGTATATTTCGCACCTTTCGTAATTTCGCAAATACATTCTATGCCGCTATCTCAAAGGGGCTCTGCTCCTCAGCATAAAAATTCTTCCCCGCCTCAGTGCTGGCAAATTCATCAAATCGTCCATTGATATACAAGTCTAATGCTGTCCCAGTCTCATCCAAAAACACCTCACGTGGAAAAAATTCTCCATCGCGAGCTGGATTACGGCGGGTAGAAAAATATTCTGGATCACCGGCATGGCGTTCATAATTCTTACGGAAAAATTCTTCCGGCTTATCTGCAATCCATGGAATCACCGGATTGCGAACTTCCATTTTATAAGATCCGTCACTCTCTCTAATTAAAGAACCGTTCATAAATCCACTGACAATCATTTTCTTCCACCTCTCGCCGATCTCAGGATCTTTTGTTACAGCACCAAAGGAACCTTCTGCTTCGTCATTATTGAGAAGGAGCATGGTAGCTGCCGCAGCTGCGTCATCATCATTATTCTCATCTGTATCATCAGTAGCAGTTGAAACCAAACGTAAGTGAGAAGCATCTTTTATTTCCTCTTGCTCATCATCGAAATAATCATCCTCATCTAAAGTAGCCAAATCTTCTCTAAAAGAAGATGCAGCATCTTCTTCATCTCCCTCAGCGGTCAATTTATTGTATAATTTATCAAGAAAATTGAAAAAATTCTTCAAAATATTATTAATCTGTTCCTCCATCTTTTGTTCATCAATGGTATCATCGCTAGAAAATAACTTCTTGATTTTATCAAGTACTGAATCAAATTTTTGTTCAATACTACTTTTCAATTCTCTACTTGAATCGTTTTCAGAGGAAAAAACAAAAATATCATTAAGCTTTGAGTCTATGGCAGAATAAACCAAGGTTGATTCATCACCATCCACATCTGAGTAATTTTCTTGTTCAGACTGTTCTTCAGCAGTAAAACCAGAAATTTTTTCTGCTAGAGATTCAATTCTATCAATTGCCCCAGCAAAAGATAATTCTTTTCCGTCTTGGTTAATTCTATAGCCAAGATAAGCAGCTTTCAACTCTTCCAGAGATTGCTGTCGAACAGCCCGCTCTTCTTCATTCTCTATCGAATCTGCAACGTCTGTTGGCTCATCTTCAAATCTGGCTTCTTGCTCTACCACCTCTTCTTCCGGGGCAGCAACAAAATCAGCATCATCTGGTCCAGAAACTTTGGGATCCATGTCGTGTTTTCCACCACCTTCAGGCATACAAAAATCTAAGGTCTGACTCTATTGATAAGTCTTGGGAAAGGGATAGTCTCTCTGATGTGCTTCACACCACATATCCACCCTACAGTCCTTTCTAATCCTAGACCGAAGCCAGAATGAGGCACAGAGCCATACTTGCGAAGATCTAGGTACCACTGATATTCTTCTCCTTCTAGACCTTCTTTTTCAATAGCAGCTTTCAATATCTCATAATCATCCTCACGCTGAGATCCTCCGATTAGCTCTCCAGATCCTTCTGTACCTATTAGATCATTGTTTAGCACTAATTCTGGATTATCTGGATCTTGCTTCATATAGAATGGCTTGATTGCTTTGGGCCATTTGTGAATAAATACTGGCACGTCTGAATCCTGGGTCAGTGTACCTTCGTCATCATTACCAAGATCTTCACCAAATTTTATATCTGAACCGAGTGAATTCAATTTTTCTATTGCTTCGCTATAGGTCAAACGAGTGAAAGGTGCTTGTATTTTTTTAAGTGGCTCGAGATCTCTCTCCAAGATAGCTAATTCTTGCTGACATTTTTCAAGACATTGCTCAACAATAAATACGATCATATTTTCTTGAATTTCCATGCTTTCCTCATGTTCGACATAAGCAGCCTCTGCATCCATCATCCAGAATTCTGTCAGATGGCGTTTGGTTTTGCTTTTCTCTGCCCGAAAAGTAGGACCAAAATCAAATCCTCTACCAACAGACATAATCGCTGCTTCGAGATAAAGTTGTCCAGATTGGGAGAGAAATACTTCGCCCTGATCAAAATACTCTATTCCAAAAAGTGTTGTCGCTCCTTCACATGCGTTTGGTGTGATGATTGGAGTATCGATTTTTATAAATCCGTTGGCATGATAAAAATCATAAATTGCCTGGATCACTACATCACGGACTCGTTGGATAGCCCATTGCTTTTTACTTCGGAGCCAGAGATGACGATTGTCGAGAAGGAAGTCTGGGCCATGTTCTTTCTTAGTAATTGGATATTCCTGAGCAAGAGAATGCAGCACAAAATCAGTAACTTGCAACTCAAAAATATTTTCTTTTTTGGGATGTTTACTAACTTTTCCAGTGACGATTACTGCAGATTCTTGGGTAGTCTTGTCGACATCTTGCCAAATTTGCTCACTAACTTCTGCCTGAGAAACAATAGCTTGGATAAACCCCGACCCATCACGCAACTCAAGGAAGGCAATCTTACCTGAAGAACGCTTGTTGTAGAGCCAGCCTTTGATCGTCACTTCTTGATCAACATGCTTAGAGATATCTTTGATTAAAATATGCATATTTTAGAAATAAGAAATAAAACTTAAGGTATAAGATAAGAAAATTCTTATGTCTTAAATCTTAAACCTTATGCCTGTAATTTATCATTTTTTGCTAAGATAAGCAAGTTTTTTGATCATAAAAGTTGACAAAACGGCTAAAGCATGTTATATTTAATAGTCTATTTTTAGAAAAAATAGGGTGAAGAAAAGATATATTTACAAAAATGTGCTTTTTCTTCACCCAGACCCACAGGAGGAACAAATGTGGTTCGTGGTGATCATGCTGCTGCTCCTCTTGTGGGCAGCAGCTTCGTTCGTCGGGTGGCTCACCGAGCCCATCCGGCGAACTCGTGCATGGCGCGTCGCCATGCACGTCCTCCGTGTCGCCATCCTGGCGGCCATCGTTGCGGCGATGGTCACCTGACGACGCGGAGGGGGGAGGGCAGCAGAGGTCAATCTGCATGCTGCAGCTGCTCGCCCATTCCCAATCTATCAAAACACCCCGATGGTCATCGAGGTGTTTTTTAATACAGAATTATTCCTCCTCTCGTAGGGGAGGTTAGGAGGGGTTCGTGCCAACTTGGACAAATTTACATAATGAAAGGCATTAAATACCACAAAGTAATACAACAATAAAACATTTACAACAAACGAAGTGATCCAACATCTACAACACCTCACCCCAATCCCCAACCTTCTTCTCACTATGATAAATCACAAACTCGTAGACTAACTTGTGTAGCTTATTATATTCTACTTCATCAATCTCAAAACTTGCCACTTCTCGCCAATCTCCGCGCAAGATCATCTGCATGTCACTCACCTCTCGAATTCCACAATCCACGATCTGCTCCCCTATTTTCCTTTTCTCAAGCTTACAATCCTCGCAAACTAATCCGCCCCCAGCAAAATAAAATCCAGGTTTGTGCTTACCTTTGATATCAGCCTTCATCATACTTCTGTAAGTACGATCACAAATCACACAAGCTTCTAGTGCCGGCTGAAAACCAAGCAAGGCGAAAAATTTCATAACAAAAGAATCCAAGAGGATAATTTTGAAAATATCTATGCTGTCTACAAAACGAAACCATGAGTATAGAAGATCAAAAACCCTCTTGTCTGATTCACCGATGTTTAGTAATCGATAGACCAAATTGAGAAGGTACTGAGCCACGAGACTCTTGTCCAAATCTTTACGAATATCTGTAAAATACTCTAATGGATGGACGCGGGTCAGATAGTCATATTCCTTGCCAGGCACTGTATCAATATCCACGAAAGAAAAAGGCTCAAGATGAGCCGAGTTTTTTGCTGTAATTTTTTTTAGACCACGTGCGATCAATTCGAGTTTCCCTTTGTCAGGAGTATAGACTGTGATCACCTGATTGGACTCACGAAAGTCACGTCTGGCTAGTACTATTGCTCTCATATAAATTAGGGCATATCTACCAAGTAAATCCTCCCCCTTGGAAAGGGGGAGTTAGAGGGGGTTGATGATAGCACCACGAATATTCGTACTATGAATCAACCACCTCTAACCCCTCCCTGCCTGCCGGCAGGCATGGCTTTCTAAGGAGGGGAACTGTGATTTGAAATTCAAACCTTATCCAAATACGACTGAAGAATAACCATAGCTGCTTTCTCATCTCGGCTTACCTCGCCACCCATGACATCAGCCTGACGAGAAGAAAAACGTTCGTCTACAAATTCAACAGGTATACTTATTTCTTTTTTAAATTCTTCTACAAAACCACGAACTTTTTTGGTATTTTCATTTTCTCCCCCATCCAAACCAAGTGGTAAACCCACGACAACTCTATCTATCTTTTCATCTCTAACAAATTCAATAAGTTTGTTAATTGTTAATTGTTCATTGTTAATTGTTCCGTAGGGCAACACCACATCAAGACCAGACTGCACCCAAGCAAGTCCAATTCTCTTTTTACCATAGTCAATACCTAGTATGTTCATAAATCAGTATCCTCTCTCAAAATTTACAATATTTTTTAATTCTTGACCTTTTATAAATCTGTTGTAATTCTCTACAAATTGACCCAAAATGTCAGAAGAGGACCCTCTGGCCGCATTATGTGGAGTTACAAAAACATTATCCATTTCCCACAAAGGGCTAGAATCTGGAAGAGGCTCTTCTGGAAAAACATCAAGGACTGCAGATCTTATTCTACCGTCTCTTAGGGCCGCAACCAAAGCTTCTGAATCTACAACACTTGCCCTGCCAACATTTATAAAAATAGATTGATCTTTCATGTGATCAAAAGCATCTGAATTTATTAGAGATGAAGTCTCTTCTGTGGCAGGAAGAACATTGACGACATAATCACATCCCTTTAAAAAATCTTTAAGTTGATCTCCAACAAAAACAGCCTGAGCTTCTGACGGCTTTTCTCTATTGTGTCTGTATACCCAGACATTCATTCCAAAAGTAGCTGACACTTTTGAAAGATGAGAGCCGATAGAGCCATAACCCATGATGCCAATGGTTTTGTTAGCTAGTCCGGAATACTGATGATGCTTCCATATTGCCTGCTTTTTTTGTTCGGTATATTTCAAAAAATTTCTCTCTATCAAAATAAGATGTCCAATCACATATTCAGTAATATGTTGACCATATATACCTCTTGTGTTGGAAAGCAGATAGTCACGTCTAGGAGAATTGAAAAGGGCATCTACTCCAGTAAAGCTAGAATGAATCCACTGCAGGTTTGGTGTATCATCCACAATCTTGATCAATTCTGGAGGTCTGCCAAAAAGGATTGTAGCGTCTTTGGTATGAATTTTTGCATCTGCAGCATTGTCGCAAAAATAAATATCATCAACATCAGACAAATTTATATTTCCCAATAACTTCTTGGCGTCATCTTTCGGACTAAATATAGATATTATCTTGTGCATAATCTAAACCTCACTAGGTCTTCTAGTAACCACCACCGGTCCATCCTCTGTAATAGCAATAGTATGCTCAAAATGAGCATTGAGACTACGATCCTTGGTACGAATCGTCCAACCATCTTCTTCGTCTGTCTCAACTTGATAATCCCCAATAGTGATCATCGGCTCTACTGCAATCACTACCCCCGGCTCCAGAACCCAAGTTTTTAATTTATCATCATGATAATTTGGCACTCGCGGCTCTTCGTGCACTTCATGACCCACACCATGCCCGACTAGATCACGGACAATTCCATAACCTTGAGGATCGATGTAATCCTGAATCGCTTTTCCAATATCAGCTATAGTATTGCCAACTTGACACTGCTCAATTCCGATTTCCAGTGCCCTTTTGGTAACACTGAGTAATTGCTTGGTTTTTTCAGGAATTTCGCCAATTGGAATAGTCAGAGCTGTATCTGTGAAGAATCCATTACCATTCTTACCAAGACCGCTATTGGCAGGATATTGCATCCCAATATCAATACTGTAGATATCTCCATCCTGAAGTGTAATATCTTCACGTGGGACACCATGAACCAACCCATCATTGATAGAGGAACAAATAGTAGATGGAAATGCTGGTACACCATTTCCCCCACCATAGCCCTTGAATGCAGGAATACCGCCAGCTTCACGAATCAATCTCTCTGCCTCACGATCAATATCAGCTGGCACGGCACCAACTACAGCAAGCTTGGATATTTTTTCTAATATTCCTCCCATCAATTTTCCACCTTCGATAATTAATTTTACCTCCTCGGCAGTTTTTTTATAAGACATAATTGGTAATTTTTAATTTGAAATTCCTGCCTGCCGGCAGGCAGGTTTAATTTTAAAACAAGTGTTGTGCTAAACTTAGGATTGCCACCGAAAGGCGGTCTACGAACGCTGTCCGGACTGACCTGCCTTTCGGCAGGAATCCTTTCGTTCTACTCTAGTATTTTGATAATCTCCCCATCTACCTCATTAATACTCATCTCACCATCTACAGATTGTAATATTCCGAGATCACGATAAAAATCCAAAATTGGTTGTAGCTTTTCATTACCTTGTTCCTCGATTCTTTTTCTGATCACCTCTTCGTTGTCGTCTTCTCTTACTACCAGCTCCCCACCGCACTTTTCACATTCTTTTTTTGATTCATTTTCTTTGGAGTACGGGATGATATCCCCACAACCAGAACAAACTTTGCGTCTTGATAGGCGTAGAAAGCTAGTCTCATCACTGAGGGAAACTTCAACTACTACCACCTCTTCTGCCAAGTTATTTTCAACAAAAAATTCTTGATACTTTTTTGCCTGCTCAACATTTCGAATCGCTCCATCCAACACCACTCCAGTGTCTTTTGACAGATATTTTTCTATTTCTGCAAAAGCAAGTTTGTAAATCAATTTGTCGGCAACAAGCTTACCAGCCTTCATGTCAACTAGCATTTGCTTGTCTTCTGGATCAGCATTTTCATCTACTGCAAGAGCACGAAGCAGATCTCCAGTAGAGATATGACCATAGCCATGTCGTTCGACTAATTTTTTGGCTTGAGTTCCTTTACCACTACCAGGGACCCCCATTAATATAATTATTTTTTTCATACAAAAAAACTTAAAAGGCTTGAAAAGCTTAAAAGGCTTGAAAAATAGTAGCCTTTTAAGCTTTTTCAGTATTTCAGGCATTTCCAAATTTTTTATTGAAATGTTCACCAATTACTCTCACCACATTTTGCCTATCATACTTACTAATCAAGTTTTCATGTTCTGCTTGAGCAAGTACTTCATCAATCTGCCTGGCAGAAATCTTCCCGTCTCCCAGACGACGCTTCAAAATTAATTCACGAATTAGGTCTCTTTCTTTGCGATCAAGAGTCTTAATTTTGGCAGTCGAGACAAGAAGAAAAATCTCATCTTTACCAAGAGGATGTTCGACATTGGATATTTTATTCTTTGGAGCACCTGTCCCAAAAAGATATGCAAAAAAGCCCATAAATTAGCAATTTTACCTCTTTAACCTTAACACTATATCATCAAACCACCAGTTTTACAATTGCCTATAAGTTGCCAACTGAACAAAAATCCCACTTCCGCGGGTTTTGTTAATTGTTAATTGTTAATTTTCAAACTACACCCGATCATACGCATGCATAGTAAGCTGAGCATCGATCTGCTTGGCAATATCAATCGCTACGCTGACAACAATAAGAAGACTAGTACCACCGACTACCATAGACTGGGAGTTGGTCACCGTTTGCATGAGAAGTGGCAAGACAGCAATCGCAGCCAAGAAAGTAGCTCCGCTAAATAGCAATCTGTTCATGGTCCTAGCCAGATACTCTTCAGTTTGCTTACCAGGACGAATGCCTGGGATGAAAGCTCCTTGGCGCTGAAGATTCTCGGCCATCTTTTCTGGACGAAAGATCACTGCTGTATAAAAATATGTAAATCCGAATACAAGTAGGAAATAAACTGCTCCGTAAAATATTTGATTGTTAAACAAGTTGATCGTCATGGTGGAAAATCTGCCCAAAAATCCTCCACTGTTTACAAAAAGCTGCGCAATCATTGGTGGAAATAGGACAACTGAAATAGCAAAGATGATCGGAATCACACCAGCCATATTCACTCGAAGCGGTAAACTAGAATTAGACCCAGCACCTCTACCTCGCACCTGACGTGCATAGCTGATTGGAATATTTCTCTGCCCTTCTGTAATTATCACTACACCAACAATGGTCACAATAGCAATCACCAAGAACAAGATATAAGTAGTAAGGTCAGATGGAGTATAGTTTACAATAGCATTCTGGACAGCTGTCGGCAGGGCTGCGATGATACCTGCAAAAATTAGGAGAGAGATACCATTACCAATTCTCTTGTCTGTAATAAGCTCACCAATCCACATGAGGAAGACTGTACCTGCTGTTACTGTAGTAAGAATGGCGACCCATTTGAAAGTATTCACATCTCCCAAAATATTGGCCTGACTAGAGCTAAGAAGCTTGATCAATCCAAAAGCTTGCAATATAGCAAGAGGTACAGACACGATGCGTGTGTACATGTTGATTTTTTGTTGGCCAGAGTCACCTTCTTTTTGTAATTCCTCCAAACGAGGAATGACCATCACCAGAAGTTGGAAAATAATAGATGAAGTAATATAAGGAGCAACACCAAGCATCACAATAGAAAAATTCTCAATAGTACCACCAGAAAATACATTCAAGAGACCAAGAACTTGGTTGCCAGCAAACAACTGCTTCAACCCTTCGGGATTCACACCAGGCACCGGAATATGAGCAGCAGCACGAAATATAACAAGCATCCCTAATACAAAAAGGATGCTGTTGCGAAGATCTTTAATTTTCCAAATTCTCTGAAATTTCTGCCACATATTACACGATATAATTTTCGTTTTCCAAAAATCAAAAGGACAATTAGTATAAAACTGAACGAAGCAAACTGATTATTAACGCATCAGTAATTACTAAAATTTCACACTACCGCCAGCCTTCTCAATCATTTCTATAGCATTTTTGGTAGCCAAGCAACCACTGATGACCACTTTCTTTTTGATCACACCAGTAGCTACTATCTTTACAGGTTTTCTAAAATCCTTAACTACTTTGACATTTTTCAAAAATCGAGGGGTAATTTCTTTCCCTTCCACAGCTACACGTTCCAATGTTGCAAGAGCAACTGACTGCGCTTTCGGCCTACCACTCTTAAATCCTCGTACTTTTGGTACTTTTTGTAAGGCTTGTTTGAAACCTCTCAACTTACCCCCACTCTTACCACCAGATCTAGAACGCTGACCTTTGAGACCACGAGAAGAATAAGTGCCTTTACCAGAAGAATTACCACGTCCAACACGTTTTTTAGTCTTCTTTGATCCAGTCTTGGCTGAAATTGTATGTGCTGTTAGAGTCATACTAAAATTATTTTAAACTATTTCTTTTCCTTTTTTTCCTTACTCTCACCCTCTGAATCATTCTTGTCATCTTGTTTTTTTGAAGAAGGTTTTTTTCTTCCTTTAAAAGTCTTCAAAAATTCAATAGCAGCGAATGTTGCCTTAACGTTGTTGATTTTATTATTAGTTCTACCAAGCATCTTAGAAGAAGCATTTGGTACACCAGCCATCTCAAGAACAGTACGAATCACAGAGCCAGCAATAACACCAGAACCTTGAGGAGCAGGTTTCAAAATTACTTTGGCGGCCTTATATTTTGCTTCTGCCATGTGAGGGATGGTACCTTTGGTAATTGGTACTTTGATGAGTCTTTTCTTGGCTTGTGATACAGCCTTTTCGACAGCGATCTGAACATCTTTTCCTTTTGAAATACCATATCCTACTCTACCTTTTCTATCTCCAATCAAAACACAAACTCGAAAACTGAGCTGCTTACCACCTTTGGTCACACGAGTAACACGGGCCAAGTCAACAATCTGCTGGTCAAACTCAGGCTTTTCTTTTGGTTTTCTCATTTTTCTTTTTCTCTTTCCTTCCATATAGACTAGGTAATTTTATTATAAAATGTTTTTTTAATCAACGGTGTACAATTTTAGAATACTAGACCATTGTCACGAGCTCCTTCTGCTACAGCTTTCACTCTCCCGTGATATTTATAACCAGCTCTGTCGAAGACAACACTTGAGATCTTCATTGCTTTTGCTTTTTCAGCCAAAATCTTACCGAGCAAGTAGGCAGCGGCTTGCTTTCCAGTTCTTTCACCGGCATCACCCTTTACTTCACTATTTTTACTGTGCAAACCAACCAGTGTCTTACCACTCTGATCATCAATAAGTTGGACATAGGTATGACGAAGACCTCTTGAAACATTCAGACGTGGCCTTTCTTTTGTGCCAAAAATAGTAGAGCGTACCCTAATTCTACGTCTATTTCTCTTTGATTCTCTAGATTGATTTTTTGTATTCATATTATAACTAAAGTAATTTTTTATTCAGCACTCTTGGCTGTCTTACCAGCTTTTCTGCGAATCTGTTCATCTACATATTTGATACCCTTACCCTTATACGGTTCTGGTTTTCTGATTGCTCTTATTTCTGACGCAACTTGACCTACCAATTCTTTGTCAATTCCTTCAATGGTGATAATATTTTTTTCTGCGGCAGCCTTTATACCTTCTGGAATCTTAAAAATTACAGGATGAGAAAATCCAACTTCAATCTTTAGATCTGAACCTTGCATACCAACACGATAACCCACACCGTTGATTTCCAATTGTTTTTTGAAACCTTCTGTCACGCCCACAACCATATTCTTCATGTGTGCAGCATATGTACCCCACAGAGATCTTTCTTTTTTGTTTCCCTCATTCTTTACGCTCACAGTCAACTGACCATCGGCAATGTTAATTTGAACCAGAGGATTTGCAGTGCGCTCAAGTTGACCTTTTGGCCCTTTCACCACTATATTACCTTCCTTCAATTCCACACTTACTCCACTTGGTAATTCAATTGTCTGTTTTCCAACACGTGACATATTTTTTTATCTTAACACAGATTACATAGATTATATATAGATTTCACAGATTATATGTGGCCAATTTGGATAGCAACAATCTTCATAAAACTATCCGCGTAATCCATTCATAATCTGTGTCATCTGTGTTTTAATACACACTACAAAGCACTTCTCCTCCAATCCCCTCTTTCTTGGCCTGTTTATTAGTCATCAATCCTTTGGAGGTAGAAATAATTGCGATACCATAATTATTCAAGACTTTTGGTAATTCGTCTGCTTTCTTGTAGATTCTGTGTCCTGGCTTACTGTTTCTTTTGATTGACTGTATTGCAGGCTGTTTGCCATGGTATTTTAATTTCAAAATAAGTTTTGCTGGCTTAGTATCTGTAACTTCGACCGCCTCAAGATAACCTTCAGATAGAAGAATATCAGACAAAGCCTTCTTTGTTTTGGAAAGAGGTGCTTCAAGAGTAGCCTTTTTTGCTTTGTAGGCGTTTCTGATACGTGTTAACAAATCTGCAATTGGATCGGTCATCATAAAATTGACGTGTTTATAAAATTTTTTATTTCTTATTTATAATCTTGATACTAATTTAATTACCAACTTGATTTTCGGACACCAGGCAGCTTACCATCATTTGCCAATTCTCGAAAACAAATTCTGCACAAACCAAATTTACGCATAAATCCACGCTTTCTGCCACATTTCCAACATCTTTGAACTTTTCTGGTACTAAATTTGACTTTTTTATTTGATTTTGCAATTTGTGCTTTTGTAGCCATACACGAATGGGATAATCCGAATCTACAAATAAATCCTAATGTTGCGAATACTTGCTACATCATTCTTAGTATATATTAGTAGCATTAGGATTTATTTGTAGATTGGAATTATTTTATTATATTATTTTTTCTTAAATGGAAAACCAAGTCCTTTCAGCAATTCAAAACCTTCTTCCTTCTTGGTTGCTGTAGTCTGAATTACGACCTCTAATCCGTGAATACGTTCCACAGCATCTGAATTTATCTCTGGAAAGGCAATGTTTTCTTTGAAACCAACACTATAATTTCCTTGCTTATCAAAACTGTGTGGGCTGATACCGCGAAAATCACGGACACGAGGGAATGTGATGCTTACCAATTTTTGCAAAAAATCATACATCTTTTCTCCACGTAAAGTTACAGACACACCTACTGCAGTACCTTCTCTAACTTTAAAATTAGAAATGGATTTTTTTGCTTTGTTGTGAACCGGAGATTGACCTGTAACTGTTTTCAAAGTGTTGGCAGCATTTTCAATAAAAGCATTGTCTTTGGTGTGCCTTCCATACCCAACATTAAGAACTACCTTTTCAATACGTGGTACTTGCATGATGTTCTGGTAACCAAACTTTTCTTTGAGGGCCGGAACCACTTCATCTTTATATTTTTTGTAAAATTGTGACTTCATAATAATAGTTCTTAGTTTTAGGTTCATGGTTCGGGGTTTATTTTCAATAGTTTTATGGACAAAATCCTATGAACTATGAACCCAGAACCATGAACTCTAATCTAGAAATTCACCACTTACTTTGGCAATTCTTTTTTTACTTTTTCCTTCTATGGTATACCCTATTCTGGTCGGCTTATTTGATTTAGGATCAATGAGCATGACATTACTCATATCTATCGGTGCTGGCAATTCAATGACCTGTCCTTTGTCACCTCGTCTCTGAGGACGCATGTGCTTCTTCAGAATATTTATCCCCTCGACCACGACCATGTAGCATTTTCTTTTCTTGTTGAACAAAACCTGAATAACCTTACCGGTTTTCCCGCGATCCTTCCCACTCAAAATCTTTACTTTGTCTCCTGTTTTTATTTTCATATCTATAGTTATTAGTTCGTAGCCATTAACCAATAATTTGTAACCATTATTTGAAAATACATAATTTTGTATAATCTACTGGCTATGAACTATTGGCTAAGTACTATTATAGTACCTCTGGGGCAAGAGAAATTATTTTTTGAAAACCTTTTGTTCTAAGTTCTCTAGCAATCGGCCCAAAAATACGAGTACCTTTTGGCTCCTTTGTTTTTTTGTCAACTATTACAGCTGCATTTTCGTCAAATCTAACATAAGTCCCATCTTTCCTGCGCATTTCTTTTCTTTGTCTTACTATCACAGCATGTACGACTTCACCTTTTTTTACACCGCCACGAGGGACAGCTTCTTTTACAGAACAAGTGATGATATCTCCTGCAGTAGCAAAACGTTTTTTATAACCACCAAGCACTCTGATACACATCAGCTTCTTTGCTCCTGAATTGTCTGCTACCTTTAGGATAGACTGTGGTTGGATCATATTATAAATTATTTATTCTGATTTTTTTACCACTTGCTTTACAAACCATTTTTTGGTTTTGCTAATTGGGCGACATTCTTGTACCACCACCAAATCACCGACTTTAGCAATACCTTTCTCATCATGAACAGCATAATTCTTACTGGTTGTGTACAATTTTCTATATTTTGAATGCAGCTTTCTGGTGTCAATACGAACCTTTACTGTCTTCTCTCCGCTGACAGCCACAACCTCACCCTCAAATTGGCGATGTATTACTTTTTTAGTTGTCTCTTCAGAGGTATTCATAAATACAAATTTTTACTTTTTTATTTTCAGATTATTTTCTTTCTTCAGATTTTCCAAGACCAGCATTTGTTGCACTTTTCTTATTATTTAGAGCAGTCATTATTCTGGCTATTGTTTTTTTCAAAACACGAATAGTTCTTACTTTTTTCAATTGACCTTCATAGCTTTTGAATCGGAGCTCTCTCATTTCATTTCTTTTTTCATTGAGCATTGCTTGCAATTGTTTTTCAGAAGCATGTTGTAATTCTTTGATATCCATATATTATTTCTTTGTTACCACTCTACCTTTCACTGGCAATTTATATGCTGCCAGATCTAGAGCTTCTTTTGCTTTTTCAAAAGGAATACCTTCCATCTCAAACATCACAGTGCCAGGCTTTACAGTACAAACATAGTGATCTGGTGCACCCTTACCCTTACCCATAGGAACTTCTGAACCTTTCTTAGTGACAGGTCGATCTGGGAAAATTCTAATATATACCCTACCGCCACGACGCACATATCTGGTCAAAACACGACGAGCTGCTTCAATCTGACGACTTGTCACCCAGCTGTGAGTAGTAGATACCAAACCAAATTCACCAAAAGCAACAGTATTGATACGAGTAGCAACACCTTTGTTCAGTCTACGTGGCTTATGCCATTTTCTGTGTTTTACTTTTTTTGGTAACAACATACTAACCTATTTTGATTATTTTTTTTCTACTTCTTTCTTAGCTTTCAAATTTGAAGGATTTTCCCTTTTTGAAAAATTTCTTCTCTTGTCAGATCTTTTTGTAGTTCTTTTTGTGTTTTTTCCATCATTTTTTTCAGAATTTGCAAACTTATCTTTTCTTCCAAAAACTTCGCCATGACAAATCCACACTTTTACACCAATAACACCATAGATTGTGTTTGCTCTTACATATGCATAATCAACATCACTACGAAGAGTAATTAGAGGCACAGTACCAAGAGCTATTTTTTCGGTACGAGCGATTTCTACTCCATTCAATCTTCCAGCCAGTTGGATCTTTACACCTTTAGCTCCAGCGTCCATTACTCTTTTTGCTGAACGCTTCATTGTTCTTCTAAAAGGAGTACGTTTTTCGATATCTTCTGCAATTGACTGAGCAACAACAGCTGGAGAAAGAGCAGGAGAGCTCACTTCTCTTATGTTCAACTTTACTTTGAAACTCATTTGCATGATCTTTCTCTCTATGTACTTTCTCACCTCATCAAGACCCTTTCCACCACGTCCTATAATATAGCCAGGCTTTGCAGCAAGAATCGTTACAGTAACATTTTTTGGTCCTCTTTCTACACTTATAGAGTCAATATGTGATTCTTTGAATTTTTTTCCAAGATATTCACGAATAGCAATGTCTTGTTTGGCATATTTAGAATAATTGCGTTTGCTAAACCAGCGGGAATCCCATGAGTAGATTACCTGCATTCTGTGAACTTTTGGATGAACTTTATGACCCATATCTTGAAATTTTTAATTTTCAAACTTATTTTTCCTTTTTATCTTCTTCTCTTGTTTCTTTCTTATTTTTTGCTTTTTCTTCTTTTTCCGCTTTTTCTTCTTTTTCCTCTGAAACCTTTGTACCCTTTGTTACCTTTTTATCCTCTTTAGATTTTTTACCTTCTTCTTTGGAAACTTTTGGTAATTTTTTTTCATCTGAAATCTTCTCTTCTGATGCCTCACCTTCCAGTACAAGTGTGATATGTGATGTGCGTTTGCGGATCTTGGATGCGCGTCCGAATGCCCGCGGCATCCAACGATAAAGTATTGGACCTCCGTCTACAAAAGCTTCTTTTACTATCAATGTTTCTAACTTCATCTTGTGGTTGTGCTCTGCATTGGCTACGGCAGACTTTAATAATTTTTCCACCACCTTGGCAGCATTCTTTTTGGAATATTGGAGCTGGATTAGAGCATCCTCCACCTTCTGACCACGAATAACATCAATAAGCAAACGTACCTTTCTTGGTGCCATTCTCAAGTATCTCAATTTTGCTTTAGTCTGCGTTTTCATAATTTATTAAAAAATCTCTGTAAAATTATTTCTGAGCTTTAGCCATCTTACCACCATGGCCACGAAATGTTTTGGTGGGAGAAAACTCACCAAGCTTATGCCCAACCATGTTTTCGTTTACAAGCACATCAATGAACTTTCTTCCATTGTGGACAGCAAAAGTCATACCCACCATCTCTGGTGTAATAGTGCTAGCACGAGCCCAAGTCTTGATAGGTTTACGATCACCCGTGGCTTTAGCCGCAGCAACCTTTTTCATCAACTTTGGATTCACGAATGGTCCTTTTTTTAAACTTCTAGACATAGAAACACTAATTATTACACTAATCTACACTAATATTATCACTAAAATATTTTATTTAAACTTATTGGCTACCATACAAACAATATTCGTGATAATTTGTGCTAAGATTAGTGTTTCTTCTTTCTTCTTCTTAAAATTAAAGCGTCACTTGGCTTTCCTTTTTTTCTGGTCTTGAGACCCATAGCTTTCTTACCCCAAGGTGTTTTTGGACCACCCTTGAGACCTATCGGTGAATGCCCTTCACCACCACCATGCGGGTGATCTACAGGGTTCATGTTCTTACCTTTTACAATCGGTCTCCAACCAAGATAACGTCTTCTACCAGCCTTACCCCATCTGATCAAATTATATTCTGGGTTACTCACTGTACCGATAGTTGCTAGACAACCCTTTGGCACCAAACGAACTTCGCCAGAAGGCAATTTCAACTGTGCATATTTCCCTTCAAGTGTTTGGTATTGTGCTCCAGTACCAGCCCCACGAATGATTTGGCCACCATTTCCAACTGACAATTCTACATTATAAACAAATAGACCAACAGGGATATGCTCGAGAGGCATTCTATTGCCTGGGGCAGCTTCTATCTTATTCTTTGAAGACACTACCTTATCCCCCACTTTCATGCCTTTGCCAGCTAGGTAATAAGCTTTTGAACCATTCTCATACTTGACAAGAGCTATACGAGCACCACGGTTTGGATCATATTCAATTGCAATCACTTCAGCCACCTCATCAAACCTAAGTCTTTTGAAATCAATAATACGATACAATTTCTTCACACCACCTCCACGATGACGAACTGTGATCTTACCAGTATTATTTCTACCAGAACGTGATTTCAATCTTTTTGTCAAAGATTTTTCTGGCCTTTTTTTTGTGATATCAGAAAAATCCTGGACACTTGATTTGCGTCTTCCTGGAGTAGTTGGCTTGTATTTCTTTACTGGCATAAAAACGACTTTTGACAATTGACTATTTACAATTAACTACTAATTTCAATCGTGTTAATTGTCAATTGTAAAATGTTAACTGTTGATTTAGACTCCTTCGTGAATATTAATACTTTTACCTTTTGGTAATATTACTACTGCTTTTTTCCAGTCTTTTCTTCTTCCCATCTTTCTGCCAAATCTCACTCTTTTACCTTCAAAATTCATCACTCTTACTTTTGTAGGCATCACTCCGTACACATCTTTAATTGCTTTTTTAATCTCAATCTTATTAGTATTTGGAGCTACCTCAAAAGTATAAGTACCATGAGTTTCAGCAATAGCTGCTTTTTCACTTACATATGGTCGGATCAACACTTTGTGAGCATTACTGCCAGATCTTAGTGTTACTTTCTTTGCTGGAGTTTCTGATTCTGTTTTGTCTGTTTTTTTTGCAGTTTTTTTTGCTGAGCTTTTCTTTTTGGTTTCAGTCTTTTTTTCTTCAGCACTAAGAACATCTTCCTCTTTGGCAGTTTTGTCTTCCTTTTTCTTTGTGAATTTTTTTAAGATTCCCATAAATATTCTATGCTTTTAGACGTTTTTCAAGTACTTCTATACTGTTTTTTGTCAAAATAACGTACTGATGATGAAGTAAGTCTACCACATTTACATCTTCCGCTCTTTGGACATCAAGACGTGGTATGTTGCGTGCTTCAAGACCAATAGTATCATTTTTTGTGCCCACCAAAAGAGTGGTCTTACCATTTCCAGGCATCTTTGCCCTCATTTCTGAAAGCTGTTTGGTCTTACCTTCTGCACCATACTCATCCAGGAGTAGCAATTTTTCCTCAGACAACTTGGCAGAGAGACACATTCTGGTGGCCAATTTGTTCATTTTTTTATTAATTTTTTTCTTATAATTTCTAGTCTTCAGAGGTCCGAATGTGACACCACCACCCTTCCAAAGAGGAGATCTGATTGATCCATGCCTTGCTCTTCCAGTACCTTTTTGTTTCCATGGTTTTTTACCACCACCACGGATCTCACTCTTGTCTTTGGTATGAGCCCATGGCTGACGAACATTGGATTCAAGAGCCACATAGACTTGATGTATCACTTCTTTTTTTGGAGATACACCAAAAACTGTTTCATTAAGATCAGCACTGCCGGTCTTCTCTCCCATTGAATTGTAGACTGCAATAGTCGACATATATTTATTTTTCTTCAGTTACTTTTGGCTCTGCTTTTTCAGCAGATTCTGATTCTTTTGCCTCTTCTTTGACTTCTTCTTTTTTATCTTCTTTTGCCTCTTCTACCACTTCTTCCTTTTGTCCTTCAGCAACAGGAGCCTCCTCTTTGGCTTCTTCCTTTTTTTCTTCGACTGCTTCTTCAGTACCTTCAGTCTTTTCTTCTGTGGCAGGCTTGTTTTCTTCATCTACCACTGTTTCTTCAGTTTTTACCTCTTCTTTTACTTCTGTCTCTTCTGCTTTTATTTCAATATTTCCATCACTCGTAGAGATCATAAGTAGTCCGCCTCTAGCACCAGGAATAGCACCTTTGATAAGTAGCTCGTTTTTTTCCAAATCAACCTCTACAACTTCCAAATTTTTTACAGTGACTCTGTCATCTCCCATGTGTCCTCCCATGCGTGTACCTTTGAAAACACGAGCTGCGTCTGTGGCACCAATAGATCCAGGCATACGAAGCTGATCCTTGTGACCATGACTTGCTGGAGATCCATGAAAACCGTGACGCTTCACTACTCCCTGGAACCCCTTACCTTTGGAAGTACCTGTCACTTGCACCTTATCTCCTGTATTAAAAATATATGCCCCAAAAACATCGCCACGTTTCAAACCCTGATCTTCGGTAACAGAAAATTCACGCATATGTCTGACAGAGTCAAGACCTTTTAGATGTCCTTGTTGAGCTTTATTGATGCGAAAATTCTTCTGCGTGCCAAATCCAAGCTGTACAGCATTGGTGCCGTCTTTCTCTGAAGTCTTGATCTGAGTCACCACGCAAGGACCAGCCTGTACTCTAGTGACTGGGACTACTGTCCCATCATCTTTGAAGACTTGGGTCATGTTCAATTTTGTACCTACGATAAAACGCATATTTCTATCAACAAAAATGGTTCTAATTTTTCACTTCAGTATAATGAAACGAAATTTATTATCTTCTCTCAACAAGTCTACGACTTGTCTGCTCTTGCCCCGACATGGTCGGGGTTCAAAAAAACTAGAAAAAATCAAAATTCTTTGTCTGAGCACAAAAAACCCTAATTCTTTCTAGCCATAGTCCCTCCGACATTGGCTTTATCTACTATATTTTCAATGATTTTCCTCTGACAACATGGTCGATACAGATGTTTTCTTTACCTTGAGCCTGTTGAATGGCTCGACCAAAGTAAGATCTTATCTGCGTAGCACCCTGCTATCTCTTTTTTAAGTTGCCGCTATTTTACGTGATTTTTTTATATCTGTCAAGTGTCACCTATGGATAAAACAAATTTGGCTGAATTAAGGGTCTTTTTAACAGAGTAGTTAGGTATCAAAGAACCTCAAAACCAAGGAAACTAGCTCATCTTAATCTCAATATCCACACCGCTCGGCAAATTCAAATTCATTAGAGCATCGACCGCTTTTGGACCAGCCTTGTAAATATCAATGATTCGTTTGTGAGTACGCATCTCATACTGTTCTTGAGATGGTTTATTGACAAAACTAGAGCGGTTAACACTATATTTTTTGATTTCTGTAGGCAATGGTACTGGACCGACTATCTTGGCATTGTTGCGCTCAGCTGTATCGATGATAGTTTTGGTAGCAATATCGATGATCTTGTTGTCATAAGCACGAATTTTGATCCTAATCTTTGGACCCAAATCTTGCTTGACATCGTCTTTTTTGACTACTTTTTTCTTATCATCTTGTTTTTCTTCCATGTTGTCATCCTGGGTTGTATTTTTTGTCATATGTATAATAAAAGAGCAAAAAGGAGGAGGTCAAAGACCTCCTCCTCAGATCATCATTAGTTAATAATCTTGGTTACCACACCAGCACCTACTGTGCGTCCACCTTCACGAATAGCGAAACGCATCTTTTCTTCTAGGGCTACTGGTACGATCAATTTGATACCTAGATTTACAGTGTCTCCAGGCATAACCATCTCTGTGCCTTCTGGCAAGGTAACATCACCAGTCACATCTGTAGTACGGATGTAAAATTGTGGCTTGTAACCTTTGAAGAATGGTTTGTGACGACCACCTTCCTCTTTGGTAAGAGCATATACTTCTGCTTCAAACTCAGTATGAGGAGTGATAGTACCTGGCTTAGCAAGTACTTGACCACGCTGAACTTCGTCTTTCTTGGTACCACGAAGTAGAATACCAGCATTGTCTCCTGCTTGAGCTTGGTCTAGATTCTTGTTAAACATCTCCACACCAGTAACGGTAGTCTTTGTTGTTTCAGTTCCCATACCGACCATTTCGATCTCTTCACCAACTTTCACTGCACCACGGTCAACACGACCAGTCACTACAGTACCACGTCCTTCGATTGAGAAGACATCTTCGATTGGCATAAGGAAATCCTTGTCCAAATCACGTTCTGGAGTTGGGATATATTCGTCTAGAGTCTTTAGAAGGTCTAGAATTGGTTTTGCTTCGTCTCCTGATGGATTTTCAAGAGCTTTCAAAGCTGAACCACGAACGATTGGAGTAGTATCTCCAGGGAATTCGTATTTATTTAGGAGGTCTTTGATTTCTTCCTCAACTAGATCAATAAGTTCAGGATCTGACACTTGATCAACTTTGTTCAAAAATACTACGATGTAAGGTACACCAACCTGACGAGCAAGCAAAATGTGCTCACGAGTCTGAGGCATAGGACCATCAGCTGCTGAAACTACTAGGATGGCACCGTCCATTTGAGCGGCACCAGTGATCATGTTTTTTACATAATCAGCATGGCCTGGACAATCGACATGAGCATAGTGACGATTCTCAGTCTCATACTCAACGTGAGCTGTAGCGATGGTAATACCACGCTGTTTCTCTTCTGGAGCAGAGTCGATAGCATCGACGTCTTTGGTTTGAGCAGTCAAACCAGCAGCTGCAGCAACTTTCAAGATTGCAGCAGTTGTTGTTGTTTTACCATGGTCTACGTGACCGATGGTTCCCACATTTACATGTGGCTTGGAACGATCAAAATCTGCCATATGGGCAAATACATTTCACCGCACTAGCCTCGAGTGGTCGAGCTAGTTTTGTAATCCAGCGGCCTTCTTTATAATTTTTTAAAAAGACAAATTTAGTGCCAAAAAGACACACTTAAAATTGCGAGTAGGATTATATAGTATTCTTCACAAAAAGTCAAGAAAGGAAGATAGGGATAAATTGGGGATATTTTGATGGTTCGTGACCAATAACTGTTTGATCATGAAATGAACTACCCCGCCGCAAGCAGTAGAGTATCAAAAGATAAATATCTCGCGACACCTGTCCGACTTGGGTGGGTGGAAGCCGCGGGGAATCAACCTTCTCGTCCGTCTTGGGCGGATTAAATAGGCTCTTCAAAGAAAATAGGGTCTTCGTCCAGCAAGGGTTCATCTTCCCAGGCCTCTTCTAAATTTTCAGATGAAAATGGTATACTTTGCAATTCATCGTCAGAACTCCAATCTACTTCTCCAAAATCAATTTCTTGATCAAAATTTGGAATGTCTTCTATCTTAATAGTATCAAGGTCATCAAAATCTTTTTCATCTTCCCACACATCTCCATCTCCATCATAATTCCAAGGCGTGTCTTTATAACGATCTTCCAAGACACTGCCAGCATCGTGCCAATCAGCATGATGAGTGAAATCTTCTTCAAAAGGATCTGGTAGTGGATTGGCGGCCATATGTCTGTCTAGATGTTCATTCCTTTGCCATTCTTCATCCAGTTCTTTTTGGGAGCGCCAAATGGAAATATCACGATTGATCTTATCAAGTAGCCCCCTCTCAGTAAGTTCGTGAATTCCTTGGTCTCTCAATTCGCTACTGTGACCAAAAAACACACTACTGTCTACCATCATTTCATATTGATCGACGTCTAACAGGACCAAATCTCTGTTACTATTTTGATCGTGAATAATCAATGTATCTCCGGTCTTTTTGGCTAGTCTAATTAATCTTTCTAGGTTGGCAGACATATATATAGATATTAGAGAATAATATAGAACCGGTATTAAGTTTTACCTATTTTTGACCAAAATAGAGCCAAAATATTAACTTATTTTTTAGACACAATTGTGTGAGTCCAAAGACGAGTTTTGGGGCTAAAAAATAAGTTAATATTTTGGTGGGTTTGAAAAACTTGATATGAGTTCATAGTGTCGGTATTGTAGCCATTTTATGATATAGCGTCAAGCAAAAGACAAAAAACTCCTTGTTTTAAACAAGGAGTTTTATTTTCTTTTATGTTAGATGTTCAATCCATCTACTGCACTAGTGTCTATATCGTCACTACTTGGAGCTGGAGCAGAAGCATCTGAACTTGCAGGACTAGCTTGGTAAGCTGGTCTTGGAGGACGTGTGCTTCCTTCTGGCTCATTGATCTTGAGGTTAACGCGTGCGTTATTTTTGGCCCCCACGATCTTCAAGAGTGTACGAATAGATCTAGCTGTCTGTCCTTGACGACCGATGACGTATGCCATATCACTTGGATTGACATCCAATGTGATAAGGACACCTCGTTCGTCTACAGTACGTGTTGCCTTTACGTCGTCTGGATTGTTGACAATCGCTTTGACCACGGTTTCGACAAATGCTTGATCTTGTTCCATAAATGTCTCTCTAGATTTGCAAGAAAATGTTTGAAACATTTTCTATCAACTTAGCATCGAACTGTCGACTCTGCCTGTCAGTGAAAACCAACAAGGCTCAGTTCTGAAGTGGAAAAAGTATACCACATGTTTTTACTAAAGTCAATAATCAAGACTGGTTCCAAAAAAAGTGGATAAAAAAACATCCCAGATTTATCTAGGGATGTTTTGTAAATGGAATGACTATTCACTTTTTTCTTCCTCCGATTCTGCAGGCTTTTCTTCAGCCACCTCTTCTTTCTTCTCTTCAACAGCCTCGGGCATCTGTGTTTCCTCCGTTACTTCAGGTGTCTTTGGTTCGGCAGCAGGTTCTTCAGCTGAAACTTTTTCTTCTGAAGACTTTGTATCTTCTGCAACCTCTTTATCTTCTTCAGGAGCTGGTGCAACTTCTTCGGCTGGAGTTTCTTTTGCTTCCTCTGTTTTATCTTCTGTAGCTTCTACATCCTTTGGAGTCTCTTCAGTAGCAGGTGTAGGTTCTTCGGCTGCGACCTCTTCTTTTACCTCTTCTTCAACGGTATCAGATTCTTTTGCTGCTTCTTGCTCTGCAGCAGCTTTCTCAGCTTCTATTTTTTCTTGTTCCTTGGCTTTTTCTTCTTCTTTCGCTTTATCAATCTTCGCCTGACGCTTATTACTGATAGCCACTGATTTTTGTTTTTTACCAGTGATGATACCAGCATTTACAAGTAGATTATTAACACTTTCAGAGAGCTGAGCACCTTTTGACAACCAGTATTTGATGCGTTCTTCCTTCAATTCAATAATCTTTGGGATAGCTACTGGATTATAATGACCAAGTATTTCCAAACTTCTAGCTTGCGGATCACGAGCTTTTTCAGAGACCACAAGACGATATGATGGAGACTTTTTTCTTCCTAGTCTTTGGAGACGGATTACTAACATAGAAATAATTTTCAATTTTCAATTTATAATTTCCAAAATATGAATTATATGAGAACTATATAAGTATTTCCAATGTCGTAACTCACAAGAAATACCTATTTGTGACGAGGAGTATTATAGCAGAATATTGAGAAATGTCAAGGTTTGCTTAGCGATGATGTTATAGAGCTGGATACTTGGTGAGAAGGCTGTCAAAAGTTTCTCTGGGACGAATTATCTTCACTTCTGAGCCATTCACTAATACTTCTGCTGGTAAAACACGCAGTTGGTAGTTGGTAGCCATGCACATACCATAAGCTCCTGTATCACGAATGGCCAAAATATCCCCTTCTCTTACCTCTGGTAGCATCCTGTTTTTGGCAAAAAAATCAGCACATTCACAAATATTACCAGTGACGTCATACTCTTTGTGCATGCCGTTTGGGTTACTAATGTTGAGAATATGGTGATAGGAATCATACATGGCTACGCGGACCAATTGATTCATTCCTGTATTCGTACCAACAATATTCCTGCGACTGATTGATTGTTTGACTGTATTTACTTCTGTCAATAGTGTACCGGACTCAGCCACCACATACCGACCTGGCTCAAAGCGCAGTCTTATATCCTTGCCATATTTTTTGCAAAACAAACGAAATCTTTTGTCGATCTGGATTCCTAATATTTTCATGTCCAATCTATTTTCTTCTGGCCTGTAAGGAACTCCAAAACCTCCGCCAACATCTACAAATTCTAGATTTGGAAATTGGGCAGCAATTTCCAAGATAACATCAAGAGCAAGAATAGGTTCACGCAAACGCAACCATCCAGATCCAATGTGTTGATGGACACCGACTATGTTCAGATTATATTTTTCAGCAATTTCTTTTACTCTATCTACTCCACGAAAAGAAATCCCAAATTTGGAATCTGGTCCGCCTGTGATGTTGGTCTCATGTGAAGCAATACCAATATTGGGATTGAATCTGACTGAGACTCGATTGCCAGGATAGGCCTGTCCAAATTTTTCTAGTCGAGAAAGTGACCCGACATTTGTTAATACTCCCAAATTTTGAACAAAATCAATCTCTTGATCAGTAGCGTTATTTTCAGTGAATAAAATTTGGTCTGGCGTAGCACCGCAAAGGAGTCCCATTCTTACTTCTTCCGGAGAGACAGCATCAATTCCAAGTCCTAAGTTGATTATTTCTTTTACCAAATGTGGATTGTAATTTGCTTTGATGGCGTAGAGGAACTCTGTGTTGGAATAAACTCCAATCTCTTTTTGCAGCTCTTCCACTCGCTCTCGCAAAGTATCCATATCATAAACATAGAGTGGTGTACCAAACTGTTTACAAAGTTCTGTCACTTCATGTTTACCAATATGATATTTATCATTTTGTAAATTCATAATTTTCTATTTAGCTATCTAACTATATCAAATAATCTACCAAGATAGAATCACTTGATTAAATAATCCGTCAAAATCCGTAGATCTGTAGCCAAGAATTCTCCTCCGGGGTCGCAAGCGACCCCGGAATCCCCCAACCCGACTCACACCTACTGGTGCAGCCGGGCTGTCCCTCGTCCGTCGGTCCACCACTCGGCGGTGAGGAAGAGCGCCAAGCTCCTCTCTGCTCCTGGCACAGGCCAGGAGTCCACCTTGATCACGCCTTTCGACGCGACCGTGACAGCTCGCGGTACGACGATATCGGAGGGCATGAAGTCCGACTCTGGGTCGCTCGCGACCAGAGTCAGACGGTAAAGATGCCCAACCAGCTGGGCGGAGGTAACCGTGAGGTTAATCACGTCTCATCTCCAGTCAAGAGACAGACAAGACACGAGACTCTCTCGTGTCCCAGTTCATCCCGAGAAGCTCTGGAAGAAGCAACGAGGGATCTTTCGAAGCCTATAGACTTTCAATATACAAATATATTTTGTAGATTGAATATTATTCGCTCCGAAAGATCCCTCGCTGCGCTCGGGATGAATTGATCCCCTCAGCACTTCTCACTCACAAGTGAGAAACACAGTTGGGCGGCCGTGTCACGATGACACAGCCCTGCCCCCACACCATCGATCTTCTGCTCGCTTAGTTGTCGCGAGACAGTGACAGCCCGGTGCGGAAGATGTCCAGGACCCTAGTCGACGGAGTCGACGTACGGGTCCCAGGCCGTCGGGTCCTCGTGTCCGCAGTTCACAGCCTGCGGACAGCGAGGACCCGACGTAGTCGGGATGAGACGGAGCTGGGGATTCCTCCCCCGCTCCGCCTCGAGAGTCTCAAGCCGTTGTCCATCCCGAAGGGCAACGGCGGCACTCGTGGGCTGACGGCCCATCGTTCACCTCCTACCCCTCATGGGGCGGCCAGGAAAACTTATTAAAATTAATAAACTCTCCTGGTCTCCCTACTTAATCGTGTGGAATGACAAACAGCTTGTGCTGAAGGTACTGAAGTATCAGTTTGTCTCGTTGTTCACGGTGACAAACTGACGTTTGTCATTCCTCTCTATTGAAAATAATCTTTTTTAAATCTGTGTAATCCTTTTTATAATCCGTACAATCTGTGTTTAAAAAAAACCCGCTCTCACGGGATAATCTCTATGCTTGTCAAAAAAGAGACTATCCCGCATCAGCAGTCTTCTTTGTCTTCTTAGTTGTTATTGTTTGAAAATCCATATTTTTTTGTGATGAAAATTAATACTTCTTCAATATACAAATATCTTAATAAAAGTAAATTTGGTTTAAGTAAGACTTCATCGGGCCATCCCCGCAGCAAGCTGCGGGGTATTGGCAGAAAATCTTATTTCAACCAATGTTAGTTTTCACTTTTTCGATGCAAGCATCGAGGAATAAAACCGCTTAAAGATTTAAATCGTATACCGTTGGCTTCGAAAGATCCCTCGCTACGCTCGGGATGAATAAAAAAATCCCGTCATGCGGGATGTAATTCTCAAATTTATACCAAGAAAAACTATCCCAGGAGGAAACGGGTCTTCTTAGTCTTCTTTGTTTTGTTGATTTGAGAGATATTCATACTATATAAATAGCTTAACATGACTGGAAAAAATGTCAAGTGTTGTGGAGATGTCATTAGACCCTTTTAAATCTCATTTTACTGATATCTACTTCGGTACTCACACCTTCTGACCTTTCTCTCCACTGGTCTGCCAATCTATCTCTTTCCTTACCCATATAATCAATGTTATTTTCTCTAGCAATATGACAAAAGAGCGTCTGAGCCAATATTGGAGCATCGCGAAGAGCTTGAAGGAAAGATGTATTATGCAAATCCAGACCTCTCATCTCAACCCTACTTACAGAAAAACCTTCCTGTAAGCCGACAGAAGGTTTTATATTAACCAAATGCCTATAGTCACTCTTGCGGACAATCCTTTCTTCAGACACATGTTCTAAAACCAAAATATTGTGTAAAATTTTCATTTCAGCTAAATAGCCCACACTTCCTATTGAATCACTATATGTTCCTGGATTAAACACAACTTCAGATAATTCATCAGGCACACCTATATTGAGATGGACTGGTATTTTTGCGGGCCTCATGGTATCTGTAGGTATAAGGCCTGACTGCATCAAACTATATACAGACAAAGCCGCCATTTCTCCGTTTTTGAATACTTTGGAAGATATCTCAAACAATTGATCTTTCCCTTTATCAAATACATCTAGGCAAACCATGGCATCGTACCACTCTCTTTCACTTATTATAGTTTTTAGTTCTAGTTCATAACCACAAGTCGGCACTGTTCTCCCCTCATCTTTTCTCTCTTTTTCTAAATTTTTAAATTTTATCAAATTTTCAACCTGAGCATCAGTTATTTTTTTTGTAACAGATTTATCCCTGCTACCCTGAGTACCAAACTCTCTAAACAATAAAGGACCAACTATAATTTTAAATTCCTGCAATGAAACCCCTTTGTCTTCGCAATCGTATTCTGCATACAGCTGTAAAATACGATCATCCATCTCTCTAAGGGCTTCAAAATCTTCTAATCCAGATCCTAGACCATCTCCAAAATAATGTATGCCATTAGGATGTCGTACTACATAAACTTGTAAATCTTTTGGTATGGCACCCCATTTATCCCTTGAAGAGTGAAAAAGAAATCCACTTGCAGGCCGATGGGGATATAATATTTCTTTTTGCAGTTCTGTTGGAATTGAATCCCAACGCTCCTTGCTCGAAGCATAAAGAATAGTAAGACAAAAAGGGTGAGCCAATACCAATTCTAACAAAGGTTCAGGCACAGCTTTCCATTCATCTGTATCTATAAAATTAATTACTTTTCCGGTAAACCTGTGTCTAAGGACTAATGATCTCAATCGATCTGATGAGAGAGAATCTAATTTTTTTTGCTCTTCTGCCGTCAACATATTCTATAATTTCAAACAGTAAAAACTTTACTCCTCCCCCAACTTAACACTAACAAGCTTACTCACCCCATCATTCCCCATCGTCACCCCATATAGGGCATCGGCCGCATGCATAGTAGCCCGATTGTGAGTAATTAGGATGAACTGAGACTGCTTGGACAGTTCTTGCAGAATTTTGGTAAATCGGAGGGTATTGGCCTCATCGAGTGCTGCCTCCACCTCATCGAGTACCACAAATGGCGCCGGATTGGTATGAAGAATAGCACAAACAAGAGCAATGGAAGTCATCGTCCTCTCTCCTCCAGACAACGCCTGCAAGTGCTTGATTTTCTTCCCCGGTGGACAAGCCTTGATATCAATCCCTAACAAAATCTGTTCTACCTTCTTTTTCTTAGGAATATCCTTATCAAGATAGACTTCTTCTTCGATATTCAGATCCCCCAACAATTGTTCGTCGTTCGTCGTTCGTCGTTCGTCGTCACCATAAAGCTCAAATAAATCAGCCGAACCACCCTCAAAAAGAATACTAAAGTAACGCTTGAATTCCTTTCTAATCTCTTTAAAAGCCTTGGCTCGCTTCTTCCTCATAATTTCATCCAGCTCTGCGATCATATGCTCCAGATCACCAACTGTCTTATGTAGGTCGTCTAGTTGTCCAGACAGGTCTTCATGTCTAGCCTTGGTTTCTTCGTATTCTGCAAACACTTCCTCATCTATTCCGCCGATCAAACTGAGTTTGTATTTTAATTTTTGGATCTGCACCTGCAATTCGTCCAAGTCTTTCAATGTGTATTTACTTTCTACCTTATTGCCAAGAGTAGAAATTGAAGTGTGTAACTCTTGATAGGCCTCTTTTTCCAAATCTTCTTCTTTAGTTTCTATTTTGGCAATTTTAATATTTAAGTCATTCTTCTCTGTCGTTACCTTATTGAGATCAATTTGGATTTCTTGCATCTGACTCTGAAGAGAAAAAACTTGCTGCTTTTTCTCTTCTTCACGAGCATTGAACTCGTCTATATCTTTTTGGATCTTGGTTAGTTCTTTTTCCACATCAGAAATACTTTTTTCAATAGCATCTTTTTTTATACTCACCTCTTTCATTACACTGCCATACTCATCAGCACTCATGGTTGAGAGAGAAAGCTCTTGCTCGAGAGCAGCACGCTCACTGTCTAGATCTATAATTTGATTTTCAAACAAGCTTTGCTTCTCAGACAATATCTCATTGCGAGAAGTGAGGTCAAAAATATTTTTTTGCTTTTCAGAAATTAATCTTTCCGTTTCTGTCAATTTGTTTTTTATCTCTATGATCTCTCTTTCCACTTTCTCAGCATCGACTGTGCTGCTATAGAGAGAAGAATCTGCAAAACTAAGACCTCTTCTGTTTTTCTTGCGATACCCCCCTTTCATACTTCCACTAGTCTCTAGGATATCTCCATCAAGAGTCACCATTCTCACCCGTCCAATTCCGATTTCTCGACCGACATCAATATTATCTATAACGAGTGTGCTGCCAAAAACATAGGAAAAAATATTAGTAAACTTTTCATCAAATTTTACCAAGTCAATTGCCAATCCATGTACCCCTGCATGTGACAAGTATCGATCAATGTCACTTGGCAAAATACGAGGTTTTATTTTATTAAGTGGGAGAAAAGATGCATAACCTAGACGTTCTTCACGCAAATACTTGATACAATCCCCTGCAATACTGTCATTTCCTACTACAATAGAATTTAGATGTCCGCCTGCTGCGATATCAAGGGCTAACTGGTACTTCTGTTCTACATCTGCAAGTTGAGCTACTGCTCCATATACCCCACCAAAACGATGTCTCTCAGAAAGGACAGCCTCGACAGCCGTAAGGCCAGCAAAGTGCCAAAGGGTCTGGTCACTCTTCACTTCTTGAGAGCGCTGCTCTAGATTGACGAGACGGTTTTTCAATTCTGTCTGCTCGATATCTCGTACTTCTTTTTTCTTTTTTTCTTCTGTCAAATCTTGCTCTATTTTATTTTTTTCTACCAAGAAATCTGAGACATTTTGTTTTATTTTTTCTGAAGATGAGAGTAGGTCAGCAATCTTATTTTCTAGCCAATTGACATTGTGTTTACCAGCCTTACTATATTCAGTCTGCATCCGACCAGAAAGTACTGCTCGCTCTTGTTCCATTTTATTTTTCTTCTGAGTGACATCCTGATAAATCCTTTGTAAAGCAAGGAAAGCATCTTGACGAGATTCTGCACGTGCCAAAACTGCCAGCTCCTCTTGAGTTTTCTTCAATTTTTCCTCCAGGCCATTACAGTAAATTTCTGTTTCATCGTGTTGTTTTTGGACAGTGGACAACTCCGCGCGATAGTGATCCCACAGGGTGATATAATACTGTTCTTGAAATTCTCGCAGACTCATTTCCACACTTTGGCGCTGCTCCAATTTTTTTACTTGTCTAGTCAGAGTCTTCAAACGTGGAGTGATCTCATGAAGAAGCATATCGGCTTGTTCAATGTGATCTTTACTACGATTTAATTTTAAAAATGCTTGATGACGCTTGATCTGAAATTCCTTAATCCCAGCAGCCTCATCAAAAAATGCTTTCCTCTCTTGTGGAGACTGGAGGAGCATCCGATCGATCACTCCTTGACCAATAACACTATAAGATCCATGAGCAAACTGTGCTTGAGCCAAAAGAATTTGCAAATCTAGTAAACGCACAGTATTACCATTGATCAAATATTCACTTTCTCCCGAACGATACAGCTTGCGGGTAATACTTAACTCATCGTACTCAATTGGGGCTTGCTTATCAGAATTGTCGAGAGTGATGGTAATACTTGCAGCACTCATCTGTCCTTTGCCTTCTGAACCAGCGAAGATGATATCGCTCCCCTTTTTACCACGCAGTTGCTTCATACTCTGTTCACCCAGCACCCAACGAATTCCATCAGAAATATTGGATTTTCCACTTCCATTTGGCCCTACAACCACTGTAATACTATTACGTTCTTCATTAGGCGGAAGAAATGAAAGAACAGTCTTCGTGGCAAAAGACTTAAACCCTTGAATTTCCATTGATTTGAGGTACATACGTTGGTAACTGGTAATCAGCAACTAGTAACTAGTACTTTTTACACTGTATAAATGACATAATACCATGAAGCCAGGTAGCCCACAAGATAGTAGACAGATAAAAACCAACAAGGGTTGACATTTTCCACTACATTATGTATATTGATTAGCTTGCTTAGACTCCAAAATATAATTACTAGTTACTGATTACCAGTTACTAGTTACCAAACAGTATGCCCCACCGTATAGCCAAACACATTCACGATCATATCCAATCAGCAAACAAGATTATTTTAGTGTCCCACCAGAATCCTGATGGCGATACTCTTGGCTCGGCTGGAGCTATGATTCAGTATTTGAAAAACATTGATAAGCCTCATCATGCTTTTTGTGCTACTCCGGCTTCTTCCAAACTACAGTTCATCCCACATATTGAAAAGATTACACAGGATGAAAAAATTTGGGAAGATCAAGAAGTAGATACTGTGCTAGTCATGGATTCTGGAGATCTAGGTTATGCCGGAGTAGACAAACTTGTGGAAAAAATGGAGCAGCCTGTGACATTGATCAATATCGATCATCATGCCACCAATACTAGATATGGTAAGCACAATCTAGTAGTCGACACATCTAGCTCCACTACTGAAATTTTGTACAAATTTTTTGTCTACAACAATATTGATATAGATCGTCATATCGCCACGTCACTTTTGACCGGCCTTATTACTGACACTGGCCACTTCACCAACTCAGCTACCAAGCCATCTTCACTCAATATTGCTGGCAAACTATTGCAAAAAGGAGCAGATCTAAATCTAATCAACAAGCATACAGCCAAAGACAAAACTATGCATGGTCTAAAATTGTGGGGAGTGGCATTTGGAAGAATGGAGCACCATGAAGATCTGGACATCGTCCATACTTACATCACAAAAGAAGATGTCGAAGAATGTGAAGCAAGTAAGGACGACATCGACGGCATTGCCAATTTCTTGAATACTATCCAAGATGGACGAGCTGGAATGGTGCTACGTGAATTAGATCCTGGTGTCTGGAAAGGTAGCTTCCGCACAACAAATGATGAAACCGATGTATCAGCATTTGCCAAACTATTTGACGGCGGCGGACATATCAAAGCTGCAGGATTTTCTGTGGAAGGAAATATTGAGGAAGTGCTGGATAAAATTTTTGGAGAGATTAGTGAGTTTGAGAAGTAAATAAAAAACTCCTCCCCTTGTAGGGGAGGTTGGGAGGGGTTACGGACTGCCACACTCTTTCTTACTAAGTAACCCCCTCTAACTCCCCCTAAAAGGGGGAGAATTTATTTGTCCTAAAAACCTAAACCCTCTACAAATCATCCAAACTCTTCAAAAAACTTTTTCTAGGTTTGTCATCAAAAACAGGCTCATAAGTAATATCATCTACATCGTCACTAGGATCATTAAATCCAAATACTGTACTTCCACCAACCTTGTTTTCATCTATTAGATCTCGATCAATTTCATCGAGAAACATACTTGGCCCCATCAACATATCTCCTCGACGACCTACAAGAGGGTATGTAAGATAGAGATATTTCTTAGCGCGAGTAATGGCCACATAAAACAAACGTCTTTCTTCCTCCAGTTCTCCACTACCTGTCGCTCGGTCATGAGGAAATCTGCCAGCAGACAAGCCAATGACAAATACTGCTTCCCATTCTAGACCCTTAGCCTGGTGAACTGTCGAGAGAATTATTTTTTCTGAATCATCCAAATTTTTTTGATTGTTATTACGCGTATAATTTTCTTGCATGGTCGCTTCTGCCAAAAATGTTGAAAGATCTTTGGCTCGCTTAGCAAATTCTGCTAGTTGCTCTATGTCTTGCTTACGCTCGCGATAGTCTGGGTATTCGTTTTCCAAATATTCCAAATATTTTGACTCCAAAATTCCTTCAATCAATCCTGACGGACTACCATCCGTCTTTTCTGTTTTTTCATAAATTTGTAAGAAATCAGACCAACCCATCTGACCACGGGCAGAAAGTACAGATCCAGCTTCTTGCAAAATTTTTAGATCTATCTCCTCCACACCAGATATCTGTTGAAAAACTTTTTGAGCGCCAGCTGGACCAATTCCAATCTGCATATTCAGCACTCTGCTCCAGGCAATGGCATCACTCTTGTTGGACAGAATTCTTAAGTAGGCCAAAACGTCTTTGATATGCGCTCTCTCAAAAAATCTCACTCCCCCACGAAAATCATAAGCAATATTATGACGAGACAATTCTACTTCCAGAGCCTGACTATGGAATGCTGCACGAAATAAGACAGAGATTTTATTTGGTTTAACTCCCTCATCAATTAATTCCAAAATTCTGTTTGTGATAAATTCTGCTTCTTCACTATCGTCAGCAAACTCGTGCACTTCTGGCTTAGTGAATTCATCTACCACACTCTTTAATTCTTTTGTGTACTGCTTGCTGTTGTTGGCTATTACTACATTGGCGACATCGAGAATATTTGGTGTAGAACGATAGTTTGTTTCCAATCGAAAAGTTTGAGCATTTTTGTATTGATTTTCAAAGTCAAGGATATTCTCAATATCAGCTGCGCGAAAAGAATAAATACTTTGTGCATCATCTCCCACCACCAAAATATTTTTGTGGACTCCAGCAAATAATCTTACAATAGATGCCTGGACTTTATTTGTATCCTGATACTCATCTACGAGAATATATTGAAACTGCTTGGAATATTTTTCTCTGACATTTTTTGATTTTAATAAAAGCAAATGAAGATTGGTAAGTAAGTCATCAAAATCCATAGCATTGGCAGCTACTTTTCTTTGTTGATAATCTACTGCAATTCTCTCTATCGTCTCAGCTAGCTCTAGCCAATGTTCGTGTTTGAGATCCAGGACATCTTCAATCGTCGTTTGAGCATTCTGTGCATAACTGATGATAGATCGCAATACTTTGGCAGATGGAAATCTTCGCTGCTTGCGATCTATTCCCTCTTGCTTGAGACAAATCTTAATCAGATCAAGACTATCGGCAGAATCAAGAATAGTAAAATTATTTTCATAACCAAGCACTGCAGCATATCTTTTCAAAAGACGATAAGCGATATGATGGAAAGTACCTGACCAAGGCAGAGCAGTGTCACCATTGGTGATCAAACCTATTCTTTCTTTCATTTCTCGAGCTGCCTTGTTGGTGAATGTCACAAGTAAAATATTATCCGGAGGGATACCTTCGACCAAAAGATGGGCCACTCGATAGACAATCGTCCTCGTCTTACCACTACCTGCTCCAGCCAAGACTAAACAAGGTCCACTACCTTTCAGGACTACTCTCAATTGTTCAGAATTAAGTTGTTTTTTGAAATTTCGTGACATAGTGTTAACATTCTACCTTAAACAGTCCATTTACCGCAAACATAACATAACTTTAGTAAACAAAACTAACAGGACTTGTCCCGATTGGCATGGGCCAAAGCGAATGCTATCGGGATTGATTTATTCGTAATTATCATGTATATTATTTTCTGCATGGGCGCGTCGTATAATGGTAGTACAGGGGTCTCCAAAACCTCTTGCGTGGGTTCGATTCCTGCCGCGCCTGCTCTTGAAAATGTAGCCTTAGTAGGCTATATTTTTATATATATGAAAGAAAAACATTTCAATTGGCAAAAAGTTGTAACAAGAGAATTTTCATTTTTATGGGCATCTTACACAAAAGAGATATACAAAAAAATGATGAAGATAACCGGAACTTGCCTAAAGGACAATCTTTTTTATACCGAAAACAGAATTCTAACAATATATCGCAATCCTTATGATGTAAAAAATTCTTATAATTTGATTGAAAAGTTAATTTAATTACCACCGACTACGTCGGTGGATTAACGGGATGATACGGACTTCG